>JBATWU010000122.1:0-7090 GCA_049672825.1 Pusillimonas sp.
TCGGAGACCAGCGCCACACGCTCGCCGGCCGCCAGCCGGCCAATAATCGCCTGCGCCGCGGCGGCTTCATTATGCCTATGCGCAGCCATCAGGGGCGTCGCCACGCCCCAGGCGTCCAGCAAGGCCCGGCTGGCACGCGTATCTTCCGCGGCAATCACGTCGCAGCGCGCCAGCGTCTGCCAGGCGCGCAAACTCAAGTCGCCCAGATTCCCAATGGGCGTGGCGACCACATACAGGCTTGCCGTCGGCCAGTTCTGTCCGTCAACACGCTCGGTGAGACGTTTCCATGTCGCCATGGAGTCTGAAAAATCGGGGATTTCGCTCATACTTGGAAAAAATAGACCTTATAGACATGGGTACATCATGAAAGCCGAAACACTGCTGTACGAACTGGCCCGCGCCGCACAGAAAAAAGCCGCGCAGGCCCGGCGCCGCAAGGCCGCCGGCGGCAAGCGGCAACCGGCCCGCGCCATAGATGCCCTGCAGTCACCCACCCAGAAAGCGGGCCTGGATGCCGAGGAGCGAGCCAGCCAGTATTTGCAAGCCCGGGGCCTGGTCATGCTGGAACGGAATCTGCGCAGCAAGACCGGCGAAATCGACCTGGTGGCGAACGACCACGGCACCCTGGCATTCATCGAGGTGCGCCATCGGCGCTCCCGTCAATATGGCGGGGCTGCCGCCAGTGTAAACCTCAACAAGCAGCGGCGCCTGGTCAGAACGGCGCAGTTCTTCCTGCCGCGTCTGATCAGGCGCCATTTCCAGGGCAATCCACCCGCCTGCCGCTTCGACGTCGTCAGCGTCGAACCCGCCGGCCTGGACTGGATACGCGGCGCCTTCGACGCCTGAGCGCCGGCGGCAGTACACGCTGTAATGGTTTGCTGCTATTTTTTTATATCGGTCATGAGATAATGCGCAGCATGGACATGACATCTCTCATGACGTCGCACTTCGATGATGCGATAGATACCTTCAAAGCCAGCTCCCGCGAGCTGGCCCAGCCATTGTCGACGGCTGTCGATCTGCTGTTCGGCGCCCTGGCCAACAATGGCAAGATTCTTGCCTGTGGCAATGGCGGTTCGGCCGCCGATGCCCAGCATTTCATTGCCGAACTCGTGGGGCGCTTCGAGCGCGACCGCCTGCCGCTGGCGGGTGTCGCCCTGAATACCGACACCTCCATTCTGACGGCCGTGGGCAACGATTACGGTTTCGATGCCATCTTCGAGCGGCAGGTCACCGCCCTGGGCCAGCCCGGCGACGTCCTGGTGGCCATTTCCACCAGCGGGAACTCTCCCAATGTTATCCGGTCTATCGAAGCGGCCCACGACCGCGAAATGTCCGTCATTGCACTGACGGGCAAGGGCGGCGGCCAGATCACCGGAATCCTGTCCAACACCGATATCCACCTGTGCGTGCCCCACGACCGAACCATGCGCATCCAGGAAGTGCACATCGTGCTGCTGCACGCTCTGTGCGACGGCATCGATGCCTTACTACTCGGAGACACTCTCTAATGTCTACACGGAAACACACTCAACGACTCTTTCTGGCCAGCCTCGCCCTGGCCGGCCTGACCACGCTGGCCGGCTGCGGCGCCCTGGTCGTGGGCGGCGCAGCGGCCACCACCGCCGTTGTAGCCACCGACCGCCGCACAGCGGGCGAGCAGGTCGAAGACCAGGCCATTGAAATGAAGGCCTCGGCCGAAATGCGCAAACTGTTCGAGGAAGACAAGGCCAGGGTCAAGGCCACCTCGTACGCCGGCCTGCTGCTGCTCACCGGCGACGTCCCCACCGAACAAGACAAGCAAAAAGCCGAAGAGGCCGCAAAAGGGGTCGAAAAGGTACGGAAAGTCGTCAACCAGCTCCGGGTTGGCGATGTCACCACCGTCAGCGTGCGCACCAACGACACCTGGCTTAGTTCCAAGGTTCGCACCGCCCTGATCAACACCAAAGAAGTCCCCAGCCGCACCATCGTGGTCACAACCGAGCGTGGTATCGTCTATATGCTGGGCAAGGTCACCGACGCTGAAGGCCAGCGGGCAGCCAAGGCCGCCGCCAGCGTAACCGGCATCAACAAAGTAGTAAAATTGTTCGAAATCGTCTCGCCCGAAAGCGTTGCAGCCGACGCGCCTCCCGCGCCCATCGACGATGCCGCCAGCACCAGCTCAGGCAATACCCCCGATTCCTCAAACAACGTAGAAGCAATGCCTGTCCAATGAAAAAAGCGCTTATCGGCATCGTTGCCGTACTTGCCCTGGCCGGAGTGGGCATCTGGCAGTTCTCCGGATCAGCCAAAACAGCACCCGATGTCACCTTCACTTCGCTGACCGGCGAAAAGATCACCACGCAAGACCTGCGTGGCAAAGTCGTACTGGTCAAGTTCTGGGCCACCAGCTGCGTAACCTGCATTGCGCAAATGCCCGACAACATCAAGCACTACAACGAACTGTCGCCCAAGGGTTTCGACACCATCGCCGTGGCCATGCAGTACGACCCCGCCAACTACGTGAAGAACTACGCCGAAACACGCCAACTGCCCTTTACCGTGGCCATCGACGCCCAGGGCGAAATCGCCAGGGCCTTCGGCGATGTCAAACTCACGCCCACCGCTTTCCTTATCGACAAGCAGGGCCATATCATCAAGCGCTACCTTGGCAACTACGACAAGGCAGACTTCCTCAGCACCGTCAACAAGGCATTGGCCAGCTAGGGCCTGTTAACTTAACATGACCACTTCCACCGACTTGCCCGCCAGCTACTCTTCAACCGTGAAGGCCGATGTGCTGGCGGAAGCCCTGCCCTACATTCGACGCTTCCACGGCAAGACCGTCGTCATCAAGTACGGCGGCAACGCCATGACCGAAGAACAGTTGCAGCGCAGCTTCGCCCACGATGTGGTGCTGCTCAAGCTGGTCGGCCTCAATCCCGTCGTCGTCCACGGCGGCGGACCGCAAATCAATGCCGCCCTGAAGCGCATCGGGAAAGAGGGCTCGTTCGTACAGGGCATGCGCATCACCGATGCTGAAACCATGGAAGTCGTGGAATGGGTGCTGGGCGGCCAAGTGCAGCAGGACATCGTCATGATGATCAACGAGGCCGGCGGCAAGGCGGTGGGCCTGACCGGCAAAGACGGCTGCCTGATCCAGACCCGCAAGAAAATGCTTGCCGACAACGATAACCCCGGACAATGGCTCGATATCGGCTATGTGGGCGATATCACCCGCATCGAGCCGGCCGTGGTCAAGGCGCTTCAAGACGATCAGTTCATCCCGGTGATTTCATCCATAGGCTATGGCGAAGACGGCCGGGCCTACAATATCAACGCCGACGTGGTCGCCGGCAAGATGGCCGAGGTCCTGGGAGCCGAAAAACTTGTCATGATGACCAACACCCCCGGCGTTCTGGACAAGAACGGCGAGCTTTTGCGCAGCCTGTCCGCGCAAACCATCGATGAGCTGTTCAAAGACGGCACGATCTCGGGCGGCATGCTGCCCAAGATTTCGTCGGCGCTCGATGCGGCGCGCAATGGCGTGACCTCGGTGCATATCGTGGACGGCCGCGTTCCCCACTGCCTGCTGCTCGAAATCCTGACCGACCAGGGTGTGGGCACCATGATCAGCTCACACTGAATGCCACCCCACTGTGCCCTGGCGCCGCGCTACCCACGACGGCCGGGCAGCCGCGCCCAGGCGCGGCAAACCGTGTGGCTGTTCGACCTCGACAACACCCTGCACGACTGCTCCAAAGGTATTTTCCAGGCCATAGACGGGGCCATGGCCCATGCCGTGGCTTCGACGCTTGCGCTTCAGGCCGATGCGGCCGACGCCTTGCGCAAATCCTATTGGCAGCGATATGGCGCGACGGTGATAGGCATGGTGCGCCACCACGGCATCGATGCAAGCGCCTTTCTGGCCCTGAGCCATAATTTCCAGATCGCGCCGCTGGTACGCGCCGAATATGGCCTGGGCCGCAAGCTCAGGCTGCTGAAGGGACGCAAGATTCTCCTGACCAATGCGCCGCTGGGCTATGCCCGCGAAGTCCTCAAGACCCTGGGCATCCTGCATCATTTCGAATGCCTGTGGGCCATCGACCAGATGACCATACAGGGTCAGATGCGCCCCAAGCCATCTTTTGCGCTGATGCGCCAAGTGCTGGCCCGTCTGGGCGTGCCGGCGCACCAGGTGGTTTTGGTGGAAGACACGCTGCGCAACCTGAAAAGCGCCCGCCGCGCCGGCATGGGCACCGTGCATGTGTTTCATCCGGGTACCCCTTTTTCATCGCCGCACCGCGGCCGCAGCCACTACGTCGATCTGCGGGTCAACTCGGTAGGCCAGTTGCTTGCCGGGCGTCGCGCCCCGCGCATACCAGGCAGGCCGGATCGCGCTTGAAACGCAAGGTTTGCCACTGCATGGACAGGGCGTCCAGGCACAGCATGCGCCCCACTACGGGCTCGCCGATGCCGGTCAGCACCTTGATGGCTTCAGCCGCCTGCGTGCTGCCTACGATGCCCACCAGCGGCGCCAGCACACCGGTCGTGGCGCAGCGCAACTCTTCGACATCATCGGCCTCGGGAAACAGGCAGTGATAGCAGGGAGCGTCGTCGCGGCGCAGGTCGAACACGCTGATCTGGCCTGCAAACCGTATTGCCGCGCCCGACACCAGGGGTTTGCGATATTTGACACAGGCGCGATTGACGGCATGGCGGGTGGCGAAATTATCGCAGCAATCCAGAACGACATCGGCCAGGCCGACCTGCTCGTACAGCGCCTCGTCATGCAGCCGCCTGACCAATGCCTGGATGCGGATCTCGGGATTCAACGCTTCCAGCATGCGCTTGCCTGACTCGGCCTTGGGCCAGCCGATACGGTCGGTGGTATGCAGGATTTGCCGCTGCAGATTGCTCAGCTCGACCTCATCGTCATCAGCCAGCACCAGATGGCCGACGCCCGACGCGGCCAAGTAGCAAGCCGCCGGCGAACCCAGCCCCCCGGCGCCCACAATCAACACCCGCGCGGCCTGCAAACGCTCCTGGCCTTCCACGCCAAACTCGTCCAGCAGAATATGCCGGGCATAGCGCAGCAGCTGTTCATCGTTCATTGCGATGCCGGCACCACGCCTTGCGGAGTAATTCTGAAACGCTCAATGACGGGCTCAGCGGGATTCACTGGACTTTTTTTTTCCGCAGCCGGCGCCTTGCCGTCGGTGGTTTCAGGCTGGTCCGCCTTGGCCACCACGCTGGGGTCGCTTTTTTTGACCGGGCGGCCTTCCAGGAGGTTGATCGCCTGCTTCAATTGATAATCGTCGTCGCCGCCGAACTCGAACATCTTGGGCTCGGTCTTGCGCTCGTCTTCTTCCGACTTTTCTTCGTCGACCTCGACAATATTGCCGTTTATCAGATGGCGCTGCAGATCGACCTCTCGGGGCAGACGGAACAGATTGCCCTGCGCCGTGTCATCGACCAGGATGTCGGGTTCGACCCCCGTAACCTGTATGGAGCGGCCCTTGGGTGTGTAATAGCGCGCCGTGGTCAGCTTGATACCGGTATCTTCGCTGAGCGGCAATACGCTTTGCACCGAGCCTTTGCCGAAGGTACGGTTGCCCAGGACCTTGGCGCGCCCGTGATCCTGCAGCGCCCCGGCCACGATTTCCGATGCCGACGCCGAGCCCACGTTCACCAGGACCACCATGGGCACCGTCTTGGCCCAGGCGGCGACCTTGGACGCATCACCGCTGTCATCGCCATTCAAGTAGCCATGCATGTAGCCGGCCGGCTTGGAGAAGTACTCGCGGTTGGACGAGGGGATACGGCCCTTGGTGGACACCACCAGCACGTCGGGCTTGAGGAAGGCCGACGACACGCCGATGGCGCCGTCGAGCAGGCCGCCCGGGTCGTTGCGCAAGTCAAGGATGAGCGCCTTGGGCGCGCGCTCGGCGCCCAGCGACTTGAGCTGCCGGCCCAGGTCTTCGACGGTGCGCTCCTGGAACTGCGCAATGCGGACATAGGCAACATTGTTGTCCAGCATCTTGCTGCGCACGCTGCGCACTTTGATCAGATCGCGCACGATGGTGACCACAATGGGCTTGTCGTTATCTTGACGCTTGATGGTCAGCACGATGGAGGTTTTTGGCTCGCCGCGCATGAGCTTGATGGCTTCATTGAGCGCCATGCCCTTGGTAGGCTTGCCATCGATATGCGTGATCAGGTCGCCGGCCATAATGCCGGCCCGCGCCGCGGGCGTGTCTTCGATGGGGGAAATAACCTTGGGCATGCCATCTTCGCTGCCGATTTCAATGCCCAGGCCCCCGAAACCGCCCTGCGTGATGGCTTCCATCTCTTTGAACGCCTCGGCGTCCAGATAGGCGGAATGCGGATCGAGGTCGCTGAACAGACCTTTGATGGCATCGTTCACCAGTTTTTCGTCGGTGACGGATTCCACATAGCTGCTTTTAATGGCCGCAAATACGTTGGCGAACTGCTGCAGCTCTTTGAGCGGCAGGGGATCGCCGCGCTGCGCCGCCGCCGTGATGCCCAGGCTGACCAGAACCCCGCCCAGTGCACCCACTATCACCAAACCCAAACCGCCTAACCTGCGAGTGCTCATGCACGTTCCCGAAGTAATATGAATAAACTCAATGCGCGGCCGCCTTCAGCCAGGGGCTGATTCCGAATAAATCGGCGCGAACCGCTCACCGCTACTAAATAGTAACGAAATTACTGCTTTAACCAAAGCAGGGGATTCACTGGAACACCCTGATGCCGGATTTCAAAGTATAGGCCCGACTCGACCTGTCCGCCCGTCGCGCCCACCGTGGCAATGGTGTCTCCGGCGCCCACGATATCGCCCACACGCTTGAGCAGACTCTGATTGTACGCATACACGCTCAGATATTTGGCGCCATGATCGACGATCATGATGTTGCCGAACCCACTGAGCCAATTGGCGTACACCACACGGCCGGCGGCAATCGCCCTGATGGCGCTGCCCTCGGGCGCCCGCAGCACAACGCCGCGCCACAAACCGCCATCGGGCCGCTCAGCGCCAAACCGCCCCAGGATATCATTGCTGCGCACCGGGTAGGGGGCCCCTTTGCCC
>JBATWU010000123.1:0-5468 GCA_049672825.1 Pusillimonas sp.
GTGCGCCTGTGGCGGGGTCGCGTACTTCCAGGGTTTGTTGGTCGCGAGCCGGGATCCATTCGCCTTGAATAAAACAATCGTAAGTCGGGTTTGCCATGCGTTTTCCTGATTCTTGGGGTTTGATTAAGGATGCTCTTTGGTGCCGGCGTTACCGCCGGCGTAGGCACCACCCAGGTAGGCTTCGCAAATGCGGGGGTTGTGGCGGAGTTCCGCCCCGCTGCCTTCCAGTACGATGCGGCCATTTTCCAGCACGTAGGCACGGTCGGCGATGCCCAGTGCCTGCAGTGCCATTTGCTCCACCAGCAGAATGGTCATGCCTTGGCTGCGCAGGGCCACCAGAGTGCGGAAGATATCGCGGGCAATCAATGGCGCCAGTCCCAGCGATGGTTCGTCGAGGATGAGCATGCGCGGGTCGGACATCAGTGCGCGCGCAATGGCCAGCATCTGCTGTTCGCCTCCGCTCAGCGTGCCCGCGAGCTGTTCGCGCCGTTCGCGCAGACGTGGAAACAGTTCAAATGAGCGTTCGATATTGGCGTGAAGGCGATCCTTGTCCTTGCGAATCAGAAAACCGCCCAGCAGCAGATTTTCGTGTACGGTCTGGTCGGTGAAGACCTGGCGTCCTTCAGGCGCCATGGCGATGCCCATGGCAACCCGCTCGGGCGCTGTGGCACGGGTGATGTCGCGCCCGTCGAAATGAACGGAGCCGCTAGTGGGCACCAGGCCGGTCGCGCCACGCAACAGACTACTCTTGCCTGCTCCGTTGGCACCAATCAGCGCGACGATCTCTCCGTGGCCAACCTTAAGCGTAGCCTGTTCGACCGCTTTGATAGGCCCGTAGGCGACGCCCAATTCTGAAATGCTCAGCATGCAACGGCCTCCGGTTCGATGTCCCCGTCGGTGCCCAGATATGCTTCGATGACCCGGGGGTTGACCTGGACCTGGGAGGGACTTCCATCGGCAATGACCACGCCTCGATCAAGCACGACGATGTGATCCGATATGCCCATGACCAGTCCCATGTCGTGTTCCACCATCAGCACGGCAACGCCCAGGTCTCCAATTTTGCGTATCAGCCGGCCCAGCTCAGCGGTTTCCTGAGGGTTCAGGCCTGCGGCTGGCTCATCCAGCAGGAGCAGGGTGGGTTCGCTGGCCAAGGCACGGGCGAGTTCCACGCGCCGCTGCACCCCGTAAGGCAGGCTGCGGGCCTGTGCATAGGCGTGATTGCTCAGCCCGGCGAACGCCAGCACCGCCGCGGCGCATCGGAGCGCGTGTTCTTCTGTCCGACCTGGAAGGCGGGTGTGGGCACCAACCAATACGTTCTCTATTACGGTCAAGTTGCCAAAAAGTCGAAGGTTCTGGAAGGTGCGGGCAATGCCCAGCTTTGCCCGATGATGCGGGCTTGCGCGTGTAATGTCCTGTCCGTCCAGGATGATGGATCCAGCATCCGATGCGATGACCCCCGTGATGATATTGATCAGCGTGCTTTTGCCAGCTCCGTTCGGCCCTATCAATGCATGGATGCGGCGTGATTCCACGCTCAGATCGACATCGCTGGCCGTGACTACGCCTCCGAAGGCCTTGCCGATGCCTTTCAATGTGAGCAGCGCTATTTGATTGCCTGAGTCGCGCCCGCGCAGGAACGACGGGTCCTCTTCGATGGCCGGCAGCGTGCGCTTGCGTTTCGGCAGGCGATCGAACAGGCCGACAATGCCTTGCGGCATCAGGTACAAGGCGAACAGGAGCAGTGCGCCATATACAAAGTGCTGCGCAAAAGGCCATTGCGCCAGATAGGTCTCGGCCAGGGTGAGGACGATAGCACCGGCCAGCGGGCCGTGGACACGACCCGCCCCGCCCAGCAGCACCAGAAGGAGTATGAAGATGGATAGATGGAAGGTAACGAAATCAGAATTAAAATACTGATTCTGCTGCGCAATCAGTGCCCCGCCCAGGCCGCAGAAGGCGGCGGCGATCACGAAGGCCAGCGTCTTGTATCGATAGACGGCGATTCCCATGCATTCAGCCGCGATCTCGTCAGTTTGCAATGACAGCAGGGCTCGCCCAAAGCGGCCCTGCAGCAAACGTGCCGTGACAATGTGAGCGACGACGCACAAAACGATGACCAGCAGCACCCATTGCTGCATGGTGAACGGTTCGCCCGCATAGCTGAGCGGTACGATGCCATATACGCCTTGCGCACCGCCAAACAGATCCGTCCATTCGGTAACGACCTTCTCGACGACAATGCCGAACGCCAATGTGACCAATGCCAGGCTTGGCCCTTTGACACGAAGCGAGGGTAGCGCGATGAGGACGCCGGCCGCGGCAGCGATGAATGGCGAGGCGGCGAGCGCCCAGACCGCGGGAATCTCCAGGAGCGTAGTGAACAGGGCGACCGAATAGGCGCCTGCGGCAAACAGCCCGGCTTGCCCAAGCGATTTTTGGCCTGCGTAGCCTGCAAGCACGTTCATGCCTGTGGCGCACAGGAAGTACACCCCACCCATGAACAGGATACGCAAATAGAAGTCGTTGTCGAGCGAGAGAGCCAGCGCAAGCAGGGCAACTCCAACGCCAATAACGGCTGCGGTCGGACGAAGCAGGGAACTTGGCATATTCATACCTTCTCCGCCACGCTCTTGCCGAACATCCCGTTGGGGGTGATGCTCAATACAACGATGACCAGCACGAACACCACGATTTCACGCGACTGTGAGCTCCACAATCCTGTCAGGGATTCCACCACGCCGATGATCAGGCCGCCCAGCATGCAGCCGCGCGGATGGGCGAGGCCGCCGATGATGGCCGCGGAGAAGCCCTTGAGCGCGACCAGCAATCCCATGAACAGCGATGCTGACATGATGGGCGCAATCAGGACGCCGCTCAGGCCCGCCAGCGCAGAACTGGCCACGAAGGACAGGGTCATGGCGGCCGTGACGTTGATACCCATCAAGGCCGCCGCGTCGCGGTTCAGCGCCACGGCGCGCATGCATCGCCCCATGCCGGTGCGGCGCATGGAATAATCGAATCCACCCAGAATCAAGAAGGCGAGCACCAGCACAACGACTTCCTGCGAGCGGAATCCGACGCCCGCCAGCCGAATGACATTATCGCCCAAGGGCGCGGCCAGCATGCGTGTGCCCGGGCCCCAGATCAGCAGGGCCGTGCTTTGCATGACAATCCCGAATCCGATTGTGCTCATGACCCAGGACATGCCCGGCTTGCCTGCAAACGGCCGGATCGCGGCCAAATACAAGGGCCATCCGATCAAGCCCATGGCAACCGTGGCCGCCAGCGCCGCCAGCGCATAGACCCAGGGGTAGGAGGCCGGATCGATGTTCAGCGCGCCGGCGATCAGGCCGACGGTGCCCAGGCCTACGAAGGCACCGACAGACACAAAGTCGCCCTGGGCGAAATTGAGCGTGCGGGTTGTGGCATAGGTCAGGCTGAAGCCCAGGGCGATCAGCGCATATACGGCGCCTATCGTCAGGCCGCCAACGACCGCTTGCAAAAGGGTGATGAGCATCGTGATTTCCTGCGCGTGAAAGCGTTATTTCTTGAAATCTTCGGGCTTGAGGCTCGCGAGCACATCGTCCGTGAAGTCTACGACCTTTCCGCTGCGCCATTGCGACCAGTGATAGTCCTGGGCCTGCAGCCCTTCATGCCGGTCGGAGGTGAAGGGTGGGTCGTAGGTCTTGACCAGACCTTGCACCGGTTTCTGGAGTGATTCCAGGGCCTGTTTGACAGCCTTGCCCTCAAAGGTCCCGGCTTGTTCGACCGCTGCCTTCCAGACCAGTACGGTGTCATAAGCCTGGGTCGCGGCCCAGAACATGGAAGGGTTTGCCAGCTTCGGTCCGATACGGTCAAAGAGACTGCGGGCGTCGTCGGACTGCACCGAGCTGGAGGTGGTCAGAAATACTGGTAGTTCCATAAGCTTCTGGCCGGCCACTTCCGGGAAGCCGCTGAATGACGCAGCCCAAGTAGTGAGCACCCGGGGGAAGTAGTTCAGCTTTTCCATGCTGCGCACCAGATGGCCGAGCGGGGCCGCCTGTGCCCAGACCAGCAGCGTATCTACGCCAGCGGCTCGCGCGTTATTCAACTGGGATGTCATGTCGGTGTCGCGCGCATCGAATTTTTCTGTGATTGCCGGCTTGATGCCGTGCAGTGCCGTGATCTGTTCGAGGTCCTTCAATCCCGCCTGGCCGTAGCCTGTGGTCTCGGCAAATAGTCCGATTTTCTTGATCTCCGGATTCTTGCCGGCATAAGCGACAAGCGCCGCGGCCTGCTCGCGATCCACCATGGAAATCCGGAAAAGGTAGTTGGCCGCGCCAGTGGCCTGGGTGATGGCGGTGCTAGAAGCGCTCGACACGAGCACGGGCATGTGTTTTTGATTGGCAATGTGTTTCCATGCCAAAGCATTGCCGGAATTGGTGGGGCCAAACACAACGGCGACTTTTTCACGGTCAATCAGGTCGGTCATGTTCTGGATAGACTTGGGCGGCTGGCCCAGGTCGTCGCGCACCAGGAATTCGAGTTGTTTGCCGAGTACGCCGCCTTGTTTGTTTATACCTTCGACGGCGGCAGTGATGCCCATGACGCCGATCTGCCCGGACTCGGCCGAAGGTGATCCGGAGATGTCGCCGTTGTAGGCGACCTTGATGTTTTGCGCCTGAGTGGCGCAGGTTACCGCCAGGGCGGTGGCCAGAACGGCCAGTTTGTGTACCAGTTTCATTGCCTACTCCTGTTGATGCGCCGGCTTTTTACCGGCTGTTGTTGGCGAAGCCGCGTCGATAACCGCGCGCTCTGCGACGTTAATGCCAACCGCTATTGAGGTTGGCAAAGCAATATCCATATCCAGCAGCAGGCAAGATAGGGATTTTCCGTGTGAATCCAGATTCAGCGCATCATTGACTCCACCATCCAGCACATCATCGAGCACATAATTGATCGCATGCAGTTTGGGCAGCAAAAAGCGCGTCACCTTGCGCGGCATGCGGTGCTGGAAGATCAGCCCGACGCGCTCTGTGGTCACTTGTTCGACGATGGCTTGGTAGAACTCGGGGCTGTAGGCAATGACGCTGATGTTGGAGCGGTTGCCTTTGTCGCCGGTGCGCCCGTGGGCGATGTGGTAGAGGCTGACGTGGGTGATGGATTGCTCGGTCATGATGACTTATTGGTAAATGAAGTAGCGGGCGTCGATGCTGCCCCGATCCACATAGAAAGATCGGGTTTCAAGCCGGCGGCGCATGGCTGTGCGCACGCCGCCGCCGCCCGCCGGGCCGCAGGTATACAAGGCATTGACTTCGTCCAGCAGATGCTTGGCAGCGTCTCGTTCCAGGAATTTACCCGCCACCCGCAGACGAACATCGCGGGCGCCGCCGTATGCCGTGGCCTTGAGCATTCGTCCGCCGTCATCTGAAAAAATGCTGCATATTCCGATCAGGTCGAAACGAAGCGGCTGGCCTGCGTTGATG
>JBATWU010000124.1:0-28752 GCA_049672825.1 Pusillimonas sp.
CAGCCAGGCTTGGCGCGGGAAGTCCTGCGCAGCAGGACCGGGGCACGGAAGCCCGACCGCCCCGCCAGCACCAGGCAGGCCGCCTTGAAGCAGACAGACAGCCTTGGCAATCACACACACCGCGCCATTTTCGATAAAAATGGAATCAAGCGTGCTCCGCCATGTCGCTCAGGCAGTCTTCCACCGAGCCAATAACCACCTGCGCACTGCAGGCAACCATCAAGTTCAAATTCAGACCGAAATCTTCCACGGTATAACCCTGGGTATCGGTATAAACCGGGCTGCCCGGCGCCCGTATGGCGGGAACCTGCTTGATCAGCGGCCGCGCATCATCGGTATAGACCCACACCGGCTTGCCCAGCGCGATGGCATAGCCCACCTCAAAAATAGTGCCTGAATCAGGCTCGACGCCCCGAAAGGCATTCACATTGGCAGCCACCATATCGGCACGATGGATCAGGCCTATATTGGCGCGGTATATCCACAACGCCAACTCGGGCCCGGCCAGGCTTTTGGGGGCCTCATTGTCCAGCGGATACAGCCCCGTAAAACCGTACTTGCTGCACAAGTCTTTCAAAGTCTCGCCCCATTCGCGGGCATCCGGCCGAAAAACGTCGAAGCCGGCCAGGTAAATGGATTTCATCATGTCTCCTGCCAAAGCCCTCCCCGCGCCTCAAGCCAGAAGGCCTGGACAGGGATTCATTGGCATTATTCAAATAGGAAACGCGTTCAAACATCGTGGCCATGGCCCCGGCTTATTTGAACGCCGTTTCAATAAAGCTGCGCAGCTTGCGCGAATGCAGGCGCTCGCGCGGCATGTCGCGCAACAGCTCGAGCGCCCGGATGCCAATGTGCAAATGCTGGCCTACCTGCTTGCGATAGAAATCGCTGGCCATGCCCGGCAACTTCAATTCGCCATGCAGGGGCTTGTCGGACACGCACAGCAAAGTGCCATAGGGCACGCGGAAACGAAAGCCATTGGCGGCTATGGTGGCCGACTCCATATCCAGCGCGATGGCGCGCGATTGCGACAGGCGCCGCACCGGCTCATGGTGGTCGCGCAGCTCCCAGTTGCGGTTGTCGATGGAGGCTACCGTGCCAGTGCGCATAATCTTCTTCAGCTCCCACCCCGACAACCCCGAGACATCGGCCACCGCCTGCTCCAGCGCAATCTGTATTTCCGCCAGCGGCGGCACCGGCACCCAGGTGGGCAGGTCGGCGTCCAGCACATGGTCCTCGCGCACATAGCCATGCGCCAGCACATAATCGCCCAGGCGCTGGGTAGTGCGCAGGCCGGCGCAGTGCCCCAGCATCAGCCAGGCCGAGGGCCGCAGCACGGCCACATGGTCGGTGATGGTCTTGGCGTTGGACGGGCCCACGCCGATATTGATCAAGGTAATGCCCATATGCCTGTCCCGCACCAGATGGTAGGACGGCATCTGCGGCGCGCGCATCAGTGGCTGGCCGACACGCTCGGCGTCGGCGCCCGCCCGCGTGACCAGGTTGCCCGGTTCGACCAGCGCGGTATAACCGCCCTCGCCCTGGGCCAGCATTTCCTTGGCCCACTGGCAGAATTCATCGACATAGAACTGATAGTTGGTGAACAGCACGAAATTCTGGAAGTGCTGGGGTGCCGTGGCCGTGTAATGCTGCAGGCGGTGCAGGGAGTAATCGACGCGCGGCGCAGTGAACGGCGCCAACGGCAATGACTCATCCGGCCGGCCCTGCCAAGTACCGTTGACAATGGCATCGTCGGTCACGGCCAGATTGGGCACATCGAAGTGATCGCGCAGCGCATCGCCCAGCAGGGAGTCTGAATAGACACCTTCCACATACTGCCCGTCGGCAAAGGAGAAGTGCAGAGGAATGGGCATGTCGGACTCGCCGATCTCGACCGGCACCCCGTGATTCTTGATGAGCAGACTGATCTGTTCGAGCAGGTAGTCGAAATACAGCGCCGGCTGGGTCACCGTGGTCATGTAGATGCCGGGCTCGACCACATGGCCGTAAGACAGACGACTGTCCACCTCCTGGTAGGTGTTCACCTTGATGCGGATGGCGGGATAGCAGGCCCGCGCGCGCCGGCCATCGGTATAGCAGCCCTTGGCATAATCGGCAAAGGCGTCGCGGATGAATGCGGTGTTTCTGGCGTAGATGTCGACCAGCCGCTCAGCGGCGGCCCGTGCATCGGTATAGGCCGTATAGGGAATGACCGGCGGCAACAGAATGGTGGACACGGAGTCCGATGAATCAAGCATATTCATTACCAGCAAAAATGACAGTATATAAACCTACTATGACACGTTATGCGCCGCCGCGCACCCATCCCACGGCGGCTGAATATTTGCTTTAATAAGGCCGATCTGAATCAGGAGCGTGGCGACTATGCGCCCACGACCTGTCAACACTACTTAAGGCCACCCCTTGAGCGTCATCGTCAATGCTGTTTTTCCGCTGTTTGCGCTCATTCTGATCGGCTACCTGAGCGCCCGCAAGAGGCTGCTGGGTCCGGGCGCGGTCGACAGCCTGAACAAATTCGTCGTCTACATGGCCCTGCCCGCACTGCTGTTCCAGGCCATGGCGCAAATCACCTGGGACGAAATCAACCAGCCGGGCTACATCGCCGCCACGGTACTATCCATCGCCGTCGTCTTCGGCGTGTCATATCTGCTGGACCGCAAGCGCCGCGGCCGCCTGGCCGATGCCAGCATAGAAGGCCTGGCCGCATCCTACTCCAACGCGGGATTCATGGGCATACCCCTGTGCCTGATGCTGTTTGGCGACGCCGGCCTGCCGCCGGTGATCATTGCCACGCTGATCACCGCCTGCGGCCTGTTCGCCTTCTCCATCGTGCTGATCGAAGTCGACCAGCAGGCCTCGCCCGGCGTATGGCGCACCGCGCGCAAGGTGGGGGCGGCATTGCTGCGCAACCCCCTGGTCGCCGCCCCGCTGCTGGGCTTGCTGATGGCGACCATGCAATGGCCCCTGCCCTATGCCGTCGAGCAATTCACCAGCTTGCTGGGCGCGGCGGCCAGCCCCTGCGCGCTGGTGACCATAGGCCTGTTCCTGGCCCAGGGGCAGTCCACCGGGCACCATGGGGCCGTCTGGCGCATCGTGGCCCTGAAGCTGATCCTGCATCCGCTGGTCGCGATGGTCCTGGTGTACTGGGTTTTCGACATGCCCCCGCTGTGGGCCAGCACGGCCATCCTGCTTGCCGCCTTGCCAGTGGGCACGGGCCCCTTCATGCTGGCCAAGCTGTATGAACGCGAGCCCGCCATTACATCGCGCGCCATCCTGTTGTCCACGGTGCTGTCGCTGCTGACCGTATCGCTGCTGGTATCTTGGCTGCACCCCGCCTGATCCGGGAATGAAGCAAGCGGCCGCCGAAGCGACCGCGTCAGGAACCCTGCCTGTTCGAGGGCGGACGCTTCAGGCCAACTGATCCATGAACAGGGCCAAAGCCACGTCACGCTCGGTGACGCCTTTGGCGTCATGCGTGGTCAGCGTCACGCTCAGCCGGTTATAGACATTGGTCCATTCAGGATGGTGGTCGAGTTTTTCGGCTTGCATGGCCACCTGCGTCATGAAACCGAACGCCTCGTTGAAACTCTTGAAGATAAAGGTCTTGTGTATGGCATCGCGCCCTTCGGTGGCCGACCAGCCCTCGAGCAACAACAGGGCCGACGGAGCGCCGATCAGTTTCAGCTGGTTCTTCATCGAATTACTCCAGGAAACCCCGGCATTCAGGCCGGGAGGATGTCGTGATGACTTTCCTTTGAATGAAACATCGTCAAAACCGCGTACCCGTACATCATAACGGTATCGCCTGGCTGGAATATGACAAGATGAGCAGCTCAGTCGGCGCCGTCCCGCTGATGCCACAGGCGTCCGGCTGAATACGTGGCGGCAACGGCGCGGTCGTCGCCCAGCATGACCAGCGCAAACAATAGCTCCTCCAGCGACTCGGCCCGCGCCGTGCGCCGCGCGAGCAAAGGCGTCGCCCGAGGATCGAGCACAATGAAGTCGGCTTCGGCGCCAGGCGCCAGCGTGCCTATCCGGCCTCCCAGATCCAGCGCCCGGGCGGCGCCTTCGGTGGCCAGATAGAACAAGCGGTGGGCGCTCAGATGATGGCCGGACATGCGGGCCACGTTGTGGGCGGCAGCCATGGTCTGCAGCATCGAAAACGAGGTGCCGCCGCCCACATCGCTGCCAAGAGCGACCGGCATCCGGCAGGCCCCGGCCGCGGCAAAGTCGAACAGGCCGCTGCCCAGAAACAGATTGGAAGTAGGGCAGTGCGCAGCCAGCGCCCCTGTTTCATGCATGCGCCTGCGGTCGGCGTCATCCATCCAGATGCAATGGCCATACACCGCGCGACGCCGCAGCAGGCCGTAATGATCATAGATGGCCAGGTAGCTGCGATGCCCCGGAAACAGTTCCATCGCCCACGAAACCTCCTGGGTGTTTTCAGCAACATGGCTTTGTATGAACACATCGTCGTAGCGCTGCGCAAGTTCACCGCACACCGCCAACTGCGCTGCTGTCGAGGTCGGCGCGAATCGCGGCGTCAAGGCATACATCTGGCGGCCCCGGCCATGCCATTCCTGAATCAGCGCCTCGCTGGCAAGCGCCCCCGACTCCGCCGTGTCCCGCAAATACTCGGGGCAATGCCTGTCCATCAAGACCTTGCCCGCCACCATGCGCAGATTGCGCGCGTGGCTTTCGGCAAACAAGGCCTCGGCCGACCCTGGATGCACGGTGCAATACACCAGGGCCGTGGTGGTACCGCAGCGCAGAAGTTCATCCAGGAAAAAGCCCGCCACCTGTGCCGCATGGGCCGGATCCTCGAAGCGTCGCTCGGCGGGAAAGGTGTAGGTCTCCAGCCAGGACAGCAAGCCGGACGCGGGAGAGGCAATGATGTCGGTCTGCGGATAATGGATGTGGGTGTCGATGAATCCCGGCACAATCAGCTTGCCTCGCCAGTCCTGCACTGCCACGCCATCGTCCAGCCTGGACGATTCCGTGCGATAGTCGCCCAGCTGCACGATGTGGCCCCGCTCGACGACGAGCAGCCCGTCCGGCACGTACACCGTCGATCCGTCGCCCGGCTCCGGTCCGGGCGGCGCCGTGAAATAAAGCAGTTGCGCGCGATAGGCGGCTTTTCCATCGGGTCTGGCGACCCCGTCGGTTGACTGCATCAGGGATGTTCACTCGGTTGCGGCATCCGGCGCGGATGCGATCAAGCACAATGGTAGCAGCACATTGCGCGGCGCAAATCCGGCTTTCGCCCCAGATACGTCAGGCCGACGGCTTGTCTTCCCAATAGCCCGGCCGGTTATACATATCGCGCAGGAAATCGATGAAATGGCGCACCTTGGCGGGCAGATATCGCTGCTGCGGATACACCGCCTGAATATCGTAGTCGGGCAAGGCGAACTCATCGAGCACCGTCATCAGGGCGCCGTCCTTGAGCTCCGCCTGGATTTCCCAGGTGGAGCGCCACCCTATGCCCAGACCCTGCTTGATCCATTCATACAGCAGTTCACCGTCGTTGCACGCCAGGTCGCCCTCGACCCGCACGGCAAACGGCTTGCCGTTACGGACAAAAATCCAGCCGCGCTGCTGTCCTCCCTGCAGGTTGAAAGCCAGGCAATTATGCCGCGCCAGGTCTTCCGGTATGCGTGGCATGCCGTGCCGATTGAAATAGTCGGGCGTGCCGCAAACCACGCGCCGGTTCGGGAATAGACGCAGGGCCACATAGTTGGGATCTTTCACCTCGCCTATCCGTATGGCCATGTCATAGCCTTCCCGCACCAGGTCCTCGACACTGTCGGTAAAGTTGAACGACAGGCGCAGCTCTGGATAGCGCTCACGAAAGGCCGCCGCATGGGGTGCCACATGCTTGCGGCCGAATGCCGCCGGCGCCGCCACGGCCAAATGCCCGCGCACCACATTGCGGCCCGCGCTGACGCTGTCTTCGGCGGCATCGAAGTCCTGCAACAGTTGCTGGCAGTTTTCAAGAAACTGCTCGCCCAGATCTGTCAGGGTCAGCCCGCGGGTCGACCGATGCATCAATTGCACCCCCAGCCTGCGCTCCAGCGAGGTCAGCCGCCGCCCCATCACCACAGGCGTCACGCCCTCGGCCAGCGCCGCCGCGGCAAAGCTGCCCTTTTCGGCGATCAGGGCGAAGCTGCGTATCGTCGTATATCGATCCATTCCATACCAAGATTTATGTTCTGAGCGGGAAATTGGGCGAAAAACCTCGAGATCCATGGGTTTTTGCGCCACCCATTCGATACTTAAAGTATTGACAGAAAGGATGAATCATAGCATTCAATTCGGCCCTGTTTTTCACTATCCTATAACCATACCGGCATGCTGCGGCAGCCGTCCCCACACCACCCCACCCAAAGGAACATCATGAGCGAGCGAACTTCCAGCAATCGGCTGCAGGTTGCCACGGTGCTGCATCAATTCATCCAGGACGAAGCGCTGCCGGGCACAGGCCTGGACGCCCAGGCCTTCTGGTCGGGCTTCGATCAACTGGTGCACGACCTGGCGCCGAAAAACCGCCAGCTGCTGGCCGAGCGTGATCGCATCCAGGCCGAGCTTGACAACTGGTACCGTCAAAACCCCGGCCCCGTCAAAGACGCCGGCGCCTACCAGGCGTTCCTGCGCCAGATCGGCTACCTGAAGGATGTCCCCGCCAGTGTCGCCGTCAAGACCAGCAAGGTCGACACTGAAATCACCCAGCAGGCAGGCCCGCAGCTGGTGGTGCCCATTACCAATGCGCGCTACGCGCTCAATGCGGCCAACGCCCGCTGGGGCAGCCTGTACGACGCCCTCTACGGCACCGACGCCATTTCCGAAGATGACGGCGCCACCCGGGCCGGCGGCTACAACCCCATACGCGGCGCCAAAGTCGTCGCCTTCGCACGATCCTTCCTGGACAACAGCATTCCTCTGGCCTCGGGTTCGCACAGCGATGCCAAGTCCTATGCCGTTCACGATGGCAAGCTGCAGGTCGCGCTGGGCGACGGCCAGCAGGCCGCGCTGGCCGATCCGGAGCTCTTCCTGGGTTATCGCGGCGACGCCGCCCAGCCCGAAGCGCTGGTGTTCAAGCATAACGGCCTGCATTTCGAGATCCAGATCGATCGCAGCCACGCCATAGGCGGACAAGACCCGGCCGGTATCAAGGATGTCGTGCTGGAATCGGCCCTGACCACCATCATGGATTGCGAGGACTCCATCGCCGCGGTCGATGCGGAAGATAAAGTCACCGCCTACCGCAACTGGCTGGGCCTGATGAACGGCTCCCTGACCGAGGAAGTCAGCAAAGGCGGCAAGTCCTTTACCCGCGCGCTGAACCCCGACCGCCAGTACACCGACCTGAACGGCAACACCCAGTCGCTGCACGGCCGCTCGCTCATGTTCATCCGCAATGTCGGCCACCTGATGACCAACCCTGCCATTCTCGACCAGGAAGGGCGCGAGGTTCCCGAAGGCATACTCGATGCCGTCTTCACGTCGCTGATCGCCATGCACGACCTGAGCAAGCGGGGCAACTCGCGCTCGGGCTCCATCTATATCGTCAAGCCCAAGATGCACGGCCCCGACGAAGTCGCTTTCGCGACCGAGTTGTTCGCCCGCACCGAAGCCCTGCTGGGCCTGGAGCCCAACACCATCAAAATGGGCATCATGGACGAAGAGCGCCGCACCAGCGCCAACCTCAAGGCCTGCATCGACGCCGCGCGCGACCGCGTCGCCTTCATCAACACCGGCTTTCTGGACCGCACCGGCGACGAGATGCACACCTCAATGGAAGCCGGCCCCATGGTGCGCAAGGGCGACATGAAGCGCAGCGTCTGGATCGACGCCTACGAGCGCAACAACGTGCAGACTGGCCTGGAATGCGGCCTGCGCGGACAAGCTCAGATCGGCAAGGGGATGTGGGCCATGCCCGACCTGATGGCGGACATGCTGGAACAAAAAATCGGCCACCTGAAGGCGGGCGGCAATACCGCCTGGGTACCTTCGCCCACGGCCGCCACCCTGCATGCCCTGCATTATCATCAAGTCGATGTGCAGGAAATCCAGCGCGGCATGGAAGGCCAATCCGAGCCCCTGCTCGACAAGCTGCTGACCATCCCCGTCGCCAGCGACACCAACTGGTCGGCCAAGGACATCCAGGAAGAGCTCGACAACAACGCCCAAGGCATACTGGGCTACGTGGTGCGCTGGATCGATCAGGGCATAGGCTGCTCCAAAGTACCCGATATCCACAACGTCGGACTCATGGAAGATCGCGCCACCCTGCGCATTTCCAGCCAGCATATGGCCAACTGGCTGCGCCACGGGGTCGTCAGCCAAGAGCAGGTCAGGGAGACCATGGAACGCATGGCCGCCGTAGTCGACGGCCAGAACGCGGGCGACCCCTTGTATCGGCCCATGGCCGGGCACTTCGATACCTCGCTCGCCTACAAAGCGGCGTGCGACCTGGTGTTCAAGGGACTGGAACAGCCCAACGGCTATACCGAGCCCCTGTTGCACCAATGGCGGCAGGCAGTGAAGGCCCAGTAAACCTTTGCAACCGGCCCAAGGGTGTGGTCGGTTGCAATAGCCCTATCTGCAAGGCCCGAAGCTGCGTTGGCTTCGGGCCTTGTTGTTTTCCACCACCATGGCATAGAGAAACGCTATGCCATCAGCATATTGATTATTTTTACCGATTGCTCATTCACATACTAATATATTAATATGTTTCATGATGACAGCAGTATTCCTATAAACCAGAACAGTCATTCATTGGAGACAACACCATGAAGCGAACTCGCCAATATGCAGCCGCCGTCCTTATGGCGGCACTTGCCGGCACGGCCATCAATGCCGGCGCCCAGGAAAAAACCGAGATCACCATCACCAAGCAGCCCAGCATCTTGTATCTGCCCGCCCTGGTCATGCAAAAACAGGAACTGATCGAGAAAAAGGCGGCGGAAGAAGGATTGAAAGACCTGAAGGTCAACTGGCGCTCGTTCAGCGGCGGGGGTGCCGCCACCGATGCCCTGCTGTCCGACAACGTGGAAATCGTCAACAGCGGCGTCGGCAATCTGCTGCTTTTGTGGGACCGCACCAAGGGCAAGGTCAAAGGTATTACCACCAACTCGGCGCTGCCGCTTGCCCTGATCAGCCGCGACCCCAAGATCAACTCGCTGAAGGATTTCGGACCCACGGACAAGATTGCCGTGCCCACCGTGCGCGTCTCGACACAGGCCATTCTGCTGCAGATGGCGGCCGAAAAAGAATTCGGCAAGGATAACTGGTCGCAATTGGACGCCAACACCGTCCAGCTGGGCCACCCCGATGCGGCCGCCATGCTGGCCAATCCCAATGGCGAAATCTCCACCCACTTCGCCGCGCCCCCCTTCCACTACAAAGAACTCAAGACCATACCTAACGCCCACGTCATCCTGCGCTCCAACGACATCATCGAGGGCGGTCTCTCGCAATCCACGCTGTTCACCACCACCAAGTTCGCCGAGGCCAATCCCAAGATCATCAAGGCGGTGCTGGCCGCGTCGAAAGAGGCCATAGAATTCATCAAGGCCAATACCGAGCAGGCCGTGGACATCTACCGCGAAGTCAGCGGCGACCAGACCAGCGCGGAGGAGCTGCTCGACATGCTCAAGCAGCCCGGCATGATGGACTTCCAGATGGCGCCCGCCGGCTCGATGAAGTTTGCCGAACATATGTCCAAGGTCGGCATCCTGAAGACCAAGCCTGAGAAATGGACGGATTATTTCCTTCCGGAATCCGCCTCGCTGAACGGCAGCTAAGCCACTTTCCGGAGAAATCAATGTCCCACCTGCTGGAAGTAGACGCCGTCACCCTTCGGTACAAAACACCAGAAAGCATCATCACCGCCACCGATAGCGTCAGCTTCAATGTCGATAGCGCGGATCGCTTTGTGCTGCTTGGCCCGTCGGGCTGTGGCAAGTCCACCCTGCTCAAGGCGGTGGGCGGATACCTCATCCCGGAAGAAGGCGAAATCCGCATCAAGGGCAAACCGGTGAAACGCCCCGGCGCCGATCGCATGATGGTTTTCCAGGAATTCGACCAGTTGCTGCCCTGGAAAACCGTCCTTGAAAACGTCATGTTCCCGCTCCTTGTGGCCCGCAAGATGCCCAGGAAAGAAGCCGAAGAGCGCGCCCGCAGCTATGTGGAAAAAGTGCACCTGGGCAAGTTCGCCGACAGCTACACGCACACGCTTTCAGGAGGCATGAAGCAGCGCGTGGCCATCGCGCGGGGCATGTCGATGGAGCCCGACATCCTGCTGATGGACGAACCCTTCGCGGCGCTCGACGCGCTGACACGGCGCCAGATGCAGGACGAGCTGCTGCAACTGTGGGACGAAACCCGCTTTACCGTTATGTTCGTCACGCATTCGATTGCCGAGGCCATACGCATCGGCAATCGCATTCTATTGCTGTCGCCGCACCCGGGGCAGGTCAAGGCCGAAGTCAGCAACGTCGAGGCCATCGCCGATGATCCGGCCGCCGCGGCCGAGCTGGAACAGGAGATACACGGTTTGCTGTTTGATCAAGAAGGGGTGCATACACCATGACCACGACACGCCCCATCATTACCCTGAAGCAGGACATTGCGGCCGAGCAGGACGCCGCCCGCAAAGTGGTGCTGGTCCGCGAGCTGCCACTGATCCAGCGGCTCTGGAGCAACGCCTTCCTGCGCAAAACCGTCATCATCCTGCTGCTGGCAGTGGCCTGGGAAGTGTATGGCCGCGTGCTGGACAACCCGCTGCTGTTTCCCACCCTGACCGACACCATACATGCCTTCTTCGCGCGCATCGCCGACGGCGTGCTGGTCGATCGGGCCTGGACATCAATGAAAGTCCTGCTGATAGGCTATACGGTGGGCATCACGCTGGCGGCGATCATCACCATTCTGGCCATCAGCACCCAGATTGGCACTGATTTCCTGGAAGTCATGACCGCCATGTTCAATCCCCTGCCGGCCATTGCCCTGCTGCCGCTTGCCCTGATCTGGTTCGGGCTGGGCACCACCAGCATCGTCTTCGTGCTGCTGCACTCGGTGGTCTGGGTGGTGGCGCTGAACACTCAGTCGGGCTTCATGGCCGTATCGCACACCTTGCGCATGGTAGGGCGCAACTACGAGCTTACCGGCCTGAGCTACGTTGCCAAAATCCTCATCCCCGCCGCCTTCCCGTCCATTCTCACCGGCCTCAAAATCGGCTGGGCTTTCGCGTGGCGCACGCTGATTGCCGCCGAACTGGTCTTTGGCGTAGCATCCGGACAGGGCGGTCTGGGCTGGTTCATCTTCGAGAACCGCAACCTGCTCGATATTCCCGCCGTATTCGCCGGCCTGCTGACCGTCATCATCATCGGGCTGATCGTCGAGAATTTCGTATTCAGGCTGCTCGAAAAGAAAACTGTGCGCCGTTGGGGCATGCAAAGCTAAATAGTCAGACACGATACAAAGGAAGGTCATGAAAACCCCGGAAACATTACGCAGCGCACGCTGGTTCGCACCCGATGACTTGCGCGGCTTCGGTCATCGCTCGCGCATCATGCAAATGGGCTACGCGCCCGAAGACTGGGCGGGCAAGCCCGTCATTGCCATCATCAATACCTGGTCCGACATCAACCCCTGTCACGCGCACTTCAAGCAAAGGGTCGAGGACATCAAGCGCGGCGTACTGCAGGCCGGCGGCTTTCCGCTCGAGCTTCCGGCACAGTCCTTGGCCGAGCAGTACGTCAAGCCGTCGACCATGCTCTATCGCAATCTGCTGGCCCTGGAAACCGAAGAGCTGATACGCTGCCATCCGGTGGACGGCGCCGTGCTCATGGGCGGCTGCGACAAGACCACGCCCGCCTTGCTGATGGGCGCAAGCAGCGCCGGCGTTCCTGCCATCTATGTGCCGGCCGGCCCCATGCTGCGCGGCAACTGGGAGGGCAATACCCTGGGCTCGGGATCGGACGCCTGGAAATACTGGGACGAGCGCCGCGCCGGCAACATCACGCCGGTGCAATGGCTGGGCATAGAAGGCGGCATCGCCCGGTCGCACGGCCACTGCATGACCATGGGAACGGCCAGCACCATGACGGCCATCGCCGAGGCGCTGGGCATGACGCTGCCCGGCGCCTCATCCATCCCGGCGGCCGATGCGAATCACGTGCGCATGTGCGCCGGGGCGGGCCGGCGCATCGTCGATATGGTCTGGGAAGACCTGACACCGGCCAAAATACAAACCACCGCATCATTCCGCAACGCCATCACCGTGGCCATGGCCATGGGCTGTTCGACCAACGCCATCATCCACGTCATCGCGCAAGCCAGGCGCGCCGGCTGCGACATCAGCCTGGACGACTTCGAGCGGGCCAGCCGCCAGGTGCCTGTCATTGCCAATGTGCGCCCCAGCGGCGAGCGCTACCTGATGGAAGACTTCTACTACGCCGGCGGCCTGCGCGCGCTCATGGCACAGCTGAAAAGCCTGCTCGACCTGGATGTCCTCACCGTTACCGGCCAGACACTGGGGGCCACGCTGGAAGGCGCGCGCGTCTACAATGACGACGTCATCCGCAGTCTCGACAACCCCATCTACGCCGAGGGCTCGCTGGCCGTGCTGAAAGGCAATCTGGCGCCGGACGGCTGTGTCATCAAGCCCGCCGCCGCCGAAGCCCGCCTGCTCAAGCACACCGGCAAGGCCCTGGTCTTCGACAGCTACCCCGAAATGAAGGAACACATCAACCGCCCCGACCTGGACGTCAGCGCCGATCATGTGCTGGTGCTGCGCAATGTGGGGCCGCAAGGGGGGCCAGGCATGCCCGAATGGGGCATGATCCCCATTCCGCAAAAGCTCGTCGAACAAGGGGTGCGCGACATGGTCCGCATTTCCGACGCCCGCATGAGCGGCACCAGCTACGGCGCCTGCATTCTGCACGTTGCGCCCGAAGCCTACGTGGGCGGCCCGCTGGGCCTGGTCCAGACCGGCGACGAGATTTCCGTGGACGTGGCCGGGCGCAGCCTGCACCTGCATGTCAGTCCCGAAGAACTGGCCCGTCGCCAGTCGGCCCGCGCCGCCCCCGAACCCAGGTACGAACGCGGCTACGGCTGGATGTTTACCCGCCATATCCAGCAGGCCGATGCCGGCTGCGATTTCGATTTTCTGCAAACCGATTTCGGCAGGGCGGCGGGCGAGCCCGACATCTTCTAGTGTCCTGTTTGTTTAATTCGCACATTTGCCTTGGGCGCCTGGGCTGGCCATGCGGCGTTGAAAATCCTCGCGGTAGCACTCGCTATCGCTGTGGTTTTTTTGTTCTTTGAAGAGTCGGGCGTTGGGAGAGCCCGCCAAGTTTCCCCTCGTCAGCCCACCATCGCTCTTGCAGAGCTCATCAATATCGTCTGCACGCTTTCTTACAGTTCCAACCCGGCAGCCATGCTAACTTTTGAAGCATCCCAGAACCAAAACAAATACGGAGGCATGGCGTGAACATCAAACTCGCTCTTATTATTTCTGCGCTGACACTCTCGCCCGCCGCGGGCCTTGCCGCCGACACCGGGCAACTGCCTTGCCGAACCACGGCGGAATGCAATCAGCAGGCGGCAAAAGCGGGCGCCTCGGCGGGCTCGTCCTCGGTCGGCGCCAACGACACCAGCGCTATCGACCAGACCGAAGACCAGTTCTACTGGGTCAATAAAATCAACAAGGCCTCGGTGGTCATGCTGACCGAAGAGCAAATCATCCCGGCGGATATGGGCAGGAAAATCGCTGGCGGCGTGGCGCATGCCATAGAGCAGGCGGGCCAACCGGACGGCAAGCGCCCCAAAGACGTGCTGCAGGTCGAGCGCATCATCAGCGACGCCATCGGGCCCGATGCCTCGCTGGTGCATACCGGCCGCAGCCGGCAAGACATGTACGCCACCTACCGCATGGCCAAGCTGCGCACGCAGTTGCTGGACTACTCCGATGCACTGAACACGCTGCGCGAACGCATCGTGGCCACGGCCGCCAAGAACGTCGATACCATCGTGCCGGCCTATACCAATGGCGTACAGGCCATGCCCATCAGCTACGCGCATTACCTGCTGGCCTACGAAGCGTCCTTCGAGCGCGATGCGCAGCGCATACACGAGCTCTACCAACGCCTGAATCGCAGCGCCATGGGCACAGCGGTATTGGCCAATTCGAGCTGGCCCTTGAACCGCGAAAGGCTGGCCGATCTGCTGGGCTTCGACGGCGTCATTGAAAACTCATTGGATTCCAGCCAGGTCAGCCCGTCCGACATTTCCCTGGAAGCCATGGGCATCGTATCGTCGGCCGCCATACGCCTGGGCGCCGTACTGGGCGACATCCATACCCAATACCATCAGACCCGGCCCTGGCTGCTGCTGGACGAAAGCTCAACCTATACCAGCAGCGCCATGCCGCAGAAACGCAATCCAGGCATCATCATGCGCGCCCGTGAAGCGGCATCCAACGTGATAGGGCTGGGCCAGACCGTCGTCTTGCGGGCGCACAACGTCACGACGGGCATGACGGACTACAAGGCGTCCTGGGCCGAAATCGGCTTCTTCCCGCAGGCCATCAAAATGGTCGACGGCATGAACACGGTCATGGATGCGCTGAAGATCAACCCCGAGCGTGCGCTGGAAGAGCTTGAAGACGACTGGACCACCTCCATGGAGCTGGCCGAAGCCCTGCAGAAAGAATACAAAATCCCTTTCCGGGTAGGCCACAGCTTTGCATCGACCATCGTGACCGAGGCGCGCAGCCAGGGCCACAAACCCAAGGAATTTCCCTACGACAAGGCGGTCGAACTCTATGCCAAGGCCATCGCCAAGTATGAGCTGCCCGATACCATCCTGCCCATCCAGGAAGCCGAGTTCCGGCAACTGCTGTCTCCGGCATTCATGGTGAAAACCCGCGTGGGCACAGGCGGCCCGCAGCCGGCCGAAGTCGAGCGCATGCTGGCCAAGGCCCAACAGACGCTCAAGGCCGACCAGGACTGGATGCAGGCCACGCGGCAGAAGCTGGCCGATGCCGATGCCAAACTGGACCAGGCTTTCAAGCAGCTCAAAGACGGAAGCTGATGCCAGCCAAGGCGTAAGACCCGGCCAAAGAAAAAGGGCAGCCCCGGAGGCTTGCCCTTTTTCTTTTTATTGCCCGCGCGAAACGGGAAGGCCCCGAACCCGCCCGCGGCATCAACCAAAAGCCGTCTAATTCAGTAATCAGCGAACCAGGACCTGCTGACAGGCCCTAACCGCGAACCTTGGCCACGACCTCGTCCAGCATGGCCAGCATCTGGTCGATTTCCTGGGCCGAGACATTCAGGGCCGGCATGAAGCGCAGCAAGGACGGGCGCGGCGCATTCAGCAATAAGCCTTCGGGCGCCCGGTCGCGCGCGGCATCCACGATGGCCCCGCCGTCTTCGCGGTCGAGGATCAGGGCGCGCAGCAAGCCGTCGCCACGCTCGCCTTTCATGCCCCACTTGGCCGACAGGGCCAGCAGCCCTTCGGACAGCTGGCGCGCGCGCGCATTGACCGACTCCATGAAACCGGGGGCCGTCAGCGTATCGAAAACCGCCACACCCGCGGCCGTCATGAGCGGATTGCCGTTATAGGTGCCGCCCTGGTCGCCATGGGCAAACACGCATACGTCCTCGCGCGCGCACAGCGCCGCCAGCGGCACGCCGGCGCCTATGCCCTTGCCCAGGGTCATGATGTCGGGTGTGACACCCGAATGCTCGTAGGCAAAGAGCTTGCCCGTGCGGCCCATGCCAGTTTGCACTTCATCGACGATCAGCAGCAGGCCTTTTTCGTCAGCCAGCGCGCGCAGGCCTTGCATGAATTCGCGCGTCGCCGGAATGACGCCCGCCTCGCCCTGCACGGGTTCGAGCATGATGGCGACCGTCTTGTCGTCGACCAGGGCCCGTACCGAGTCCAGATCGTTCAGGTCGGCCTTGGGAAAGCCATCGACCTGAGGCGCGAAAATGGTGTCCCAGCCCGGCTTGCCCGACGCCGACATGGTGGCCAGCGTGCGGCCATGAAAGCTGTGATCGAAGGTGATGATCTTGTAGGCGCCATTGCGTTTTACCCGGCCCCATTTGCGCGCCAGCTTGATGGCGCCTTCGTTGGCTTCCGCGCCGCTGTTGGCGAAGAATACCCGGTCGAAACACGACGCGCCCGCCAGCCGCTTGGCCAGCTCCATCGAGGGCTGGTTGTAGAAAGCCGGTGAAGGATTGATCAGCAGATCGGCCTGCGCGCCCAGCGCCTTGACCACTTCGGGAGGACAATGGCCCAGGCTGTTGACGGCCCAGCCCTGGACAAAATCCAGGTATCGCTTGCCATTGTGATCTTCCAGCCAGGCGCCTTGCCCGCGAACAAAAACGAGTTCGGGACGGCTGGTGATTTCCATTAGCGCGTCGACACCCGACCGATCAAATTTCATTTTGGCTTCCTGTATTCAAGAAAAGAAAGTAAGGGCAGCACACCCTGGATACTGCACACTGAATTCTACCGCAGGACAGCATGCGGCCGGCGCGACAAACATTGAGGTTTTATAGGTGCCGCAAGGCAAGCAGACACGCCTGCGGCGGCAGGGGGGAGCGCGGGCATCCCCGGGAAAGCGGTATTATGCGCTACATAATGACCCCCATCGCACGGTCCGCAACGCCATGACTATTTCCATCCTCAGCCTGCACACTTATCCCGTCAAGTCGTGCGCCGGCATCGCCCACACCCAGATCCGCATCAGCCAGAGCGGCTTGCTGTTCGACAGGCAGTGGGTCATCGTCGACGGCAATGGCGTGTTCATGACACAGCGCCAGCATGCCCGCATGGCATTGATACAGCCCGCGCTGCAGAACGGCGACCTGACCTTGTCGGCGCCGGGCATGCCGGACATCATGGTGTCCTGGCTGATCGATACGGCCGAGCCCGCGCAGATACCAGTCCGCATCTGGGCTGCCGATACGCTGGGTTTCGACGAGGGCGACGCCGTGGCCGGCTGGCTGACCGGCTTTCTGGGCTTGCCCTGCCGGTTGCTCAGGGTGCATCCTGAAGCCGAGCGCATCGCCAGCCTGGAGCATGTTCAGAAATGGCGGCTGAAGCATGGCGATCTGCTGCCCGACTTTCCCGCCAGACACCGCTTCGGCTTTGCCGACGGCTTTCCGTTCCTGATCACCAACCAAGGCTCGCTGGACGAGCTGAACCGGCGCCTGGAGGCCAAGGGGCAGGCGCCCGTGCCCATGAATCGCTTCCGTCCCAACATTGTGCTGCAGGGGCTCGAAGCCTACGAGGAAGACTATCTGGCCGGCGTCAAAGTTGGACAGTTCACCTTTGCCCTGGTCAAGCGCTGCGCGCGCTGTCCCATACCCAACATCGATCAGGCCACCGCCGCCACGGCCAGCGAGCCAGGACTGACTCTGGCCGAGCACCGGCAGTTTCCGGAAGGGGTGTTGTTTGGCGTGAACGCGGTGGTGGCCGGCGCCAACGCGGGTGCCAGCCTGCGGGTGGGCGACCAGGCCGAACCCGAGTTCGACCTGTAAGCCTATGTGTTGCGAGTACTGCGGCCGTAGTATTTCTCGAGCCGGACCTGCACCCGCTCAAGACAAAGACTCAGGACCCAGTAAATGCCCGCAGCCGCCAGGTACAGCGGCAAAGGCTGGAAGGTGGTGGCAATGACGTCTTTCGTCGCCAGCAATAATTCGGTTACGGTAATCACCGACACCAAAGAAGTGTCCTTGATCAGGCTGATCAGGGTATTGCTCATCGAGGGCACCGCCAGCCGCAAGGCCTGCGGCAGCACGATATAGCGCAGGTTCTGCCAGTAGCCCAGCCCCAGGCTGTAGCCGGCCGACCATTGCCCGCGCGAAATGCCCACGATGGCGCCTCGCAGGCTTTCCGAAATATAGGCCCCGGCGTTCAGGCTCAGCGCCAGCACCCCCGCCGTCAGGGGCTCGAATGAAATGCCTATGCTGGGCAGGCCGTAGTAGATGATGAACACCTGCACCAGCAAGGGCGTGCCCCGCATCATGCTGACATACACCGTGGCCGGCACCTGGCTCCAGCGGCTGGGAATAATGCGGGCCACCGCCAGCAGGAAGCCCACGAGCAGGCCTCCGAACATGGCGGAGAACGCGAAGATCAATGTGTAGCCGGTCCCCTTCAGAAGAATGGGACCGGCCAGGACCATCAGGTCGACAAAGTTCATGCCTGAAGCTTACTCGGGTTTGCGTGCCTTGCTGACATCGATGCCGAACCACTTGTTCGAGATCCTGGCAAATTCGCCGTCGGCAAAAGCGTCCTCGAGCGCCTTGTTCAGGGCGGCCTCGAAGCCCGGATTGCCCTTCCTGAAAGGTATGCCGTTGAACCGGGGCTCGCCCACGATGGCGCCGCCCTGGATGGGGACATTGGACGTCTTGACCAGATAGGCCGTCATCAACTGATCGTTCAACGCCGCATCGACGCGTTTGCTGACGAGGTCGGACAGGTATTCGGGCGCGCCGGGGTAGCTCTTGACGTCGACGCCTTCCTGGGCCTTGGCCAGGGCTTCGTAGTTGCTGCCTTGCGAAACGCCCAGCTTCTTGCCTTTCAGATCGTCAAAGCTGGTGTAGCCGCTTTCGTCATCCTTGCGCAGGATCAGTTGAGGGCTGGAAGCCACATAGGGCACCGAAAAGTCAAAGGTTTTTTGCCGTTCGGGTGTAATGCCCACCTGATTGACGATGACATCGAACTTGCCCGAGGCCAGCCCGGCCAGAATTGCGCTCCATTCCGTTTTGACGAACTGCGCCTTGACCCCTAACCGGTCGGCGATGAGCTTGGCGACGTCGATGTCGAAACCGTCGAGCTCGCCCGTTTTGGCGTCCACGAAGTTAAAGGGCGGATAGGTGCCTTCCACGCCTACGATCAGCGCGCCGCGCTCCTTGACCGTATCGATCAGGTCGGCGGCCTGGGCGCTGCCGGCGGCAAGCGCGAACACCGCTGTGATGCCTGCGGCCATCATGCCGCGCGCAAAGCGAAAGAGTTTCATGATTGATTCCTGAGTTTGGTGTAGCGGGCAAATGTCGGCGCAAAGGGACTGGCCCGCTGGAAACATCATGCTAACAAGCTTTCGCTTCGTTTATAACTATAAGATAATTACTTATATATTACCTAAAGATATATCAATAACCTTAAAAGTTGTTTTTTGTTATTTTAAGGGCGGTGGCCATCGCACCGGGGAAAGCTTGCGGCTGATCACTGCTAATAAAGACTCAATTGCTCCGGCGCCCTGGCAGTCTCGTCGCCCGGATCGGCGCCAGCCTGCAAGCCGCTGATGCGCACTCCCAACAAACGTATTCGATGCTCCATGGCAATGCGCTTCAGGCAAAGACCGGCTGCGCGGTGTATGGCCTGCGCGCCGCCGACCGGGTCAGGCAGGGTCAGGTCGCGCGTAACGGTGCGGAAATTGTCGAAACGCAGCTTGATGCCCACGGTGCGCCCGACATAGCCTTTGCGCAGCAGGTCGCCTTCCAGTTGCTGGCATAGCTGCAGGAAATGCCCGGACAGCACAGCACGATCGCGCTGTACGTGCAGGTCGCGGTCGAAGGTGGTTTCGCGGCTGATGGACTTGGGTTCCGAATGCGTCACGACCGGACGGTCGTCAATACCCCGGGCCACGCCCAGCAGCCAACGCGCATAGCTCAGGCCGAACAACCCTTGCAACAGCTCTGGCGGGGCGGCGGCAAGCTCGGCGATCGTATGAATGCCGGCGGCGGCAAGCCGGGCATTGGCCTTGGGGCCTATGCCATTGACTTTACCCACCGGCAAAGGCCAGATACGCGCCTCCAGGTCACCGGGGCCGATGACGGTGATGCCATCGGGCTTGTCCAGCTCGGACGCTATCTTGGATAGCAGCTTGTTGGGTGAGATGCCGATGGAGCAGGTCAGGCCGGTGGCCTGGAAGACCGCCTGCTTGATACGCTGCGCCAGCACCAGGGTTTCATCCGGATGTTCGCTCAGGTCAATATAGATTTCATCGATGCCGCGATCTTCCACCCGGGCCGAAATGCCCGCCACCGCGCCCTTGAACAGGCGCGAGTAATGTCGATAGGCCTTGAAGTCGACCGGCAGCAGTATGGCTTCTGGCGCCAGTTGGGCCGCTTTCATCATGCCCATGGCCGAAAACACGCCCAGCGCCCGCGCCTCATAGGTGGATGTAGTGACAACACCGCGGCCGACATAGCCGCGCAATCGGGAAAACAGGCGGCTGCCGTCAGGCAGTACAGTGGGCTGGCTTGCGCTGCCGCCGCCGATGACCACAGGCAAGCCCTTGAGCTCGGGATAACGCAGGCGCTCTACCGATGCATAAAAAGCGTCCATATCCAGATGGGCGATGCGGCGGGAAAAAGCGGAAGCGTGAGCGGAGTCCATAGTGGCATGCTGTACAAATACCCAGCGAATTATAGGCCATGGGCTTCAATGACAGCGGCACAGCATTGGTGCGGCGCAACACGCACTGCACAATCGCGGTGCACCTGCACACACCCAAGCCGCCCAGCCGCCGTGAGCGAACAGGTATTCGCACCGGCCGTAAAAACTGGCACATGTCTTGCTTATACCTCTATGCATGATTCACATGGAGTCCAAATGAAAACCACTGCCAGGCCGCCTCGTCCTCTTGCCCATCACCCGTCTGCCGTCCCATCCCAGCCCAACTGTGCCAACCCGCAAAGGCGCGCCGTGCTGGGAGCCGTTGCAGCGGCCGGGCTGGGCGCGCTTTCCGTGGCCGACCCCATGCTGCGCGCGGCCGCCTGGGCAGCCGGGTCCGACGCGCCCGAAAAACCCGAGGTCAAGATCGGCTTTATTCCCCTGACCGATTGCGCCTCCGTCGTCATGGCCTCCGTCATGGGCTTCGATCAAAAACACGGGGTCAAAATCATTCCCACCAAGGAAGCCTCGTGGGCGGGCGTACGTGAAAAGCTCGCCAACGGCGACCTGGACTTTGCCCACGTCCTCTATGGCCTGATCTATGGCATGCAGGCGGGGCTGGCAGGCGCCAGGCAAGACATGGCCGTGCTGATGGGCCTGAACCAAAATGGCCAGGGCATCACGCTGTCGAACCAGCTGCGCGAAGCCGGCGTGACCGATGGCGAGTCGCTGGCCCGGGCCATGGCGGGCGCGCCGCGCCAGTACACCTTTGCCCACACCTTCCCCACCGGTACGCACGCCATGTGGCTGTACTACTGGCTGGCCAGCTTCGGCATCGACCCGGGCAAGAGCCGCAACGTCACGGTCCCGCCCCCGCAAATGGTGGCCAACATGCGCATCGGCAATATCGACGGCTTCTGTGTGGGCGAGCCCTGGAATGCCCGCGCCATCATCGACAAACTGGGCTTCAGCGCCGCCACGACGCAGGATATTTGGGTCGATCATCCCGAGAAGGTTCTGGGCACGCGCGCCGATTTCGTACAACGCTATCCCAATACGGCGCGCGCAGTCACCGCAGCCATTCTCGAGGCCAGCCGCTGGATAGACAGCTCTCCCGAAAACCTGCGCAAGACAGCGGAAACCATTGCGGCCAAGTCTTATGTAAACACCACCGCCGACACGATTGTGGGCCGCATGCTGGGCAGCTACGAGAACGGACTGGGCAAATCATGGACGGACCCGCATGCGATGCGCTTTCACCGCGACGGCGCCGTCAACTTTCCGTATCTCAGCGACGGCATGTGGTTCCTGACCCAGCATAAGCGCTGGGGCTTGCTGGACAGCCATCCCGACTACCTGGCCCTTGCCCGCCAGGTCAATCGCATCGACATCTACACACAGGCCGCGGCCGCCGCCAATGTTGCCGTGCCGGCGGGCGAGTTCCGCAACAGCACGCTCATCGATGGCGTTGTATGGGATGGCAGCGACCCGGCCGGATACGCCGACGGCTTTGCCATCAAAGCGGGATGAAGGGAATGCGCATGAGCCTTGCTTCTCCCACGCCCATTGCCGCCGGCACAAGAAACTGGCGCGCCGGCGCCGAAAAGCTGGCCAGCGCCAGCGCAGGTCCCCTGGTCGGTTTTTCACTGCTGCTGATCATCTGGAAGATTATTTCCATGCGGATAGGCGACATCCCGCCGCCGGAATCGACCTTGATGGCCGCCTTCGAGCTATTCAAGAACCCCTTCTACGACAACGGCCCGAACGATGTGGGCATAGGCTGGAATATCCTGGCTTCGCTGGGCCGTGTGGCCGCCGGCTTCGCGTTGGCCGCGGTGGTCGGCATACCCGTGGGCTTCCTGATTGGGCGTGTGTCCGTGCTCAACGCCATCTGCTCGCCGGTCATCAGCCTGCTGCGTCCCATATCGCCACTGGCCTGGCTGCCACTGGGACTGCTGCTGTTCAAGGCCGCCGGCCCGGCTGCTATCTGGGCGATATTCATCTGCTCGATCTGGCCCATGATCATCAATACGGCCGATGGGGTCCGGCACGTCCCGCAAGACTACCTGAACGTGGCGCGCGTGCTGAAATTGTCGGAGTGGAAGGTGTTCACGCGCATTCTGCTGCCCTCGGTGCTGCCCTACATGATGACCGGTGTGCGCCTGTCGATCGGCACGGCGTGGCTGGTCATCGTCGCCGCCGAAATGCTGACCGGCGGCACGGGCCTCGGGTTCTGGCTGTGGGATGAATGGAACAACCTCAATGTGCAGAACATCCTGATCGCCGTGCTGGTCATTGGCGTGGTCGGATTGGTTCTGGATCTCGTCCTGCTGGCGCTGGCCAGGCGTCTGGACCATGGCAAGGCTTGAAATCATGGAAAAATTCGTACGCATAGAGTATGTGGCTCAAACTTTCGATACCCGCAACGGACCGTTTACCGCGTTGCGCGACATCAACCTGCACATCGGACAAGGCGAATTCATTTCGCTGATCGGGCACTCCGGCTGCGGCAAATCCACCCTGCTCAATCTGATTGCCGGCCTCGATCGGCCCACCGAAGGCGTCCTGCTCTGCGCCGAAAAAGAGATCACTGGCCCTGGCCCCGACCGCGCCGTCGTGTTCCAGAACCACAGCCTGCTGCCCTGGCTGAGCTGCTACCAGAATGTCCACCTGGCGGTGGAGTGTGTCTTTGGCGCGGCTGAAACGGCCAAAGCACTCAAGACGCGCACCGAGTCGGCCCTGGACCTGGTGGGCTTGCGCCATGCCATGCACAAGCGGCCCGGGGAAATATCGGGCGGCATGAAGCAACGCGTCGGCATTGCGCGGGCGCTTGCCATCGAACCCAAAGTCCTGCTGCTGGATGAACCCTTCGGCGCCCTGGATTCGCTGACACGCGCCCACCTTCAGGATGAGCTGCTGCGCATCGTGGCGGCAACAGGCACCACCGCCATCATGGTGACGCACGACGTGGACGAAGCCGTACTGCTGTCGGACCGCATCGTCATGCTGACCAACGGCCCGGCGGCCACCATCGGAGAAATCCTGCCGGTGAATATCGCCCGGCCACGCAAGCGCGCCGATCTGCTCGACGACCCCGGCTACGCGGCGTGCCGAGCCGCCGTGCTGGGCTTTCTGCACCATCGCCATGCCCGCCACGCGGGACCGGACAGCGATGTAAACGGCGGCGCTTCAGCCGCCCCGCAAGCCCAGCCGGCCAAAGCCTGCTAACACGATTCCAGGAGTCATAAGAACATGAAAAAAATGAAACTCGTCGTCGTCGGCAACGGCATGGCCGGCATCCGCACGATCGAAGAACTGCTGAAGCTGGACACCAAACTGTACGACATCACGGTGTTCGGCGCCGAGTCCTACCCCAACTACAACCGCATCCTGCTGTCGCCGGTGCTGACCGGCGAACAAACCGTCCAGGACATTATTCTCAACGACAAAAGCTGGTACGAGGCAAACGGCATCACGCTGCACCTGGACAGCACGGTCACGCAGATCAACCGGGCCCGCAAGGAAGTGCTGGCCAGCGACGGCAAAGTCGCGCCGTACGACCGCCTGCTGCTGGCCACCGGCTCCAAGCCCTTCATCCTGCCGGTGCCGGGCAATGACCTGGAGGGCGTCATTACTTTCCGCGACATCCGCGATGTCGAGCGCATGATAGACGCGGCATCACGGCTCAGGCATGCCGTGGTGATAGGCGGCGGCCTGCTGGGACTGGAGGCCGCCAACGGCTTGAGCTCGCGCGGCATGCAGGTGTCGGTGGTTCACCTGGGCGCATCGCTGCTCGACCGCCAACTCGATCCCACGGCCGCCGCGCTGCTCCAATCCAGCTTGCGCGACCGCGGCCTGAACTTTCTGATGGAGCATCAGACCGACGCCATTCTTGGCAACGACCAGGGAGCCGTATGCGGCATACGGTTCAAGGACGGCACTGAGCTGGCCACTGACCTGGTGGTGATGGCGGTCGGCATACGGCCCAACACCGATCTGGCCGAAGCCGCCGGCATTTATACCCATCGCGGCATCGTAGTGAACGACACGCTGCAAACCTACGATCCCAGCATCTATGCCGTGGGCGAATGCGTCAGCCACCGAGGCACGGCCTATGGCCTGGTCGCCCCGCTGTTCGAGCAAGCCAGGGTGGCGGCCAACCACCTCGCTTTCCACGGCATAGGCCGTTACGCCGGCAGCACGACATCAACCAAACTCAAAGTCACCGGCATCGACGTGTTTTCCGCCGGCGAGTTCATCGGCGGCCCGAACACCGAGGCCATTACGCTGGCCGACCCGGTGGGCGGCGTGTACAAGAAACTGGTCATCCAGGAAGACAGACTGATCGGCGCCTGCCTGTACGGCGATACGGTGGACGGCGCCTGGTACTTCCGCCTGATACGCGAAGGCAAATCCATCAACGAGCTGCGCGAACACCTGATGTTCGGAGAGGGCGCCATCGGCGATACCGGGCATGCCGGCGAGAACAGCATCGCCGGCATGCCCGACTCCACCGAAATCTGCGGTTGCAATGGGGTCTGCAAGGGCACCATCGTCAAGGCCATACGCGAGCAAGGCCTATTTACCGTCGACGACGTAAAGAAACACACCAAGGCGGCCAGCTCCTGCGGCTCCTGCGCGGGACTGGTGGAACAGATCCTCATCAGTTGCGTCGGCGGCGCCGCCGACATCAAGCCGAAATCCGAGAAAGCCATCTGCGCCTGCGCGGACTACACCCACGGAGAAATACGCAAGGCAATCCGCGAACAGCACCTGACCAGCATTCCCCAGACCCTGCGCTTCCTGGAATGGCGCACGGCCGATGGCTGCGCCACCTGCCGCCCCGCGCTGAACTACTACTTGCTGTCCACCTGGCCGGGCGAAGCCAAGGATGATGCCCAATCCAGGCTGGTCAACGAACGCGTACACGCCAACATACAGAAGGACGGCACCTATTCCGTCGTTCCGCGCATGTGGGGCGGCGTGACCAACCCGTCCGAACTGCGCCGCATCGCCGATGTCGCCGACAAGTACAAGGTGCCCATGGTCAAGGTTACCGGCGGCCAGCGCATCGACCTGCTGGGCGTGAAGAAAGAGGATTTGCCGGCAGTCTGGAAAGACCTGGACATGCCATCGGGCCACGCCTATGGCAAGAGCCTGCGTACGGTCAAGACCTGCGTCGGCAAGGAGTTCTGCCGCTTTGGCACCCAGGACTCCACCGGCATGGGCATTGCGCTGGAAAAAGACTTGGTGGGCATGTGGAGTCCGCACAAGGTCAAGCTGGCGGTCTCGGGCTGCCCGCGCAACTGCGCCGAGTCGGGCATCAAAGATATCGGCATCATTGCGGTGGACTCGGGCTGGGAACTGTATGTAGGCGGCAATGGCGGAATCAAGACAGAAGTCGCCCAGTTCTTTGTCAAAGTCCAGACCCACGACGAGGTCCTGGAATACACCGGCGCTTTCCTTCAACTGTACCGCGAGGAAGCGTTTTACCTGGAGCGCACCTGCCACTACCTGGCGCGCGTGGGCCTGGAGCATGCCAAATCGCGCGTGGTGGACGATGCCGCCAACCGGGCCGAACTCTATGCCCGGCTCAAGTTCGCCATCTCGTTCGAGCAGGACCCCTGGACCGAGCGTATCGAGCAAGCCCCCGCCCGCCGTGAATTCGAAACCCTTACCGCCTGAAGACCATCATGAACGCTCCTGTCGCCACACACCCCTGGACAGCGGTCTGCCGCATCGATGACATACCCCGACTGGGGTCGCGCGTCGTGCATCGCGACGGCTGCGAGCCCATCGCTGTTTTTCGCGCCTCCGACGACCACATCTTTGCCGTAATCGACCGCTGCCCGCACAAAGGCGGCCCCCTGTCCGCCGGACTGGTGCACGGCCATGCCGTGAGCTGCCCGCTGCATGGCTGGAACATCAACCTTGAAGACGGCCAGGCACAGGCGCCGGACGAAGGCTGCGCGCGCAAGATAGCGGTCAAGGTCGATGCGGGGCAGGTACACCTGGCCCTGCCGGCCTGAGGTCGGGTCATGAGCCCAGCCATCGTGCCAGCCGGCGCGGAGCCCATCCACGAAACGGCCTCGATCTGCTGCTATTGCGGCACCGGCTGCGGCGTGCGGATACGCAGCCAGGGACAACAGGTGCTGGGCGTATCGGGCGATCCGCAACACCCCTCCAGCCGCGGCGCGCTTTGCAGCAAGGGCCGCGAACTGGCGGCCACCGTCCGCCACGACCATAGCCGCATCCTGCGGGCGCAATGGCGCAGCGAGAAAAGCGCGCAGCGCCATGACATCCCCCTGCAGGACGCCTGCGATATCGCAGCCGGCAAATTGGCCGAAACCATCATCATGCACGGCCCCGATGCCATTGGCTTTTATCTTTCCGGGCAATTGCTCACCGAAGACTACGCCGTGTTCAACAAGTTGGCGCGAGCCCTGGTCGGCACCAACAATATCGATACCAACTCGCGTTTGTGCATGTCCAGCGCCGTATCCGGCTATACACGCACGCTGGGCGCCGATGCGCCGCCGGCCTGCTACGACGATCTGGACCAGGCCGACACCGTCCTGATCGCCGGGTCCAATATGGCGTATGCCCATCCGGTCCTGTTCCAGCGCCTGGCGCAGGCCAGGGCGCGCCGGCCGGCCATGAAAATCATCGTTATCGATCCGCGCCGCACCGACACCTGCGATATCGCCGATCTTCACTTGCCGATATCGCCAGGCAGCGATGTCGCCCTGTTCCACGCCATGCTCAACGTCATGGTATGGGAAGACCTGATCGATCGGGATTACATCGCGCGGCATACCGACGGTTTCGCCGAGCTCAAGCAGCGCATCCATGAATTCACGCCGCAGGCCGCGCAGGACGTCTGCGGCGTACCGGCCGCCGACATCGCTCAGTGCGCCCGCTGGTTCGGCCAGGCCGGCGCCGCGCTGTCGCTCTATACCATGGGCCTGAATCAATCCAGCAGCGGCACCGCCAAGAATGCCGCGCTGATCCACCTGCACCTGGCCACCGGCCAGATCGGCAGACCGGGCACAGGCCCCTTTTCGCTCACAGGCCAGCCCAACGCCATGGGCGGGCGCGAGGCCGGCGGCATGGCCACCCTGCTGCCTGGCCATCGCAGCCCCGGCAATGCCGATCATCGCGCCGAGGTGGCCGAGCTGTGGAGGGTCGACGCGCTGCCCGATACACCGGGCCACACCGCCGTGGACATGTTCGATGCCGTGTTGAAAGGCGATGTCAAAGTCTTGTGGATTGCCGCAACCAATCCGGCCCAATCCCTGCCCGAACAGTCCAGGGTACGCGCCGCCCTGCAGAAAGCGGAATTGGTCATCGTGCAGGAAGCCTTCGCCAACACCGAAACACTGGCCTACGCGGATCTGATCCTGCCCGCCGCCACCTGGCCTGAAAAAGACGGCACCGTCACCAATTCGGAACGCCGCATCAGCCGCGTACGCGCCGCCATCGCCCCTCCCGGCGAGGCGCAACCCGACTGGAAAATCGTGTGTTCCATTGCCCGCAAGCTGGCCGAACGAATCGCGCCGGCAAAAGCCGGCCTGTTCGACTACCCTGACGAAGCCGGGATCTTTGCCGAACATGCGCGCAGCACCGCCGGCCGCGACCTGGACTACAGCGCCCTGGACTACGCCGTGCTGCAGGCGCACGGCCCGCAGCAATGGCCATTTCGCGCGCCAACGCAGGCGTCCACGCGCCTGTATGCCGACGGCGTATTTCCCACTGCCACCGGCCGGGCCCGCTTCATGGATGTGGGCTACGTTCCCGTGGCTGAAAACATTTCGGCTCATTACCCCTTGCGCCTTACCACCGGGCGCATGCGCGACCAGTGGCACACCCTGAGCCGCAGCGGCCTGGCGCCAGCGCTCAGCCGTCATGTCGAAGAACCGTTTGTCTACCTGCATCCGGGCGACATGCGACGCTACAAGATCGTGAACGACGCCCTGGTCCGCGTCAGGACCAAGCGCGGCGCCATCGTGCTGCCCGCCATGGGCGATGACAGCCTCAAGCCCGGCCATGCTTTTCTCTACATGCACTGGGGCAGCGCCTACATGGCGGGCGACGGCGTCAATGCCCTGGCCAGCCGGGTGCGCGACCCCATTTCGCATCAGCCCGAACTCAAGCACAGCGCGGCCGGCATCGATGTGCTCAAGTATGCCTGGCATGCCAGCGCCTGGGTGCAAGGCGATGCGGCGCAGTGGCGGCCCAGGCTTGCGCCCTGGCTCAAGCGCTTTCCCTACGCCGTGCTGGTGCCGTCCGCGCTGGGCGGACACAGTGTACGCC
>JBATWU010000125.1:0-24604 GCA_049672825.1 Pusillimonas sp.
GGCCATGACGGCCTGCAAATTTCCGATGCTGCTTTGTCCGGTGTGGGTGAGGGTGGGCCGGGGGGTAGGCGTGCGCCGCGGGCTACGGTAGGGAAGACGGGATGAAGGCGGGAGCGGTGTGAGCGCGCAGCGCGAGTTCTCCCGCCGCCCGTCTGTACGACGTAGACGCGGAAGCAAGCACGCCGTGCCGGCCCACCCTCACCCACACCGGACAAAATCACCAGAAACGAACCCGTCACCAGAAACGAACCCGTCACCAGAAACGAACCCGTCACCAGAAACGAACCCGTCACCAGAAACGAACCCGTCACCAGAAACGAACCCGTCACAAGAAACGCATCAGCAACGCGGCCCAGCCTCTTAAGGCAGGTATCGAAGCGAGCCCGCCTCGCCGCGCAGCAGGGGCTGATTCAACTGCACCGACTTCTTAAGGAAATCCCACAGCGCCATGACACGTTTCGAATGACGCAAGTCCTCCTGGCAATACATCCAGAAGCTGCGGGTCACCAGAATTTCGTTGTCCAGAACGGCCCGCAGACGCGGGTCCTGGGCTGCCATGAAGCAGGGCAGAATCGCCAGCGACTCGCCCTGCAGGGCGGCATGGTACTGGGCGATCACACTGGTGCTTTTGAAAATGACGCGGCTGTTGGCAACCATATCGTCAAGATAGCGTAGCCGGTCGCTGAACAGCAGCTCCTCGACGTAGCCAATGAAAGCATGTTCGGCCAGATCGGCTTTTGTCAGTATGGGCGCACTGCGGGCAAGATAGTCCTGGCTGCCATACAGCTTCAGGGAGTAATCCTGCAGTTTTGTGCACAAATAAGGGCCGCGCTGGGGGCGCTCAAGGGATATGGCGATATCGGCTTCGCGCTTGGAAAGACTGATGAAGCGTGGCACAGGCATGATGTCCAGCGTGATCGCGGGAAAGCGCCGTTGAAAATCTACCATCAGGGGTGTCAGTACATAATTGCCGAAGCCCTCGGTGGAGCCGACCCGCAAATGTCCCGACAGGGCTTGCGACTGGCCTGAAATCGCTTCGCGCGCGGTGAGCAGGGTGCCTTCTATTTGCTCGGCGTAGGCGAAGAAGCGGTTGCCATCTTCGGTCAGGGTAAAGCCCGAGGACTTGGACTTATCGAACAGCACGGTGCCCAGTTCGCGCTCCAGGGCGTGGATGCGGCGCGATACCGTGCTGTGCTGCACGCCCAGCCGCAGCGACGCGGCGCTGACCCGCTGAGTGCGGGCCACTTCCAGAAAATAACGCAGGCCGTCCCAGTCGAGCATAGTGTGTGTTGTGCATTTTTTAGCAATGAATGTGCAAATATTTTGATGGAAATTAGTTTTTTACACAACTACACTGGAAAAGGACGGTTTTTCGCGGCTTGGGCATTGTGTTTTCGCACGGTGTCCCTGCTGCGGGCGCGTCCGGATAATGCCTATAGAGTGCCTTGAGTGCACAATAATCATAAAGACAACGGAGACAAGCATGCAAAAATTTACTTTGTCACTGGCCGCAAGCCTGTGTGTGGGGCTGACGGGTGCTGCGTACGCCGCGGCGCCGCCAGTCAAAATTGGTGTACTGACAGATATGTCGGGCACCTATGCCTCAATGGGCGGGCCCGGCTCGGTGGCGGCGGCAAAACTGGCGGTTGAAGATTGCCTGGCGGCCGAATGCAAAGGCATGAATATAGAGGTCGTGTCGGCCGACAACCAGAACAAGGCCGATGTGGGGGCCGCCAAAGCGCGCGAATGGTTCGACCGGGATGGCGTTACCGCCATTGCCGACCTGACCAACTCCGCCGTGGCGCTGGCTGTGCAGGGCATCGCCAAGGAAAAGAATAAGGTGGTGATGTTTTCGGGGCCGGCCACCACGGGCCTGACCAATGACAGTTGCTCGCCGGTGGGTTTCCACTGGATGTTCGATGTGTATTCGCAGTCGGTGGGCGGTGTGCGGGCCATGGTGAACAAGGGCGGCAAGTCGTGGTTCTTCATTACTGTCGACTACGCCTTTGGCCATTCGCTGCAAAAGGGCTCGGAAGACATGGTCAAGGAGCTGGGCGGCGAAGTGGTGGGCTCGGTGCTGCATCCCTTGAACGTGCCCGATTTTGCCTCGTACCTGCTGCAGGCGCAAAGCTCCAAGGCGCAGGTCGTTGCGCTGGCCAACGGCGGGGCCGATGTGGTCAATGCCATCAAACAGGCTCGCGAGTTCGGTATCGTCGAGGGCGGCCAGCGCCTGGCGTCGTTGCTGATTTTCCTGTCCGATCTGCGCGCGCTGGGGCTGGAAAATGCGCAGGGCCTGACTTATGTAGACGGGTTCTACTGGGATTTCGACGATGGCACGCGCGCGTGGTCCGATCGTTTCGCCCAGGCCTTCAATGGCTTGAAGCCAACCATGACGCAGGCCGGGGTTTATTCCAGCGTGCGGCATTACCTGAAGGCGGTTGCCGCCACCCAGTCAACCGAAGGCAATGTGGTGGCCGACCAAATGCGCCAGATACCCATCGAGGATCCCATCATGCACAATGCTTCGATACGCCCCGATGGCCGTGTGATTCACGACATGTATTTGTATGAAGTCAAGACACCGGCCGAGTCCAAGAGCGACTGGGATTTGTCCAAGCTGGTTGCAACCATACCGGCCGAGGAGGCCTTTCAGCCTTTGTCCAAGTCCACTTGCCCCCTGGTCAATAAAGGCTGACCCGAACCAGCCGGGCTTGCCCGCCGCGGTGCGCCGCGCAGGGCGCCTGGCCAGATTTTTTCATTTATCAGCATCGATGTATGCGCAAGGAGACCTTAATGAGTGCAGTGCCACGTATTCCGCTGCTTATCGGCGGAGAGCTCGTCCAGTCCAAAACCACTGAATGGCGGGATGTCGTCAATCCCGCCACGCAGGAGGTGGTTGCGCAAGTTCCCTTTGCCACCAAGGAAGAGCTGGACCTGGCGGTCGCCAACGCCAAAGAAGCCTTCCAGAAATGGCGCAATACCAGCCAGGCGGCGCGTACCCGCGTCATGCTCAATTTGCAGAAACTGGTGCGCGACAACACCACTGCCATAGCCAAGTCGATTTCGCTCGAGCATGGCAAGACGCTGCCCGATGCGGAAGGCGAGGTTGGGCGCGGGCTGGAGGTTATCGAGCATGCTTGCGCCATGGCTTCTTTGCAACTGGGCGAATATGCCGAAAATGCCGCGACGGGCATCGATGTTTATACCTTGATACAGCCTTTGGGCGTGTGCGCCGGCATCACGGCGTTCAATTTTCCCATCATGCTGCCGTGCTTCATGTTCCCCATGGCGATTTCGGCGGGCAACACTTTTATTCTGAAACCATCAGAACAGGATCCCAGCTCGACGCTGATGCTGGCCCAGCTTGCCCTTGAAGCCGGGCTGCCGCCGGGCGTTCTGAATGTGGTGCATGGCGGGGCCGATACCGCCAATGGCCTGTGCGACCACCCGGATATCAAGGCGGTTTCTTTCATCGGTTCCACGCATGTGGGCACAGAAATCTACCGGCGCGCATCCAAGGCCGGCAAGCGCTGCCAGGCCATGATGGGCGCCAAGAACCATTGTGTCATTTTGCCTGACGCCGACCGCGAGGTGGCACTCAATCAGTTGGTGGGCGCGGCATTCGGTGCGGCCGGACAGCGCTGCATGGCGACGTCGGTGGCGGTGCTGGTGGGCGAAGCTCGCAACTGGCTGCCCGATTTCATCGAGCGCGCCAAGAAGCTCAAAGTCAGCATCGGCTCCGACCAGAACGCCGACCTGGGCCCCCTGGTGTCGCCCAATGCCAAGAAGCGGGTGGAAGGCCTGATTCAACAAGGCGTGGATGAAGGCGCTGAACTGCTGCTGGATGGCCGCAATCTGACGGTTGCGGGTTACGAAGCCGGCAACTTCGTCGGGCCGACGGTCTTCAGTGGCGTCAAGGCCGACATGGCGATTTACCAAGAGGAGGTCTTCGGCCCGGTATTGTGCGTGGTCGGAGTCGACACCCTGGAAGAAGCCGTCGAGTTCATCAACAGCAACCCCAATGGCAATGGTGTGGCCGTGTTTACACAGGATGGCGGTGCGGCGCGTTATTTCCAGCACCATATCGACGTTGGCCAGATCGGCATCAATATTCCCATCCCAGTGCCTGTCGCCTGGTTCAGTTTTACGGGCTCGCGCGCCTCGAAGCTGGGCGATCTGGGTCCCAATGGCAAGCAGGCCGTGCATTTCTGGACGCAAACCAAAACTGTCACCGCCCGCTGGTCCGCCCATACCGCCGGGGTCAATACGACCATCTCCATGAAGTAAGCTTATAACCAAAAAGAATATATTTTTATTTCTTTATTACATATAATAGCCCTTCATATCAAGGGCTATTTTTATGAATCTGCAGCAATTCCGTTTTGTCCGTGAAACCATACGCCGCAACTTCAATCTGACCGAAGCCGCTCGTACTTTGTATACGTCGCAACCTGGCGTGTCCAAGGCGATCATCGAATTCGAGGATGAGCTGGGCGTCAAGATTTTCGAGCGACATGGCAAGCGTATAAAGGGCCTGACCAAGCCAGGGCATGTCGTGGCGCAGGTCATAGACCGCATCATGCGCGAAGTGGACAACCTGAAGAAGGTCAGCGACGAGTTCGCCCGGCGCGACGAGGGCGGCCTGGTGATTGCGTGCACGCATGCCCAGGCACGCTATATATTGCCCAAGGTCATACCGGCATTCCGCGAGCGGTTTCCCAAAGTGAGGGTGTCGCTGGCCGAAGGCAGCCCGCCGCATCTGGCCCGCATGGTGCTGCACGAGCAGGCCGATGTGGCGATTGCCACTGAAACCTTGGCGTTGACGCCCGGCCTGGCTGCCTTGCCAGTGTATTCCTGGGAGCACACCATTGTCGTGCGGCCCGACCACCCCTTGGCCCAGCTCACGTCCAGCGCGGCCAGGGCCATTACCCTGAAGCAACTGGCCGAGTATCCCATCGTGACCTACGACCATGCGTTTTCGGGGCGGGGCACCATTGACGAAGTTTTCGCTGGCGCCGATATCGTTCCCGACATTGTTCTCGAGGCGATTGACGCCGACGTCATCAAGACGTATGTGGATGTGGGGCTGGGCATAGGCATTATTGCGGGCATGGCCTTCGACCCGCGCCGCGATAAAGGCCTGGTGGGGCTGCCTGCCGGGCATCTGTTCGGCACTCACGTCACCCGGGTGGCGGTCAAGTCTGGCGTTTTCCTGCGTGATTATGTCTATGTTCTGCTGGAAATGCTGGCTTCCGATCTGACACGCGAAGTTGTGCAGGAAGCCATTGATAAAAGCCCCAAGGTAGAGTCGTAGAATGAATTGAGCGCGACAGGCGGCCAGGGGCGGAAAACAACAAGCCCGGCTGCAGGTTTCTATTGACAATCGAAATAAGAATGATTATCGTTACCAGACCAATCTTATTTCGGAGCCATCATGTCTCAATTCGTCAGCGCAGTGGTAGTGGGGGCCGATCGTTTGGGCAATATTCCCGAACTGTTGAAAGGCCACAATATCGCCATTCGGCATCACATTAGCGGCCGCGATCCTTCGCACCAAAAGAAAACCCTGCAATTGCCGTCGGGTACGGAACTGCTGATTCTCCTTACAGATTTCCTGGGCCATAACGTCATGAAGACTTTCCGCGCGGCGGCTCAGCGCGCCGGTATTCGCGTGCTGGCCTGCAGGCGCTCGGTTTGCAGCATGAAGCAAGCGCTGAACCAGTGCGGTTACTGTGAGGCTTGCGATATGTCGCCGGCAAGCAAGCCAGAAGCAAAATTCGTGGCCGATACCGGGCGCGCAGGGCGCCCCAGGGTCAGGGCGGCTTAGCGCAGGCAAGTTACTGCCGAATGGTGCCCGCAAGCAGGGCAACTGATGCAGGCCCGCCTCCTAGCTAGGGGCGGGCCTGGCGTTTGGCGAGTGCGATTTGGCGCAAATAGCGAAAATGCGCTAGCGTGTGGTCAGGACGTCTGCGGTGTTGATGGCCAGTCTGCGTGCGCCGTTATAGCGCTTTTGCCAGTAGGCGATATCCATGCTTTCAATGCGGACGACGCTGCCGGTGCGTGGAGCATGCACGAATTTGCGGTCGCCCAGATAAATACCTACATGAGAAAAGCGGTGGCCCCTGGTGTTGAAAAACACGAGGTCGCCCTTCTTGAGTTCGTTGCGTTTGACCGAAGTGCCCAGGCGGGCCAGGTCGGCTGATCGGCGCGGCAGCTTCAGGCCCAGGGATTTTTCAGCCGCATAAATGACCAGCCCACTGCAGTCGAAGCCGGTGTCGGGGGTTTCGCCACCATAGCGGTACTTGATGCCCAGCACGCTGAGTGCCGTCGAGGCCAGCGCGGTGGTGTTTTTGGGGGCTGGCGAGCGGGCGTATGCGCGTTCCCGGTTAGTCAGGTACGCGCCCAGCGGATCGGATTGGGTTTGTGCAAGATAGTGATTGCGTTCCGACCTGATCAACATGCTTTCTTCGGCGGCATGCTGGTTTTGGCCATTGGTGGCGCAACCGGCGAGCACCACGGTCGATGCCAGCAGCGTCGACTTTGCGCAGCGCCAAAAATTCTGGGATGTTATGTACGGGAATAAGCGAAATAGTCGGTGCGGCGGCATAGTGGCGTGGTTTTCGCTTGCGTAAAGCCACCCCGCTGCTTGTACGATTTAGCTTCAGATGGAAGTGGAATCGATAGGTTTTAGCAGAAAATGCGGGCTGAAAGGGGAGGCTTTACACAAATTAAACATAAGTGATCGGGCAAGTTTAACGAATTGAAGCGTAAACGTAAAGGAATTTTGCCATAACTTCGGCTTTACTCGGATAGCCGCTCGGGCTAGTCTATAGGCCGAGCCGGCCCACGGCCGTCATGCTCGTTGTCAATAATTATTATTTGCATAGGGATGCACATGAAAACCAAACCCGTACTGAGTCTTGCCGATGTTAAAGCGATCCTGGCCGCCGCGGAGCAGCACGCCATTGAACAAAAATGGGCGGTGTCCATCTCGGTGGTCGACGATGGCGGCCATTTGCTGGGTATGGTGCGTCTCGATGGCGCGGCGCCCATTTCGGCGCAAATCTCGCCTGCCAAGGCGCGCACGGCCGCTCTGGGGCAGCGTGAATCGAAAACTTATGAAGACACCATCAATCAAGGACGCACGGCTTTTCTGTCGGTGCCCAGCCTTGAAGGCATGCTCGAAGGTGGCGTGCCGGTCTTGGTAGAGGGCCAGGTGGTGGGCGCTGTCGGGGTATCTGGTGTGAAATCGTCGGAAGATGTGGAGATTGCCCGCGCAGGAATCGCAGCGCTACAGGCATGAACGATAACGGGGCTTCCCGGGAGGGCCTGCTGAACCCCGGCGTCGCAAAGCGCGAAGTCTGGGCCTGGGCCATGTACGACTTTGCCAACTCCGGCTACACCACTGTCGTCATTACCACGGTCTTCAGTGTCTATTTCGTCGGAGTGGTGGCGGCGGGGAAATCGTGGGCGACGCTGGCCTTTACCGCCGCGTTGTCCTTGTCGTATTTGCTTGTCATGTTCACCATGCCCTCCCTGGGCGCCCGGGCCGATGCGCGGGCCGGCAAGCGACGCTTGCTGTTTACCAGCACGGTGGGCTGCGTGGCGGCCACGGCGCTGCTGGCATCGACCGGTCCGGGCGATATCGTCTGGGGGCTGGCGATCATAGCCCTGTCCAATTATTGCTATTGCGTGGGCGAGTCCATCGTGGCCGCCTTCCTGCCGGAAATTGCCCGCCCCAATGCGTTGGGGCGCGTCTCGGGCTGGGGCTGGAGCTTCGGCTATTTTGGCGGCATGCTGGCCCTGGGCCTGTCGCTGGCCTTGGTGTCGTGGGCCAGTGGCCAGAACCAGACGGCCAGCGAGTACGTACCCTACGTCATGGTCCTGACGGCCGTGATTTTCGGCCTGGCGGCCATTCCGTCCTTTCTTTTCCTGCGGGAGCGCACGCCGCCCACGCACAAGCCCCAGGAAAGCGTGCTGGGCCGCCTGGCCGCCGCATGGCGCGATGCCGCCGTCAATTTTCCCGATTTTCGTACTTTGCTGATCTGCGGCGCCTGCTATCACGCGGGAATTTCTGTGGTGGTAACACTGGCGGCGGTATATGCCACCGAGGCCATGGGTTTCACCATGGCGCAGACCATGCTGATGGTGTTCACGGTCAATATTGCCGCGGCGGTGGGTGCTTTTCTGTTCGGCTATGCGCAGGACCGCATCGGGCACAAGCAGGCATTGTCCATTACTTTGGTGGGCTGGATCGTCATGGTCCTGCTGGCGTATAGCGCCATCCAGGTGTGGGTGTTCTGGCTGGCGGCCACCGTGGCCGGTCTGTGCATGGGAACCAGCCAGAGCGCGGGCAGGGCCATGGTGGGGGCCCTGGCACCCGCCAAGCGCCTGGCCGAATTCTATTCCCTCTGGACTTTCGCCGTCCAGCTTGCCGCGGTGGTGGGGCCATTGTGCTACGGACTGGTCACCTGGGGCACAGGCGGCAATCACAGGCTGGCACTGTTGTGCACCGGGGTGTTTTTCGTGGCTGGCCTGGCCGTGCTGATCCGTCTGGATTTTGCCCGCGGAGCCCTGGCGCGCGATACTATCGTTTTGTAATAATCATCAATGCAGCGCATCCAATGCGGCCGCCAAGCGCGCCATATGGCATGGCTTGGTTGGCTGCGGGGCGTCTGGCCGCCGCTGGACGGCCCGGGCCCACTGCCGTTTTTCCAGTCGCTGCAACCGTATTTACGCCTTCATGCCTGAAATTGTCAGCATGATGTAAGGCTCGTCCGCTACGGTGGATGAATAACTCAAACTTTAAAAGGAGCGAGCAGCATGTCTAACGAGATTGAATCCGTATTAACCGAGAATCGCGTCTTTCCGCCTTTCGATAACCTGGTCCAGGGGGCAGCCATCTCGGGCATGCAGGGTTATCGCGCGTTGTGCGACGAAGCGGAAAAATCCCCTGATGAATTCTGGGCGCGTCTGGCCCGCGAGAACCTGGTCTGGAGCAAGCCTTTCACTCAAGTTCTCGACGAGTCCGAAGCGCCGTTTTATCGTTGGTTTGGTGATGGTGAGCTGAATGTTTCAGCCAACTGCCTGGACAGGCATCTTGACACCCCAACCGCCAATAAAACGGCGCTTATTTTCGAATCGGACGATGGCAAGGTCACCCAGGTGACCTACCGGCAGCTGCATGCCCGCGTATGTGAGTTCGCCAATGGCATCAAGGCGCTGGGGCACCAGAGTGGCGAACGGGCCATCATCTACATGCCCATGTCCATCGAGGCGGTGGTGGCCATGCAGGCTTGCGCCCGCCTGGGCATCATTCACTCAGTGGTATTCGGAGGATTTTCATCGAAAAGCCTGCATGAGCGCACGGTCGATGTGGGCGCAACGCTGGTCATCACCGCCGATGAACAGGTACGCGGCGGCAAGACCATTCCACTGAAAAGCGCCGTCGACGAAGCCCTGGGCATGGGCGGGTGCGAGGCGGTCCGCCATGTCATTGTGTACAGGCGCACCGGTGGCCAGGTCGACTGGCGCGAAGGGCGCGACCTATGGATGCACGATGTCGAGGCCAATCAGCCCAGCCAGTGCGAGCCCGCGTCGCTGAATGCCGAGCACCCCTTGTTCATCTTGTACACCTCGGGTTCCACTGGCAAGCCCAAGGGGGTGCAGCATGCCGCGGCTGGATTCCTGCTGTGGTCGCTGCTTACGGTGAAATGGACCTTCGACGCCAAGGACAGCGATGTATTCTGGTGCACGGCCGACGTGGGTTGGGTAACCGGGCACACCTATATCACCTACGGGCCTCTTGCGGCCGGCCTGACGCAGGTGGTGTTCGAGGGCGTGCCTACGTATCCGACGGTCGGCCGCTTCTGGGATATGATCCAGCGGCATAAGGTGACTGTGTTCTATACGGCGCCCACGGCCATCCGATCGCTGACCAAGGCGGCCGAGGCCTCGCCCGAATATCATCCGCGCAAGTACAATCTGGACAGCCTGCGCATCATTGGATCGGTGGGCGAGCCCATCAATCCCGAAGCCTGGATGTGGTACTACACCAACGTCGGGGGCGAACGCTGTCCGGTACTGGACACCTGGTGGCAAACCGAAACCGGCGCGCACATGATTACGCCCCTGCCGGGCGTGACGCCGCTCAAGCCAGGGTCATGCACTCTGCCTCTGCCGGGCATCTCGGCGGCCGTCGTCGATGAGGCCGGCGAAGAGGTCGAGCGGGGCAAAGGCGGCTTCCTGGTCGTCAAGCGTCCGTGGCCGGCCATGATACGCACCATCTGGGGTGATCCCGAGCGCTTCAAGAAAAGCTACTTTCCGCCCGAACTCAAGGGCTATTACCTGGCGGGCGATGGCGCGCAGAGGGACCGCGACGATTATTTCTGGATCATGGGCCGTATTGACGATGTCCTCAATGTATCGGGCCATCGCCTGGGCACGATGGAGGTCGAGTCGGCGTTGGTGTCGCATGAGCTGGTCGCCGAGGCGGCCGTGGTGGGGCGTCCTGACGCCACGACGGGTGAGGCTGTGGTTGCGTTTGTGGTGCTCAAGCGATCCCTGCCCGAAGGGCCGGAGGCCGATGCCATCGCCAAGCAGCTGCGCGATTGGGTGGCCAAAGAGATCGGCCCCATCGCCAAGCCGAAAGACATACGCTTTGGCGAGAATCTCCCGAAAACCCGGTCGGGCAAGATCATGCGGCGCCTGCTGCGCGTGGTGGCCAAGGGCGAGTCGGTGACGCAGGATGTCTCTACACTTGAGAATCCCGCGATTCTCGACCAATTGTCGCAGGCGCACTAAGCCATTCGGCCACGGCATGCATGGCCGCCATGCATGCCGTGGGGGTGATATATTGTCGCCTTGAGTCCGAGATGCGGCCGGGCCAGTCCGCGCGCGTGCCGAATCTCGCAAGAGACCGTCCGCCCATACACTGAAAATCAGGCTCCGGCCTGATTTTTGTCATCGGGCCGCATGGACGCTTTCCCCGATGTGCTGGAGCAAATGTTGAAATCGAAACAAGCCGATCATGGCGCCTTGATGCTGATGGCCCTGACGGTGACCCTGTGGGGGTTCAGCTGGATAGTCATGAAGCATCTGGCGGTCTTCATCGGGCCTTTCGACCTGGTAATGATGCGTTACGGGGTCGCCTTCATTGTGCTGCTGGTCGTTCTGCTGGCTACCCGTCAATCACTGAAGTTTCCGCCCATCGCGCTGACATTGGGTATTGCCGTGTTCCAGACGACGGCATTCCAGTGCCTGTGCCAGCTTGCTCTGGTCACCGGCGGCGCGGGGCATGTGGCGATGCTGGCCTATACCATGCCCTTCTGGGTCGTGTTGTTCGCATGGATGATGCTGGGCGATCGCCCGACCCGCGGGCATATGGCCGGGTTTGTTTGCGCTGGTGTCGGGCTGGTGGCCATTATTGCGCCTTGGCAGGGTATGGGTTCTTTGACCGGCTCGCTGCTTGCCCTCGGGGGCGGGGCAAGCTGGGGCCTGGGAACGGTATTGTCCAAGATGATGTTCCAGCGCCACGCGCCCAATGTGCTGGGTCTGACGATGTGGCAGATGGCGCTGGGCGCGCTGCTGACCTTTCCGGTGACCTTGCTTTTTCCGCAGCAGGCCATTGTGTGGGTGCCCGATCTGTTCTGGGGCCTGGCCTATATGGCAATCATTGCCTCGGCGCTGGGCTGGTGGCTGTGGATGTCGGTGGTGCGGCGCGTCAGCGCCACGTTGGCCGGGATGTCCAGCCTGGGGGTTCCCGTCCTGACGGTGCTGCTTGCCTGGCTGATCCTGGCCGAGCAGCCAACATTGCTGGAACTGACGGGCGTGGTTTTTATTATGGCCGGGCTGGTGATCGTGAACCTGGAAGGCTCCCGGCCCCGCCGGCACCGGGGTGGCGGCTGAGACGCCTTAAGTGCCGCCAGCCCGGCCACAAGGCCGGTGCATGGGTGCCGCTTGCCCGGTGTTCCCGGGTTTACATGCCGTTGTAAACAGGCCCTTCGCCGCCCTGCGGGGCCACCCATACAATATTTTGCGTGGGATCTTTGATGTCGCAGGTTTTACAGTGCACGCAGTTTTGCGCATTGATTTGCAGGCGGTCTTCGCCATCGTCCGCTTTCACGAACTCGTAGACGCCGGCCGGACAGTAGCGCGCTTCGGGGCCGGCGTACTTGGCCAGGTTGACCGACACCGGCACTGACGCATCTTTGAGCGTCAGGTGGATGGGCTGGTCTTCCTCGTGGTTGGTGTTCGAAATAAACACCGAGCTCAGGCGATCGAAGGTCAGCTTGCCATCGGGCTTGGGGTAGTCGATACGGGCGCACTCGGCGGCCGGTTGCAAACAGGCATGGTCGGGCTTGCTGTGATGCAGGGTCCAGGGCATTTTTCCCCTGAGCAGCCATTGCTCTATGCCTGTCATGATTGTGGCAACGCCGCGGCCTTTCTTGAACCACTGTTTGAAATTGCGGGATTTGTTCAGTTCGGTGTGCAACCACGAGTTCTCGAAGGCAGCGGGGTAGGCAACCAGCTCGTCGTGGCGCCGGTCGGCCACGACGGCGTCGAAGGCGGCTTCGGCAGCCAGGGCGCCGGTCTTGATGGCCGAGTGGCTGCCCTTGATGCGCGAGGCATTCAGTACGCCGGCTTCGCAGCCGACCATGACGCCGCCCGGAAAGCAGAGCTTGGGTAGCGACAGCAGGCCGCCCGCTGTGAGCGAGCGCGCGCCGTAGGCGATGCGCTTGCCGCCTTCAAAAGTGGGGCGGATGGCCGGGTGGGTTTTATAGCGCTGGAACTCCTCGAAGGGTGATAGCCATGGGTTGGCGTAATCCAGGCCAACCACCAGGCCAGCTACGACGATGTTGTTGGCCAAGTGATAAAGGAATGAACCACCATAGGTATCGGCGTCGAGCGGCCACCCGGCCGTGTGCACCACCAGTCCGGGTTGCGATTGCGCGGGATCGATTTCCCACATTTCCTTGATGCCTATGCCATAGCTTTGCGGATCGCGCCCCGCGTCGAGTTTGTAGCGTTCGATAAGCTGGCGTCCGAGCTGCCCGCGCGAGCCTTCGGCAAAAATGGTGTAGCGCGCATGCAGCTCCATGCCGGGCTGATAATGCCCGGTTTGAGAGCCATCCCTGGCGATGCCCATGTCGCCGGTGGCCACCCCCTTGACCGCGCCATCGTCGGTGTACAGGATTTCGGCGGCGGCAAAGCCCGGGAAGATTTCAACCCCCAGCGCTTCGGCCTGCTCGCCGAGCCAGCGGGTAACGTTGCCAAGCTGGACGATGTAGTTGCCGTGATTCTGGAAGCATGCCGGCAACAGCCAGTTGGGCGTGGCGCGCGCGCCTTTTTCGCTCAGGAACAGGAATTTGTCTTCGGTCACCGCCGTGTCCAGCGGTGCGCCTTTTTCTTTCCAGTCGGGAATCAACTCGTTCAGGGCGCGCGGATCCATGACGGCACCCGACAGAATATGGGCGCCGACCTCGGCTCCTTTTTCCAGTACGCAAACGCTGATGTCGTGATCGCGCTCGGCGGCCAGTTGTTTCAGCCGTATTGCGCTGGCCAGGCCCGCCGGCCCGCCGCCGACCACGACAACGTCGTACTCCATTGATTCTCGTTCGGCCATTGCAGAGATCTCCCCTTGTTCTTTAAGGCGCTGAACCTTAAAACCGCGATGCGGATATGAATTGATAAATTAATACGTCGCAGCCCTTGCACACAAGCCGCTTTGATCAGGCCGGCCGGGCCTGATCAAAACATCCTGCCGCCGCGCTGGGCAGGGCGTGGCATTGTCGGCCGTCACGTTATACTTGCCGTGTGTTCCGGAGCCTGCATAAGGACGTTGACAATGCAAATGATAGCCCCAACTGCCGTCCCGCCCGCGGGAAGTGTTTTCCGTTGCGCGATGCAAGTTCGTTGGGGCGATCTCGACGCCTTGAATCATGTCAATAATACCGTGTATTTCCGGTTCTTCGAGGAGGCCCGGGTGCAGCTGTTCTCGCAGGTTGGCATGATACCGCCCTACGGCAAGGTCTGCGTGCTCGCTCATGTCTCTTGTGATTTCCTCCGGCCGCTGCTGTATCCGGCCACCGCGGTCGTGACTCAGGCGCTGGTCCGGATAGGGCGCTCCAGCATCGAAATGGACACCTTGCTCGAACGCGAGGACGAGCCCGGTGTACTCTATGCAAAAGGCCGGTATGTCATGGTGGGCGCCGACGGCGCCACGGGCAAGCCTTTGCCCTGGACCGAGCGCGAGCTTGCCCGCCTGGCGGAATTGATGACGGCATAATGGGTTTTTTATACTGGTCAAAGGTGTTGCAGCCGGAGGCCGACGAATGGCAATTGAAAAAGGATAGGAGTAATGGATAAAGTCTACGCAAGCGCCGAAGAAGCGCTGAAGGGCGTCGTCGCCGACGGCCAGACCATCGCCGTTGGCGGCTTCGGTCTTTGCGGTATTCCCGAGGCGCTGATCGCGGCTTTGCGCGATTCCGGCGTGCAGAACCTGACCTGCGTCAGCAATAATGCCGGTGTCGACGGTTTCGGCCTGGGCCTGTTGCTGGCCACGCGCCAGATCAAGAAAATGATCGCCTCGTATGTGGGCGAAAACAAAGAGTTCGAGCGCCAGTATCTGGCGGGCGAACTCGAGCTCGAGTTCACGCCGCAAGGCACGCTGGCCGAGAAGCTGCGTGCCGGCGGGGCGGGAATTCCCGCCTTCTTCACCCGCACCGGCGTGGGCACGGTGGTGGCCGATGGCAAGGAACTGCGAGAATTCGACGGCGAAACCTATGTCATGGAGCGTTCCATTGTTCCTGATGTGTCGCTGGTCAAGGCCTATCGGGCCGATCGCAGCGGCAATCTGCAGTTCCGCAAGACGGCGCGCAATTTCAATCCCAACGTGGCCATGGCCGGCAAGATCACCATTGTCGAAGTCGAGGAAATCGTCGAAACCGGTGCAATCGATCCTGATCAGGTTCACTTGCCTGGCATTTATGCGCACCGTATCGTGCTCAATGCCCATCCGGAAAAACGAATTGAACAACGCACTGTCCGCAACACGCAAGGAGCATAACCATGGCATGGACTCGTGATGAAATGGCGGCGCGCGCCGCGCGTGAGCTGCAAGACGGTTTTTATGTCAACCTCGGTATTGGCTTGCCCACGCTGGTGGCCAACCACGTGCCTGCGGGTGTCGAGGTCTGGCTGCAGTCCGAAAATGGCCTGTTGGGCATCGGCCCCTTTCCGACCGAAGACGAGATCGACGCCGATCTGATCAATGCGGGCAAGCAAACCATTACTACGCTGCCGGGCTCGTCGATTTTCGCGTCGGCCGATTCCTTTGCCATGATACGTGGCGGCAAGATCAACCTGGCCATTCTGGGCGCCATGCAGGTGTCTGAGAAAGGCGATCTGGCCAACTGGATGATTCCGGGCAAAATGATCAAAGGCATGGGCGGCGCCATGGACCTGGTGGCCGGGGTCGGCAGGGTGGTGGTGCTGATGGAGCATGTTGCCCGCAAGAAGGATGGCACCGAAGACATCAAACTATTGCCCGAATGCACTTTGCCGCTGACCGGCGTGGGGGTGGTCGACGTGATCATCACCGATCTGGGCGTCATGGAAGTCACCGACGACGGCCTCAAGCTGATCGAAGTTGCGCCAGGCGTCACGGTCGATGAGGTCAAGTCCAAGACGGCCGCCAAACTGGATGTTTCGGCAGTGGCCTGATTAAATTCCCAGCCGCAGTTCCGGCCAACGCCCGCATCAGCGAAATTCCGTCTGGCGCGGGCGTTGGCGTTCATGAAGGAAGTATTGTGAGTCAGTCTGTTTTTGCCCAACGTATTCAGGCCTTGCGCGAGGCCATGCGGGCGCGCCAGGTGCAAGCCTGCGTCATTCCCTCGTCCGATCCGCATTTGTCGGAATATTTGCCGGAACGCTGGCAGGGCAGGCAATGGCTCAGCGGCTTTGATGGTTCGGCGGGCACGCTGGTGGTCAGTGCCGGCCATGCGGGGCTCTGGACCGACAGCCGCTACTGGGAGCAGGCCGACAACGATTTGCAGGGTACGGGCATAGTGCTCATGCGCGCCGGCCAAGCCGGTGTGCCCGGCCCGGCCCAATGGCTGGCCGACCATCTTGCGCGCGGCGATCGTGTCAACGTCGACGGGCAGGTGCTGGCGCTGCAAACGCATAGGCAATGGCAGGCGGTGCTGGCCCAGAAAGGCATTTCGCTGCTGACCGACTTCGATGTGCTGGACGACATCTGGACACCGCGTCCGGCCCTCCCGCAGAACACGGTATTCGAACATTTGCCGCCGTTTTCCTGCCGTAGCCGCGCCCGCAACCTGGCCGAAGTGCGAGCCGCCATGGCTGAGCACAAGGCCGACTGGCACTGGCTGTCGGCGCTCGACGATATCGCCTGGCTGTTCAATCTGCGCGGTGGCGATGTGCCGTACAACCCGGTGTTTCTGGCCTATGCGCTGATCGGCGCCGATAGCGCGCGCCTGTTTGTAGCACCCGGAAAAATAGACGATGATCTGCGCGAGCGCCTGTTGGCCGATGGCATCGCACTCGAACCCTACGAGGGGGCGGCCGGTGCGCTGGCCTGCCTGCCGGAAGGCCAGACCCTGCTGCTCGATCCCGCCCGGTCCACGGTGGGCACATTTGGCGCCGCCGCCTTCGTCGAGGTGGTCGAAGACATCAATCCGTCGCAACTGCTCAAGTCGCGCAAGAACTCGGCTGAAGCCGAAAACGTGCGCCGGACCATGGAGCGCGACGGTGCCGCGCTGTGCGAATTCTTTGCCTGGTTCGAGGCGGCGCAGGGACGCGAGCGCATCACGGAAATGACCATCGACGAGCAGATCACCGCGGCGCGCGGCCGGCAGCCGAATTTCGTGACGGCCAGCTTCGGCACGATCGCGGCCTTCAATGCCAATGGCGCCATGCCGCACTATCATGCCACGGCGCAGGCGCACGCCACCATCGAGGGAGATGGCCTTCTGTTGATCGACTCGGGCGGCCAATACCTGGGCGGCACCACCGATATCACGCGTGTCGTGCCGGTAGGCCAGGTCAGCGATGCGCAGAAAAGCGACTATACCGTCGTGCTCAAGGGGATGATCGCCCTGTCCCAGGCGGTTTTTCCACGCGGCACGGCGGCGGCATTGCTCGATACCATTGCGCGCATGCCCGTCTGGCAGGCGGGCGCCGACTACGGCCATGGCACGGGGCATGGCGTGGGCTATTTCATGAATGTGCATGAGGGTCCGCAGTCCATTTCCTATCGCGCCACCATCACGCCGCACATGGCCATGGAGCCGGGCATGATCACGTCCAATGAGCCCGGGCTGTACCGGCCTGGCCTGTGGGGCATACGCATCGAGAACCTGGTGCTTGCCGTGCCCGCGGCGCAAACCGAGTTCGGTGAGTTCCTCAAATTTGAAACGCTTACGCTGTGCCCCATCGATACCCGTTGCGTGGATGCCAGTCTGCTGTCCGATACCGAGCGCGCCTGGCTTAACGGTTACCACGAGCAGGTGGCCCGGCGTTTGCTGCCGCTGCTCGATGGCCGCGCAAAAGAATGGCTGATCGAACGCACCCGCCCGATTTGAACCGGCTATAATCCAAATTTCAGGCTCCTGCCCGGTTGCCCCGGGCATGTAAATTTACAATGACCAAATACGTGTTTGTCACAGGAGGCGTCGTTTCCTCCCTGGGTAAGGGCATTGCTGCAGCCTCGCTTGCGGCCATTCTTGAGTCGCGGGGCCTGCGGGTCACCATGTTGAAGCTCGACCCTTATATCAACGTCGACCCGGGCACCATGAGCCCCTTCCAGCATGGCGAAGTCTTCGTGACCGAAGACGGTGCTGAAACCGACCTTGACCTCGGACACTACGAGCGCTTCATTTCCACGCGCATGCGCAAGGTCAACAATTTCACGACGGGGCAAATCTACGAATCGGTCCTGCGCAAAGAACGTCGCGGCGATTACCTGGGCAAGACCGTGCAGGTCATTCCTCATATCACCAACGAAATCCAGGATTTCGTCGCCCGGGGCGCCAAGTCGGCCTGGGATGGCGCCACCGATGTGGCCATTGTGGAAATCGGTGGAACGGTCGGCGATATCGAGTCCTTGCCCTTCCTGGAAGCCGCCCGGCAAATGAGCCTGCGCCTGGGCCGCAACAATGCCGCGTTCGTGCATCTGACCCTGGTGCCCTTTATCGCGTCGGCGGGCGAACTCAAAACCAAACCCACCCAGCACTCCGTCCAGAAACTGCGCGAAATCGGAATCTACCCGAATGCGCTGCTGTGCCGGGCCGACCGCCCGGTACCTGCCGACGAGCGCGCCAAGATCTCACTGTTTTCCAATGTTCCGCTCGATGCCGTCATTTCGGTCTGGGATGCAGACTCGATCTACAAAATCCCCGCCATGCTGCATCAGCAGGGCCTTGACAATCTGGTCTGCGATGCGCTGGGCATCACGCCGCCGCCCGCCGACCTGACCATGTGGGACCGCCTGGTCGATGCCATCGAAAACCCCCAGCATACGGTGCGCATCGGCATGGTTGGCAAATATGTCGACCTGACCGAATCGTATAAATCGCTCAGCGAGGCGCTGGTGCATGCGGGTATCCATACCCGTTCGCGCGTGTTCGTCGAGTATCTCGATTCCGAAGAGATCGAAACGCAGGGCACTGATTGCCTGAAAGATCTTGATGCCATTCTGGTGCCGGGCGGCTTCGGCAAGCGGGGCACAGAAGGCAAGATCCAGGCCATACGCTACGCGCGTGAAAACGGCGTGCCCTATCTGGGAATCTGCCTGGGCATGCAGTTGGCCGTGGTCGAGTTCGCCCGCGATGTGGCGGGTCTGGGCGGCGCCAACAGCACCGAATTCGACCCCGCCGCCCCGCATCCCGTGGTGGCGCTGATCACCGAATGGCAAGACCGCGAAGGCAAGGTCGAAAAGCGCGATGTCGATTCCGACCTGGGCGGCACCATGCGCAAGGGTGCGCAGCGCTGTCCGGTGAAACCCGGTACGCGCGCCAGCCAGATTTACGGCAACGAAGTCAACGAGCGCCACCGCCACCGCTACGAAGTCAACAACGTCTACGTTTCACGCCTGGAAGACGCGGGCCTGGTCATCAGTGCCCGCACGCCCACCGAAAACCTGCCGGAAATCATGGAGCTGCCCAGCCATCCCTGGTTCATGGGCGTCCAGTTCCATCCCGAGTTCACCTCGACTCCGCGCGACGGCCATCCGCTGTTCTCCAGCTATATCGGGGCGGCTATCGAGTACCAGGCGCGGCGCAAGGCGGCCGAATAAGGAGCCATGATGAAACTATGCGGATTCCAGGCAGGCCTGAATCATCCTTTTTTCCTGATTGCGGGACCCTGCGTGATCGAGTCGCGGCAGATGGCCTTCGATACGGCCGGCCGGCTGCAGGAAATCACCAGAAAGCTGGGCATTCCCTTCATTTATAAAAGCTCATTCGACAAGGCCAATCGCAGCTCCGACCAATCCTACCGCGGGCCTGGGCGGGACGAAGGCCTGCAGATACTGGCCGATGTCCGGGCGCAGTTGCAGGTGCCCGTGCTGACCGACGTGCACACCACCGAGCAGGTCGCCCAGGTGGCGGCCGTGGTCGATGTCTTGCAGACGCCGGCCTTTCTGTGCCGGCAAACCGACTTCATCCATGCCTGTGCCGCCACGCTCAAGCCCGTCAATATCAAGAAAGGCCAGTTTCTGGCGCCCCACGATATGGCGCAGGTAGTGGCCAAGGCCCGGGCGGCCGCGATTGCGGCGGGCGGCGATGGACACAATATCATGGTGTGCGAGCGCGGCGCTTCGTTTGGCTACAACAATCTGGTGTCCGACATGCGCTCGCTGGCCATCATGCGCGAAACCGGCTGCCCGGTTGTCTTCGATGCCACCCATTCGGTGCAATTGCCTGGCGGGCAGGGCACCAGCTCTGGCGGCCAGCGCGAATTTGTTCCCATTCTGGCCCGTGCCGCCGTGGCGGTGGGTGTGGCCGGGCTTTTCATGGAAACCCATCCGAATCCCGATCAGGCGTTGTCCGATGGCCCCAATGCGGTGCCGCTGGACCAAATCGAAAGCCTGCTCGATACGCTGGTGAATATCGACCGCTATGTAAAAGGCAGCGGCGCGCTGGACTGAGCCGTTCCATCCTTCGTTCTTAATTGTTCCAAGACCTTCTTGCGCGCCGCAGCGGCTTGTATTAAAATTATTGATATGTCAATGATTGATCGATCAATAGATTAGTATGTCCCCTCCCGCTGCGGCGTCCTCCTCCGAAACGGGGCGTGTTCTTTCTGTGCGCCAGTCGCTGCTGGCCATGCTTGGCCTGTCGTTCGTCAGCATGATGGTTGCCGTCGACCAAACTGTCGTGGGCACTGCGCTGCCCACCATCGTGGCTGAATTGAACGGGTTCGAATTGTATGCCTGGGTTGCCACCGCTTATCTGCTGACTTCGGTCATCACCATTCCCATATTCGGGCGGCTGGGCGACTATTATGGCCGCAAGCCTTTCGTGGTGGCATCTGTTATTGTTTTCATGCTGGCTTCGGTGCTCTGCGGCGTCGCCGACAGCATGCTGCAGCTGGTGTTTGCCCGCGCCTTGCAGGGCATAGGCGGCGGCATGCTGGTGGGCACTGCCTTTGCCTGTATTCCCGACCTGTTTCCCGACTCTCATGTGCGATTGCGCTGGCAGATATTGCTGAGCAGTGCCTTTGGCATCGCCAATGCCTTTGGCCCTACATTGGGCGGTTTTCTTACCCAGTATGTAGGTTGGCGTTGGGTGTTCTTTGTGAATTTGCCCATAGGCATCCTGAGCCTGTTCTTCCTGTGGCGCTTTTTGCCTCGCATACGCCAGATTCAGGGCACGCATATTCGTCTGGACTGGCAGGGCGCGGTGCTGGTGGCGCTGGGCCTGGGCAGCCTGCAGTTTTTTGTCGAACTGTTGCCGCGGCATGGCGCCAGTCTGCTCATGGTGGCTCTGGGCGTGTTGTCTTTCCTGATGTTTGTGGCGCTGATTTATTGGGAAAGACGCTGTCCGCATCCTTTGCTGCCGCTGGAAATGTTCCGAAACAAAAGCCTGGCCGCCTTGTTCTGTCTGTCTCTGTTTACAGGTTTCATTCTATTTGCGCTATTGTTTTACCTGCCTTTGATGCTGCAGGGCGGATTCGGCCTGACGCCGCGGCAGGTTGGCTTGCTGATCACCCCCCTGGTGGTTTGCATCACGCTGGGCAGTGTCACCAATGCGCGCATCATCATTCTTCTGTCGAAGCCCAACCACATGCTTTATGCCGGCTTTGCGCTGCAGGTGCTGGCCTGCCTGGGCATGGTGACGGCGCACAAGGGCACGTCGCAATGGCTGCTGGCGCTGTATATGATGATGGCCGGCATGGGCTTGGGCTTCGTCATGCCCAACCTGACGGTCTTCGCCCAGGAAACCGCGGGGCGCGCCCTGCTGGGTATTTCCACCGCCATGCTCCAGTCGGTGCGCATGATAGGCGGCATGCTGGGCACCGCGATAGTGGGCACGCTGGTCACGCATCATTACATAGACGGCGTGCGGCATGCCGTGCCTCAGGGCCAGGGCACAGAGTGGCTGGGTTTGCTGGAAGATCCCCAGGTGCTGGTCAATGGCGCGATTCAAAGCGATTTCATGGCACAGTTGCAGCAGCAAGGGATGGCTGGGCACGTGGTCATCGACCTGGCCCGCATGGCGCTGGTCGAGGCTGTGCATTCTGGCCTGATGACCGCCTTGCTGATGGCGCTGATCGCCTTGTTCTGGGTGTATCGCCTGCCGGTGGTCCGCTTCACCCGGACCGTAGGGGTCAAAAAAATGGCCAAGGAGTCTTCGGATGAATGAGTTTCCGCAACTGCAGGCCATACAGCAGCTGGGCCGGACCTATCGTGCGCTGATGTCCGCCTTTGAAAGCAACACAGGCCATTCCATGCCGCGCTGGCGCATATTGCTGACGCTGCACAAAGTGGGTGAAATTTCGCAGAAACAACTGGCGCGCGATCTTCCCATGGATCCGGCCGCCCTGACGCGCCAGATCAAGGCGATTGAACACCAAGGCTGGGTCGAGCGGCACAGCGATATCAACGATAATCGCTTGACGAACGTGGCGTTGACCGAGGCCGGCCGCAAGGTCGTGGACGCAACACTGCCCCGGCGCACGGCTTTCATCGAAAAGGCCTTCGGCGATCTGTCGCATGAGCAGATCAGGGCCTTGGGTGTCTTGCTGCAGACTCTGGAGCAGGGTTTGCGTCAGGACGGCATCGAGTCATCCGCCGGGCCGGCGGGCCTGGGCGACGGCATGGGCGAGCCGCCCGCGGCGCCGCCAACTCCGTGACGGAGTATAAAAATGCTAATCTTTTGAAAGCAATATAAACCGCCCCGGGCGTAGCACAGGTACAATCGGGCGATTGCGTTTGCTCGCGGCCGACAGGCCGGCGCAAGCGTCCGGGCCGCAGGGCCGACCCTATTTCCGCATAACTTTACATTCAGGCAGGACAGTCAAAATCATGAGTGCAATTGTAGATATCATAGGGCGCGAAATTCTGGATTCGCGCGGCAACCCGACCGTTGAATGTGATGTGTTGCTTGAGTCGGGCGCGATGGGCCGCGCCGCGGTGCCGTCTGGGGCTTCCACAGGGGCCCGCGAAGCCATCGAACTGCGCGATGGCGATGCCGCGCGCTACCGGGGCAAAGGCGTCCTGCGTGCCGTCGAGAACCTGAATACTGAAATCTCCGAAGCCCTTATGGGGCTGGACGCCCAGGAACAAACCTTTGTCGACCGCACCCTGATCGACCTGGATGGCACCGAGTCCAAAAGCAGATTGGGCGCCAACGCCATCCTGGCCGCCAGCATGGCGGTCGCCCGCGCCGCCGCCGACGACTCGGGGCTGTCGCTGTACCGCTATTTTGGCGGCAGCGGCCCCATGCAGATGCCCGTGCCCATGATGAATGTCATCAATGGCGGCGCGCATGCCAACAACACGCTTGATCTGCAAGAGTTCATGATCCTGCCTATCGGCGCTTCCAGCTTCCGCGAGTCGCTGCGCATGGGCGCCGAAATCTTTCACGCGCTGGCCAAGCTCCTGAACCAGCAGGGCATGTCGACGGCGGTGGGCGACGAAGGTGGCTTTGCCCCCAATGTCGCCAATCACGAAGCGGCCATACAACTGATTCTGCAGGCTATCGCCGAGGCCGGCTACGAGGCTGGCTCGCAAATCGCGCTAGGCCTCGATTGCGCCAGCTCCGAGTTTTACCGCGATGGAAAATATCATCTGGCGGGCGAGGGCGGTGTTGCGCTGACGTCCACCGATTTCGCCAATTTGCTGGCCGGCTGGTGCGACAAGTATCCCATTATTTCCATTGAAGACGGCATGTCGGAAAACGACTGGGAAGGCTGGAAGATATTGTCGGATCAATTGGGTAAGAAAGTGCAACTGGTGGGGGACGATTTGTTCGTGACCAACACCAAGATCCTGAAGCAGGGCATAGACCAGGGTATTGCCAATTCCATCCTGATCAAGATCAACCAGATCGGCACCCTGACCGAGACTTTCGCCGCCATAGAAATGGCCAAGCGCGCGGGCTATACCGCGGTTATTTCGCACCGTTCGGGTGAAACCGAAGATGCCACGATCGCCGATATTGCCGTAGCCACCAATGCCATGCAAATCAAGACGGGTTCGCTTTCGCGCTCCGACCGCATGGCCAAATACAATCAGTTGCTTCGCATCGAAGAAGAACTTGCCGAAGTGGCTTCGTATCCGGGCCGCGAGGCTTTCTACAACCTGCGCTAGCCAGGGCGGCAATCCGGCTTGCCGGCTTGCTTTTCCGGTAAAACATGCGACTGCTATTCATCGTTCTGGCCTTGCTGACCGTTCTGACCCAATATCCGCTTTGGTGGGGGAAGGGCGGTTGGCTGCGGGTGCAGGAGCTTCAACGAAAAGTCGCCAGCCAGCAGGAAACCAACGAAGCCTTGCTGGCCCGCAATAATGCTTTGCAAGCCGAGGTGCAGGATCTTAAGTCGGGCACCGATGCCATCGAAGAGCGCGCGCGCGCCGAGCTCGGCATGATTAAAGAGGGCGAGATTTACGTGCAAATTCTTGCGCCTCACGAGCGCGAGCCGCAAGTCAAGACTCCGCGCATTCCTGAGCACAAGGGCAACTGATACCGACCGCGCTTTTGGCGCGTGATCGATAGAAGCCGTCCGCCGTCTACCGTCTACGCTATAGCATTTTGGGCTGGGATGTTTTCAGGGCTCGCGGCAGCGCGAGCGTGCTAAAGAGCTGAAGCGGCGGGAGTCGAGTCAGTATTTGCAACGCCGCATGGCCAGTCCAGGCGCCCAATCTGAGTGTGCGAATTAGCCAGACAGGACATTAGGCACTGGTTGCTGTTCTGTTTCTGGCGGATTGGTGCTTGGACCAGGCTTCGTTCTTGAGAAAGTCGGATTGGTATTTGGACCAAGGTTCGTACTTAAGAAAGTCGGATTGGTATTTGGACCAAGGTTCGTACTTAAGAAAGTCGGGTGTGGCGGGGGCTGCTCCGGCTTCGCGCGCTACGCCCCTGGC
>JBATWU010000126.1:0-2390 GCA_049672825.1 Pusillimonas sp.
TAAGAGGGCGTGCTGTCTGAGTCCCCAACAGCCTGGGGGGCTGTTGGGGGCGAGTTCACGCCCGACCGCGCCTGGCAGCCTCTGCAAGGGGACCCCCGCAGGGGGCGCCGCGATGGGAGCCCGGCACCGGCGCCACCGGCGGGCAACGTCGCAAGAACTACGCTGCGACAAGACACGTATTGCCACTTCTACCCTACGATAATGGCATTCACCGGCACTGGCGGCACAGCGCCCGGCCAGCCATAGTGGATATTCCGACTCAATTACTGGACGCATTTCACTGCTTTGATTCCACTGAGCGCAAATGGTTGGGGCTCACGTTGCACTGATTCCTGTTGATTTTTATTCGTTAATAAACGAAAATGACCTCATATCGAATTGACCATTATCTGACGGCTGACGAGCAGGAAGATCTTTACTTGAGCTGGCTTACTCGTGCGATAAACGTACGCAGAACGCCGACATCGACCGGGCTGTAGCTTGTTGGCAGGACTGGCAACGGAGAAATGACGATGAGAAGCAGAGCACATGACGAGGCGATGGCCGAGCTGTACCGCAGCGATCCGGCTCTGGCGCTGGATGTGATCAACGGTGTTCTGGAAGAGGGAGATCAGGCTGAACTACTGACCGTATTACGCCAGCTTGCGCAGGCGTTTGGCGGAGTGCAGGAGGTGGCTCGGCAGGCACACCTGAATCCGACACAGCTTTACCGGACCCTGTCCCCCAAAGGCAATCCAGCCTTCAGCAGCCTGACGGCCATTCTCAAGGCAATGGGGCTGCGACTGGCTGTGCAGCCTATAGACTCATCGGCTCCCGCTCATACGGTTTGAAGACAGCGGATAGGCTTTAAAGCTTGGCGAACACTTCTTCCGCCGCATCCAGCGTGGCGGCGATCACCGCGTCGTCGTGCGCTCCCGACACAAAGCCCGCCTCGAACGCCGAGGGCGCGAAATACACATTCCTGATCAGCATGCCGTGGAAGAACTTCTTGAAGCGTTCGACATCGCACGCTGACACCTCGGCAAACGAGGTGGGCACGGTTTCCGAAAAATACAGGCCGAACATCCCGCCCACATAGTCCGTGCACATCGCCACGCCCGCCGCCGCCGCGCGTTGGGCCAGGCCTTCGGTGAGTTTGCGGTTCTGTTCGGACAGCCTGTCGTAGAAGCCCGGCTCGGCCAGCAGCTTCAGTGTCACCAGGCCCGCCGCCACCGCCACCGGATTGCCCGATAGGGTTCCGGCCTGGTACACATTGCCCAGCGGCGCAATATGCTCCATGATGTCGGCGCGGCCGCCGAACGCGCCCACGGGCATGCCGCCGCCTATGACCTTGGCCAGCGTGGTCAGGTCGGGCGTCACACCCGTCAACCCTTGCACACCCTGCGGCCCCGCCCGGAAACCCGTCATCACCTCGTCGAAAATCAGCAAGGCGCCGTGCTGCGTGCACAGCGAGCGCAGCCCTTCCAGGAAGCCGGGCAGCGGCTTGATCAAATTCATATTGCCCGCGATGGGCTCGACGATGATGCAGGCGATATCCGAACCATGCTGCTTGAAGGCTTCTTCCACGGCATCCAGCCGGTTGTAGTCCAGCACCAGCGTATGCTTGATGAACTCGGGCGGCACGCCCGCCGAGGTGGGGTTGCCGAAGGTCAGCATGCCCGAGCCAGCCTTGACCAGCAGGCTGTCGGCGTGGCCGTGGTAGCAGCCCTCGAACTTGATGATCTTGGAACGGCCGGTAAAGCCGCGCGCCAGCCTGATGGCCGACATGGTGGATTCGGTGCCCGAGCTGACCAGCCTGACTTTTTCAATGGAAGGAAGGCGCGCCGCGATGGCTTCCGCAATCTCGATTTCGGCTTCGGTCGGGGCGCCGAACGACAGGCCGTCGACCGCGGCTTCCTGCACCGCGCGCACCACCTCGGGGTGTGCATGGCCCAGAATGGCGGGGCCCCAGGAACCGACGTAATCGATATAGCGCGTATCGTCGGCGTCCCACACATAGGGCCCTTGCGCCCGCTTGATGAAACGCGGCGTGCCGCCCACCGAGCGGAAGGCCCTGACAGGCGAATTGACGCCGCCGGGTATGGTTTGGCAGGCGCGTTCAAATAACTGGGTATTGCGAGACATAATTCGGAACTCTATGCAGAAAGTGGAAATCAAGAGCTATAGGATAGCAAGATGGCGGGGCACAGGCCTGTTAATACTATTCAACGCCATTTCCTTGAATAGTATTGGCAGGCTTTAGTCGAACAGCGTCTTGCAGCGCGCCGCCGTGGCCTGGATGTTGTCGCTGTCGAACAGCCCGCTGATCAGGGCGATGCTGTCGGCGCCGGCGTGCACCACCGGGGCCGCGTTGTCGGCCGTAATGCCGCCGATCGCGACCACCGCCGCCC
>JBATWU010000127.1:0-2411 GCA_049672825.1 Pusillimonas sp.
GGGGTAAAGGCGCCGTGGGTGCTGGCTTTCGGCCGTTTGTGTTGCCGATTCGGTCCCATTGACATTCATAGCGCGGGGAAAGAAGCGAGCGCGCCAGAAAACCGGCTATGGGCGATCGGGTAGAAGCGGCGCAGCCAAGTTGAGAGTTAGTCCCTGATTCACCGCGACCTCTTTCGTCCAGGCAATTACCTTATCGATTTCATCGCCATGAAGCGCATGCATCCGTTCATATTCCTTCTTACGATCGGCTGCGGTGAAACGGCGACCGCTTTTCGAGTCTCGTACCAGCGATTCTTTCCGAATCGTGACGAGCTGTGCTTCGGTCAGAACAAGGCCGAAATGACCAGCGGTCTCGGCGACCGTGCGGTCGGGGGCGGCCATGAAAGTTGCGCTATCCAGCGATCGCACTCGATCCGGCGTGCGGGCGACCAATTCTGCGAATATCGCTTGCTGTGATAACCATGCCATGGCCGCGATTTGCAAATCGGTTTGACCCAAAAAATCCACGTCGGTGAACCCCAAAGTTCGCATACGCCCCTCGGAGCGCAACCTCACAAATAGCTCACGCACCCAGTGCCGACCATCCAGGCCCTTTTTAGCGATCGAAATCAGAAAATCGCCGAGTGGCGCGTGCATGACGACCGCGCGCGCCTGAGATTGTATCGCCAGCATCGCTGCACCAAGTCCATTGACGACACTCGATGGTTTGACGATCGCCGCCTGATCGCCTGGAAAAGGACGGCCGAGTAGGTGCAATGCGTCAGTCAGAGTCGCGCCGACAGCATCCGGCGGCGCGCCTCGCAGTCGCCAGCCGACAATATCGTTCAGGATCATTGGTTCACTGAACGCGCTCGCGAGTCCCGGTAGGTCGAAACAGGAGGCGAGCAACGTCGAACAGCAAAAGCCGGAATGGAAGATGAAATGCACGGGTGCACGCTGATGGATAGCCTGAGCTTCCCGTCGGGACAGGGTGCGCCAACTCCGCTCTGGCAGATGATCATCGGTCAGGAAAGGAACGGCGCCGCGCTCGGCGCGATCATAGGCAACGAAGCGGAAATCGCCAGTTGCTTCGTCAAAACGATGCGCAAGCCATTCGGCTCCCAACGGTGCAGCCAGGATGCTGTCGGCCATATGCGTCTCGATTTCTGTTTCTTGCGCTTCGCTTCGCGCTATGCTTAGCGGAACAGGTGGCAGAGCAAGATAAAGAAGTCCAGTCGCACATTGCGGCCATCGTCGATGCCCGTCGGCGGGGCGATCGTGACGCTGAAATCCATCACCTGGATGCGGCGCTTGTACTTGCTCCGCAAGATCCGCAGCTTCTCAACACCCGTGGAATGCGATGCTTGCAGGATGCTGAATGGGATCAGGCGGCAACTTTCTTTCTCGATGCCGCAAATCGCGATCCGGGGGAGCCGGCTCTCTGGGTCAACCTCGCAACTGCACGTCGGGCAATGGGGGATGTCGAGGGCGAGCGGGCGGCGCTGGAGCGCGCGCTCGCCAACGATCGTTTTCACTTTATCGCGCTGCTGCGTAAGGCGGAGCTTGAGGAGCGAGCGGGCAGCGAGGGAGATGCTGTTGTTTCGTGGAGCGCAGTATTGCAAGTCGGCCGTCAGATATCGGACGCGCCACTTCCCGTCCTCGATGCAATCCGGCGCGGCGAAGCTTTTATGGCGCATCATGCGCGTGACTTGGCGGAGCGCTATGACGAGGCCTTCGGTGCTGATCGCGCCAGCAACCCCGATATGCGACGCTTCGATCGCTGTCTTGACATCGTGCTCGGACGCAAGACCGTCTTTCGCAACGAGTGCCACGGCCTTTACTATCCTTTTCTGCCCGCCGACGAATATTTCGACAAGCGGCTTTTTCCTTGGCTTTCCGAACTGGAAGCCGCAGCCGCGGATATCCGGCGCGAAGGATTGGCACTGGTCGAGCAGGAGGGAGAAGATCTACGGCCCTATGTCCGTATGGACGAAGGCTCGCCCGACAGTAAATGGACGCCACTTGACGGCTCTCTTGATTGGGGTGCTTGCTTTCTGTGGGAGTATGGAAGGCCAAATCAGCGCGTACTCGACCGCTGTCCCGCGACCGCTGCTGCACTGGCGCGTGCGCCGCTCGCGCCTATCCCAGGCAAGGCACCGTCAGCCTTTTTCTCGCAGTTGAAGGCGGGTGCACACATTCCGCCGCACACAGGCGTCACCAATACACGCGCGATCATCCATCTACCGCTCGTCGTGCCACCCGGTTGTGAGTTCCGCGTGGGAGGGGAAACGCGGGCGTGGGTCGAAGGCGAAGCCTTTGCTTTTGACGACACGATCGAGCATGAAGCGATCAACCGCAGCGACCGCAACCGGCTCATATTGATCTTCGATGTCTGGAATCCGCATCTGACCGAACGCGAACAGATGTTGATC
>JBATWU010000128.1:0-35342 GCA_049672825.1 Pusillimonas sp.
GCAGCACAGCTCCGCTGCCGCCGTCGGCGTGGGCGCGCGCAGGTCCGCCACAAAGTCGGCAATCGTGAAATCGGTTTCATGGCCCACGCCGCTGATTACGGGTATGGGGCTGGCGGCGATGCTGCGCGCCAGCGTCTCGTCGTTGAAGCTCCACAGGTCTTCCAGGCTGCCGCCGCCGCGCACGAGCAGCAAGGTATCGACTTCATTGCGCCGTATCGCCTGCTGGACTGCCTGATCGAGCAGGCCCGCCGCATCCAGGCCTTGCACCGGCGCCGGATAGATGATGACCGGCACATGGGGCGCACGCCTGGCCAGGGCCGACAGCACATCGCGCAAGGCCGCCGCCGCCATCGAAGTCACCACCCCGACAGCGCGCGGCATGGTTTTGACCGGCCTCTTTCGAGCCGGATCGAACAGGCCTTCAGCCTCCAGTTTTTCCTTGAGGGCCAGAAAGGCCTCGTGCAGATCGCCGCGCCCCGCGCGCCTGAGGCTTTCCACCTGTACCTGATAATCACCACGCGGCTCGTACAGGGTGACATTCACACGAAACTCGAACTTTTCTCCGGGCCTGGGTACAAAGCCGACCGCCTGCGCGCGGCCGCGAAACATGACTGCCTTGACGGCGGCGCCTTCGTCCTTGACTGAAAAGTACCAGTGCCCGGACGCTGCCTGTGTGAAATTCGAAATTTCGCCCCTTACCCAAATGCGTGAAAAATGACCTTCCAGCAGCTCCCCGACCCGGCGATTCAACTGGCTGACGGTCCAGACTCCCTCAGTTGTAGACGACATATTGCTTAAATCCATGAAAAACTCAACGAGCTATGAAAATGACGGAAAAACCAGCCGAATTGGCATCAACCGGCAATGAGCCAGGATTTCTTTCCACAGCATAAATAGAATTGTCAAATCAGTGAAATATCAATCCAATTCCCGTCATAGGTCAATTCTTACCTTAAATAAACCTTATAACCAATTGATAAATATATATTTATTAAAAAATCACAAAATGAGCTGAAATTAGCCACTGAACCTGTAAAGCCGGTAAATAGCGCCTATCGCCAAACTTGTGCACAGAATTATCCACAGATTCTGTGGATACTCGCCCGAAAGCCATGCCCCAAGCCAATTTGAGTATAAATTTGATACTATCTTTACGTTTTCGGGCCCCCTTTACCGTGAATCGGCGCCATCAGTGGCTTTTCAAGGCCGTAAAGGCCGCAGCCGGCGTCCAGCACTGTCCATCGGCGGCACAATCCGTCAATATACGCCACCCGGCCGAGTCTGTTTACCGGCGGCGCGGGGCCGATGCGCCGGAGGCTTGCGAGCCGGAAAAGTTTCGCCAGCCAGCCGCACAACGGTAAAATGCGCAGGCCTGTCATACGCGGAGATCATTTTGCTCGACATTATTCATGCAGCCGGATGGCCTATTTGGCTGCTGGTGGCCACGTCCGTTCTTGGGCTTGCCCTGATCATCGAACGGTTTCTGTCCTTGCGAACCAAGCTGGTCTTTCCGCCGCGTCTGCCCGGCCAGGTGCTGGAATTGCTGCGGCAAAAAAACGACAGCCCGGACGCCGTCCTGCGGCTCGCGGGCAACTCGCCCCTGGGCCGCGTGCTGGCCGAAGTGATGATCAACCGCGACGAAACCAATGCCTATCGCCTTACCGCCATCGAAGATGTCGGCAAGGACGTGGCCCACAATCTCAATCGCTATCTGCCCGCACTGGCCACTATTGCCGTGGTCGCTCCGCTAATGGGGCTATTCGGCACCGTGGTCGGAATGATAGAAATCTTTGCGTCGTACACCCCCAGCGGCGGCGATCCCGCCCAACTGGCCCGGGGGATATCCATTGCCCTGTACAACACCGGCTTCGGCATCATCATCGCCATCCCCGCCCTTATTTTCCACCGCTACTTCCGATCGCGGGTCGATCACTACCTGCATAGAATGGAGCGCGAGGCCAGCGCATTGAACCGCATGATAGAACGCGGGGCGCGGCCATGAATTTCCGCCGCGGGCAAGCCGACGACGAGCTGGAAATCAATCTGATTCCACTGATCGACGTCTTGCTGGTGATTCTGATTTTTCTGGCGGCCACGACCTCCTTCACCCGCTACAGCCAGCTCAGACTGGCGCTGCCGGAAGCGCAGGCCGAGGCGCAGCAGGAAGAAGCGCTGAACGTGGCCATCAGCCAGCAAGGCATTTATGCGCTGAACGGCCAATTGCTGTCGGGTGTCTCGGCGCAAGACATGGCCCAGGCCTTGCGCGCGGCGGCGAATGGCCGGGAGGACGCCGTGCTGATCATCAACGCCGACGCGCAAACGACACACGAGTCGGTAGTGCGCGTGATGGAGGCGGCGCGGCTGGCCGGAATTGCCCGCGTCAACTTTGCCACCCAAAGTCGGCCGTGAAGATCTCGCCCGCCTTAACCCAAACCCTGCATGCGGCCTGGCAGAAAAAAGGGCTGCTCAGCGCCCTGCTGTGGCCGGCATCCTGGGCGGCAAGAGCCTTTATCGCGCGCAAAGGACTGCGCTACCAGCGCGATCCCGAGCTCAGCCACCACAGCCGCCTGCCCGTCGTCATTGTCGGCAATATCTACGTTGGCGGAACCGGCAAGACGCCAGTGGTCATCGAACTGGTCCGGGCGCTGCAGACGCGGGGATGGCATCCCGGCGTCATCAGCCGGGGCTATGGCGCCCGGGCCGGCGACCGGCCCAGGGTCGGCCAGGGCTGGCTCGATCCCGTGCTGTTCGGCGACGAGCCGGCCCTGATCGCGCAGGCCATCCAAGCGCCGGTGGCGGTGCACCCCAAACGCGTCCTGGCCCTGCAGCAACTGCAAAACGCCTATCCGCAGGTCGATGTCATTGTCGCCGACGACGGCCTGCAGCACCTGGCCCTGGGAAGAGATCTGGAAATCGTGGTGCAGGACGGACGCGGCACCGGCAATGGCCGCGTCCTGCCGGCCGGCCCGTTGCGCGAACCGGCCAGCCGCCTGGAATACGTCGATATTCTGATCACCAATCTTCAGCCTGGCGAAATTCCCCCCGCACAGTTGAACACCCGGGCGCGTCAATTGATCATGCGGCTCGAGCCCGCCAAGGTCGTGCAGCTTGCCACCGGCACCGAGCTGGACTGGCCCTCATGGCTGGCGCATCACGGTCGGCAGGCGGCCAGCGCCGTCGCCGCCATCGGCCAGCCGCAACGTTTTTTTGCCATGCTGGCCGCCGCCGGCCTGCGCCTGAACCAGACCATTGCGCTACCCGACCACGATGCCTATGAAACTTCGCCTTTTGCGGCGCTGCCGGATCCGTGCATTCTGATCACCAGCAAAGACGCCGTGAAATGCGCGCGTTTCAACGACCCCCGGCTCTGGGTGGTACACGCCCAGCCCACCTTCTCGGATCCTGCCTGGCTGGATCATGTCCACGAACGGCTGGGCGTCATCGCCGCGCAAAAATCCGCCATGGCCGACAAATCGCCCAGGCATTAAACTGTTTGTTTTACTGTTCGATTTTTCCTGGAGCCGCGCATGGAATCCCGCCTGCTTGAAATTCTGGTCTGCCCGCTGTGCAAAGGTCCCCTGCGGCACGATCGCGAACAACACGAGCTTGTATGCCAGGCCGACAAGCTGGCCTTTCCCGTCCGCGACGGTATTCCGGTCATGCTTGAAAGCGAGGCCCGCGATCTCGACGATTCCCCCCCGTCACCGGCTCCATCCGCCGACGCTAAAACGGCATGAGCTTCATCGCCGTCATCCCAGCGCGCGCCGCCGCGACGCGCCTGCCCGGCAAGCCCTTGCTTGATATCGGCGGCAAGCCCATGGTGGTGCGCACCGCCGAGCAAGCCGCAAAGTCGCAAGCCAGCCGCGTGGTGGTCGCCACTGACGACGCCGGCATTCAGGCCGCCGTGCAGGCGCACGGATTCAGCGTGCTGCTGACGCGCGCCGACCACCCCACGGGCACCGACCGCCTGGCCGAAGTGGCCGCCCAGCTCTCGCTGGCGCCCGACGCCATCGTGGTGAATGTGCAGGGTGACGAGCCGCTCATCGACCCAGCGCAAATCGATGCGGTCGCCCTGCTGCTGGCGCAAACGCCCGACGCCGCCATGGCCACCTGCGCCACTGCCATCACCGACGCCGCCACGCTTTTCAACCCCAATGCCGTCAAGGTGGTGTGCTCGCACCACGGGCGGGCGCTGTATTTTTCCCGCGCCCCCATTCCGTGGGCGCGCAATGCCCTGGCCGACGGTTCGCAGCGGCTGGCCCCGGGCCTGCCCGCACTGCACCACATCGGCCTGTACGCCTACCGCGCCGACTTCCTGCGGGCCTACCCCGACCTGCCTGTGGGGCCGCTGGAATCGTTCGAATCCCTGGAGCAGCTGCGCGCGCTGGAAAACGGCTATTCCATCGCCGTGCAGATCGCGGCAAGCCATCCGGCGGCCGGTGTCGATACACAGGAAGATCTGGACCGAATACGCGAAATTTTTACAAATCGGTTATAAATCGACTTCAAATTCGCTGGTTCCGTCCTGCAAGACGTGCAGAATTTGCTGCATTGCGGCATAATCGGAAAAAGTTAGAAAAACGAAACTCCAGGAGGAATTCATGCGACTGATACTGCTCGGTCCACCCGGCGCGGGTAAAGGCACCCAGGCGGCATTCATCACCGAAAAATTTGGCATCCCCCAGATTTCCACCGGCGATATGCTGCGCGCCGCCGTCAAGGCCCAGACCCCGCTGGGCCTGGAAGCAAAGAAAATCATGGACACCGGCGGGCTGGTTTCCGATGACATCATCATCGGCCTGGTACGCGACCGGCTGCAGCAGCCCGATTGCCGCGACGGCTACCTGTTCGATGGCTTTCCCCGCACGATTCCACAGGCCGATGCCCTGAAAGACGCCGGCATTGCGCTGGACTTCGTCATCGAGATCGTGGTGCCCGAAGAAAACATCATTGAACGCATGAGCGGGCGCCGCGTGCATCCGGCCAGCGGCCGCAGCTACCATACCAAGTTCAATCCGCCCAAAACGCCCGACACCGACGATCTGACCGGCGAGCCTCTGGTCCAGCGCGACGACGACAAGGAAGAAACCGTCAAGCATCGACTGGCCGTCTATCGCGAACAGACGCGGCCCCTGGTGGACTATTATTCGCAATGGGCGGCATCCGGCAAGCCGGGCGCACCCGCCTACCGCCAGCTTTCCGGGCTGGGCGCGGTCGACGAAATCAAAGAACGCATCTTCCAGGCATTGCAGGCCTGACACCCACGCACAACGGGCCCAGTGCCCGTTTTTGCATGAAGCGAGACAAAAAATGGACATCAAGAACAAGGTATTCATCGTGACCGGCGGCGCATCGGGCCTGGGCGCGGGCACCGCCCGCATGCTGGTGGCGGAAGGCGCCAAAGTCGTCCTGGCCGATGTCCAGGACGAAGCGGGGCAGCAGCTTGCCGACGAATTGGGGCAAACCTACGTGCATTGCGACGTAACCCAGGAAACCGACGGACAGGCCGTTGTGGTCGCCGCCCTGAAGCTGGGCGCGCTGTTCGGCCTGGTGAACTGCGCCGGCGTCGCGCCCGCGTCGCGCACGGTGGGCAAGAATGGGCCGCATCCCTTCGATCTGTTCCAGAAAGTCGTCATGATCAACCTGGTCGGCACTTTCAATATGTGCCGCCTGGCCGCCGCCGCCATGAGCGAGAACACGCCCGAACCCACGGGCGAGCGTGGCGTCCTGATCAACACGGCTTCGGTCGCCGCTTACGACGGCCAGATCGGCCAGGCCGCGTATGCGGCCTCCAAGGCGGGCGTGGTCGGCATGACCCTGCCGGTGGCGCGCGACCTCTCCAAAACCGGCATACGCTGCGTCACCATCGCCCCCGGCATCTTCGGCACCCCCATGATATTCGGCATGCCCCAAGAGGTGCAGGATTCTCTGGCGGCAAGCATCCCCTTCCCATCCCGCCTGGGCCGTCCGGAAGACTACGCCAAGCTGGTCAACAGCATCATTGGCAACGAAATGCTCAACGGTGAAACCATCCGCCTGGATGGCGCCATACGCATGGCGCCGAAGTAAGCCGGTCATCGCATGAGCCTGCTCAGGTCGGCCGCCACCGTCAGCAGCTTCACGCTGCTTTCGCGCATTACAGGCCTGCTCCGCGATATCCTGATTGCCAGCTCGTTTGGCGCGGGGCCGCTGACCGACGCCTTCTGGGTCGCTTTTCGCATTCCCAATCTGCTGCGCAGGCTGTTCGCCGAAGGCGCATTTTCGCAAGCCTTCGTGCCCATTCTGGGCGAAGCGCGCAGCACGCGCGATGCGGAAGCCGTCCGCGTCCTGCTCGATCGCGTCGCCCTGCTCCTGACTTTCGCCCTGATGCTGGTAACGATCGCGGGCGTCATCGGCGCGCCCTGGGTTGTCAGCGCCATGGCCAGCGGCATGCGCACCGCCGCACGGCAAGCCGAATTCGACGCGGCGATCTGGATGACCCGGCTGATGTTTCCGTACATCTTGTGCATGTCGCTGGTGGCTTTTGCGTCGGGCGTGCTCAATACCTGGAGCAAGTTCGCCGTACCCGCTTTCACGCCCGTGCTGCTGAACCTGTCCATGATAGGTTCCAGCCTGTTCCTGGTCTCGTATTTCCAGACGCCTATTTATGCTTTGGCGGCCGGGGTCATGATAGGCGGCGTGGCCCAGTTGCTGGTGCAGTGGGTGGCGCTGGCCAGGCTGGGTCTGCTGCCCCGCTACGATCTTCGTGTGCGCCAGGCCTGGGAAGACCCCACCGTCAAGCGGATCATGCGGCAGATGCTGCCCGCCATACTGGGGGTTTCAGTGGCGCAAATCTCGTTGCTGATCAACACCAATATCGCCACCTGGCTGACACCGGGCAGCGTCACCTGGCTGTCGTTTGCCGATCGCCTGATGGAATTTCCCACCGCCCTGCTGGGCGTCGCGCTGGGCACGGTGCTGCTGCCCAAGCTCTCGGCCGCGCATGCCCGGCAGGATCATGCCGGCTACAGCGCGCTGCTGGACTGGGGACTGCGGCTGGTGCTGCTGCTGGGCCTGCCCGCCGCCTTCGGCCTGGCCCTGCTGTCGGACGGCCTGGTGGCCACCCTCTTCAACTACGGCGCCTTCAGCGGTGCCGACGTCATGCAAACCCGGCTGGCCGTCATGGCCTACGCGGTCGGGCTGATAGGCCTGCTTGCCATCAAGATCCTGGCGCCGGGCTTCTATGCCAAGCAGGATATCCGCACGCCGGTACGCATCGCCCTGTTCGTGCTGGTGCTGACTCAACTGCTCAATCTGCTCCTGGTACCTCAATTCGCGCACGCCGGTCTGGCCCTGTCCATTGGGCTGGGCGCCAGTGTGAATGCCCTGTGCCTGGTCGTACTGTTGCGCCGCGGCGGGCTTTACCATCCCGGGCCGGGCTGGCTGATGTTCTGCCTGCGCATGCTGCCGGCGCTGGCTGCGCTGTCGGCCGTGCTGTGGTTCGCGGGCGAATCGCTCGACTGGATCGCACTCGGGGCCCAGCCCGCGCTGCGCGTCCTGTGGCTGGGCGGCGTGCTGGCCGCCAGCGCGCTGGCCTATTTCACGGTGTTGTTTGGCTGCGGATTTCGGCCATCAGACTTTACACGCCGCGGCAAGTAATATAGAATAGTGGTCTTTGCCGAATAAACCACACAGATACACGGATACGCATAATGGCCAATACCGCCCAAGCCCGCAAACGTGCTCGCCAGTCGGTAGAGCGCAACAAACACAACGCCAGCCTGCGCTCTATGCTTCGCACGTCCATCAAACGCGTGCGCCAAGCCATCGACGCCGGCGATAAAGCCGTTGCTGCTGAAGTTTTCCAGAAAACCACAAGCATTATCGATCGCGTTGCCGACAAGAACATCATTCATAAAAACAAGGCTGCCCGTCACAAAAGCCGCCTTGCCGCCGCAGTAAAAGCCCTGGCCTGATTGCTGCCACGGTTTAAACGGCAAAATCGGCGCGGGGCAACCCGGCCAAAACAGGACGCCCAGGCGTCCTGTTTTTTTTGCCTTGAGCCGCTCCAAGGTAAAAAGCCCCCCTTTGGGAGCAACAAGCCGAAGGCGCGGCGTGGGGGCATTTTTTGCCGCCGGGCCGCTCCCAAGGCAAAAAGCGCCCCCTCTGGGGGCAGCAAGCCAAAGGCGCAGCGTGGGGGCATTTATTTTTTTATGCCTGAGGTATAGTTCGGATTGCACCAACAACAACAGTACCGATCCGAGACACTCATGACAACCGCAAAACCCGTATTACTGCAACTCTTTCCCCTGGCAATCCCCTACGCTCAAGAACGCCTATCCACGCATTTCGAGGTCATCCAGCTCTGGAACCAGCCCGATGCGCAGGCCATCATCGCCGAGCGGAAAAACGATGTCGTGGCCCTGGTCACCAGCGCCATGACTCCCACGCGCGCCGACCTGATCGACGCACTGCCCAAGCTCAAGGCCATCTGCAGCCAGGGCGTCGGCTACGACGCCATCGATGTCAAACACGCGCAAGGCAAAGGCATACAGGTCAGCAACACACCCGATGTGCTCAATGACTGTGTCGCCGATCTGGCCTTTGGCCTGCTGCTGGCGACCGCCCGCAAACTGGGACACGCCGAACGCTATGTCCGGGCCAACCAATGGGGCACCCAGGCCGCCTTCCCGCTGGGCAGCAAGGTCAGCCATAAAAAACTGGGCATCGTCGGACTGGGCCGGATAGGCATGGCCATTGCGCAGCGCGCCGCCGGCTTCGATATGGAAGTCCGCTATCACAATCGACGCCAACGCGACGATATTTCCTTCGGCTACGAAGCCTCGCTGGTCGACCTGGCCGCGTGGGCCGATTTCCTGATCATTGCGACGGTGGGCGGCGACAGTACCCGCCGTCTGGTCAACGCCGACGTACTCAAGGCCCTGGGGCCCACCGGCGTGGTGATCAATATTTCGCGCGGCTCGGTCATAGACGAAGCCGCCCTGGTCAATGCCCTGGCCAGCGGCGAACTGGGTGGCGCCGGCCTGGATGTCTACGAAGCCGAGCCCACAGTGCCCGACGCCCTGAAAACCATGGATAACGTCGTGATCCTGCCGCATATTGGCAGCGCCACCAACGAAACCCGCAAAGCCATGGCCGATCTGGTGCTGGACAACGTCGACGCCTTCGCCACCACCGGCAAGGTAATTACACCTGTTCCCGCCCTGTAGCCTGTCGCGCACGAAGGCGGCGCCATCCATTCCGGCACCGCGCCGCCTTTTCCAAAAGCCATCGACGTAAAAAAAGCCCTCTAGGGGCGCAATGGGGTGGGGATCTCCTGCCTTGTCGTTTGCAGTTTGTTGTCGGTGGCAAAATCGCACACAAACTTCCATGCCAGCGGCTCGAGTTCGCGCAGACGCAAATCGACCACCACGCAGCGCACGCCATCAAGCACAACCGGTACCGCATAGGGGGAATACGTAAGGTGTCCGCCCGTGGAGCCTGCGGGGCGAAACTGCGACATGACTCCGGCAAGACGCTCGGCCCAGTCGCTGGGGCGAAAACGCTGGCCCTCGAGAGTGAGGCCATGAATAACTAACTGCTGCACAAGATGGGTCATAGACTTCCGCGGACAAATCGTAGCCATTTCAGGCGTACCAAACTTTCCCTGCGCCGCGAATTGTATATGATACCGGTCGTGGGTGTCTTTCGGGGCCGGCACGCCCCGCGAAGGTACCGCCGCATCGGCGCCGCGATCCGCGCCGAAAGGCTTTTTGCGGATGACCATCCGGCAAGGTAAGATGGCTCTTTTACACAAGGCTTATTATGTCTGACGCCACACCAAAAACCGGCCCGCTGCGGCATTTCCTGCAATTTCGCGACTTATCGAAAACCGAAATCCAGTATGTACTGGATCGCGCCCAACTGATCAAGAACAAGTTCAAGCGCTACGAGCCGCATCACACATTGCACGATCGCAACCTGGCCATGGTTTTTGAAAAGGCCAGCACCCGCACCCGTGTGTCATTCGAGGCGGGCATGTACCAGCTTGGGGGCTCAGTCATTCATCTTACCACTGGCGACTCGCAATTGGGCCGCTCCGAACCCATCGAAGACACCGCGCGCGTCATATCGCGCATGGTCGATCTGATCATGATCCGCACCTTCGAGCAAACGCGCATCGAGCGCTTTGCCGCGCATTCGCGCGTGCCCGTCATCAATGGCCTAACCAACGAATTCCATCCTTGCCAGATCCTGGCCGATATTTTCACCTTCATAGAGCATCAGGGCCCCATAGCAGGCAAAACGGTAGCCTGGATAGGCGATGCCAACAACATGTCGTACACATGGCTGCAGGCGGCCGAAATCCTGGGCTTTCGCCTGCACGTATCGGGGCCGGTCGGCTATCAGCTCGACCCGCAGCGCATCGGCCAGCCGGCACCCGGCATCCTGCAGGAATTCGCCGATCCCATCGAGGCCTGCCGCGGCGCTCACCTGGTCACCACCGACGTCTGGACCAGCATGGGCTACGAGGCTGAAAATGAAGAGCGCCGCGAGGCCTTCGCCGACTGGTGCGTCGATGCCGACATGATGGCGGCCGCCGCGCCCGACGCGCTGTTCATGCATTGCCTGCCGGCCCATCGGGGCGAAGAAGTCACGGGCGAAGTCATCGACGGGCCGCAAAGCGTGGTATGGGACGAGGCGGAAAACCGCCTGCACGTGCAAAAGGCCCTGATGGAGTTCCTGCTGCTGGGGCAGTTGCCCGCTTAAGGCCTCCGACACCGCAGTACCAAAGGGCCGGCGCCTGTTATGGGCGCCGGCCTTTTTCCTGGGCGGCTCCGGCGAACATGGCGACCCGCCGCCATGGTAGTTCAATTTTCGGGCAGCGCCAGGACAAACGATTCCACTGCGCCCGCCCCGGTCAAGCCACGGCCGGGCGCGGCCTGGTCCAGCCGTCCAGGCCTGCTTTCCGAGACAGTTCGGGGCAATACCGTCTTGCGCTATATTTTTATATGTGTAAAACTATTTTCATACATAGGAAAATGGATACATGAAAAAACCTGCCTGGATCATCAACGAATCCGAGGTCGCGGGCTATTCCCCGGCCAATCACCATGGCACCGTCAACCGCCGCCTTATCAGCCGCGAAACCGTAGGCGCGCAGCACGTCGAGGTGCTGCTGGGCACCATAGAAAAGAATCAGGGCGCCCTGCCCCACGCCCATCCCGGCATCGAGCAAGTCTGTTACCTGCTATCGGGTTCGGCCATTGCCGAGGTCGACGGCGAACGCGGCGAAATGCGTGCCGGCGATTGCTGTTACTTCCCGCCAGACAAAAAACACACCTTCACCGTGACCAGCGACGAGCCCGCGCGACTGCTGGTCATCTACTCGCCCCCCTACGAAGAAAACCCCGCCCGAGTCATACGCTGACCCAACCTTCACAATAAAAACGGCCGGAACTTCCCGCGCCATCGGAGACAACCATGCAAACAAGTACCCCGTGCACTCATACTTCCACAACCCAGCGCCGATTCGCGCCGGGAAAACTCCTTGCCGGCGCATTGCTGGGCCTGGCCGCTTTCAGCACAGCGGCCCTGGCGGCCTACCCCGAAAAGCCCATCAGCCTCATCGTGCCTTTCCCGGCCGGCTCGGGCACTGATGCGGTCGGGAGAATTTTCGCCGAGGAGCTCAGCAATTTGCTGGGCCAGCCAGTTGTCGTAGAAAACAAGCCTGGAGCCAATGCAACCATTGCCGCCAGTTATGTGGCAAAAGCCAAACCCGACGGCTATACCCTTTTCGTCACTACCAATACTTCGCATTCCGCGGCCCCTTGGCTCATGAAGAACGTGCCTTACGACCCGGTCAAGGACTTCACACCGATCGCGCGCGGCGGCAACCTGCCCTTTCTGTTGGTCGCCAATCCCGACCGTCCTTACAAAACCGTGCAAGAGCTGGTCAAGTACGCCAAAGAACACCCCGATACCATCGCCTATGCCTCAGGCAACAGCACCGGCATTGTCGCGGGCGCCACATTCGGCGCACAAGCCGGCATGAAGACGCTGCATGTCCCTTACAAAGGCACGCCCCAGGCCCTGACCGACCTGGTCGGCGGCCAGGTCGATTTCATGTTCACCGACCTTACGTCCGGCATGCCCTTCGTCAATTCCGGGCGCCTGCATGCCATGGCCGTGTCCACCGCCAAACGCAGCGAACTGGTACCCGATCTGCCTTCCATGGAAGAAACCGGTCTGCCCGACTTCGACATCAACTCCTGGAACGGCTATTTTGGCCCGGCAGGCATGTCGCCCGAGGTGGTGCAGGTGCTGAACGGCGCCATCAATAAAATCGTCAGCAACCCCGACACCAAGGCGCGCCTTGCTCAACTGGGTTTCGATGCTTTCAGCGGCACGCCTGAAGAGTTCGCCCAATTCGTGCAAGAACAATACGAACTATGGGGTAAATGGATCAAGGCGGCGGGAATCGAGCAGCAATGAGCGACAAGCGTGAATCGTCCGGACCGCTGGATGGCATCCGGATACTCGATCTGAGTTCGGTGGTGATGGGCCCGTATGCCACGCAGATTCTTGGCGATCTGGGCGCCGACGTCGTCAAGGCGGAATCGCCTGCGGGGGATAATATGCGCGCGGTCGGCCCCATGCGCAATCCAGGCATGGGCGCCCTCTATTTGCACCTGAACCGCAACAAGCGATCCATCGTGCTGGATCTGAAAACCGCCGCTGGCAGGCAGGCCTGCCTGGAAGTGGCCAAGACAGTCGACGTACTGCTGTACAACACCCGCCCCCAGGCCATGGCTCGCCTGGGCCTGGACTACGACACCGTTGCCCAGGCCAACCCCCGCATCGTCTACGTGGGGGCCTACGGTTTCGGGAATCATGGCCCATATGCGGGCAAGCCGGCCTACGATGACCTGATCCAGGGCATGACGGCCATACCCACGCTCTATCAACAGAATTCCGGCGATGTTCCGCGCTACGCGCCACTGACGCTGGCAGACCGCGCCGTCGGCATGCAGGTGGCTGTTGCCGTCCTGGCCGGTGTCATACAGGCACGAACATCCGGTACGGGCCAGGCCATCGAAATACCCATGTTCGAAGCCATGGCCCAATTGGTGCTGGGCGATCACCTGGGCGGCCGTACCTTCGAGCCGCCGGCGGGCCCCACAGGCTACGCGCGCCTGCTGGCCACTCACCGCCGGCCCTACGCCACATCCAACGGCTATATCAGTGTCCTGATCTACAACGACAAGCACTGGACGCGTTTCTTTGACTTGATAAACCGGCCCGATCTGCTCGACGACGCGCGTTTCAGCACCCACACTGCGCGATCACAGCATATCAACCAGGCATACAGCCTGGTGGCCGACGTGCTTGGCGGCAATACCAGCGAATACTGGCTGCAGGCCTTCGATACCGCCGACATACCCGCGGCCCCGCTGTATGACATCGACAAGCTGATCGACGATCCGCACTTGCAGCAGGTTCAAATGCTGCCGCTGCTGCGGCACCCCTCGGAAGGCGCCATGCGATCGCCCGCACCCGTTGGCCAATATTCCAAAACCCCCTTGCGCATACGGCGCCACGCGCCACGCCTGGGCGAACACACGCGCGAAGTCCTGCTTGAGGCAGGCGTGGACCCTAGCCTCGTCGACCAGGTACTGGAACAGGCCCATGCCTGCGGCGAGCAGAACAACAAGGACATGGCATGAGCTTTGTATTGCCGGACGGCCGCAAGGCGCCGGCCAAGGGCCTGGAAAACGTCGCCGCCGCTGGCTAGATACTCTGCTCGATGAAGCGGCAGGCGGCGCGCAGCTTCTTGGCCTTGTCGTCCATCCGCTCTTCGATACGATACAAGGGCCCAGCGATGGAAATGGCATAGTGGCTGCCCATCACCTTGACGGGCCAGGCGATGGCGCCGACATCCTCCATGGACTCACCCAGGTTGGCGAACCACCCGCGCTCAAGCGAGGCCTGGATATTGGCCTCGACCGCCTTGGGCGTGACCAGCGTGCGCTCGTTGTATTTCTGCAGCGGCCTGGCCGACAGCAGCTTGAGCCTGTCCTGGACATCCAGCGTGGAAAGCAATGCCTTGCCCTGCGAATTGGCATGGATATCGCGCTGGGAACCGGCCACCCCCACATAGCTGATCGGATGCGGCGAGGCAAAGACTTCCAGGTAGACGACCCGATTGTTCTGGTCCAGCTTGCCCAGCACCACAGTTTCCGATGTGGTGTCGCGCAGCTCTTCCAGGCTGGGACGCACCCTGTCCAGGATGGGATCGGCCCGGGAAATACGCTGCGCCATGGCCAGCAGGCGGCCGGTCGGGTAGTAGCCCTGGCGCCGCCCCGTTTCATACAAATAGCCCAGGCTCGCCAGCGTTCTCAGCAGAGCCAGGCAACTGGACACGGGGGCGCCCAGATGCCGTGCAATTTCCGATAGCGCGAGCGGCCTGGCCTCACGGGCAAAAATTTCGATGATCTCGATGACCCGCAGCGCCGTCTTGACATTTGAATCAGGTTTTCTGGGAGTCATGATTGCTTATCCGCCGGGTGGTATGCTGTTTGCTCGGTTCATGCGTGAATTAACCAAACAGTACACCAGGCATGCACATCAGGGGCGACAAACACGCCACCCCTGGCTTGCGCCCTATTTGTCCGACTTGCCCTTGAGCTGCGGCAGGGCCGAACCCGAAGCCGGCGCCAGCAAGCCTGTTTTGACATAAGTGAACAGCTTGTCGCGCGTATCGACGATATCCAGATTGCGCATGGTGAGCTGGCCAATGCGGTCGCGCGGCGAGAACGTGGACTCGCCCTTTTCCATTGTGAGGCGCTCGGGCTGATAAGTCAGGTTGTCTGACCGGGTATCCAATATGGAATAGTCGTTGCCGCGACGCAGCTCGATGGTGACTTCGCCGGTAACGGCACGCGCCACCCAGCGCTGCGCCGTTTCACGCAGCATGATGGACTGCGGATCGAACCAGCGACCCTGATACAGCAGACGGCCCAGCTTCAGCCCATTCATGCGGTATTGCTCTATCGTGTCTTCGTTATGAATGCCGGTGACCAGCCGCTCGTAGGCGATATACAGCAAAGCCAGGCCGGGCGCTTCATAGATGCCGCGGCTTTTTGCTTCGATAATACGGTTTTCGATCTGGTCGCTCATGCCCAGGCCGTGACGGCCGCCAATGCGATTGGCTTCCAGCAGCAGCTCGACGCTATCGGAATACTCGATACCATTGAGCGCCACTGGCTGCCCTTCTTCAAAGCGAACCGTGACCTCTTCGGCCTTGACCTGCACGTCATCGCGCCAGAACGCCACGCCCATGATGGGTTGAACGATCTTGACGCCCGAGTTCAGGTGCTCCAGATCTTTCGCCTCGTGCGTGGCGCCCAGCATGTTCGAATCGGTGGAATAGGCTTTCTCGGCCGACATCTTGTAGTCGAAACCAGCCTGACGCATGTATTCCGACATTTCGGCCCGGCCGCCCAGTTCGTCGATGAAGACCTGGTCGAGCCAGGGCTTGTAGATCTTCAGGGCGGGATTGGTCAGCAGCCCATAGCGGTAGAAACGTTCTATGTCGTTGCCCTTGAAGGTACTGCCGTCGCCCCAGATATTGACGTCGTCTTCCTTCATGGCCGCCACCAGCATGGTGCCGGTTACCGCGCGGCCTATGGGCGTGGTGTTGAAATAGGTGACGCCCGCGGTGGAAATATGGAAAGCGCCGCACTGCAGGGCGGCGATGCCTTCGGCCACCAGTTGCGAGCGGCAATCGACCAGGCGCGCTTCCTGGGCGCCGTATTCTTTGGCGCGGCGCGGAATGGCTTCATAGTCGGTTTCGTCAGGCTGCCCCAGATTGGCCGTGTAGGCATAGGGAATGGCGCCTTTGTTGCGCATCCACAGCAAGGCGGCGCTGGTATCCAGCCCGCCAGAAAAAGCAATACCGACCTTCTGGCCGGTTGGAACGTTTTCAAGAATGGTTGTCATGGGTGGTATGAGGCCCTGGAAATAATTTCAGCTAACCAGGCATTATAACCTTGGCGCTTCATCCACCCGTGTGGCCGTCTACCGGGAACGCGACACGCTGCGCCGGCCATCGACGCCAACGGGAGCATCGCCGGCAATGGTGACGCGCCGGACCACGCGCTTCTGCGTGCCGTAGTCGTTCAAGGCATAGTGCTGGGTCGCACGGTTGTCCCAAATCGCCACATCGCCCTGCTGCCAACGCCAGCGCACCGTGTTCTCGGGCCGCAATATATGGCCCTGCAATAAATTGAACAGCGCCGTGGAATCCTGGGTTGAATACCCAAGCAACCTTTTCACGAAGTGGCCCAGCACCAGAGTGCGCTCCCCGGTTTCGGGATGTATTCGAACCACAGGGTGCTCGGCCTCGATCAAGCGCGAAGTGAATACCTCGCGATAGCGCTTGATGCCCTCATCAGCCGCCTCGGCGGGGCGCGAGGCGGCATAATCATAGTCGTTGCCATGCAAAGCCCATAGCGTATCCGCCAGGCTTTTGAGACCGGCGGGCAGGTTCTGATAAGCCAGCGCCGTATTGGCCCATACCGTATCGCCACCGACCGGAGGGATCACCACAGCGCGCAGGATGGCCGCCTGCGGATACTCAGCCTCGAACGTGACGTCGGTATGCCAGGAATTGGCCCGTCCGCCATGTTCGGAATCCAGCTCCAGCAACGTCGTGCCATCGGGGGCGGGCACCGTGGGATGAGGAACCGGCGTGCCCCAGAGGCGGCCAAATGCTTCATGTTCGGCATTGTCCAAGTGCTGCTGCCCGCGGAAGAAAAGCACCTTGTGCTTGAGCAGGGCCTGCTTGATCGAGGCGAAGGTGTCAGGATTCAAAGACCCCGATAAGCGCACCCCTCGGACTTCCGCTCCCAAGTGGATGGACACCGGGGCAATATCCAGCCTGGAAATGTGATCCGGAGCCAAAGCCGGGGTAATTTCTGGCGTAAGCACTGCTGCAGTCATGATATTTCCTTATAAAAAGGTGTGGGCCATGGATAGACATACTCGTCAATTAATTCGCCTGCCATCGCCGGCGTCGAAAAGATGGACCTGGTGCAATTGCGGCGTCAACGAAATCCGTTGACCCGGATACGCATTCAGGCGGTCACGGAAAGCCGTCATGATTTCCCGGCCCGCAAGGCGAACAGCAATTTGGGTTTCCGAGCCGGTAGGCTCGACGACGACAACTTCGCTACTGGCGCCATGCTCGTCCCCCAGCACGAAATGCTCGGGACGGATGCCGTATATGACCTCGCGGCCGTGCGACTCCTGCGGCACAGGGCCAACCGGCAACTGCAGGCCATCGTCGGTCACCAGGCGCGGGGCATCTAACAGATCGAGCCGGCCCGCAATGAAATTCATGGCGGGCGAGCCAATAAAGCCCGCCACAAAAGCATTGTCCGGCCTGTCATACAAAGCCAGGGGCTCGCCGACTTGTTCGATCAGCCCGCCTCTCAGCACAACGATGCGATCAGCCATTGTCATGGCCTCGACCTGGTCGTGAGTGACGTATACCGTCGTGGTGCCAAGGCGCTGGTGCAATGCCTTGATTTCGGTTCTCATCTGTACACGCAGCTTCGCGTCCAGATTGGATAAGGGCTCATCGAACAAGAACGCCTGAGGATCGCGCACGATGGCTCTGCCCATGGCAACGCGCTGCCGCTGCCCGCCAGACAACTGACGCGGATAGCGGTCCATCAGAGGGCTCAGTCCCAGAGCCTGCGCCACCTCTGAAGTCCTCGCCTTTACATGGGCAGCCTTGGCGCCCTGCAAGCGCAGCGAAAAACCCAGGTTCTGCGCGACCGTCATGTGGGGATACAGCGCGTAGTTCTGGAAGACCATCGCAATATTTCGGTCCTTGGGTGCGGCATCGTTGATAAGCCGGTCACCCAGTCTGATTTCCCCCGAGTCCTGGGACTCCAGCCCGGCAATAATGCGCAGCAGGGTCGATTTTCCGCAACCCGACGGCCCCACCAGGGCGATAAACTCGCCGTCGCGTATGTCCAGCGAAATTCCCCGGATGACCGGCGTTGCGTCAAAGTTTTTCTTGAGATCGTTAATCGTGATGGAAGACATGTTTGTTAATCCTTGACGCCGCCGGCAGTCATGCCGTGGACCAGATATTTACGGACCAGAATGGTGAATGCGACGACGGGTAACATGACCAGCGTGCCGCTCGCGGCAATCTTGGACCATTCCCAACCCTCGTACTGCAGAAAGTTCACGATGGCGACAGGCGCGGTCACGGCATTGGTGCGCGTCAGAATCAGCGCATAGAAAAAATCGCTCCAGGAAAATATGAAGCACAGCACGGCCGTGGCGGCGAGTCCTGGCGCGGTCAGGGGCAGAGCCACCTTCCAGAAAGCCAGCCACACGCCGCAGCCATCGATGTAAGCGGCCTCTTCGAGCGCGGGAGGAATCGATTCAAAGAAGGTCTGCATCAGCCAGATGACGATCGCCAGATTGAAGGTCAGGTAAACAATGGACAAGCCCGCGACCGTGTCGAGCAAACCCAGCCACCTATAGGCCAAATAAAATGGAATCGTGAAGGCAATGGGCGGCGCCATACGCGTAACCAGTATCCAAAGGGCGAGGCTGCGCCTGAAACGGGAGCGCCACCGGGTAAGCGCGTACGCAGCCGGTACGCCGATCAGCAGCGAGAGCCCCGTCGAGATCGTGCTGACAAGCAAGCTGTTGCCGAAAGAGTCCAGGAAATTGCCCTCCAGCAGGCTTCTGAACGCATCCAGGCTGGGGCGAAACAACAGCGAATCGCCGAACACATCGTTGGTAGGCCGAAACGCCAGTTGAACCAACCAGAGGAACGGAAACATGATTGCCAGCAGCAGGACCAGCGCCGCAGTGGCGCGCGCATGCCGCCTTGACCACGCCTTGGCCAACAAAACAGTACGGACCAGGCCGCCAGACGGGCGACCGGCATCCATTAAATCCCCACTCTGTGCATTGCCCCGTGCTGCGTTGCTAACGGCTGTCATGTCGATCTCCCCCGAGCCAACTGATCAGCCAGCTCAGTGTGAATGCAGCGGCCAGCATCAACACCGCGATAGCGCTGGCATAGCCCCAGTATGAAAAATTGAACGCCTGAATGAATCCATAGAAATTGGTGACCTCGGTTACCGTACCCGGGCCGCCGTTCGTCAGGACATAGATAAGCGGGAACGCCTTGAAGCTGTCAATCAGCCGAAACAATCCGGCAATCACCAGCACAGGCTTGATATACGGAACGATGATGTAGCGGAAAACCTGCCAGCGGTTCGCGCCATCGATGCGGGCAGCCTCCAGCGGATCGTCCGGAATCATCTGCAGTGCCGCCAGTACCATCAGCATGGTGAAAGGAAACCACTGCCAGGTATCAGCCAGCGAAATCGCCCACAAAGCCCAGTCCGGGTCGGCAATCAGCGATCCCAACGACAGGCCCGCGACGTCCAGAAAACGGTGCATGGGGCTGACATCGGGCGTATAGAAAATCTTCCATATCAAGGCCACCACAATAGGCGGCAAGACCATGGGAATAAGAAACACCGTGCGTATTGCCCCAAGCAGCGACGCCTTGGCATTAAGCAGCAGCGCCACGCCAAGCCCCAACAGCAGTTGCAGAACCACGCTGGACAGGGACAGCCGCAGCTGCACGCCGATGGAGTTCATGAAGCGGGCGTCTCCCAACAACTGCCGATAATTCACCAGTGGATCATCGAAGTTGAACGTTGCCGCAGGGTCAGTCAAGCTTAGCGGCGTAAAGCTGACGACCAGCAGCGCTATGGTGGGAATAAGCGTTATAAGCCCAAGCACACACAAGGAAGGGGCAAGGCCAAGAAAAAAAGCCCGACTGCGCGTCTCTTGCCAGGACAAAGCAGCCATCTACAGCACCACGCCGGCTCGTTTCAGCTCGGCAACGGACTGCGCCTGCGCCAACCTCATGGCTTGTTCCGCGCTGCGCTGCCCCGACACGATTAGCTCGATCGCCTTGTTCAACTGCTGGTCGACCTGGGGAAACACAGATACCGTCCTGTATTTCATATAGCCGCCCTTGGCCGCGAGATCGACCGAATCGATCGCCAGTTTGGCCAAATCATACCCATTGACAGTTTGCCGCGCCTGATATTCCCGCGACTCCAGCGCCGATCGTCTGGCTGGCGATCCGTACCCCGCAGCCACCGCGCGCAGAGCAATCTCTTTTGAAGTCGCCCATTGAATGAACGCCCACGCCGCCTCTTTGTTCTTCGAACCCGCCGGTATGCCCAAGGCATGAACGGCAACACCGGGAAAGCGCCCTTTCGGGCCTTGCGGCACCAGGCCGAATGCCGCGGTGCCTACCGTCTTGCTGGATGCCTGATCGCCGATCTGGGTCAGATGGCTTTGCCCCATGGTGCTCAAGTTGGCTCGACCGGCCTTCAGCGCCTGCACCGTCTGGTCGGTGGTATATGAAATGACGCCATCCGGACCGAAATCCCGCAATAGATGCGCAAAGTAATCTGCGGCGGCTATCGCTTCGGGCGTATCCAGGGTTGGCAGAAGGTTATCGGGGGCATTCACAAACACATCGCCACCGAAGGCATGCAGATATGGCGGGAAAGTCCAGCCGTAGTGATTATCAGTGGCAAAGCCAGCGGACCGATCCTTCTTATTCACCCCCTTGAGCGCCTGCAGCAAGTCATCCGTGGTTTGCGGGAATTCCAAGCCCGATTCCTGCAAAAGATCGAAGCGGGATGCGGCGGCAAGCACGACTTCCACATTCCATGGAATGCCATAAAGGCTTCCATCCTTGCCGGTTTCAGGCGCCCGCGCGCCAGGCAGAATATCTTCCAGATCCCATTGCTCGGGTGTCTGATTGGCAAGAAAATCGTCGAGCGGCGTAAACCAGCCAGAAGCTATCCATCGCCCTGAATAGATAAACGTCACATTGGCCACATCCAGTCCCGAGCCCCGCGTTGAAAGCTCCAGGTCGGTGCGCTGGTTATAAATAGGAAAAGAAGGTGTGTCGTAATTGACTTTTACTCCCGTGGCGGCCTCGAACTCTTTTATCCAGGGCCGCAGCATGCGGGGAAACGCGCCATTGAACACAGAAACATTCAGCACAGTGCCGGACAATTTTTTGTTGGTGCCTTGGGCCTTAAGCGCGACAGGCAATAGTGACGACGACCCTAATAGCGCCATCGCCTGGACCAAGCTGCGGCGTTTGTTCTTTTTGTTGGAGACTGAATAATCCATATACTCATCCTTGGGAAGCGCTTCCCTTGTTGCCGGTTCATCGATTCACACCCGAAAAACATTCGAATATGATTGAGAGAAAATTCTGATTTACCATCAGAAAAAAGGCAAAGATGAATATAAAATTAATATAGATTTATCTTGGTAATAAGCGAATTAAAATAAACAACAGGACAATTTAAAAACCTAAACCATTGAATTTAAATATATATTTAATAAAAACCCATATTCCTTTAGTTTATGTTTTTATAATTAATATGCTAATGTGTAATTTATTATTATATTAATAAATATAAAGAAAATAATAATATTAATAATAAGCTTGTGGAAAATGCTGGAAGAGGCACTGAACCAGACAGAACGATAAGCAGGCGTACGCGGGGCAGGGCCCAACCGGCCGGGCCCCGGATTCCGAATCCTTAGCGCTCAAGGGCTGCTTCAGCGTCCAGCTTACCCACCCGCATCCAAATATTTTGCTAAAATAATTCTGTTGGGGGAGTAGCTCAGCTGGGAGAGCGCTGCGTTCGCAATGCAGAGGTCGGGAGTTCGATCCTCCTCTTCTCCACCAAAATACTTAAGCCCAGCCGGCTCGCGCCGGCTGGGCTTTTTTTAAGGCGGAACTTTAAGACGAAAGCGCCAGGCCATAAACCATAACGCAACCGCCTGTTACTTCGAGGTTTGGCGATGCTGCCTTTACGCCCCGCTTTCGGCCACTGGAAGTTCCGCAGTTGCCAATTGACTCGCGCAGAGTTTTGCCGCCCCGCTGACCGGTTCTTTCATGCTGGCAAAAGTCACCCAGCCGCCTTCCTCGATAAACGTGCCCCGCTTCCAGGAGTCCATGTCTTTCAGAGCAGCGAGCTTGACCCCCGCATCCTCGGCAGCAAGAAATCGATTGGCGCAAATACCAGCCGCCAGTGTGGCTACGGCTTGCTCGGTCGACGCTTGTGTCTGTTGGGCTGCCGTGCCGCCGGTGACCCAGCCCGCTCCAGTGAACCCTACTATCATGGTCAAGGCAGCGGCGCCGACACATGACCACAACCATACGGTTTTGGTTGGTTTGTACTCGCTCCAGTTCTTCATCATTTCGTTAGACATAGTATTTCTCCTTTGGTGGTTCGAGGTAACCAGTTGCAGAAATAGGCACGCTCCCATTCAGAAAGGTGATCCAAGTAACCCAAACCCACGGTGTGGAAAAACCTAACATGCTGAAGTATTCATCCTGACATCCCTGTTCTGCAAAAGGCACATGTCTGGATGGTACAGAGTTAGTCAAGACTAATCAGGTACTTTTACAATTCAGGGAAACCAAGACGATTGCGAGAGCGTCGCAACACTGGAAATGCCGAACGAGGATGCTCGGCGGCCGCGCACCCTCCTCGCACGACAAGTGACGCGGCGGAACGCTCCTCTTATGTCATTGCCCCCGGGTCGACCTCAATCCCGTCGTCTGAGTCGAAGCCATACAAGCGCCGAGGATTCGTCACCAGTACTTGTTCCAAGGCGGCGGGCGAGGCGTCCAGCCAGCGCACCAGCATCGCGATCAAGGCTGCGTAATTGAGATTCCGAAAGCCGACACGCTCCGGGGTAGCCTGGATCTTTCGCGCATGCTTGGCGAAATGCGGCCAGTCCGACCCCCATACAAGGCGTTCGATGTTGGCGGCCACAAGTTCACGCGCGTATCGGTCCACCTGCGGATTGCCGAGTTCGTCGGGACTGATATGGTGGGCACCACCCAGTTTGACCCAGCACCGGCCATCGGCAAGCAGACGCAGCAGGGCGCGGAAGCCGGGTTGCCGCACATCCTGGGTGGCATCGATGTATCCCATATGATCCAGCACCAGCGCTACGGGCAGCTCGCGCAGCAACGGCTCCAGGTGATCCAGCAAGGCGGCACGGACGAACACCTGCAGATGCCAGCCCAGCGGCTCGATGAGACGAACCGCCGCATCAATAGCCTGTACTGCCGCCTCGGGCCCCAGGCTGCCACTGCTGACCAAATTCAGCCGTATACCTCGTACTCCTCGGCTGTCCATGTCCTTCAAGCTCGCCTCAGAGGTTTGCGCATCGATCACAGCGACGCCGCGCAACTGCCCCGGCCGGCGATCGAGCGTAGCCAACAGGCAGCGATTATCCGCCCCATAGACACTGGGCTGCACCACAACCGCGCGCGAGATGCCATGGCCTGCCGCCAACGGCAGGAATCGGTCCAGCGGCGCGAGTTCGGGTGTAAAACTGCGTACAGGCGTGAACGGATAGGACACCGGATTCTCGATCACATGGATGTGGCTGTCGCAGGCCTGCTCCGGCAGCAGGCAGGCGGCTTCGGGCGCACTCATTGCACTGCGTCCTCTGGGGACAACTTCTTGCCTCCCAGTACCGATTGCATATTGCCAAAGCAGTGACGGGCGACGTTAGCGACGTTATCGATCACGCCACCCCCGATATGCGGCGTGAGAGCTACCTGGCCGAGAGAGAACAAGGGGTGCTCTGGCTCGGGCGGTTCGGCGGCGAACGCATCGAGGCCGGCACCATCGAGCTTGCCTGATTGCAGCGCCCGCAGCAGGGCATCCTCGTCCACGAGGCCGCCCCGGGCGGTGTTGATAAGCACCGCACCCCCTTTCATTTTCGCGATAGTTGCGTCGCAAATGATGCCACGCGTCTGCGGCGTGAGCGGAAGGTGCAGGCTCAGGATATCGCTGTGCGCCAGAAGATCGTCCAGTGCCGCGTACTTCACACCCATGATTTGCTCGACTATCCGGTCCGCACGCTTGAGGTCGTGGTATAGGATCTTTACGTCGAAGCCACGCAAACGGTGGGCAACCATTTTGGCAATATTGCCAAAGCCCAGCAGACCAATGGTTTTACCCGCCACCTGGTGGCTGACACCACGCATCTCGGACTTCATCCAGACCCCCTGCCGCAAGCGACTGTCAACCAAGGGAAGACGCCGGTAAACGGCCAGCATCAGCAACACCGCCAGCTCCGCCACCGGACCCGCGTTCGACCCCGCGGCGATTCCCACGGGGACACCGGCACGCGCCGCGGCGTCCAGGTCTATCTTGTCGATTCCTATCCCCCATTTTTGGATGAACTTGAGCCTGGGGCTCGCAGCAATCATCTCCGCGCTGACGGGAGAGGTCCCTGCAAGGATGACATCAGCGCCAGAGGCCAGACTCATCTGCTCCTCCGTCAAATAACTATCGGCAAATGCGAGTTCGAAGCCGGCCGGCGCTTCGGCGGCAACGATTTCGCGAACGTTCTGTGCCCACACATCCAGGCAGGCGACTTGACAGCGGATCATGGCGATATCTCTTCTCTACGAGTGGGGTTGAAGCTTTGTCGGGCGGCTCAACGCAGCGATGCCGCAATGTCCGACACCTGTTTTGCCTTGGCGGCGCATGCGCTTTGCAGGAACGCCTGGTCAGTGCCCGTGGAAACATAACGCGCACCCATGCGCAGGAATTTCTCCACAAGATCGGGTCGCGTCGACAAGCCACCCACGCCGCAATGCTTGCCGGCCCGACGACATGCCGCGATGACTGTGGCGTACGCTTCGCTGACGGCCGGGTCGTCGTACTGACCCGCAATGCCCATGTCGGCCGTCAAATCATTCGTGCCGATAAGCACCATGTCCACCCCCTCCAGCGCCACGATCTCATCGGATCGTGAAATCGCCTCGGCGCTCTCGAACTGAACAATCACCATGGTGCCCGCATTCAGTGCATCGTAGGCCTGCGACGCGGAAAACGCGCCGAATCCCAGATGCGGCACCGCCCCGGCCGAGGACCGTTTCCCCAAGGGGGGAAACCTGGCCGCGTCCACCACCGCTTGAGCCGCAGCCGCGCTGTCGATGTGCGGCGCGATGATACCGGCGGCGCCGGCGTCCAAGGTTCGCGATATCCATTCGGGCGTATTGGCTGGAACCCGGACAAAGGGGGAGATACCCGCGGCCAGGCCCACCAGGCAGATTTGCGACACCGTCTCCAGAGTCATCGGGCTGTGCTCCAGGTCAATGTAAAAGCTGTCGAAGCCCGCGCGCTTTGCAATCAGCGCGATGTCGCCGCTGCGAGCCAGGCGGACTATCATCGACGACACTACCTCGTCTCGGCTCAATTTTTCCACAACATTGTTCCGGAATACCTCGGTTGGCAGTCTGTTCGCGTGCATAGGTTTCACTGTATTGGGACATTGGATTGCTGAATGATTTCGCGCCACATGTCGATATCGCGACGAAGGAATGCATTCATCTCGGCGGGTGTACTGCTGCGAGCGGTGATGCCCAGGGACAGGAAGCGTTCCTGCACATCTGGCAGCGCAAGCGCCTGGGCAACCTCTTTGTTCAATTGATCGATGATCCCCTTGGGGGTACCGGCCGCCGCGGCAATGGCGTTCCACACCTCAACCTTGTAATCGGGCACGCCGCTTTCCATCATGGTCGGCACCTCCGGCAACCCTTGAAACCGCTGCCCCTCGGTGACTGCCAAGGCGCGCAATGTTCCAGCCTGAATGTTGGACATGAGCGGGGTCAGTGTCTCGAAGGCAGCCTGCACATCGCCCGCACGCAACGCGGACACGACACTGCCCGAATTTTTATAGGGGATGGTGACCGCATCGATGCCTGTTGCCGACTTGAAAAGTTCGGCGCTGAGATACTGGCCGCTGCCGACGCTCACCGTACCGATCGAGAGCTTGCCAGGCTGGGCCTTGGCCGCATCGATGAAGTCCTGAACCGTGCGATAGCTGGAACTGTCGCTCACCGCCAACGCGTAGCCAAAGGTTCCCATCAGTGAAATCATCTCGAAATCGTCGGCCGGATCGAAAGACAGCGTCTTGAACAAGGACGGCGCCATCGAGAAATTGCCTGTCGCCGCCAGCAGGAGTGTATAGCCGTCATGCGGCGCGGCCAGCGCCGCCTGCGACGCCACGATGCCACCCGCGCTTGGACGATTCTCGATGACAAACTTCTCGTCCATGCTCATGGAGAGCTTCTCGGCCAAAAGGCGCATTGTCACGTCGCCTGCCCCCCCTGCCCCATATCCGACGAGGATCTTCACTGGCTTGTCCGGGTATGAAGCCTGGCCCCACACCAAGACCGGCTGCAGCAAGCACAAAGCGCAAGCAAGCAGCCGGAAAAATCGTTTAAGCATCACAGTCTCCAGATCATATTGTTGTCATGAGTATAGGGAGCAGGTATCCTTTGAACAAATAATGATTTATGGATCAACTATAGGTTTGATCTATAGGAAGAAGAGGTCGCCACGTGCTCAACCTACGCCACCTGGAAGTCTTCCACGCCATCATGTGCACGGGTTCCGTCACGGCGGCGGCGCGCTTGCTGAATGTCTCGCAACCGTCGGTCAGCACGGTTTTGCAGCACGCTGAGTCGCGCTTGCGGATAACGCTGTTCACCCGCAGCGGCGGGCGGCTGCGGCCGACGCCCGAAGCTCAGGCCTTGTGGCCCGCGGTGGAAGCCATCTTTGGCCGTGTTTCGGCCTTGGAGCGGCAAATACAGGATCTTGGCGGAGGCCGGCTCGGCACGCTATCGCTGGCCGCCGCCGTTCCGATCGCCAACGGCTATCTGGCCAAGGCAGTCGCCGAGTTCACCCAAAGCCGTCCCGGCCTTCAGGTAACGCTGCAGTCGCTCACCTCGGCGCAGGTAGTGGAGAGCGTGCTCAATGGGGAAGCGGAGATCGGCGTCGTCCACAGCCCCGTATCCAGTGCAGGGATGGACATCGAGGTGCTTGCGCACTCCCCCCTTGCGTGTGTGATGCCCCGCCGCCATCCGCTTGCCCGGCACAAGGAGATAGGCATGGCCCTGCTTGCCGATTACCCTGTGATTACCTACCTGCCCCAAAGTGCGTTTCGCAACTACGTGAATCGCGCCTTCGACGAGGTGGGGGTTACCCCATCCGTGAACATACAAGTAGGCCTTTCGCTGACCGGGCTGGTACTCGCATACCACGGCGCTGGCGTTGCGATCGTCGAGCCCTCGCTGCTCGTGTCGCTGCCCATGCGCAGCGGCCTTGTAGCGCGGCCGCTGGCTCCGCGCATAGCACTCAAGACCCTGATCGTACGGGCAAGCGCCGCGCCACGCTCAGTGATTGCAGAGGCCTTTCTCGTAGAACTCAGAGCCACTTTGCGGGCAACTCAGCGCGTACTCGAGAAGACTTACGGTACTCCTTAAGGCGCCTCGCCAACCGGAAGCTTACGACCCGGCCCCTCCTAGCCGGCGGGCTTGGAGGCCTTCACCATGGTCAGGGCAGCGGCAATCATGCTGCCCATATCACCCATGTTGGCGGGCAATATCAAGGTGTTGTTTTTCTGGGCGACTTCTTTGAAGGCGTCCACATAGCGTTCGGCCACGCTCAGATTGACGGCATCCATGCCGCCAGGTGTCTGGGTGGCCCGCGCGACCCGTTCCAGGGATTCGGCGGTGGCCTGCGCGATGGTCAGCAGCGCCTGCGCTTCGCCCTGAGCGTAGTTGATCATGGATTGCTGCTCGCCTTCGGACTTGAGAATAGCCGCCTGGCGGTTGCCCTGGGCAATATTGATGTCTTCCTGCTTCTTGCCCTCCGATTCGGTCACCAGCGCCCGCTTGGTGCGTTCAGCAGTGATTTGCAATTGCATGGCCCGCAGGATTTCATCCGGAGGAGTCAAGTCGCTGATCTCGTAGCGCAGTACCTTGACACCCCAATTGGTGGCAGCTTCGTCCAGCGCTTTCACCACGGCCACATTGATCAGGTCGCGTTTCTCGAACGTTTCATCCATTTCCAGCTTGCCGATTACCGAGCGCAAGGACGTCTGGGCCAGATTGGAAATGGCCAGAACGTAATTGGTCGAGCCATAGGAGGCCTGGCGAGGATCAGTGACCTGGTAGTAAAGCACGCCATCCACCTTCAACTGGGTGTTGTCTTTGGTTATGCAAACCTGGCTGGCGACATCCAGCACCATTTCTTTAAGCGAATGGCGATAAGCCACCTTTTCCAGGAAAGGGACGGTGAATCCCAACCCCGGTGACAGTATGCGATCGAACCTCCCCAAGCGTTCCACCACTGCGGCATGCTGCTGGGGCACAATCTGAATTGTGGATTTGATAATGACAAACACGACCAAAGCCGCGATTATCCAGAAAGATAGCGTCATTACATAAGCGTCCATAGGGGATCCAATAAGAAAAAAGATGAAGACATTTGGGACTCCAAATGCCTAATGTTGAGCATCCGATGCGGGATACTGGCCTGGACGTAAAATTAGCGTCAGACCTTGCACTGCTTGAATATAATGTTCGCCAGGCTGCGCAACTTGGCCGGCGTCTATGCGCGCACTCCAGTTGGCGCCCCGATAAAGCACCCTGGCCTGTCCGTTTTCGTCCCAAGCATCCACGATCACGCCTTGACCTATGTCTTGCATCACATTGGGATTGGACTGTGTAGGCACGTAGCCTTTGGACTGGCGCAAACGATGCAGCGCCATCAGGCCTATCAGCGATACGACCAAGCCGCTGATAATCTGCCACACCAAAGACAAACCCGCGTACGCCGCCGCGCCGGATGCAACCAGGCCCAAGGCCACCAGCAGCAAATAAAAGGTGCCCGTAGCCATCTCCAATAGTAGAAACAGCGCAGCCACGCCAAACCAAAACCACATGCCAAGTTCCTTATAAATTGCTGCCATTTTGACACGTTAAGGTGATTGTAAGGAAACTAATCGCTAAAGTGAGCAATTAAAGGGCCTGCGAGCCGGGATATGCGATATCCGTCCCGCTTTTCCGTCGGCCGCTAGCGCATAACCTGGTGCGCATCACTAATCAACCTGCGCAGAAGATGAGCAACTTCACGGGCTGCTCTACTCAGCGGATGATGGGTGGTTGTACGGAGCACGACATAGCGTGGCAAGGCTGGCGCAACGATGCGCCTGACATGCAGTTCGCCCGTATAGTTCTCTTGTCGCATCAGGTGCTCGCTCCAGATGGCATAGCACCTTGATCGCCTGATCAGGGCGAGTTGCGCCTCCAGGGAATCGGCCTCAAAAACAATACGCAAGTCAATTCCTTGTTTCAGGGCCTCTTCCTCCATGCGGACACGGAGGCCATTCGGGACTGCGGGAAGCACCAGCGGGATATTGTTCAGGTCCGCGAACGGAATGTCTGGCTCGCCGGAGCCGTATGGCTTTTTCCCGACAAGGGCCAAGTCAGATTGAGCCAATACGTCGTTGCTTGCAAAGCGCAGCGCGCGGTATTGCGTGATGAGGGCAATGTCGACCTGCCCATTTGCCAGCCATTCTTCGTGCTGTGCACTAAAACTTTCCACCATTCTAAGTGTCACGCCCGGATACTTATGCTGTACCGCGTCGAACAGGTCCGCGGCAAAGGCTCGCATATAGGCGGTGAGCAGAGCAATTGAAACAACGCCTGTGGGGCCGCTGCTCCGCTCGCGGATATCCCTGACGAACCCGTCGCACCCTTCAACAACGATTCGTGCCTGTTCAAGCGCCAATGCGCCAATGGCAGTTAGTTGCACGCCACGCCCTGTACGGTGAAACAGCGGGGCATTCAGCGACTGTTCCAACGCTTTCAGGCTCCGGCTCACCGACGGTTGCGATAAGGAAAGCGCATCCGCGGCACGGGAAATGTTGCCCAGTTCCGCAACCTTGAGGAACAAGCGCAAGGTCTGAATATCAATATTGTGCGTCATGCAGCTACCGTATATCTGTTAGACAAAGGGCACATAGGAAACAGGACCTGCTTAACTTATAGTGATAACGAATTCAACGACACGCGGTCGAGTTCTCAACAGCCTATAACACCCGGAGATAATCATTTCATGAACCGTCGTCTATTTCTCACGCTGTCCCTGGCAGCTGCCTGCACGGTGCCGCTGACTGCGCAGGCAACTGCATTTCCCAACAAACCCATCCGCATTATCGTTCCATATGCGCCGGGCGGCACGACCGACATGCTGGCCCGGGTTGTCGGAAAACATATGTCGGACAATCTAGGGCAGAGCGTCATCGTCGAGAACAAGCCCGGCGCCAATGGCATGCTGGGATCATCGATGGTGGCAAAATCGGCGCCGGATGGCTATACCATCGGCATTGCCACTCCCGGTAATCATGCTGCCAATGCCAGCCTGTACAAGGAAGTGCCTTACGACACAATCAAGGACTTCGCCGCGGTATCGCAAGCCGTGAACTCGCCCATGATTCTGGTCGCACATCCCAGCCTGGGTGTGAAAACGGTTGCCGACCTGATAGCAAAGGCTAAGGCAGAGCCAGGCACCATCATATATGCTTCCGGTGGTACCGGATCCTCTATGCACCTTGCGATGGAGCAGTTTGCCAAAATGGCGGGCATCGAAATGGTGCACGTCCCTTACAAAGGCTCGGGGAACTCCTATATAGATCTGCTCTCGGGACGCGTATCTCTGTTGATGGACATAAGCCCGCAGGCGCTGCCCCGGGTGCGCAGCGGCGAACTGCTTGCGCTCGGCACGGCATCTGACACTCGTTTGCCGGAGCTGCCCGATGTGCCAACCATCGATGAAGCGGGCGTATCGGGCTATCGCGCTGGATCCTGGTACGGATTCGTCGGCCCTTCAGGCATTCCGAAAGATACACTCGCCACACTGAACACCGCAATTAATACTGCGTTGCGGAATCCCGCAATCGAGAAACAACTTCAAGACGCCGGCCTGCAAGTCGTAGCGGGAACCCCGGAGGAATTCCAGTCTTTTATCGAGGCTGAAGTCAAGAAATCCGCACAAATCATTAACGATGCCGGCATTCAGGCAGAATAACTCACGCACGCTCAGGATAGTTTTTTCATGATTCAAAAATTCACCCCCATCGATTTCACTGCTCGTCGCCAGAAAATCGCCGCCTCTGTGAAGGCTGCGGGATTCGATGCCTATGTTGGCACACGACAAGGTGCTTTGCATTATTTAAGCGGCGCATTCATGCCGTGGCGTGGAGCGGTCATCGTTACAGCAAACGGTGATTGCAAATTTGTTTACTGGGCATGGGATGCCAGTCGTATCCGCGAAGAAGGGGTTGATGTCGATATAACCTCGTTCACCTTCTCTGATTTCACGCGTGTCATTGCTGAAAAACTGGGTGAACTGGGGCTGTCGAAGGGGCGTATCGGTATCGATCTTTCCCATCCGGGTGCCGCGCAGATTGCGCCAGGCATGGTGTGCGCAAGCGAGTATCTGGAGTTGAAGGAACTGCTCCCCAACGCCAATATCGAGAATGGCGTTAATCTGCTTGATGATGTCATGCTCATCAAGGACGCAGCCGAGATCGAGCGCCTGCGCTTCGCCGCTCATGTTGCAGATATGGGTTTCAGCGCAGGCCGCGAGGCAGTGCGGCCTGGCGTTACTGAAAACTCGGTCGCCGGCGCCATTGAAAAAGCCATTCGCGACAATGGCAGTACATGGGCATGGGCACTCACCGGCGGAACCGAGGTCGGGTCTGGAAACCGTACGGGATACCTTCATGGTGTTACGCAGCAGGCCTCCGAAAAACTGATCCAGGACAATGAATTCGTCATTCTGGATCTACATCCCATGATCGATCTTTACCTGGCCGATACCTCTATTCCGGTTTTCCTTGGAAAGCCGACAACGCAACAGCAGGGCATGATCGACTGCTGGGAAGAAGTGGTCGCCACCATGATTGAAAACATGAAACCCGGCCGGCCCATACCCGAAGTGGTCAAGACGGGTCTTGCCGTGTTTGAGCGCCATGGCCTGGCGGACTATTGCCTCCCAACGTTCGGCCATGGCCTGGGCACCTGCGCAAGAACACGGCCATTCATCAACCTGCGCAGCCAGGATGTCGTCCAGGCGGGCATGGTCGTTGCGCTTGGCACACATCTTTACGTGCCGAACGTGGGCGGGATGCGATTGGAATTCCCTTTGCTCGTCACAGAAAACGGCGGTGAAGCCTTGATGGAAGCTCCGCCCAAGGTCCATTTCGTATAACGGCCGGATGACTTCCCCTGCAGAATCGTGGCGGCCAGGGTAGCGGACCCGCCACGCCGCAGATACCGCCCTCTTGCGGCTATTTTGCCGGCCTGGACTTCACGCCCACGCCGGCCAATGGCAGCGCGCTCCATGTCGGCGCATGGGCGCAGAGTTTACGCAGCAGCCGCGCAAGCTGGTCGCATTCCCCTTGCGTCAGGCATGCCATCATGTCGTGCTCACGCAGCTCCAGCCCCGGCATGAAGCGATCATGCATTTTTCGGCCGGCTTTCGTGATGTACAGCAATCGCCGGCGCTGATCGTCGGGGTGCGGGCTGCGGCTGATAAGACCCTTTTTTTCAAGTGCGGTGACGGCGCGGCTGATGTTGGCTTTCAGATGCCCTGAAAAGTCGCAAATATCCGTGGCGGCAATCCCGTCCCTGAAATAAAGAAAAATCAGAGAAAGAATCTCCGGTCGAGTCAGGCCGTACTCGGACTCGATCGCCCGGAAGGACGGTTCGCGATAACTATTGATCATGTAGCCCAACTTGTAGGCCATTGGAATCGACACACCGTCCAGGATATCGCTCAAATTCTGCGTCATGTTTCATCGTTTTCAAGTTTGATTCCGGGCAGTATAGCGGCCTGCCCCCCTTGATTTGGACATCAATGTCAAATTAGTTGCATATGAGACTATCTGTCGATAAACTGACGGCATGACTCGATGCTTTTATTCGGGCACGCAAGCCCATCCGATATATGTCGATCACCTGCCGCCCAGCCAGGCACGTGATGACAGGCTTCCCATCATCATGCTGCACGGCGCCTTTCACACAGGCTCCGGCTTTATCGCGACCCCGGACGGACGCGACGGCTGGGCGCCTTATTTTGCGCAGCGCGGCCATCGCGTATTCGTCGTCGACTGGCCTGGCCATGGCCGCTCTCCAGCCCGTCCTGATTTCCACACGCTTTCGATACGGGACATCGTGCCGTCCATCGCCTTGCTGGTCGAGCACGTCGGCCGCTCGATCATCATGGCGCATTCAGCCGGCGGGCCGATTGCCTGGGCGATCAGTGAAAATCTTCCGGACAAGGTGGCTGCCGTAGTCGGCATCGCGCCAGGACCACCCGCGAATATCCAGTCCGCACTGCCGGACGATCGCGTGGCGATTGAAGCATTGAAATTTGATGAAGCTTCGGGATGCCCCGTCTACTCGCCCCTGGATGCGCCCGTCCACGTCGACATTCCGTTCATCCGGGATTTTTGGGCCAACTCGGCGCGGTTTCCGCAGGCAGGCTTCGAAGCCTATGCCAAATCCATCGTCGCCGAGAGCCCCACGGTGCTGAATGAGCGATTCAACATCGGCCGCGGCGGCATCATGCTGGCCGAACCGGATGTCGTCGCAAAACGTCCCATTCTGATCGTGACCGGCGACAGCGATCCGCGCCACGCCAGGGAAGTCGACCGGAAGCTGGCGGACTATTTGAAGGGGCAACACCTCTGGCTTGCGGATAGGGGCAGTCAGGGTAACGGCCATATGCTCATGCTGGAAGAAAACAGCGATGAAATCGCCAGTCTGATTGCCGACTGGCTGAATGCAAACGGCCTCTAGGCAGACAGGCTTCAAGCAAGGCAACCGCGCAGGCGAAACGACTCAAAGGTTTTCGAACCAGACAAAATACCATGGAGACAAGAAATGCTTACTAAACTGAAATTGCTTTCCGCCTTGGGCGGTGCGATGCTCTGCTTGTGCGCCAACGCCCAAGTCACCGATGATGTCATCAAGATCGGCGTGCTGACCGACATGGCCGGTGTCACGGCCGATGTGGCGGGCAAGGGCTCATTGGTGGCGGCGCAGATGGCGGTGCAGGAGTTCGGCGGCACTGTGCTTGGAAAGCCGGTCGAGGTCATTTCCGCCGACCACCAGCACAAGACGGATCTGGGCGCCGCCATCGCGCGGCAGTGGTACGACACCGAGCAAGTCGATGTCATTGTCGATATCCCCAACTCCTCAATCGCCCTGGCCGTGCAGCGTATCGCCCAGCACAGCAAGAAGCTCGTCATTTTTTCCGGTGCCGGGACCACGGCATTGACCAACGATCAATGCTCGCCTTACGGTTTCCACTGGACATACGACACCTACGCCATGGCGCACGGCACCGCATCGGCGGTCGTGGCGGATGGCGGAAAATCGTGGTTCATTCTTGCATCCGACTATGCGTTTGGCGCGCAGCTGGCGAAGGACACGACCGAGGTCGTTCTTGCTGAAGGCGGCAAAGTGCTCGGGACGATCAGGCACCCGCTCAATCTTGCCGACTTTGCTTCCTTCCTGCTGCAGGCCCAGGCGTCGGGCGCCCAGGTCATCGGCATCGCCAATGCCGGAAACGATACGATCAATGCCATCAAGCAGGCCGGGGAATTCGGCATTACCCAGGCCGGCCAGAGCCTCGCGGCCATGATTCTCATGATCAATGACGTGCATAGCCTTGGCCTGGAAAAAGCGCAAGGCACCTACCTGACCACCGCGTCCTACTGGGATATCGATGACGAGACCCGGGCATGGTCAAAAAAATTCATGGAAAAGACCGGCGCGATGCCATCGATGCTTCAGGCCGGCGTCTACGGCTCGGTGCTGCACTATCTGAAGGCCGTCAAAGAGGCAGGCACCGACGACGCCGACAAGGTGGCCGCGGCGATGCGCGCAACGCCTATCAACGACGTGTTTACCCACAACGCCCGGATACGCGAAGATGGCCGCGTCCTGCGGGACATGTACCTGGCCAAGGTCAAGACCCCCGCCGAATCCAAATACCCATGGGACTATTTCACCATCGTGGGCACGATACCTTCCGGCAAAACCGCCATGCCGCTATCGCAGAGCACATGCCCCATGGTCGCCGCGGCAGCGGGGACAACGGATAAATAGATAGGCGGCCAGCCTGGCTCGCGCGACGCGCATATCAGCGCTCCGCCGGCGCCACGGTGGCTTCGCCCTGCCCGCTTTCCTGCAAGGCCTGCGCGACGAATCCGGAAGCCTTCATTTCCTCGATGAAGGCCTTCAGGAGAACTTGCGCCGCCGTATTCTTCGCGGGGGTGGCCATGGCCTGCCGTATCGCGGTGAAATAACCGGGCAGGAC
>JBATWU010000129.1:0-12512 GCA_049672825.1 Pusillimonas sp.
GTGCCGGGCGACTTTGAGCAAGCCGCGGCACGGGTTGGCAGGGGCGGGCGTAAGAGGCCGCGCTGTCCGAAGCCTAAAAGCGTCCGGGGGACGGTTTTAGGCAAGTTCGCGGCCGACCGCGCCTGGCAGCCCGTGCAAGGGCACCCCCGCAGGGGGCGCAGCGATGGAGCCCGGCACCGGCCCAGCACCCGGGCAACGTCGCAAGAACAACGCTGAGGTCAATGCCGCCCAGTTTCACCGTACCAGCCTTCCACCCCATCGGCATGGCATTGTCCTTGCCTGGCGCCCCGCTCAAACACAGCTTCAGCTGCTGTAAACACTTGAGCCAAAAATGCGCCAGCCTACACGCCCAGCCCGCCGGTATAGTTCAGGAAGCGCGTGCTGGAACCCTGGAAAGTCAGGCGCACGCTGCCTATGGGACCATTACGCTGCTTGCCCACAATGATTTCCGCCGTGCCCTTGTCGGGCGAATCGGGGTTATAGACCTCGTCGCGATAAATGAACAGAATCAGGTCGGCGTCCTGTTCGATGGCCCCCGACTCACGCAGATCGCTCATGACCGGCCGCTTGTTGGGCCGCTGCTCCAGGCTTCGGTTCAACTGCGACAAGGCGATCAATGGACAATTGAGCTCTTTGGCCAGGCCCTTCAAAGAACGGCTGATTTCCGATATCTCCGTCGCCCGGTTCTCGCCCGATGAATTGGCGGACATCAACTGCATATAGTCGATGATGATCAGGCCAAGCTGGCCGCATTGGCGGGCCAGGCGCCGTGACCGCGCCCTGACTTCCATCGAGGTCAGCGCAGGGGTTTCGTCGATGTAGATCTGCGCCTCTTGCACTTGCTGCACCGCATGGGTCAGGCGCGGCCAGTCATCGGCCGTGAGCTTGCCGGTGCGCATCCGGTGCTGGTCCAGCATGCCCACCGACCCGACCATGCGCATGGCCAGTTGGACGGCGCCCATTTCCATCGAGAACACCGCCACCGGCAGGCCTTGCTCGATTGCCACATGCTCGCCGATATTCATCGAAAAAGAGGTCTTGCCCATAGAGGGCCGGCCGGCGACGATGACCAGATCTCCCGCCTGCAAGCCCGACGTCATACGGTCCAGATCGGCAAATCCGGTGGGAACGCCGGTGACATCGGAATCGCCTTCGCGATGGTAGAGCTCGTCGATGCGCTCGACCACCTGGGTGAGCAGCGGCTGTATGTCCTGAAAGCCCGTGGCGCCGCGCGCGCCTTCCTGGGCGATCTGGAACACGCGCGACTCGGCCTCGTCCAGCAACTGGCGCGCTTCCTTGCCCTGCGGGTTGAAAGCCGCCGCCGCGATCTCGTCGGCTACGGAAACCAGCTTGCGCAGCATGGAACGCTCGCGCACGATCTCGGCATAGCGCCGGATGTTGGCGGCCGAGGGCGTGTTGTGCGCCAGCGCATTCAAATACGCCAGCCCGCCCACATCGTCGGACTTTCCCGCGCTGGCCAGCGACTCGTTCACGGTCACCACGTCGGCGGGCCGGGCCAAGCCGATAAGCCGGGTAATGTGTTGCCAGATGATCTTGTGATCAAAACGATAAAAATCGTCTTCGTTCAACACATCGGTTACACGATCGAATGCGGCGTTGTCCAGCAGCAAGCCACCCAGCACAGACTGTTCGGCCTCGACCGAATGCGGAGGAACGCGCAGATAATCCAGCTGCGGGTCTGTGTGTGTTTTTTTGCTGTCCAAATTCATGCTCCGAATATGGCGGGTAAAAAATAAAAAAAGCCGGCATGCACCGGCTTTTTTCGCTGTACGGTGTGTACCTTCCTGCTAGGGGAATGTACCACGCGGGAGAGGCAGGCCTAGGCCATTTCACCCTGGACAACGATAGTGATATCGGAAACGACATCAGCGTGCAGCACAATCTGGACGGGGAACTCGCCGACCGCCTTGATGGCGCCATCGGGCAGGCGCACCTGCGTCTTTTCGATTGTGGAATAGCCTTCCTTGACCAGCGCGGCGGCAATGTCCATGGTGGTGACCGAACCGAACAGGCGGCCGTCGACACCGGCTTTTTGCGAGATGGTGACGGTCGAGCCCGACAGTTTCTCGCCGGTCGCTTGCGCGGCGGCCAGTTTTTCAGCCTGGACTTTTTCGATCTCGGCGCGGCGCTCTTCGAACTCTTTCAGGGCGGCGTCGGTCGCGCGGCGCGCGATTTTTTGTGGAATCAGGTAATTGCGGGCATAGCCGTCGCGCACGCGGACGACTTCGCCAAGATTACCCAGGTTGACAACTTTTTCGAGCAGAATAACTTGCATGACGATAGGCCCCGGATTAGTTGTGGTTATCGGTGTAAGGCAGCAAGGCCAGGAAGCGGGCGCGCTTGATGGCGGTGTCGAGCTGGCGTTGGTAATGTGCCTTGGTACCGGTCAGGCGGGCAGGGATGATCTTGCCATTTTCCTGGATGAAGTCACGCAGCGTGTCGAGATCTTTGTAATCGATCTCGTCGACATTGGCAGCCGTGAAACGGCAGAATTTGCGACGTTTGAACAGCGGGTTTTGCTGTGTGAACTTGCGTTTTTCTTTGCTTTTTTTGAAGTAAGCCATAATGTGCCTCTTTGGTGCCCAGGCCATGCCCGGGCGGTAAATTCGATGCGCCTGATGCTAAAGACGCTCAAGCTGTGTTGCCATGGATTTCCGCTAAACAACGGCGCTCGCGCCGCCGGCAAAAACCCGATCCGCCTGCTGTATGTGCAGCACCACCTTGTTTGAGCCCTTGCGCGAGGGGGCGATAAACCCCTGTATCGACAAGAACGCGCCCAGTGGCGTGTCGGCCAGCAGTAAAGCGATGTCTCCCAGGGCCACTGCGGGAAGGACCAGTTCGATCCGGCGCATATGGCCGGCCTCTTGGACCTCTGACTCGTGACTCAGCGTAATTTCGACTGCCGGCAGGCCAGCGGGGGTATACCTTAGCGGCTTGACCTCGATGGCCGTGGCGGTCAGAACAAGCTGGTTCACTTAATAACCCGGGACACAGCCCCTTATTCCGACTGAGTGGTGGCCGCGGTGCTTTCGGCGCTGGCCTTGCGGGCCTCTTCGCGTTCAACCGATTTCATCATCAGCGACGGCGCCGTGGCGGGCTTCTTGGTCTTGATGATCAGGTGACGCAAAATGGCATCGTTGTAACGGAACGAATGCTCGAGTTCGTCGAGCGCGGGCTGGCCGCATTCGATGTTGAAGCAAACGTAATGCGCTTTGACCAGCTTCTGGATGGGGTAAGCCAGTTGACGGCGGCCCCAGTCTTCCAGGCGGTGAACTTGGCCACCGTTGCTGGTGACGACAGCCTGATAGCGCTCGATCATGGCGGGCACTTGCTCGCTTTGATCGGGATGCACAATAAACACTACTTCGTAGTGACGCATGAACTACTCCTTGTGGATATCTTTTGCCGGCCGCCTGAGCGTGATCCGTCAAAAGGAACAGCCCGCCTATAAGACGCATGGCAGCCCCTGCCAGCCAGGCGGCGCCCCGAAGATACCCGGACCGCAACCCTGCGAACTGGCACTTGCCGATGCCAGGGGATGCCAATTCTCTTATAAATCGAGCAAGAAACCAACTATTCTAACAGTTTCCAAGCTTTTCTGGCAAGCCCAACAACCCTATGGGGCTCAGGGCCAGCCTGGCATCAACCTTCGACAACCGCGTAGGCCGAATGGTTGTGTATGGACTCAAAGTTTTCCGCGACCACCCGAAAACGTTGCACACCGGCAACATTCTGCAATTGGCCGGCCACATCGCGCACCAGATCCTCGACAAACTTGGGGTTTTCATAGGCGCGCTCGGTGACGAATTTTTCGTCGGTACGCTTGAGCAGACCCCACAGCTCGCACGACGCCTGCTGCTCGGTGGCGCGGATCAGCGCATCGATATCGATCTGACCAGGGTCATCGAACACCGCGGTAATGGTTACATGCGAGCGCTGGTTATGCGCGCCATATTCGGAAATAGCCTTGGAGCAGGGGCAAAGACTGGTGACCGGCACCAGAATCGACAGCTCGAACTCGGCTCCACCCTGCCCGGGATAAACAGCATCACCCTGGGGTTCCACATGCGCTCGCGCCGTCCAGCTGACTTCGTAGTCCATCAGGCTGACCACGCCCGATACCGGCGCCGTCTTGCTCATGAAATAGGGAAAGGACACCGCAATATCGCCCTTCTGCGCATTGAGCAGCGGCAGCATGGCACGCGCCATTTCGCAGAACAACACGGGCGTCATGGGCGTAACACGGTACTGCTCGAGCAGCGCCACAAAACGGGACATATGCGTGCCTTTTTCTTCTGCCGGAAGGGCCACCGTGAGTTCCCAGGTGCCCACGGTGGGCATGGGATCGCCATTGGCGCCTGCCAGCAGCATGGGATGGCGCACGCCGCGCACACCCACGCGCTGGATAACCATGCGGCGCGTATCGACGCTGCTCTGCACGTCTGGCATGGCAACAGCAGAATCAATCAATATATTCATGAATTAAAGCCTTTGACGCCCTGGCCCCGAGGCTGGCGCTGATTTACTGACAACGATGCATTATGCGGCACCGCGTCACTGATTAACCCTATAACCATGATGGTATTAGGTCTTAAGGACCGTGAATGTTAACAAGTCGTAATTACTTTACCGCAAAATCCGGGGCTATCATGCCACGGGATGCGCCAGATCGGCAAAACGCTCGCGCACCGAGCGCTCGATGCCCGCCGCGTCCAGCCCCAGTTCGCTCAAGATGGCGCCTTGCTCGCCGTGATCAATGAAACAATCGGGCAAGCCCAATTGCAGCACAGGACAGACCAGGCCCTCCCGGCTGAAAAATTCCAGGACCGCGCTGCCCGCCCCACCCATGATCGCAGCTTCTTCGATGGTGACAAAAGCCTGATGCTCGCGCGCCAATTCCCGCAGCAAGGCTTCATCGAGAGGCTTGACGAAACGCATATCGACCAGCGTGGCATCCAGCGCTTCGGCGGCCCGCAGGGCCGCCCCCGCCAGCGTGCCAAAAGCCAGCAGGGCGATACCACTGCCACGCCGCCTGACAACACCCTTGCCTATGTCGACCAGATCCAGCCCTTCATGCACCGCGGCGCCGCAGCCCGCGCCCCGCGGATAGCGCACCGACGCCGGACCCGGGTAATGGTAGCAACTGCTCAGCAACAATCTGGCCTCGTTTTCGTCGGAAGGGGTCGCCACCACCATATTGGGCACGCAGCGCAGATAGGCAATATCGTAATTGCCGGCATGGGTCGCGCCGTCGGCGCCCACGATTCCGGCCCGATCCAGCGCAAATGTGACATCGAGATTCTGCAGGGCGACGTCGTGAATGAATTGATCGTAGCCGCGCTGCAGGAATGTGGAATAGATCGCCAAGACCGGCTTCTGGCCCTCGCACGCAAGCCCGGCGGCGAACGTGACCGCATGCTGCTCGGCGATGCCGACATCGAAGTAGCGGTCGGGGTAGCGCTGCTCGAATTCCACCAGGCCGCTGCCTTCGCGCATGGCCGGCGTAATGCCCACCAGCCTGCTGTCGGACTGAGCCATATCACACAGCCAGCGTCCGAACACCTGGGTAAAGGTTTGCTTGGCGGGCACCGTGGGTTTCTGGATACCGACGCTCGGGTCGAACTTGCCGGGGCCATGGTAAAGCACGGGATCGGCTTCGGCCAGCTTGTAGCCCTGCCCCTTCTTGGTCACCACGTGCAGGAATTGCAAACCGCCCAGGGCTTTCAGGTTATCGAGCGTGGGCAACAGCGCGTCGAGGTCATGGCCATCGATGGGCCCTACGTAGTTGAACCCCAACTCTTCAAACAGCGTGGCGGGCGACATCATGCCCTTGGCATGGCCCTCGATGCGGCGGGCGAACTCGAGCACCGGCGGCACATGCTGCAGCACGGCGCGCCCGACATTCTTGGCGGTGGCATAAAACCGGCCCGACAGCAAGCGGGCCAGATAGCGATTGAGCGCCCCTACTGGCGGCGAAATCGACATATCGTTGTCGTTCAGAATGACCAGCATATTCACGCCCGGCGTGACCCCGGCGTTATTCAAGGCCTCGAATGCCATGCCGGCCGTCATTGCGCCGTCGCCGATTACCGCAATATGCTGGCGATCGAGCCCGGCATTGCGCGAGGCCACCGCCATGCCCAGCGCGGCCGATATCGATGTGGACGAATGCGCCGTGCCAAAGGCATCGTACTCGGACTCGCTGCGCTTGGGGAATCCCGAGATGCCATCCTTCTGGCGCAGCTTGGCCATTTGCTCGCGCCGGCCGGTCAGTATTTTGTGTGGATACGATTGATGCCCCACGTCCCAGACGATGCGGTCGTGGGGCGTATTGAAAACATAATGCAATGCAATGGTAAGTTCGACCGTACCCAGGTTCGATGACAGGTGGCCACCCGTTCTTGACACCGAGTGCAGCACGAACTCGCGCAATTGAATGGCGATCTCGTTGAGCCCGGATCGATCCAGCGATCGCAGGTCAGCCGGCGAATGAATGTTTTCTAAAGAGACAATAGCCATACAGAGTAAAGAGTTCAGTCAGACTGCATTTTAGCTGTCCACAATAACAGCAAGCGGGATGATGGGGAAACCGGCTTAGCGGTCACGCCCGACAATGTAGTCGGCAATGCCGGCCAAATGCGCGCCGGAGGGCCCCAGCGGCAGCAAGGCCGCATGGGCTTGCGCATGAAGCGAATGCAACAGTTTGCGCGAACCTTCGAGCCCCATGATGGAGACATACGTGGGTTTGTTGCCCGCAGCGTCCTTGCCGGCGGTTTTCCCCAGTGTGGCCGTATCGGCGGTGACGTCAAGGATATCGTCCACGACCTGAAAGGCCAGGCCAATGGCAGCGGCATAGCTTTCCAGGCCCTGGCGCACCGCCGATCCGGCGCCAGCGACAATGCCGCCCAGCAGGACACTGGCTTCCAGCATGGCCCCGGTTTTCATGCTGTGCATCTGTTGCAGCTGATCGCCCGAAAGCGCCAGCCCCACGCTATCGCAATCGATGGCCTGCCCGCCCACCATGCCCAGGCTGCCGGCCGAGCGCGCCAGCAGCTGGGTGGCCTGCACGATGAGCGCAGGCGCTATGGGCATCAGGCCCAGCAGCTCGAAGGCCAGCGGCTGCAGGGCGTCGCCGGCCAGCATGGCAGTGGCCTCGTTGAACCGGACATGTACCGTGGGACGCCCCCGGCGCAGGTCGTCGTCGTCCATGCAGGGCAGGTCGTCGTGTACCAGCGAATAGGCATGAATGAGTTCGACCGCGGCCGCCGCGTGATCCAGGGCGATTTCCTGTGCGGAAGCCGGCGTTCCGGATTGCAGCGAGGCCTCGCCCGCCGCGTAGACCAGCGCCGCACGCACGCGCTTGCCGCCGCCCAGCACCGCATAGCGCATGGCTTCGTGCAGACTTTCGGGAACAACCGTGGCCTGGGGCAGGAATTGCTCGAGTACCGTTTCAATATGCTGCACGCGATCGCCCAGCCACATCGGAAAGTCTATGGTTCTGCGTCCCATGCCTAGTCCTCTTGGCCATCGGGCGTATCTGACAAGGGCTTCAGCAGATTGTCCTGCAGTACCCTGACCTGCTGCTCGGCCTGGTCGAGGCGGCGCTGGCAGATTTTGGCCAGTTCCACGCCCCGTTCGTAGGCGGCCAGAGATTGATCGAGCGCCAGCGAACCGCCTTCCATTTGCGCAACCAGGGATTCCAGTTGAGCCAGCGCCGTTTCGAAATCCTGGGGCAGCCCGCCCGCATCCGGAGCATCGCTGTGGGTGATGGGCTGCGTGCCCGCCTTTACGTCATTCATGGCCATATTCCAGTAAACAGTTGCGCCGCCGTGCCGCGCTTTTTTGAATCCTGCTTAAATTGTACGAGAAGCGGGCGAGACCTGCCGAAAATACCCCAGGAACTTGGCCGGCAGGGCCTGTTTTACAAGAAAAAAAGTGGGGTACAATCCTACCTCCTTAGAATTTCATCGGCCAGTCCGTTTTTTTCTTCGCGCCAGGAACCTTTACGCTCTCCTGGTTTCATCATTGCGGGGGGAACCATGACCGACATCGGTCGGGAAGCGCATTTCGCGCCGGCCCATACCCAACTTTCAGCCAGCAGCTACTTCGACGAAACTGTCTTTGCGCAAGAACAAGCGCTTATTTTCAAGAATTCCGCACTTTATATAGGGCACGAAAAACTCGTACCCGAAGTGGGCGACTGGCGCACACTGCCCCAGGAGCAGGCGGGCCGCGTCCTGGTCCGCAGTCCCGATGGCGTGGCGCTGCTGTCCAACGTATGCCGCCACCGCCAGGCCATCATGCTGGGCGGAGAAACCGGCAATGTCACCAGCCCGCAGCTTGCAAGCGGCAACCTGCGCGATACTGGCGGCAATATCGTGTGCCCGGTGCATCGCTGGACCTACAGCAAGCAAGGAAAACTACTGGGCGCACCGCAGTTTCCCAAGACACCCTGCCTGGATCTGCAGCGTTTCACGCTCAAGAATTGCCATGGCCTGCTGTTCGAAGGTCCGCGCGACCCCGCGCAAGACATGGCCGCCCTGTTCGTCCGGCCCGAGTTCGATTTTTCCGACTATGTGCTGGACCACATCGAAGTCCATCATTGCCGCTACAACTGGAAAACCTTCATCGAAGTCTATCTTGAAGACTATCACGTGGGCCCCTTCCATCCCGGCCTGGGCAAATTCGTCACCTGCGACGACCTGAGCTGGGAGTTTGCATCATGGTACAGCTCGCAGCGGGTAGGCGTGCACAAGGCGCTCGAGCAGCCCGGCACAGACATATACCGCCAATGGCATGAACGTCTGCTGGACTACCGCACGGGCAACGCGCCCGACTTCGGCGCGGTTTGGGTAACCTACTTTCCCACGCACATGATCGAGCTTTATCCGCACGTCGTGGTGCTCTCCACGCTGCACCCGGTCGGCCCGCAGGAAACCGTCAATATCGTCGAATTCTATTACCCCGAGGATATCGCGGCATTCGAGCGCGAGTTCGTTGAAGCCCAGCGGGCCGCCTATATGGAAACAGCCATCGAGGACGATGAAATTGCCGAGCGCATGGATGCGGGGCGCAAGGCCCTGATGCTGCGCGGCACCAGCGAAGCCGGGCCCTACCAGTCACCCATGGAAGACGGCATGCAGCACTTCCACGAGTGGTATCGACGCATGATGGGCGGCGCAGGCCTCTGATTCCCTCTCCAGATCAAGCGTGAACGCCGAAGCGTAGACATGACTGGCGCAAGGCAGACGAAGCCGGCAATGTGCGCGTTTGAATACAGAAAGGGACGACGGCCGCCGCGCCTGGCGTTCAGTCGTCCGGGCCGGCCACCGGCCTGCTGGAATCGCTGCACCATTCGCTCCACGACCCCGGGTACAAAGCCGACCCGCTCAGCCCGGCCAACTCCATGGCAAACAGATTGTGGCAGGCGGTAATGCCCGACCCGCACTGATGAACGATTTGCCGCGGCGAGCGCCCCTGAAGCAGGGCTTCGAAATCCTGCCGCAGCTCGCCGGCCGGCTTGAAGCGGCCATTTTCCTGAAGATTCAGCGTATTGGGCCGATTCACCGCCCCCGGGATATGCCCGGCCACCGGGTCGATGGGTTCCACCTTGCCAAGATAGCGCTCCGCGGCCCGGGCATCGAGCACGGTGAAAACCGGCGCCGCCAGGTTGTCGAGTACGGCCTGCACGTCCACCACCGGCATCGCGGCCTCGTGGGACAAGCCCTGGCTTTGCACAGCCTGGGCTTCGGTCAGCGATGCCGTGTTCGACCCCGTCTGGACAGCGCCGCCGGCGGCCAGCCAGGCCGGCCATCCGCCATCCAGGACGGCAACCCGTTCATGTCCCAGCCAGCGCAGCATCCACCAAAGGTGCGCGGCAAACATGCTGTTGCCGCCGTCATAGATCACCACCTGGGACTGCCGCGTCAGGCCCTGGCTGCGCATCAGCGCCGCGAAATCGTCCCGGTCGGGCAAGGGATGGCGTCCATTGCCGCCGGTTCTGGCGGCTGACAGTTGCTGCTCATGATCAAGATAGAGCGCGCCGGGAATATGCCCCTGCTCGTAGGCCCGCCGCCCGGCCTGATGATCGGCCAGGTCATGCCGCACATCGAAGACCAGCCAGTTATGCGCGGGGTTGTGCTTTCGCAGCTCATCTGCGTCGATCAGTAAGTTAAACACGTCGGGTCTCCTGTGTTGCCGCGTCATCGGTGGCCGCCGACATCTGCGCCACTGTCTGGCCCCGCATGATGCGGTCTTCGGTGTAGGTGCGCCAGATAGACAGCAGGCCAGAGGCTATGATAAGCGTCATTCCGGCCCAGGCAATGGCGTCGGGCATATCGCCCCAAAAAACGATGCCCAGCAGCGCCGCAAAAATAATGGTTGTATATTGCAATGCGGCTGTCAACAGCGCGGACCCCATGCCGAAGGCGCGCGTCATGGCCAACTGGCCCACCAGGCCAAGCACGCCAACCCCCGTCAAGGCGATCCATGCGGACAGGCCGATGCCATGCCAGCCCTCGGCAAGCAGGCCCGCCACACCCGTCAGGCAGACAAAGCACGAAAAAATGAAAACGGTTCGCCATTCGGGCTCGCCAACGCGCCCCAGTTGGCGTATTTGCATCATGGCAACGGCCGACATGGCGCCCGCCCCCAGGCCCAGGGCGGCGGCAAGCAGATGCTCGTGCTCGATACTGGGCCGCAGGACGGCCACCACACCCAGAAAACCCAGCACGACCGCCGCAATGCGGACCGGATCGCGCTGCGTGCCGCCCCAGCCCAGCATCCAGCCGGCAATGAACAGCGGTGCCGTGTAATTGAGGCTGATCGCGGTGGACAGAGGCAGGTGCGCTATGGCGAAGAAACCAAGCCACATCGAGCTGACGCCCGACAGATTGCGCCAGATATGGAGTTTCCAGCTGTTCGGGACCAGGCTGCGGTGCGTGAACCGGGTCCATAAAAATAAAAGCAGCACCGAAGGAATGCCGCGAAACAGGACAACATGCGGCAAGGACGCCCCATGGTCGGCAGCGACCTTCACACAGGCCCCCATGCCAGCAAACATGATACTCGCCAGTAACATCCACAGAGACTGCATGCACTCTACCGGAATTCAAATTAAAACCGTCAAGCCGATACTATACTCTGGTGCTGTAAAAATATCGGCGCAAAGCTTTAAATATGCGGAACCGACCCCCATGTATCAAGTCAAACTCCAACAAACCAGCCAATATCCAACGCTCGCCTCGCCGGGAATACTGAAAATATGAAACGAATCTTCCTGTTCCTTATGACCAACGTCGCGGTCATGATCGTCCTCAGCGCCTCCATGAATATCCTGGGCGTGGGCCGTTACTTGACGGCCAACGGCATCGATCTGACCCAATTGCTGATATTTTCCGCCGTCATCGGGTTCGCCGGGGCGATCATTTCTTTGCTGATCAGCAAATGGATGGCCAAGCGATCCACCGGAGCCCGGGTCATCGACCCTCAGGCGCCCGCCGATGCCCGTGAGGCATGGCTGGTCGACACCGTTCACCAGTTGGCCGACCGCGCCGGCATCGGCCGCCCCGAAGTCGCCATTTACCAAGGCGCTCCCAACGCCTTTGCCACCGGTGCCTTCAAGAACGACGCCCTGGTCGCCGTCTCGACCGGCTTGCTCGAGAGCATGACGGAAGAAGAGGTGGCAGGGGTCCTGGGACACGAAGTCGCCCATATCGCCAATGGCGACATGGTCACGCTGACCCTGATACAGGGCGTGGTCAACACATTCGTCATTTTCCTGGCACGGGTTGCCGGCTACTTCATCGACCGTGTCGTGCTCAAGAACGACCGCGGCGTCGGCATGGGCTATTACGCCACCGTTCTTGTCTGTGAGTTGGTGTTCGGCGTGCTCGCCTCGATTATCGTGGCATGGTTTTCGCGCCAGCGCGAGTACCGGGCGGACGCCGGCTCGGCCAGTCTGCTGGGCTCGCGCGAGCCCATGATCCGGGCATTGGCCCGCCTGGGCGGCGTCGAAGCCGGCGAGCTGCCCAAAACCTTCCAGGCTTCGGGCATTTCGGGCGCCAAGGCCATCAGCGCCATGTTCTCGTCGCATCCGCCCATTCCCGCCCGCATCCACGCCCTGCAGTCCGCGCAAATGGTGTAGGGCCGTCCGCCCGAACAGCGCCGGCAAACAGGTCCGCGCTTCCAGGAGCTTGGTCGGTAGAAACGTTCGGCCGGCTCCTTCCACCGGCTCCGCTCCGAGAGCTTTTTCGCTTCAAGCGCTTACAGTACTTGGCTCGCTACAAAAGAAAGCAGGCTAAGGCTGATGCGGTGGAAACTCAGTCAACATTTGCGCCAGAATTGCGATAGCGTTCGTTCTTAGGAAAGGCGGGCTTGCGCTTGGACCAGGCAGGCTTCGTGCTTAAGAAAGTCGGGTGTGGCGCGGGCTGTTCCGGCTTCGCGCGCTACGCCCCTGGCGTTGCCAGGGGTACCCGGTTCAGGCCAGCCTG
>JBATWU010000130.1:0-3055 GCA_049672825.1 Pusillimonas sp.
CTGGCGGTATCGGAGCGGCCACAAAACTCGCGCGGTGGACAATCCCCCGGATTGTCCACAAGCGTCGCGCTCAAGCAGTTGTGGCCTTGCCTCTCCGATACCGCCCGCAACGGCGGCGTGCTCAACCTTCGCTCTATCCAGCGCCAGGCACGACGTCTTTAGAGTGAATCAAGTTCGATGGGCGCAAGCAGTTTTCGGCCAATGACGCAATACCGCAGCGGGCTTCATTGCAATCCCACGATATCGAATCGATGCGTCGGCTTGCCATGCTGTTTTGTCCGGGGTGGGTAAGGCTGGTCCGGCGGTTAGGCGTGCGCCGCGTGCTTCCGAAGGGAAGGCGGGGTGAAGGCGGGAGCTGTCTGAGCGCCAGTTTTCGGGCCACCGGCCCGATGGCGCGAGTTCTCCCGCCGCCCGTCTGGACGAGGAAGACGCGGAAACAAGCACGCCGTGCCGGACCAGCCTTACCCGCCCCGGACAACGATATTTGGGATTCCGTCCGTCACCGGCCGTTCCGCCCGCTATCGTAAATCCCATCTTGCGCGCCCCTTTTTTTGACTATATAGTTTAAACCTAAAGAATATTCGCGTATGGCTGCGGCCCATGCTGTGCATGGCGCTCGATGGCTGCGCAATCGGAGAAGGCATGAACATCGTATGCATAGGCGGCGGGCCCGCGGGCCTGTATTTTGGCCTGCTGATGAAGCTGCACGACCCTGGCCACGAAGTCACCGTCATCGAGCGCAACCGTCCGTACGACACTTTCGGCTGGGGCGTGGTGTTTTCCGATGCCACGCTCGAGAACCTGAAGCTCGCGGACCCGGTGTCCGCGGAACAGATCAGCGCCGCCTTCAACCACTGGGACGATATCGAGATCCACTACAAAGGCCACAGCCTGCGCAGCAGCGGACATGGCTTCATCGGCATAGGCCGCAAGAAACTGCTGAACATCCTGCAGGCGCGCTGCGAGCAGATAGGCGTGACTCTGGTGTTCGAAACCCACGTGACCGACGACCAGGCCATCGCCGAGCAATACGGGGCCGATCTTCTGATTGCCGCCGATGGCCTGAACAGCCGCGTACGCACCCGTTACGCCGATACTTACAAACCGGATATCGACACCCGGCAATGCCGGTTTGTGTGGCTGGGCACCCACCAGACCTTCGACGCCTTCACTTTTGCCTTCGTGCAGACTGAGCACGGCTGGTTCCAGGCGCATGCCTATCAGTTCGAGCCGGGCATGTCGACGTTCATTGTCGAAACCCTGGACGAAACCTGGAAGGCCGCCGGGCTGGAAGCCATGAGCCAGGAAGACGGCATTGCATACTGCGAGCAGTTGTTCGCCCCGTGGCTTGATGGCAATGCGCTGATCTCCAATGCCGGCCATCTGCGCGGTTCGGCCATCTGGATTCGTTTTCCGCGTGTCATCTGCGATACCTGGGTGCATCGGCAAACGCTGCCCAACGGCCGCGGCGTGCCTGTGGTCTTGATGGGCGATGCCGCCCATACCGCCCATTTTTCCATTGGTTCGGGCACCAAGCTGGCGCTCGAAGATGCAATTGAACTGCATGATTCGATCAAGGTCCACCCCGGGGACCTGGGGGCCGCTCTGGCGCACTATCAGGACGTGCGCAGTGTCGAGGTGCTTAAAATTCAGAACGCGGCGCGCAATTCCACCGAGTGGTTCGAGAACGTCAAGCGCTACGCCCAGTTCGAGCCCCAGCAGTTCGCTTATTCGCTGCTGACCCGTTCGCAGCGCATCTCGCACGAAAACCTGCGCTTGCGCGATGCCGCCTGGCTCGAGGACTACGAACGCTGGCTGGCGGGCAAGGCGGGCCTGGCGCCGGACGGCCCGCATGCCGTGCCGCCCATGCTGACGCCTTACCAGGCGCGCAGCGTGCAGCTCAAGAACCGCATCGTGGTGTCTCCCATGGCGATGTATTCCAGCGTCGAGGGCGTGCCCGGCGACTTCCATCTGGTGCATCTGGGCGGTCGGGCCATGGGCGGAGCAGGGCTGGTGATGGCCGAAATGACTTGCGTCTCGCCCGAGGCGCGCATTACGCCTGGATGCCCGGGGCTCTGGAATGACGAGCAGATGCGGGCGTTCAGGCGCATCGTGGACTTTGTGCATCAGAACAGCGATGCGCGCATCGGCATACAGCTGGGCCATGCCGGCCGCAAAGGCTCCACGCGGGTCAGTTGGGAGGGCACCGATATGCCCTTGCCCCAGGGCAACTGGCCGCTGGTGTCCGCCTCGGCCCTGCCCTATATCGAGGGCGTGTCCCAGGTGCCGCAGGCCATGACCCAGGCGCAAATGGACCAGGTATGCGGCCAGTTCGTCGAGGCGGCGCGGCGGGCGGCCCAGGCGGGGTTCGACTGGCTAGAGCTGCATTGCGCCCACGGTTATCTGCTGTCCAGCTTCATTTCCCCCGTTACCAATCAGCGCGCCGACGAGTATGGCGGTTCGCTCGATAATCGCCTGCGTTATCCGCTGGCGGTGTTCAAGGCGGTGCGTCAGGCGTGGCCGCAGCACTTGCCCATGTCGGTGCGGATTTCGGCCCACGACTGGGTCGAAGGCGGCATCACTGCCGACGACGCCATACAGATCGCGCTGCGCTTCAAGGCGGCGGGGGCCGACATGATCGACTGTTCGTCCGGCCAGGTCAGCAAGGCAGAGCAGCCTGTGTACGGCCGCATGTATCAAACCCCTTTTTCGGATCGGGTGCGCAACGAGGCCGATGTTCCCACCATTGCGGTGGGCGCCATTTTCGAGGCTGACCATGTCAACAGCATCATCGCGTCGGGGCGGGCCGACTTGTGCGCGCTGGCGCGTCCGCATCTGGCCGATGCGGCCTGGACCTTGCGCGAGTCGGCGCGCATCGGTTTTCCTGATGTGAGCTGGCCACGGCAGTATTTCCCGGCCAAGAAGCAACTGGAAACCAATTTTGAACGGGCGGCCGCCTACGCGCAGCCGGAGGCAAAATGAACGGAACTGAATCATTGGCGTCGCGCCACGCGCTGGTTACCGGCGGGTCGCGCGGCATTGGCTACGCCACGGC
>JBATWU010000131.1:0-6056 GCA_049672825.1 Pusillimonas sp.
GCCCGGACGCGGCGCCACCAAACCGGCACGGCCCGGTTCCCAGCGCGCGGAGCCGGAACACGACGCCGGCGCACCCGCCATCGACACCCGGCAACAAGATGCCAAGGCACCGCGTATTGCCACACGCCCGAAGCGCCGGCCCGCCCAGGCGGAGATATTCCCGGTTTTCACGCCCTGCCCGGCAGGGCTGGAAGAAGCCCTGGCCGCCGAGATGCAGGCCCTGGGCTTTGCAGACGCCGAACCGGCCCGCGCGGGCTGCCGCTTCCATGCGGACTGGACCGGCGTATTGCGCGCCAATTTGTACTCCAGGCTGGCGACGCGCGTGCTGGTGCAGGTCGCCCAGGGGCCGGTGCGCCACGAAGACGATATTCTTGAATTGGCCCGGCAAACACCCTGGGAACGCTGGTTCGGTGCGGAGCAAACACTGCGGGTCGATACCTCCGCCATACGCAGCCCCATGCAAAGCCTGCAATACTGCAATCTGCGCGCCAAGGACGGTATCTGCGACCGCCTGCGCGAACGCGAAGGCGAGCGCCCCGATATCGACACCGTCCGGCCTGATGCCCGCGTGCACCTCTTCCTGAACGAAGACAGCGCCACCCTGTATCTGGACACCTCCGGCGAGTCGCTGTTCAAGCGTGGCTGGCGGCTGGACAAGGGCGAGGCGCCCTTGCGGGAGAACCTGGCGGCGGGCCTGCTGGCGCTTTCGGGCTGGGATCCCGCCCAGGCCTTGCTGGACCCCTTCTGCGGCAGCGGCACCATACTGATCGAAGCGGCCTGGATCGCGTTGGGCGTACCCGCGGGAATCTGGCGCCCCTTTGGCTTCGAGCGATTGCGCAACCACGACGCCAGGCACTGGCGCGACATCAAGGACGAGGCACGTTCACACATTGCCACCCGCCTCGACACCCCCATCGTGGGCTGCGACCTGGACCCGCGCGCCATCGAGGCGGCCAAAGCCAATCTGGAGCGCGCCTGGCTTACCCCCGATTCAATACGCTTCGAAGTCGCGGACGCCTGCTCCATACGTCCACCGGCGCCAAACGGGTGGCTGGTCACCAACCCTCCGTACGGCGAACGCCTGCCCAGCGACGATACCGGCCTCTGGAGCGCCTGGGCGCAAAACCTGAAGCAGCATTACAACGGCTGGCAGGTCAGCGTGATTTCCAGCGATCTCGACCTGCCCCGCCAAATGCGCCTGAAGCCGCTACGCCGCTACCCCTTGCACAATGGTGCGCTGGATTGCCGTTTATTTATCTTTGAAATGGTCCAGGCCAGCTACAGAAAAGAGAAAAACAGTCCCCAGGAAAAATAGTCTTTCCGTCTCATCGTTGCGTTGCAGCATAAAACACTTGCCATTCATTGGGGTTAACCCTATAATAGGGTTAACCCTTGGACGAAACGTTCAAACTTTATGCAAGAGGCTTTATTATGATCAACGTAGGCAAAGACACCCGTTTAACCGACGAACTCGAACGTCAGCTGATGATGCAGGCCATCGAAGAACAGTACCGCTTCAAGCCCGTAGCATCCCTCAAGAAGCTGTTTGCAAAATTGTTTGCGGCCGCCGACCGCGCCCAGGCGCCTGCCACCAGGGTTGCACAGTCCGCCAGCTAAGCGCGGCGCTCCATCCCAGGGGCTGGGCACAGCCCACACATCAAGCCGCGCCACAGCGGCTTTTTTGCCGTCGGGCCATCGCCAGGATAATTGCGGGATAATACTGTCCTATCTCCACGACACCCAAATACCGCAATGCAACAATCTTCTGCCGCCAACCTTACCCCGCCACCCAGCCGGTGGCGCCGCTTTGCCTGCATGATGTACGAAGGCGTGCTGCTTTTTGGGGTGGTATTCCTGGCCAGCTATTTGTTCGACACCCTGACGCAAAGCCGCAGCGGGCTGATGTTCCGGCATGGACGGCAGGCGGTGCTTTTCATTGCCATTGGCGTGTATTTCATTGTGTGCTGGCGCAAGCGCGGCCAGACACTGCCCATGAAAACCTGGGATATCAAGCTGGTGGGCGCCGACGGCCAGCCACCCGGCCTGGGCAGGCTGTTGCTGCGCTACGCGCTTGTCTGGCCCATTCCCCTGCTTGCCGCGCTGCTGGTGCTGGCAGCCTCGCGCGTTACCGGCTATAGCTCCACCGACCTGCTGATCGTCTTTGCGCCCTTTACGATCTTTATCTGGAGCTGGTTCGATCCGCAACACCAGTTCCTGCACGATCGCCTGGCCGGCACCCAGCTCATAAATGCCCCTAAACTCTAGGCGCCGATCCGTAAAAACCCTAGTGTAATTGGCTTTCTGAAACGTAGGGATTGCACAGAACCTGCTTGTCGTTCATGCTTCGGGGTAAAAGGGGTTTACGCCCCCTACTCGCCCCGTTGAATCCAAAAGACAATGAACGACCAATACTCGGCGCTGTACCAGTCTTACCAGTGGTTTGTCCCTACTCAATTCAACATCGCACAGGCGTGCGTGCACCGCTGGGCTGAAAATCCGCTCGAAGGACGGCACATTGCCATTTTTCACGAAAACGAACTGGGCCAGCGCGAGGTCTGGACCTACACACGCCTGTCGGATACCGCCAACCAGTTGGCCAATGGCCTGATCAAGATGGGCGTCCAGCCGGGCGACCGCATAGCGCTGGTTACCGGACAGCGGCCCGAAACGGTTGTCGCCTATACCGCGATATTCAGCGTTGGCGCCATCGCCGTGCCACTGTCTTCACTATTCGGCCCCGATGGGCTTGCCATACGGCTGCAGGATGCCGATGCGCGGGTCGCCATCGCCGATGCCTCAACGGCCAACGATCTGCTGCAGGCGCAAAGCCAGTGCCCCGCCCTCACGCAGATCATCGGGCTGGATTTCCAGCACGAAGCCGTCATTCCATGGCGCTCGCTGCTGGCACGGCAGCCAACCAGCTTCAAACCCATTCCCACCAGGTCCAGCAGCCCGGCGCTGCTGCTTTATACCTCGGGCACCACAGGCGCACCCAAAGGCGCTCTGCTGGCTCATCACGCCCTCATTGGAAATCTGCCCGGCTTCGTTGCCTCGCAGAACTGGTTCCCGCAAAAAGGCGACGTATTCTGGAGTCCTGCCGACTGGACCTGGACGGGCGGAATCATGGACGCGCTTCTACCCACGCTTTATTTCGGCCAGGCCATAGTGGGTACATCGAGCCGGTTTTCCCCCAGCCATGCCTTCGAAATCATGGAGCGCTACCAAGTCACCAACACTTTTCTGTTTCCCACGGCGCTGAAACTCATGATGCAAGAAGCTCCGGCGCCGCGCGAGCAATACCGGCTGTCCCTGCGCGCCATCATGGCTGCCGGAGAAAGCCTGGGCGAGACTGTTTTCGAATGGTGTGAACAGGCCCTGGGCGTCACGCCCAACGAAATGTTCGGCCAGACCGAAATGAATTACCTGATAGGCAACAGCCACCGGAAATGGCCCGCCAGGCCCGGCAGTATCGGGCGTCCCTATCCGGGGCACAGGCTGACTGTCCTGGACGATGGAGGAAAACCCTGCGCCCCCGGCACAGTAGGCGAAATCGCCCTGAACCGCCACGACATGCACGGGCACATCGATCCCGTTCTTTTTCTGGGCTATTGGCGCAACGAGACCGCCACCCAGGCGAAATTCCAGGGTGACTGGTGCCTGACCGGCGACCTCGCCTCGGTCGATGAAGACGGTTATTACTGGTATGCGGGGCGCAGCGACGATGTCTTCAAAAGCTCGGGCTACCGCATCGGTCCCGGAGAAATCGAAGATTGTCTGATGCGTCACACCGCCGTGGCCAACGCCGCCATTGTCCCCACGCCGGACCCCACCCGCGGCGCCCTGGTCAAGGCTTATGTAGTGCTGGCGCCCAAGGCGCGCCGCGGCGATCTCCACCAGTTGGAAACCGAACTGATGGATTTCGTCGGCAGCCGCCTGGCGCCTTACCAAACGCCGCGCGAGATCGAGTTCGTCGACAGCCTGCCGCTGACCAGTACAGGCAAGATCCGCCGCCACGTGTTGCGGGCCCGCGAGCAGCAGCGCAAGCAGGCATAAAACAGCGGCATTGCGCCAATGCCCATGGCCCCACGCCCCGTCGGCCATAGGCTAAAATCCGGCCATGACTGATGAACTCAAGAAGTACCTGCTGCCCGACCACAGCACCAGGGTCCAGGCCGTAGAACTCACCGACGCCTGGCAAACCGGCCTGGCCCACCAGCACTACCCTGCCTGCGTACAGGAACTGCTGGGCGAATTGGTGGCGGCCGCCGTCCTGCTCTCTTCCAATATCAAGTTCGACGGGTCTCTGGTACTGCAGCTGCAGGGCGACGGCCCCATCGCCCTGATCGTGGTCGAATGCACCAGCAACCTGTCCATACGCGCCACCGTCAGCGTTCGTGAAGGCCATGAAATCCCCACTGACGGAACATTGCAGACCTTGCTCAACAGCCACGGATCAGGACGCTTCATCGTCATCCTGGATCCCAGCGCCGCAAACACCGACCTCAAGCCCTACCAGGGCATCATTCCTCTGGAAGGCGACTCGGTTGCGCAAGTACTGGAACGATACATGCGCGACTCCGAACAACTGGATACCCGCCTGTGGCTGGCCGCGGATGCCGGGCGCGCCGCGGGCCTGCTGCTGCAACGCCTGCCTTCCCATGGCGGAACGGCAAGCACCCCGGGCGAAACCCAGGAAGAAACCTGGCAGCGCGTGTGCCACTTGGCCGCAACACTGACTCGCGGCGAACTGCTGGAACTCGATATCGATGTCCTGATCAACCGGCTTTTCTGGGACGAAGGCCTGACCCCCTTTGAGCCGCAAGAAGTCCGCTGGCATTGCCCATGCAACCGGGATCGGGTCGCCAACATGCTGCGCGCCCTGGGCCGCAACGAAATCGAAGACATTCTCAGCGAACGAGAGGCCATCGATATTTTGTGCAACTTCTGCGGTAAGCCCTACCACTTCGATGCCGTCGATTGCGCCGGCCTGTTTGCCGGCGAACCCGGCACCGCCCACGGCGCGGACGAATCCATCCATTAGGCAGTATCCACAATCGACAGGCGGCAAACCGGGGGGCACACTGCGCCCATGCCTCTTGCCCGCCATTCACCCGTTACGGCCCAGCCGCGTCATAGCCCGGGCAAAACCAATTGTGTCCGTCATGCGCATGTCGCCGGCAAGCCCTCCAAGGCTTCGCGCCAAGGCGGGGCGGGCCTGATCGAATTCGCCATTGTCGCCGTGCCGATTTTGCTGCTGGGCCTGGGCGGCATCGAGATCGCGCAATGGCTCCTGACCCGGCAACCAGTCAGCCTGGCCCTGCTCGAAGCCGGCCGGGCGGGCAGCACCGGGCACGCCCGGCCGGAAAGCATCGCCGCCGCCTTCGAACAGGCGCTTCTGCCACTATTTACAGCGTCCGACCACGCCAGCGCCAGACTGCGCCAGCAAGCCGCCTTCCGCCAGCGCAGCCGCGACACGGGTTCGGCACCCTGGCAAATCATCATCATGTCCCCGTCATCGGCGGCATTCAATGATTTTGCCGATCCAGCGCTGGCCCAGCCGCCCCTCGGCCAACTGCCCGCCATCAACAACCATTATCAGTTCGAGCAAGACCGGCGCCGCCGCGCGCAAGGCTGGCCGGGCGGCCTGGGGCCCGAATCGGGCGTATCCATCTATCAGGCCAATACCCTGGCGCTGCGCCTCATCTATCTGCACGAACCGGTCGTCCCGGGCATGAAAGGGCTGATACGGCTGTTGGGCAAGCCGCAAGGCAGCTACAGCCAGCGTGCCATGGCCCATGGCTATTTGCCGCTGCTCCGTGAAATAAGCCTGGTCATGCAATCCCACCCGGTGCGCTGGCCCGTCCTGGAAGATGGCACCGTCACCCGGCCCGATGCACCTATGGCCGGCGGCCCCCCTTCCGTCCCAAACCAATATTGCTCCGGCATATGGTGCGCCATGCCGCAGCCTCTGAATGGCAGCCCGGGTTCGGCCCCCACCCTCCCGCCTGGCACTGGTGCTGCCGCACCAGCCTGGCCGGCGGCGGATGCATCGCCAC
>JBATWU010000132.1:0-29216 GCA_049672825.1 Pusillimonas sp.
TACCCAGGCCGGGTGTTCCCGCTCGATGAGATCCGCATACGAGACATTGGCCGGCGGATGATGCAGGACTCGTATGGCGTCCGCAAAGGGGATCAAGCCATAGCGCTCGCATAATTCAGGTGGCAGCGTATCGGACAGATCGGCCACGCCGAGCGCGCCATCGATCGCCTTGCGCAAGCTGGCCTGGGACAGGCCATCGGTAGTCGGGTAGACCGGGGTCAGCGCCTGGGGCAAGGGCGTGCCCGCAGCGGTGACCTTGGGGTGCACCATTTCATAGCCGCCGAAGCCGTTGCGGACTTCGCCCCGGACCCTGAGCCGCTTGCCCGCTTCAAGCTGTTGCTGCTGGCTGGGATAAAAATTGAGCCAGCGCAAGGCGAGCTGCCCCGAGTCGTCGTGGATGATGGCATGCAATTGCCGGCGCGGCCGAAACTGCACCTCGCTGCGCAGGATATCGCCCTCGACCTGCGCCATGATGCCCGGACGCAAGGCCAGGATGGGCTCGATCCGGGTTTCGTCCTCGTAGCGCAGGGGCAAATGGACAACAAAGTCGGAAGGCTGGCGCAAGCCCAGACGCTGCAGCTTGCGCTCGATGAGCGATCCGCCTTTGTCCGCCGCCGGCTTTGCCGTACGCTTGCCAGAGGCCCGCCCGCGCGCCGTGGAAGCAGCCACCAGAGTCGTCCGTTTAAACGACGATAATCGCCTCGACCTCGAACTGGGCGCCCTTGGGCAGACTGGCCACGCCGATGGTGGAGCGGGCCGGAAAAGGCTGGGGAATGATATCGGCCATGATCGCGTTGGCGCTGGCGAACTTGCTGAGATCAGTCAGGAACAACGTCAGCTTGACGATGTTTTCCAGCTTGCCGCCCGCCGCTTCAATCACGGCCTGCATATTGGCAAACGACTGCCTGACCTGCCCTTCGAAGTTTTCAGACACCAGTTCCCCGGTGCCCGGCTCAAGGCCGATCTGGCCCGACAGATACACGGTCTTGCCGGCACCGGCCGCCACAGCCTGGGAATAAGGGCCTACGGCGGCGGGTGCTGCATCGGTGTGGATGATTTGCTTAGTCATGATGAGTCTCGGTGAGTTTGCTAAAACAACTATCAGAGTTTAATCATCTATAGCTAAAATTAAAAGCCCCCTTCGCTCGCCCTGCAAACAGTTCCGCGTTTAACGTAGTGCGGCAACGTTGATTGCCCTTGCTCCGCAGGCCTGCACCAGTTCAGGATCGTGACTGGCGAACAGCACGACGCGGTCCCGGGACCAGGTCTTGAACTGTTCGGCCAGCACGGCGCGGGCCCGCGCATCCAGCCCGTCGCTGGGCCCGTCCGCGATGACGGCGGCCGGTTTGCCCAAGGCGGCGGCCGCCAGGAAGACCTTGCGGCGCGTACCCGTCGACATCTGTTCGAAGCGCTTGTCCAGATGCGGTTCCAGCCCCAGTTGGTATGCCAGATCGAGCACGGCATCACCAAGCGTTGTGTTCTTTTCCGAGGCGGTTTGCTCGAGCCAGCCACGCCCTGTCTGCGAAGGAAACGCCAGGCAATTGCCGGGCACATAGGCCAGGCGGGCTTTGGCTTGCAGCGGCGCGCGGGTCAAGGAATGTCCATCGATCCAGACGTCGCCCGCATCCGGCGCGATAACGCCCGCAATGATGCCCAGCAAGCTGGATTTGCCCGTGCTGTCTTCTTCGCATAGCGCCACGCACCCGGGCGAGAACGTATGAGTCAGCCCCTGGAATATGAGATGGTCGCCATAGCGCTTGCCGAGATTGTCGATGCGTAGCATGTCGGGAAGCATCAACGCACAGCCACGGCCTCGACGCTCGCGAGTTGGTCGATGTCGTCTTCGGAATAGCCAATCTCGCGCAGCACCTCGCGGGTGTGTTCGCCATATAGCGGTGCGCCGCGGCGCGTAACGCCATTGCCGTGCGAGAACTTCACGGGCAGTCCCAGCGCCTGCACCTCGCCAGCAACGGGATGGTCGACGGTGATGACCATGTCGCGCGCACGCGTCTGCGGGTCGTCAAGCATCTCGCGCATCTTGCGCACCGGCCCTGCGGGCACGCCGGCCTGCTCGAAGCGGTCCACCCAGTAATCCGTGCCATTCGAGCCCATCGCCTGCGAAATGATGCTGATGAGTTCATCTCGGTTCTTCATGCGTCCGCCGTTGGTGGCGAAGCGCTCGTCCGTCACCAGCCCGGGGAGCCCGATGGCCTGCGCGAGCTTCTCCCAGGTGGCCTGGCTCACCGCACCGATGTTCACCCAGCCGTCCTGCGTGGGAATGGCCTGGTAAGGCGCCGCAACTGGATGCGCAGATCCCATCGGGCCTGCGGATTCGCCCGTTGCAAAGGCCATGGCGGCCTGCCAGTAGGTATAGATGATGGCCGCCTCGTAGAGCGAGGTGTCGAGATACTGTCCTTCGCCAGTGCGCAGCCGCTCGATGTAGGCGGCCAGCACGCCGTTGGAGGCGAGGATGCCCGCCGTGACGTCGCCGATGGGAACGCCCACCTTCACGGGCTGGCGGCCCGGGCCCTCGCCGGTAAGACTCATGATGCCCGACATGCCCTGCGCTATGAGGTCGTAGCCCGCACGCTGGGCATAGGGACCGGTGGGGCCAAAGCCGGTGATCTTGCAATAGATGATGGCCGGGTTCCTGGCCTTCAATGAAGCGTAGTCCAGTCCCAGCTTCTCCATCGTGCCCGGGCGGAAGTTTTCCAGCACCACATCGGCCTTGGCGATGAGGCGGAGCACGACGTCCACGCCCTCGGGCTTCTTGAGATCCACCGCGATGCCGCGCTTGTTGCGGTTGACGATCATGAATGCGCACGATTCGCCATTGATCTCGGGAGGCGTGGCGCGGCGCGTGTCATCGCCGCCGGGCAGACGCTCCACCTTGATGACGTCCGCTCCCATGTCGGCCAGCATCAGGCCGGCCACGGGGCCGGCCATCACGTTTGTTAATTCCACCACCTTGAGGCCGGCCAGCGGACCCTTGCGTGTGGTTTGATTCTCGTTCATCTACTTTACTTTCCTTGAAACACGGCGCTGCGTTTGTCGAGGAAGGCGCGGTATCCTTCCACAAAATCCTGAGTATCGAAGCACGCGTAACCTTCTTCCTGTTCGGCCTGGCTCAGCGGTTCGGCCCGTGCCTGCAGGCGTCGAATAAAACGCTTGTGCCAGCGCGCGGACAATGGTGCCAGGGCGGCGATGCGCGCGGCGCTGCTGGCGATTTCGCCCTCCCACGCATCCGCCGGCACTACGCGCGTGACCAAGCCCTTGGCGTAGGCTTCGCGCGCATCAAGCAGGCGGCCCTCCAGCAGCAATTCCAGGGCCACCTGCGGGCCGACAGCACCCAGCAGCGCCTCCAGCTCCGGATACGCCAGCACGCCACCCAGGCGTGCGATGGGAATGCCGAAACGCGCATCGTCGCTGGCGATGCGCAGATCGCAGCACGCTGCGATCTCGAGCCCACCGCCCACGCAGGCGCCGCGAATCGCGGCCAGCGTGGGCACGGCGCTGTCACGCAGTGCCTGCATGGCCCGGTGCGCCTGCTTGCCGAACGCAATGCCCTTTTCCTTTGTGGAGCGCAGTTCCTCGAATTCGTCGATGTCCGCGCCGCTGCCAAAGGCCTGCGTGCCCGCGCCGCGCAGCACGATACAGCGCAGCGACGCATCCTGCGTCAGGCGCTGCAGATGGTCTGCCAGTGCAACCCACATGCGCTGGCTAATTGCGTTGCGCTTGGCTTCATTGTCGATGATGAGCGTGACGACATGCTCGTCACGCTGCAGTGTGATAGTTCCGCTCATTAATTAACTCTGCGATTAACTCTGCGGCCGCCGCCGACATGCGCTCAAAAGGCGGGGATGATGGAGCCCTGGAATTGGGTTTCGATGAACTGACGCACATCTTCCGATTGGTATGCCTTCACCAGGCGCGTCACCCACGGCTTGTCCTTGTCCGCCACGCGCACCGCGATCAGGTTGGTATAGGGCGACTCGGTGGATTCACGCGCAATCGCGTCCTTGGTGGGGTTGAGCTTGGCGGCAATCGCGTAGCTGGTGTTGATGATGGCGGCATCCAGGTCGTCCAATGCATGTACCAGCTGCGCCGCGTCGAGCTCCCTGAGCTTGAGCTTGCGCGGGTTCTCCACCACATCCAGCGGTGTGGCCTTGATGCCGGCCGCGGGGCTCAGCTTGATCAGGCCCAGATCCTGCAGCAGCAGCAGCGCGCGGCCGCCGTTGGTGGGGTCGTTGGGTATGCCGATGCTTGCACCCTCCTTCAGTGCATCCAGCGATTTTACGCGCTTGGAGTACAAGCCGATGGGCAGGATCACGGTATTGGCGGCGGCCATCAGCTTGTAGCCGCGATCGGCCACCTGCTGGTCCAGATAAGGATGGTGCTGGTAGGCGTTGGCATCCAGATCGCCCGCGACGAGCGCCGAATTAGGCTGGATGAAATCGCTGAACTCGATGACTTCGATGGCCAGGCCTTCCTTGGCGCCAGCCTTTTTCACCGCCTCGGCGATCTGCGCGTGCGGGCCGGGGGTCACACCCAGACGGATGGGTTTGTCCTGGGCCCAGGCGGCGGGTGAAGAGAACGCCAGCGCCGAAACAGCAAGCATGGCAGCCAACAGGAAGTTACGTTTTTGCATGGAAAATACCGAGTCAACAAGGAGAAAAGACGGTAACTGTAACAGACTCGACTTTCTTTATGAACAAATATCGCTGCATAAACATATCTTCATAAGAAGTAAGACTATGGGCAGCACCGTGTCTGCGGATAAGCCGTTATCCGCACACCCGGCATCCATGGCCGGGAGCGGCGGCGCGCTCCCCTGAAAGACTCTGCTAAAGACTTTCGCGAGGCTATTCAGTATCGTGGGCCAGCTGAGCCAAGCCCCGGCTCACGGCCAAGGGCTTATTTTTCGACGAAAGCGCGTTCAATGACGTAGTCGCCCGGCTGTCCCACGCCGGCGGACACGACGAAACCGCGCTTGTCGAGCATGGCGCCGATGTCGGCCAGCATGTGCGGGCTGCCGCAGAGCATGGCGCGATCGGTTTCCGGATTCAGGGGCGGCAGGCCGATATCGGCAAACAACTGCCCTGTTTCCACCACGTGTGTGATGCGTCCCTGATGGATGAAGGGTTCGCGGGTGACGGTGGGATAGTAGATAAGCTTTTCGCGCACCACATCGCCAAAGTATTCGTTATGGGGCAGCTCGTTCTGGATATAGTCGGAATAAGCCAGCTCGCTTTTGAAGCGCACGCCATGCACCAGCACGATTTTTTCAAAGCGCTCGTAGACATCCGGGTCTTTGATGATGCTCATGAACGGCGCCAGGCCGGTGCCGGTGGCGAACAGATACAGGTGCTTGCCGGGCTTCAGATCGTCGGCCACCAAAGTGCCGACCGGCTTTTTGCTGACCAGGACCGAGTCGCCTTCTTTGAGATGCTGCAAACGCGAGGTAAGCGGGCCGTTCTGCACCTTGATGCTCAGGAACTCAAGGTTTTCTTCGTAGTTGGCGCTGGCAATGCTGTAGGCCCGCATCAGGGGCTTGCCATTGACCTCGAGCCCCAGCATGACAAAATGCCCGTTGTGGAAACGCAGGGCGGGGTCGCGCGTGGTGGTGAAGGAAAACAGCGAATCGTTCCAGTGATGAACGCTGAGTACTTGCTCTGTATTGAAAGCTGCCATGAGTCTGGTAAAAATAATTGCCTGCGGCAATGGAAGTAAGAAGGTATCGATGGTGCTGCAGTGCGCAAACCGGTACATCGGATTTTATCCCACCCGGCATCCGCACTGCGCTACATCGCACGCGCTAAAAGGATATTACGACGCCGAGGCCGAATTTCAAGGCATTGCGCTCCAGGAAAAACCACCTTGTTTAACATAAATCAAAAAGTGCCCACAGGCCGTGCAGCGGGCTTGAGCCTGCCGCGTCTGTATTGAATTGTTTCCCATTGTCTGCTATCTTTCTGGCGTCCATTTGAGAATAGTTTTCATTGCGATGAATTCTAACCGTTTTTCCCAAAATCGGTTTTTGTCGCACACATCCCACCCAAACCCGGAGAAACCCATGCGCGCGAATCAAATGCTGCGTCCGTTGTTCAGAACCATGGCGCTGGCGGGTGCCGTTGCCGCATCCGCGCTGTCCACCGCGGCCATCGCCGCCGATGTCAGTCTGTACACAACGCGCGAACCCAAGCTGATACAACCCCTGCTCGACGAGTTCACCAAAGACACGGGTGTCAAGGTCAATACTGTTTTCGTCAAAGACGGCCTTATCGAACGCGTCAAGGCCGAAGGCGACAAGTCCCCCGCCGACGTCCTCATGACGGTCGACATCGGCAACCTGCTCGACCTGGTCGACGCCGGCATCACCCAGCCTGTCGAATCCAAGGTGTTGAACGAAACCATACCCGCCAATCTTCGCGGCGCCGATAACCAGTGGTACACACTCTCGCTGCGTGATCGCGTGGCTTATATTGCCAGCGACCTGGACGTCCGCGCCATTACCTACGAAGCCTTCGCCGATCCCAAATGGAAAGGCAAGGTATGCATCCGCTCGGGCCAGCACCCCTACAACACCGCCCTTATTGCGGCCATGATCGCCCACAACGGCCTCGAGGCCACTGAAGACTGGCTGCGCAACGTCAAGAACAATCTGGGCCGCAAGGCTGCCGGCGGCGACCGCGATGTCGCCCGGGATATCCTGGGCGGCATTTGCGATATCGGCATCGCCAACGCCTACTATGTTGGGCACATGAAAAACGCCGAGCCCGGCACCGACGCCCGCAAGTGGGGCGATGCCATCAAAGTGGTGCGTCCCACTTTCGCCAACGAAAAAAGCCAGGGCACGCATGTCAACATCTCCGGCGCCGCGGTCGCGAAGCATGCGCCCAATAAAGACAACGCGGTGAAGCTGCTCGAATACCTGGTCTCCGAAAAAGCCCAGGGCCTGTATGCCAACGCCAACTACGAATATCCCATCAGACAAGGCGTTACCCTGGATCCGGTGGTAGCCAGCTTCGGCCCGCTGGTGGTCGATCCCCTGCCCCTGACCGAAATCGCCAAGCATCGCAAGCAGGCCAGCGAGCTCGTCGACAAGATTGGGTTCAACAACTAAGCTTCAATCCGCTCTCAGTCAAACGCGGGCCTGACGGCCCGCGTTTTTCCGATTTTTGCAGGAATTCCCGCTGTTGCCCTTACCCCCTTATTTTTCCGCAGAGTCAGGCCCAGGTTGGCGAGTCGCGGTTTTGCTGATTGCCCTGTGCGTTGTTGCGCCCGTGCTGTCGCTGCTATGGTTTGCCCTGCAAGGGTCGCCCGGGCACTGGACCCATCTGCTGCAATTCGTCCTGCCAACCGCGTTGCGCAATACCGTATTGCTGCTGCTGGGCACCGGTATATTGGTCACCTGTCTGGGCGTGGGCAGCGCCTGGCTGATTACCGCCTTCGACTTCCCCTCGCGCAGAACGCTTTCATGGGCCCTCCTGCTGCCCCTGGCGGTACCCACCTATATTGTGGCCTTCGCCTACCTTGACTTGCTGCATCCCATCGGCCCCGTCCAGACGGTCATCCGGGAACTGCTAGGCTACGACAGCCCGCGGCAGTTCCGCCTGCCCGACCTGCGTTCGCTGCCCGGCGCCATCTTCCTGCTGGGCTTTGTGCTGTACCCCTATGTATACCTGAGCACCCGTGTCATGTTCGCCACGCAAGCCGCCAGCCTGCTGGAAGCCGCGCGCATATTGGGCGCCACCGGCCCCGGCGCCTTTTTTCGTGTTGCGCTGCCCATGGCCCGACCCGCGATTGCCGTCGGCGTCAGCCTGGCCTTGCTGGAAACCCTGAACGACATCGGCGCATCGGAATTCCTTGGCGTGCAAACACTTACCGTGTCGGTCTATACCACCTGGGTCACCCGTTCCGACCTGGCCGGCGCCGCGCAAATCGCGCTGGCCATGCTGACCATCGTTGCGGTGCTGATATTGTTTGAACGCTATGGCCGGCGCCGGCAGCGCTACGCCAGTACACAGCGCGCGCGCGCCATACAGCCCACGAAGCTCAAAGGATGGGCAGCAGTCATTGCCGTGGCGCTGGGTTGGGCGCCCATTGTCATTGGCTTTGTCGCGCCGGGGCTTTACCTGCTCAATGAAACCTTCAAGCATTTCCATACCATAGGCTCGGTATCCGACCAGTTGCTGCGCAGCGGCTACAACACGGTCACCATCGCGCTCATCGCCACGCTGGTCACGCTGTTCATCGGATTGGTGGCAGCCTGGGCGGCGCGCACCGTCAGGCATGGCGCGTCGCAGAAGAATCTGTCACGATTCTGTGCCCGCATCGCCACCAGCGGCTATGCCATTCCAGGCACAGTGCTGGCCATCGGCCTGCTGATGCCCATCATGCTCATCGACCGGCTGGCGGCCTGGGTCTGGCAAGTACTGGGCAATCCCGAGCCGGGACTGCTGCTCATGGGCACCAGCACCGCCCTGGTCTGCGCCTACATGATCCGGTTCCTGGCCATCTCGATTGGCGGTATCGAGGCCGGGCTGTCCCGAATCCCGCCGTCGCTCGAACAGGCATCGCGCCTGCTGGGTGAAAGCTCAATGGGCACCCTGAGGCGTGTGCACCTGCCCTTGCTGCGCCCCGCCCTGGGCGCGGCAGCCCTGCTGATTTTTGTCGATACCATGAAAGAGCTGCCGGCCACCTTATTGCTGCGCCCCGTCAATTTCGAAACCCTGGCCACCTGGCTGTATGCCGAGGCCGCCCGCGGCACCTATGAAGAAGGCGCCGTGGCCGCGCTCGCCATTGTCCTGGCCGGGCTGTTGCCCGTGATCCTGCTGGCGCGCGCTCAACTGAAATCAAGTCATTAACCCTTATGTCAGAACTGCTCAAGCTGGAACATATTTCATTGGCCTACGATACCGGGGACGGCATCGTGCCCGTTGTGCAAGACTTGTCCCTATCGCTGGAGCAAGGCGGTATAGGCTGCCTGCTGGGTGCCTCGGGCTGTGGCAAGACCACCGTGCTGCGCGCCATCGCCGGCTTCGAGCCTTTGCGCGCCGGTTCGATTTCGCTGGGCAACATGCTGCTGTCCGAAGTAGGACGCCAGCTTGAACCCGAGCACCGCAATGTGGGCATGATGTTTCAGGACTACGCTCTCTTTCCCCACCTGACTGTCGAGAAAAACATCGCTTTCGGCCTGCGCCAGTGGGACAAACCCCGCCGCAGGCAGCGCGTCGGTGAGCTATTGGCCCTGACCGGGCTGGAAGGCTCGGAGCGGCGCTACCCCCATGAGCTGTCGGGCGGGCAACAGCAACGGGTAGCCCTGGCACGTTCGTTGGCGCCCGAGCCGACCTTGCTGCTGCTGGACGAGCCGTTTTCCAACCTCGACGTCGACACCCGCGAGCGCCTGGCATTCGAGGTTCGCGATATCCTGAAGAAGACCGGCCATACGGCCATTCTGGTCACGCATAATCAGGCCGAGGCTTTTGCCATTGCCGACCGCATTGGCGTGATGCAGGAAGGCAAGGTCGTGCAGTGGGATACGCCCCATGGCTTGCATCAGTATCCCGCCAACGATTTCGTGGCGGATTTCATCAAGCGCGAAGCGCTGATGGCACAGCGCGCGCAGGCCTATCTGCGCGGCGAGGCCAGTTGACCCGCCGCTATTCCGCAGATTCGCAGTATGTTCCAGGCAGCATTTGCACAGGATGTCCGCTTATCCCGCAGGATAACGCAGCATCAGCACCTCAGCGCCTTCCGGCCCAGCCTGCAGCGGCAGGCGTCCTTCTTCCCGTTCTACGAAGAAACAAGACCATCGTGGAAACACGCCATCGCTCTGCCGCAAGCTGCCAGTAGCCACCATCAATGTAACGCCTCTTCCCAGCGAGGCATCGATCGCATGCGCCGATGCGCCTGGCGCCATGCGGTACAAACAAACGGCCAGACCATCCTCATGCTCGAGCGCTGTCTCTAAACGGCTTTCGGTGCGGCGGGCCAAGTCCTCTTGCGGCGTCAAATGAATCTGGTCAACCACCTCATTCCGGCGCTGGCCCGGCCGCATGCGGCTACGCGCGGCGGGAAGATACTGGGCTCCCGTCTCGTCCGCCGAGGCCCTGAAGGTGAAGTAGGACAGGCCCTCGTCGCCGGGCCGAATAGGCCCGTACCCTGTGCATGCCGCCGCGAAATGTACGCTTAGTGGCGCCATCTCGTGGCGCCCCAACAGTCCGCCTCCCGCAGCCACCACCTGGAACTGATCCACATAATGGAAATGCGGCTGGACAATGGCTCCTGGCTCCTGCTCGATCAGGAAGGCTTGCGGTTCCCGCAGCTCGCCAGGCGCGGGATCGGCATATTCCACTGCGCCCGCCTCTGGCGCCAAGGACGAGGAGTCCTCTGGTGAAGGCGCGGGGCCGAAATAGCGGCTGCGCCAAATACGCCTGCCTTCCAGGGTGGTGCGTACAAACCGGTTGGATTGCGCTTGGGCATGGGTGACAGCGAACATTTAGTCTCCTGCTTATTACATTTTTGTACGGACAATTAATAAAATGAATAGTAAAATAGACCTTCCTTCATGTCAACGGTTCTGCTTGGCTAGCGCTTCGGAAGCACGGCTAGCCCCACTCCCGCTTGAACACCGAGTTATATGAGAAGCGCTCCGCGGCGTGAGTGCTGATGGCGCACTCAATCAGCTCGCCGCGGCGGTTCAGGTAGAAGCGTGTGATTCTCAGGCCGGCCGCCCCCGGGCTGGTAGAAAGTTCACGCGCCATCGCCGTGTCGAGCTGTATCCCCAGAATCTCCTGTTCGACGGTAAAGACTTCTTCCCCGAACTGCTCTTCTATCAATGAATGTATGGCTTGGTGCAGGCCGCCCTCCAACCCCTGCAAGGCGCGGAACGCTGGAGCAATCCAGACTTCGGTGTGCGCAATGGGCAAGAGGCTGTCCTGTACAAACCTGCGCCCGTGGGCATGCAGCCAGACTTCGCCCGGCGAGGATCGGAGAAACCGGGCCATGTCCCGATCGAGCGCCTGCCTTTCGCTGCGATCGATGCGCAGTGACGTATCGGTGGCATACTGGTACAGGTCGCTGACCGACCCCATTTTCTGGTGATAGCCGCGTTGGGCCTTTTCAGCGATGACTGTAGTACCGACTCGAGCCTGGCGGCTTACAACACCTAACTCAACGAGCCGTTTCAGTGCCTCGCGCGCCGTGAAGCGGCTTACGCCAAACTGCTCGCACAATTCAAATTCCGTCGGCAATTGATCGCCGATTTTGAAAACCTTGTTTTCAATTTCATTGAGCAAGGTCTGGGCGAGCTGAACATATTTCGGTTGGGAAACATAAACAGAGGACTTCTTCATGCAAATCGCCGCAAAAATACGCTGACCCGTAGAGTACACCAAGCCTGTCAGCGTCGCATGAAGGGCTTCCCCTAAATGACGCCCGTCCGCTCCAGCTCCAGGATGTCCTGCTCTGAAAAACCCACGCGTTTCAATAGTTCGTGGTTGTGCTGCCCCATGGAAGGGGCGGGACGCAGGGGATGTGGCCCCGCCCTGACGGGCGACGCCACCGTACGTACCGATCCGGACGGATGATCCAAATTGATCACCCGCTCCTGCTCGCGGACGAAATCGCTTTCCAGCGCTTGTTTCACGTTGAAGACTGGCGCAGCCGGCACGCTGCCTGAAAACCGCGCCATCCATTCTTCGGTGGTACGCGTCAACAATACCTCCTCCAACTCCCGGTTTAGCGCCTCTCGATGAGCAAGCCGATCTGGAAAACAGCGGTACTCGGCTCGCTCGGCCCAATCGGGGCGCTCTATCTTTTCGCACAGCACGCCCCAGAACTTCTCTTTGTTGCACATAATGAAGATCCAGCCATCGCGGGTGCGATAGAGCTGGCTTGGCGTCAGCGATGGATGAGTTGACCGCGTTTCGCGACCGAGCACGGTGCCGCTGTTCAGATACCAGGTGGCCACATAAGCCAGGTTATGCAAGGCGACATCAAAAAGAGAGACATCGATGTCGCGGCCCACGCCTGTTGCACGCGCGCCCGTGATACCCGCCAGCAAACCCATGGCTGCGGTAGTCCCCGTCATAAGGTCGATGATGGACAAGCCCATGCGCGCGGGCGGCCCGTCTGGTTCTCCGGTCAGCGACAAGTAGCCCGCTTCGGACTGCATCAGGTAGTCGTACCCTGGCCATGCGCGACGCGAGCCCTCACGGCCGTAGGCGGACAGATGAGCGCACACGAGTTGCGGATTGAACGGAGCCAGGCTTGCATAGTCCAGGCCCAATTTTTTGGGTAGATCTCCCCGCAGGTTGTTGAATACGGCATCCGCCTCTTGAGCCAGGCGCTGCAATACCTTCTGACCCCGCGCCGTCTTCAAGTTCACCGTCATGCTCTTCTTGTTGCGGTTGAAGGACTGGTAAAAATGGCTGTCGTTGTCATCGAAATAGTGCGGCCCCACATGCCGCCCGACGTCGCCGCCATCCGCCTTGTTCTCGATCTTGATGACTTCCGCCCCCAGGTCTGCCAAGTGTTGGGTGCCAAACGGGCCGGCGCCATACTGTTCGATCGCGATGATGGTAACGCTTGCCAAAGGCAACGCATTGGAAACAGGTATGCTGCTCATACCCGGTTTCTCTCGATCAGCTGGCGCGCAATAATGAGTTTCTGCAGCTCATTCGTTCCTTCGCCTATCAACAGCAGCGGCGCGTCGCGGTATAGCCGTTCCACGTTGTACTCACGCGAGTAGCCATAGCCACCGAAGATCCTCATGGCTTCATGGGAATTTTCAAAGCCAGCCTCGGTGGCGGCCAGCTTGGCCATTCCTGCTTCCATGTCGCAACGCTCGCCTCGATCATATGCGCGGGCGGCGGCATACACCAACAGGCGCGCGGACTCCGTTCGGGTAGCCATTTCGCCCAGCTTCAGCTGAATGGCCTGGTGCTCGCAAATCGGCTTGCCGAAGGTCTTGCGAATTTGCGAATACGACACAGCCTCCTTCAGGGCTGCCTGGCCCAGACCCAAACCCCGGGCGGCCACGTTGATGCGGCCCAGCTCAAGCCCGGCGAGTATCTGCTGCAACCCTTTGCCTTCGACACCGCCAATCAGGCATGAAGCCGGCACACGGTAATCTTCGAACGTCAGCGCACATGTGTCGATGCCTTTGTAGCCCAGCTTGTCCAACTTCTTGCTGACGACATAACCTTCGCCCTTCTCGGCGATGAACAAGCTCATGCCCTTGTGGCGTGGCTGCGCCTTGAGATCAGTCTTGACCAATAGCGCCAGGCAGTTGCCATACAAGCTGTTGGTGATCCACATTTTCGCGCCATTCACAATATAGCTGTCGCCTTCACGCACAGCCACCGTGCTGATGGCTTGCAGATCCGTCCCGCAGTCGGGCTCCGTCAGCCCGACACCGCCTCTCAGCTCCCCGCTGGCCAGGCGCGGCAGGTAGTCCGCCTTCTGTTCCGGCGTACCGAAGCGCTGGATAGCCATGGCCATGATCAAGTGAGAGTTGATAATCCCCGAAATGGACATCCAGACCGCCGACATCCGTTCGATTATCTTGGCATAGGTCGTGACGCTCAGGCCCAGGCCGCCATATTCCGGCGCAATGATGCAACCGAACAGCCCCATCTCCTTCATTTTCTCAACAATAGTCTCTGGATACTTGTCGTGATACTCCAACTCATGGACATAGGGCTCGACTTCGACCGCCAGAAAGCGGTCCAGCATATCCAGCATCAGTTGTTCCTGGTCGTCGTCCCGCAGGGCTGGCTCCTTACTCATTTTCATCTCTCACATCCGTTTCATGGTTTAAAAGTGTCATCAATGCCTCCGCGTCCTGCGCCTCAATGTCCAGGATCGCATGGGCGACTCGCTCTATCTGGGCGGGTGGCAGCAACCCAGTGGTGTTTTCCCTATACTTGGTCAAGATATCCTCGTTGCTGATTGGCCGCTGTCCGGCGCCGCGATTCACGGATTCACGATGACGGCGCACCGAACCATCCGCCAGTTCGACCACGACCTCTCCCGAGAAAAAACGAGGAAAATCCGCATCGGGGTCGGCCACGCACTCAACCTTGTGCGCCAGCGCTATCGTGTCCGCATCCGTGTAAGCACTGCGCTCTATGGCCTTCAGATCAAAGCCTCCGAATTTCAAGCCTCGGGCAACCGAATAGGGGATGCTGAATTGCGCCTCGTAGCTATTGGCCGGAGCCCGTTTCGCATCGATGGGCTCGCATACGGTTTTCATGACACCGGCCGGCACCTTGGCGACGATGCGCCGCACTTTGGCCACGTCGATCTGATGCGACAACGCCGCCGCGGCATCCGCGCAAGCGTGGGTGAAATGACACGCAGGAATGGGCTTGACAGCAACGCTCATCAACTCCCAGGCCTGGCCCAGGGTCGCAATTTCCGTCCATGCATTTTCTACCGGGAAGCTCTGGCCCAGGTGGCTCTTGTACAAGCCGAAGCGCCCCTCGTAGACCGCTTGCGGGCCGATAAAGCCATGCCGGGCCAGCGTTGCAGCCGTAATCCCCGCATGCGCCGCCCAGCCCGGATGGATACGTTTGGTCCAGGCACCGTCCTGCAAAAACTCCAGGCTGCCCGAGGCCATCGAGAGCACGATGCCTTGGGCATGAGTCAGCTGGTTGACGTTCAGGCCCTGCAAATAGCCCGCCGCCGCCACGCAGCCAAATGCTCCGATCAAGCCGGTGGGATGGAATCCCACCTGATGGAAAGCACCCTCGGCGGCGCTGGCAAGACGGGTCACCACCTCTACACCCAGCACATAGGCAGCCAGCATGGCGGAGCCCGAAGAACGCCGCATCATGCCTTGCGACAGCACCGCGGGCAAGACTGACGTGGACGGGTGCACCACGCCCCGTGGGTGGGTGTCATCATAATCCAGCCCATGCATCAGCAGCGCGTTCACAATGGCGGCATCCCGGGCAGACAGCTTTTCACCCATGCCGATGATGGGAACCTCCGAGGCGCCGGCGCTGAGCTCCTTGAAAGCATTGAGCGTGACTCGGCTAAAGTTATGGCCCGTCGAAGCGAATGCGATGCCTATGGCATCCAGCATGAGGTGTGTTGCACGCGTACGCACCAGGTCGGGAATATCATCGGCCGAAAATCCGGCGGCGTGATTACTGATGTGCTGGGCCAGAAACACTGGCGTCGAGATTGTATCCACGGTTACCTTCGCTACGAAAAAATCACTCGCATTAAATGGCAAGCCGTTGCCCGCCAATCAGAGGGCAAGGCCTGCATCAGACGCCGTCATGTTTCTGGCGGGCCACTAGAAATGTCCGTTCGAACGTCATGACCACCACGCCGCTCTGATTCATTCCCGTGGTGCGCACCGTGACAATGCCCTGGGCGGGACGGGACTTGGACTCGCGCTTCGCAATGACTTCGGACTCGGCATAGAGCGTGTCTCCCGCGAATACCGGATGCGTCAGCGTCACATCCTTCCATCCTAAATTGGCAATCGCCTGTGCGCTTACGTCGTTCACCGTCATCCCCACGACAATCGCCAGCGTCAAGGCGCTGTTCACCAACATTTGGCCGAACTCGCTCTTTTCCGCATAGGCCTTGTCGCAATGTAAAGGGTGGGCGTTCATCGTCATGAGCGAGAACTGAATATTGTCGTTGTCCGTAATGGTGCGGCCGGGCCGGTGTTCGTATACGTCTCCGACCACGAATTCTTCGTAGTAGCGCCCATAACGCGCGCGGTAGCGATGCGTTTCTGTTTTCTCGGATGTCAACATGTATTTTTTCCCCTTGAGTAATGGCCGCACGCTATGCGTTCCGGCCCACAATGAGCCGCGGCAGGCAAAATCTCATTCCGACAGGCCCGCCTCGCGCGCCACTTTGGTCCACTTCTTCAAATCCTCGTCGATTAATTCAGCAAATTCCTGTGGCGTCGACGGCGCGGGTTCGAGCGCCATGTTGCGCAACCTTTCAGATACGCTTTCGTCCCTGAGCAGGCTGGTCACCTCGGCGTTCAATAGTTCGACGATGGCATCGGGTGTTCCCGCCGGCGCGAACAGGGCGAACCAGGATGCTGCATCCAGCCCCGTGACGCCCACCTCTGAAAAGGTGGGAACATCGGGAAGATTGCGATCGCGATTGGTGGTGGGTACGCCAACGCCTCGTATTTTTCCTTCCTTGATGAATGGCGCCGCCGTATTGACCGAGATATATGCCGCGGGTGTCACGCCCGCCATCAGGTCCACCACGAACTTGCCGCTGCCCGACGCATAGGGAATATGCAGCCATTGCATGCCCGCGCTCAGGCGCAACAGCTCCCCGGCCATGTGGGCCGTGCTGCCTATGCCTGGCGTAGCGAATGACACCTTCGATGCCTGGGTCTGCGAATAGTCAATCAGTTCTTTGATGTTTTTTGCGGGAATCGAAGGGTGCACCGCCACGATCAAGCCAACATCAGCAAGCTTGGATACCGGTTTGAGATCCTTGCGCGTATCAAAAGGAAAGTCCGCTTTCAGCGCGGGGGCGATCACCATTGTTCCGTCGTAACCGAGCAAAAGCGTATAGCCGTCCGGCTGGGCGCGCACCACGGCCTGACTGCCGACGATGCCGGTAGCGCCTGGCCTGTTCTCTACCACCACAGTCTGCCCCAATCGCAGCGACAAGCCTTCGGCAACCACGCGCCCGAGCGCGTCGGCCGAGCCGCCTGCGCCAAATGGAACGACCAGCCGCAGCGGTTTATCGGGATAAGCCGCCCAAGCAAGTCCGGGGGCTGCCATCCAGCTCAGCAAGAGCACAGCCGCGCTCTTCATCAAGCCGCTCCATTTCAAGTTTTGCATGATTTCTCCTGTTGATTCCACCGTTTACCGCAAGATTTTTATTCGCCAGGGCACATGGCCTGACACCGTCCTTCAGATTTTCAAAGATCGAGCACCAGCCGATCGGTGCGCGCTCCGGAGCAGCAAAGCATCATGACCTTGTTTGATGCTTTCTCTTCGGACGTCAACACATTGTCCCGATGCTCCGGCACACCTTCCAGCACTCGTGTTTCACAACTGGCGCATAGACCTTCCTTGCAGGAATGAGGCACATCCACTCCGGCATCCAGCAGCACATCAAGAATGCTCCTCCCCTTCGGCACCGTGTACTCCTGGCGCGTACGCGCCAGAAGTACCGTGAAGCCCCCGGCCAACTCAGGCTCCTGAACCGCGGTAAAACGCTCGATATGCACGTGCTCGGCCCTCAGTGCTTGCGTCGAACGCAGAAATGCCTCCAGCATGCCTTCCGGGCCGCAGCAATAGAAGTGGCTACCGGAGGGTGCCCGCTCAATCAGCAAGGGCATATCCAAACCTGGCTTGCAGCCTGCATCGTCAAAGTAGATGGATACACTCCCCTTCCTGGAGGCGCCTGCCAAATCGCCCAGCTCCTTCAGAAAAGCGGCATGATCCGGAGTGCGCGCACCGTAATGCAATTCCCAGCTCATGCCTATTTCATTCAATCGCTGCACCATGCTCCAGATGGGTGTGATGCCTACTCCACCGGCAAATAGCACGGTATGGGCAGAAACCTCAATCAGCGGGAAATTGTTCTTCGGCCCATCGGCCTCCAGAACGTTGCCTACGCTGACCGTATCGAACCAGTACGCCGAGCCTCCCCGACTATCCGGCGCCCGATTAACCGCCACCACATAGTTTCCCGGCCGGCCCGGCCTGCTGCACAGCGAGTAGCTGCGAGTCATGCCGTTGGGTAAACTGAATACAAGGTGGGCGCCCGCCGAGAACGGCGGCAAGTGCTGCCCGCCGTCAACCGCCGCGAGCTCATAGGCTCGTATCGTGCTGGCCACCTGTTTAATAGAACGCACAACCAGTTTCATCGATTACTCATTGCTTGGGCACGCCGGCCTGGTTGACAGCATCGCCCCATTTCTTCAGCTCCGTAACGAGAAACTGCCCGAACTCTTCCGGCGTGGAAAGTGATACCACCGCCCCAAGACTGCCCAGGCGCTCGGTGAGATCGGGTGAATTGACCGCCTCATTCAGGGCGGTATTCAGCTTTTGGGTAATTTCGGCAGGCATACCGGCAGGGCCGACGACTCCCAGCCAAGCGGCCATATCAAACCCGGGCACCCCGGCTTCATTCAACGTCGGCGTGTCCGCAAGTATGCCCACACGCTCGCCCGTGCTGACAGCGAGCGCGCGCATCCTGCCGGCCTGGACCTGAGACCCCGTCGCCAATGTCGTATCAAACATGAAATCGATCGCTCCCGACATGAGCGCCACCATGGTTTCCCCGCTTCCTTTGTAGGGAATATGCATGTACTTGGTATTCGTATCCTTGGCAAAAGTGGCCGCAATCAGATGACTGGTCGTGCCATGCCCCAGGCTGGCGTAATTGAGCTTTTCCGGATCAGCCCTTGCGGCCTGCACGACATCTTCCACCGATTGATAAGAAGCCTCCGACCTGACCACCATGACGTACGGGAGAACCGCAATTCTGGATATGGCGGTAAAGTCCTTTGTCGGGTCGTAGCGCATGACCGAATAAAGATTCGGATTCGTGGACAAAGGCCCGTTGGCGGACAGCAGCAAGGTATAGCCATCGGGCGCGGCACGTGCGACATCTGTCGCTGCAATGCTGCCCGCCTGGCCCACCTTGTTTTCCACCACGATGGTCCACTTGTTCTGTTGCTCGAGCTTTTCAGCAACTTGCCGGGCCACGGTATCCGTGGCCGTTCCAGGCGGGAATCCGACCAGCATCCGGATAGGCCTGGTGGGATATGAATCGGCGAAGGTCAATGAAGCAGACGCAGCCATTGAACATGCCAACAGCGCCATGACTACAGATTTGAGCTTAAGCATTATGTCTCCTGAAGGTGTGCCACTTTTTTAGTGCCACTTAATTTTTGTGCCCTTTAAATTGTGCGGACAATAAACCAATTATGGAGAGACACAAAAAATGTGTCAAGCTTTTCTTTGCAGAAAAAGCTTGGGAGACTAGTGGAAGTGTCGAGTTGTCTGCAGACTGATCGTCCGCGCGTACAGGCTAAGGAATGGCGGATCAACCGCCGCCTGCCAAGGTAAGGTATGCGAAACGAGAACCGCTGATCAGGTTTTCCGGCTAAGTATCCAGACCCAGTTCGGCGCACTTGCGCGTCAGCGTGTTGCGCCCTATGCCCAGCCGTTGCGCCGCTTCCATGCGGCGTCCACGGCTATGCTCCAGCGCGGTTTCCAGCAGAACCCGCTCGAAGTCGCGCGTCAGCGTCGCCATGACGGCGGGTTCATTGCGCAGCAAACGGCTGCGGGCTTCCTGGGCCAGCTCGCGCATCCAGGCGGCAGGCTTGCCATCGGCACCGGGGTCGACGGCGCCAGGCGCCGCATCGGTCACTGTGGGTGTGGACTCGCGGCCCCGCAGCGGACTGGATGCGTCGGGCGCGGGGTCCGGCTCGGATGCGCCGGCATGGTCCAGCACTTCGGGCGGCAAGTCCTTGGCCTCGATCACCTGGCCCGACGACATTACCGTCAGCCATTGGCAAAAATTCTCGAGCTGCCGGATATTGCCCGGATAATTGAATGAGGACAGCAGGTGGATGGCTTCGGGAGACACCCGTCTTGCCGGCACCCCAAGGCTCTTGGCGCTGTTCTGCATGAACAGTTGCACCAGTGCGGGGATATCTTCGCGGCGCTCGCGCAGCGGCGGCAAACGCAGCCGGATCACGTTCAGGCGATGGAAAAGATCTTCGCGGAAGCGGCCTTCCACCACGCGCTGTTCCAGCGGCTGATGCGTGGCCGCAACGATGCGCACATTGGCGCGTATGGCTTGAGAGCCGCCTACGCGATAAAAACTGCCTTCGGCCAGCACCCGCAGCAAACGCGTCTGCAGCTCAAAAGGCATATCGCCGATTTCATCGAAAAACAAGGTGCCGTTGTGCGCCTCTTCGAAGCGTCCGCGGCGCTGCTGCGTTGCGCCGGTGAACGCGCCGCGCTCGTGGCCGAACAGCTCGGCTTCCAGCAGGTCTTTCGGGATGGCGGCTGCATTCAGCGCCACGAATGGTCCCGACGAGCGGCTGCTGTGCTCGTGCAAGGCGCGGGCGATCAGCTCCTTGCCTGTGCCCGATTCGCCGGTGATAAGCACTGTTACGCTGGAGGCGGCCAGGCGCCCAATGGCGCGGAACACCTCTTGCATGGCGGGCGAAGAGGACTGCGCCATCATGCGCTCGGCCTGCTCGGGCGAATCGGCTTGCTCGGCTCCGGGCGGCGCCTCGCTGTCGCTCTGTTGCGCGGCGCGCTGTATGAGGGCCACCGCCGCGTTCACATCGAACGGCTTGGGCAGATAGTCGAAGGCGCCCTTCTGAAAGGCTTCAACCGTGCTGTTCAGATCCGTGAAGGCCGTCATGACAATGACGGGCAGATTGGGGTGAACCTGTTTGATGCGATGCAGCAGGCTCAGTCCGTCTTCGCCCGGCATGCGCACATCGGTGACCAGAACCGATGGTGTTGCAGTCTCCAGAGCCTCGAATGCCTCGCCGGCCGAGGCGAAAGTACGAACTGGCACCGATACGCGCGCCAGGGCTTTTTCCAGCACCCAGCGCATGCTCTGGTCATCATCAACAATCCAGGCTGCTTTCATAATGGCTCCAAGGGCAGGATCATGCGGAACTCCGTATGGCCGGCATGCGTATTGAATTCGACAAGGCCGCCGTGTTGCTGGACGAACTCCTGTGCCAGGCTCAGGCCCAGCCCGGTGCCGGTGGCGCGGCCGGTTACCAGCGGATGAAACAGCTTGTCGCGCAGGGCCGGCGGCACGCCCGGGCCGTTGTCCAGCACTGACACCACGATGGCCAGCTTGGCCTGGTGGGCCGCCAGCAACAGCTGCCGACCTATCCGCGTGCGCAGCGTGATGCGCGCGGGCTCGGACGGCGGCGTTTCATTCAATGCCTGCGCGGCGTTGCGGGTGATGTTCAGCAAGGCCTGAAGCAGGCGGGCGAAGTCGCCCCTGACTTCGGGCGCCGAGGCATCGTAGTCGCGCATGAAGTCTATCTTCGGAAATTCGGCCCTGACCAGCGTGTGGACCCGTTCGCAGATCTCGTGAATATTGAAACTGCTTTCCTGCAGCGTTTCACCCTGGGGCGCGATGAGCCGATCGACCAGGCCCGCGAGCCGGTCCGCCTCGGCAATGATGACCCGCGTGTATTCATCGAGCGCGTCGTTGCCCAGTTCGGCTTCCAGCAATTGCGCTGCGCCGCGTATGCCGCCCAGCGGGTTCTTGACCTCGTGGGCAAGATTGCGCAGCGATTCACGTTGCGCCGTGAGCTCGTTGCTGAGCTGGCGATGGCGATCGAGCAGAATGTGATGTTCGATCATCCTGACCTCCAGCAGCGCGGCCCAGGGCTGCTTGTCGAGCGGCACAACGGCCAGGCTTACAGCCACCTGCTCTCCCCGGCGCTGCACCACCAAATCCTGGCGCAAAATGCCGAATTTTCCTTCAATGGCATCAGGCAGCCGCTCGGCCAGCGCCTGGTCCGAGCCGAACAGCCTGTGCACCGGCTGGCCGATCAGTTGCCGGCGCGACATGCTGAACAGCTCTTCGGCGGCCGTATTGGCATGCTCGACGCAGCCGCGGCCATTCAGCAGCAACACCGCGGTCGACAATAAGTCGTAATTGGCTACGTCCATGATTCTTCCGGATGTTGCCGCAGGGCGGCCCGACGGCCGCTCCGGGCTGACTACAAGCTGTAGTACATATCGAACTCGACCGGGTGGGAGGTCATGCGCAGACGCGTGACCTCGGCCATTTTCAGTTCAATGTAGGCATCCAGCATATCGTTGCTGAACACACCGCCGCGGGTCAGGAATTCGCGGTCCTGATCCAGCGCTGCAACCGCCTCTTCCAGCGATGCGCAGACCGTGGGGATTTTTGCATCTTCTTCGGGCGGCAGATCATACAGATTCTTGTCGGCCGGATCGCCGGGGTGAATCTTGTTCTGCACGCCGTCCAGGCCGGCCATCATCAGTGCCGAGAACGCCAGGTAGGGATTGGCCAGCGGATCGGGGAAGCGCGCCTCGACGCGGCGCCCTTTGGGGCTGCCGACGTAGGGAATGCGGATGGAAGCCGAGCGGTTGCGGGCCGAGTAAGCCAGCTTGACCGGCGCTTCGTAGTGCGGAACCAGGCGCTTGTACGAGTTGGTGCCAGGGTTGGTCAGGGCATTGAGCGCCTTGGCATGCTTGATGATGCCGCCGATGTAGAACAGCGCGAACTCCGACAGGCCTGCATAGCCATTGCCGGCGAACAGATTCTGGCCGTCTTTCCAGATGGACTGGTGCACGTGCATGCCCGAACCGTTATCGCCGACGACGGGCTTGGGCATGAAAGTGGCGGTCTTGCCATAAACATGCGCCACGTTGCGCACGGTGTACTTCAGAATCTGGTTCCAGTCGGCGCGCTCGACCAGCGTGCTGAATTTGGTGCCGATTTCCAGCTGGCCGGGGCCGGCGACCTCGTGGTGATGGACCTCGACCGGCACGCCCTGCTGCTCCAGCAGCAAACACATTTCAGAGCGCATGTCGTGGAAGGAATCGATCGGTGAAACCGGTACGTAGCCGCCCTTGACACCGGGCCGATGGCCCAGGTTGCCGCCTTCGAGTTCCAGCCCGCGCGACCAGGACGCTTCTTCGGACTTGATCTTGACGAAGCAGCCTGACATGTCGTCGTTCCAGGTAATGCCGTCGAAAACGAAGAATTCGGGCTCGGGGCCAAAGTAGGCGGTATCGCCCAGGCCGCTGGACTTCAGGTAGGCTTCGGCGCGCTTGGCCAGCGAGCGTGGGTCGCGGTCATAGCCTTTCAGGTCGGAGGGCTCGACCACGTCGCAAGTCAGGTTGAGCGTGGGCTCTTCGCGGAACGGGTCCATGCGCGTCGATTTGACATCGGGGATCAGCACCATGTCGGACGCTTCAATTCCTTTCCAGCCGGCAATGGAAGAGCCATCGAATGCAACACCCGTTTCAAGCTTTTCTTCGTCGACGGTATGCGCAGGCACGGTAAGGTGATGCTCTTTTCCCAGCGTATCGGTAAAACGGAAATCGACAAAGGCAACTTCGCGTTCTGCAATAAGTTTGACGACATCTTCGGGTGTGGACATATAGGCTCCTGAACCAATGAAAGCGGAAAAGTGAAAAGACATTTTTGTTAAGCAAAAGCCATGCCAACCTTTATCGCCATGGTTCATGCCGGGCGCGTGCGCCTGAACAGCCTGGATTCACCATAATAGTGCAAACAGCACCGTTATGGTGCAAATTGTAGTGCATGCACCACTGCAGCAGGCAAGTTTATTGTGCAAAGACGCTGGCAAGCCCTGCCGCTATCCACTGAAGAAATATCATTCGAGGAATTCGGCCTGAAGATCATTCAGGAATTCCCAGCCCAGCGGCGTTGCCTGCAAGCGCTCGCGTCCGGGCTCCAGCAGTCCCCGGGCAATCGCCCGGTCCAGGGCCGGGGCAAGGGCCAGAATGGACTGCCCTGTGCGCTCGATGAAGCTGCCGCGCGGCACCCCGTCTTTAAGACGCAGGACATTGAGCATGAATTCGAAACCGAGTTCTTTCCAGTGCACCGGCTTATCTTCCGCCACATGGCTGCCGTCGCGCAGCATGGCCTTTTTCATCCAGGAGGCAGGCTGCTTGAGTCTGGCCTGGCGCACGATCCGGTCGTGGAAAGACAGTTTCCCGTGGGCGCCGGGGCCAATGCCCAGGTAATCGCCAAATTCCCAGTAGTTCAAATTATGCCGGCAGCGCTGCCCGGGCCTGGCGTAGGCCGACACCTCGTAGCGCTCCCAGCCGCCCGCGGCGGTGGCCTCGGTGATCAAGTCCTGCATGGCCGCGCCGGCATCGTCGTCGGGCACCGCCGGCGGATACTTGGCAAAGACGGTATTGGGTTCCAGCGTAAGGTGGTACAGCGACAAGTGCCCCGTCTGAAACGACATGGCCTGGCGCAGGTCGTGGGCGCAGTCGTCGATGGACTGGCCGGGCAAGGCATACATGATGTCCAGATTCACGCGCTCGACCGATTTCTGGGCGATCTCGACCGCCGCCCGCGCCTGGCCGGCATCATGGATGCGGCCCAGGGCCTTGAGCGCCCGGTTGTCGAAGCTTTGTATACCTAAAGAAATCCGGTTGACGCCGCTGGCGGCATAAGCGGCAAAACGGCCCGCCTCGACCGTACCGGGGTTGGCCTCGAGGGTGATTTCGGCATCGGGCAGGATGTTCAGACAGGCGCGAAACATTGCCAGCATCTGATCCAGGGCTTCGCCCGACAGCAGGCTGGGCGTGCCGCCGCCTATGAAAATGGAAATCACCTGGCGGCCCCACACCAGGGGCAACGCCTGCTCGAGATCGGCCTGCAAGGCGGCCAGATAGTCCCGCTCGGGCAGCTCGCCGCCCAGCTCATGCGAATTGAAGTCGCAATAAGGACATTTACGCACGCACCAGGGCACATGCACATACAGGGACAGCGGCGGCAGGCTGGACAATATGGTTCGGCCGCCCGGCCCTACCACGACCGAGGGCTGCCTGGCCTGGGCCGGCGTACGTCCGGCCGAGGGCACTGCGCCGCCCGGCGCCGGCACCACGGAGGGTTTCTTCATTCGGGTTGCCCGCGTAAAGCCTGCAGCAGTTTCCGCAGGGCCTGGGCACGGTGGCTTTGCGAATTTTTCTCCGCCGGATCAAGCTCGGCCACTGTTTTATCGGCGGCGGGCAGGTAGAAATGCGGGTCGTAGCCAAAGCCATTGGCGCCGCGCGGCTGATCGATGATCCGGCCTTCCCAGACACCCTCGGCGATGACGGGCCTGGGGTCGTCGGCGGAATCCACATACACCAGCACCGCGACATAACAGGCCGACCGATCGGCTTCCGCAGCCAGCTGGGCCACCAGGTGGCGATTGTTGGCCGTGTCGGACTTTTCACCGCCCGCCAGCGCCGCATAGCGGGCTGAATACACGCCGGGCGCCCCGCCCAGCGCCGCCACGCACAGGCCGGAATCGTCGGCCAGGGCGGGCAAGCCAGTGTGCCGGCTGGCATGCCGGGCCTTGGCCAGTGCATTCTCGACAAAGGTTGCATGCGGCTCTTCAGCCTCGGACACGCCCAGCTCGCCCTGCGCCACCATACTGATGCCGGCATCGGCCAGAATGGCGGAAAACTCTTTCAGCTTGCCCGCGTTGTTTGACGCCAAGACCACTTTAGTCATGTTTGTTATCCTCGAGGACTTGCTTGTCGCCGGTCGCGGCATCCCGGACCAGCAACGACACCAGTTCTTTGGCGAATATCGGCAGCCGGTCGAACTGCCGCACACAGATATGCAGCCTGCGCAATGCCCAGGCATCGTTCAAGGAAATGAGCTTCAGGGGGAGATCCTTCGCGTAACGCTGGCCGGCGGTTTCCGGAATGACGCCTATCCCGACATGCGAGGCGATCATGCGGCAAGCCGCTTCGAAGTTGCTGACCTCGACCCGGAAGCGCAGCATCCTGCCCAGATCGTCGGCCGCCTGCAGCAGAAACGCGTGAATGGCGCTGGTTTCGGACAAGCCCACGTAGTCGTAGACCAGGGTTTCGTCGAAATCGACCGACTCATTTTCCGCCAGCGGATGATCCAGGTGCGTGACCAGCACCAGGCGATCGGTGCGGTAAGGCAGGAATTCGATATTTTCGCCGCCGCCGGCCTGCGCGGTAATGCCGATGTCGGCGGAGCCGTCGGCCACCGCCTTGACCACAAGATAGCTGAGCCGCTCGCGCAGCTCTACGTTGACATCGCGATGAGCACCCAGGTAGCGCGCCAATATATTGGGCATGAACTCGTTCATGGCCGTGGTGTTGGCATAGACCCTGACCCGGCCCTTGACGCCGCTGGCATATTCCTGGATATCGCCGCGCAGGTGCTCGAGCTGGCGCAGCACGATGCGGGCGTGGCGCACAAAAGCCTCGCCCGACGGTGTCAACGTGACACCCTGGCTGTTGCGATAGAACAAGGCGGTGCCCAGGTGGTTTTCAAGATTCTTGACGCGGTTGCTGGCGGCGGGTAGCGACAGGAACGAACGCTCCGCTCCCTTGGTCATGCTTTGCGCGCTGGCCACATTCACCATTAATTGCATGTCCGTCAAATCAAAATGCATGGCCATATTGGCGCTTTCCTACTGATGATCTCTTCAAAATTGGCAAACCCCGGCTTAAGCAAGCAATAATTGGCAAGCCCGCCGGGTTCGGGCAAAGTAAACGCTATTGTAATAAACCCGGACACACCCACCATGACCCAGCATGCCCACTCTTTTCAAGACATCCGCGATGCCATCCGCGACCTATGCGCCCAGTTCCCGGCCGAATATTTTCGCAAGATAGATGAAGAGCGCGGCTACCCGGAAGAATTCGTCAATACATTGACGGAAGCCGGCTGGCTGGCGGCGCTGATTCCCGAAGAGTACGGCGGCTCGGGGCTGAGCCTGACCGAGGCCTCCGTCATCATGGAGGAAATCAATCGCAATGGCGGGAACTCCGGTGTCTGTCACGGCCAGATGTACAACATGGGTACTTTACTACGCCACGGATCCGACGAGCAGAAACAGCTTTATCTGCCGCGCATCGCCAGCGGCGAACTGCGCCTTCAGTCCATGGGCGTCACCGAACCCACCACCGGTACCGATACCACCAAAATCAAGACAACCGCGGTCAAAAAGGGCGACCGCTATGTCATCAATGGCCAAAAGGTATGGATTTCGCGCATTCAGCATTCCGACCTGATGATACTGCTGGCCCGCACCACGCCGCTGGACCAGGTCAAGAAGAAATCCGAAGGCATGTCGATTTTCCTGGTCGACCTGCACCAGGCCATCGGCAAGGGCATGGAAGTGGTCCCCATCCCCAATATGGTCAATCATGAAACCAATGAGCTGTTCTTCGAAAATCTGGAAATCCCCGCCGAAAACCTGATTGGCGAGGAAGGCAAGGGCTTCAAGTATATCCTCGACGGCCTGAACGCCGAGCGCACCCTGATCGCCGCCGAATGCATAGGCGACGGCCACTGGTTCATCGACAAGGTGTCGGCCTACGTAAAAGAACGCATTGTTTTCAACCGCCCCATCGGCCAGAATCAGGGTGTGCAGTTTCCCATCGCCCGCGCCCACATCAACGTCGAAGCCGCCAGCCTTATGCGCTTCGAGGCCTGCCGCCTGTTCGACGCCCACCAGCCCTGCGGCGCCCAGGCCAATATGGCCAAGCTGCTGGCCGCCGACGCCTCGTGGGAAGCCGCCAACGCCTGCCTGCAGTTCCATGGCGGCTTCGGTTTCGCCAACGAATACGACATCGAGCGCAAGTTCCGCGAAACACGGCTGTATCAGGTGGCGCCCATTTCCACCAACCTGATCTTGTCATACGTGGCCGAGCACGTATTGGGCCTGCCGCGCTCGTTCTAAGATAACGCCCTCCCCTTCAATGCCTCTTTTGCCATGGATGCGAATATGAGCCACCCCAGTGCAGAACTCGCCGAATTTACGGCCCAGCTTGCCTACGAAGACATCCCCGCGCCAGTACTCCGCCGCACCGAAGACCTCATGCTCGACTACCTGGCCTCCGCGCTGGCGGGCTCCAGCGCGCGCGCCGTGCAAACCGTCGCGCAGTTCGCCGACGCCATGGGGCCTGCCAGCGGCCCCTGCGAGAACCTGGTCACCCGGCGTTCCACCAGCCCCCTGTTTGCCGCCATGGTCAACGCCGCTTCCGCCCACATGGTCGAGCAAGACGACGTGCACAACGGCTCGGTGTTTCATCCGGCCGCCGTCGTCTTTCCGACCGCCATCGCGGTCGCCCAGGCGCTGGGCCGCTCGGGCAAAGAACTGTTGGTGGCATCGGTTGCCGGCTACGAGGCCGGCATACGCATAGGCGAATTCCTGGGCCGCTCCCACTACAAAATATTCCACACCACAGGCACGGCCGGCGCCCTGGCGGCGGCCGTGGCCGCCGGCCGGCTGCTCAACCTGGATAATGAACAGATGCTGCATGCACTGGGTTCGGCCGGCACGCAGGCCGCGGGCCTGTGGGAGTTCCTGCGCGATGCCGCCGACTCCAAGCAATTGCACACGTCCAAGGCCGCCGTCAACGGCCTGATCTCCGCTTATCTGGCGCACGATGGCTTTACCGGCGCGCGCCACATACTGGAAGGCCCGCAAGGCCTGGCCGCGGGCATGTCCAGCGATGCCGACCCGGCCAAGCTGACCGACGGGCTGGGCTCGCGCTGGGCGGTGCTTGAAACCTCTTTCAAGTTCCACGCGTCCTGCCGCCATACCCATCCCGCCGCCGACGCGCTGCTGCAAGTGGTGCAGTCGCACACGCTGTCGGCCGACGACATCGCCTCGGTCGTCGCCCATGTGCACCAGGGCGCCATCGACGTCCTGGGCCCGGTCACCAAGCCCACCAGCGTGCACCAGTCCAAGTTTTCCATGGGTACCGTGCTGGGGCTGATCGCCCTGCATGGCCGCGCGGGCCTGCCCGAGTTCGACGCCGCACTGAACGACCCGGCCACCGCGGCCTTCCGCGATCGAGTCTCCATGGACCTGGATGCCGAAGTCGACACCGCCTACCCCGCCCAGTGGATAGGCAAGGTCACGGTGCAAACACGCGACGGCAAAACCTATTCCGGCCGCGTCGACGAACCCAAGGGCGACCCTGGAAACACCTTGTCCCGCCAGGAATTGGAAGACAAAGCCCTGCGCCTGGGCACCTACCGCAATGCCGCCACCCCGGACGAAGTGCAGGCCATCATCCAGAAGGCCTGGCAGTTGGCCGACACCGAACGGGTCGGGCACTTCCTGGCCTGATACAGCGTGCGCCGGCGTACAGCGTGCGCCGGCGCGGCATTCAGCCCAGGGCGCTTTTCTGCGCCGCCAACAATTGCTGGATGCCGCCTTGCGCCAAATCCAGCAGCGTGTCCAGCGCCTTGCGCTCGAAGGTCTGGCCTTCGGCGGTGCCCTGCACTTCCACAAAATGGCCCGCGCCGGTCATGACGATATTCATGTCCGCGCCGCAGCCCGAGTCTTCGATGTAGTCCAGATCAAGCACGGCCCGCCCATCGACCAGCCCCACCGACACCGCGGCGACCTGGTCCAGCAAAGGGCTGCGCTGCAGCACGCCGGCATCGACCAGCCCGCGCATCGCCAGGGCCGCCGCCACCCACGCGCCGGTGAGGCT
>JBATWU010000133.1:0-21943 GCA_049672825.1 Pusillimonas sp.
CTGGCCCGACCGGGCGAGTTCCGCGGACGCCCCGGCAGGCTGGCCTGAACCGGGTAGCCCAGGCAGAGCCTGGGCCGTAGCGCGCGAAGCCGGAACAGCCCGCGCCACACCCGACTTTCTTAAGAACGACGTCTAGTACCGCTTCAGCCTGACCCTGCTTTTGTAGCGAGCCAAGTACTGTAAACACTTGAAGCGAAAATGCGTTAGTGGCCTGTTTGCTTGCGTTGGATGCTCAATAAGCAAACAGGACACTAGGCTTGGTCTTGCCGGGTATTTCCGCCCGCCGCCTTCTGCTCTTCGTCCTGCCGGAAATCGCTGTCCATCGCTGCCATATTGTCCAATAGCCGCAGCATGCTGCTCAGTGATCGGTTGATATCTTCGATCTGGAAGCCCGACAGCGCCTGGTCATAGTAGCGGTGCAGCTTGGGCGTGACCAGGTCTTCCCAGACGCCGCGGCCCCGTTGGGTGATGGTGATCAATCGCGAGCGCCGGTCGCGCTCGTCGGGAGCGACGGCCAGGAAGCCCGCCCGTTCCATTCTGCTGATCACCCCCGCCAGGTTTTGCCGGCTGACCATCAGGTGACGCGTCAGTTCGCCCACGCTCATGCCCGCCTGGGCCCTGGGCAGGGTCAGGGCCCCCAGAACCGCGCACTGCTGTGTGGTCAGTTTTTCATCGCCAACCACTCGCGTGCCGGTCTTTTGCAGCATATTGGCGCACTGCTGAAGCCGGAAAAAGAACTGTTCGGCGATCGCCAGCCGTTCGGGCGGCATAGTGTGGTCCGTGCTGTTCATGAAAAGCGTCCGTGGTGTTGCGTGTGCGCCAATATACCTGCTTGGCGCACAAGGATAAAAAAATCGCGTATCGGGTCCGACTTGGCGTGCATGGTTTTTCGGGTTATTCTTTGCGATCGCTGTCATTACACAGAGTGGGAGAGTGCCGGTCCGCCGGCCACCGAAGGCGCAATTCGCCCAGAATCGCTCAGGTACCCCGTACCGCTCTTGTATTGTTGTTCCGTTCTTGAAACATACAAGGCAGCACTCTGGAGAGACCCGCAATGCCAGGCAGGAAAGGCATCGGGCGCCGAAGGTGAAAATCCGCAGCAGCGGGTCAACTCTCAGGCAAAAGGACAGAAGGGCGGTGCTGGCCAGCATATCCAATGGCGCGCGTCGTCTTTTTATTCTGTTTTTGGAGTCTCCATGTCTACCGCCCTGAAGCATACACCCCTGCATTCCGTCCATATCGAGTCCGGCGCCAAAATGGTCGACTTCGGTGGCTGGGACATGCCCGTGGCCTACGGCTCCCAACTCGAAGAGCACCACGCGGTGCGTCAGGATGCCGGCATGTTCGATGTGTCGCATATGCTCAATATCGATGTCAGCGGCGCCGATGCCGAGACTTTCCTGAAACGCTTGCTGGCCAACGATGTGTCCAAGCTGACCGTGCCCGGCAAGGCCTTGTATTCCTGCATGCTGAACCCCGAGGGCGGGGTCATCGATGACCTGATCGTTTATTTTTTCAGCGCCGACCAGTGGCGCCTGGTGGTCAATGCCGGCACGGCCGACAAGGACCTGGCCTGGATACAGCGCGCTGTCCAGGCCGACGGCTTCGATGTCGTCATCACGCCTCGCCGCGATCTGGCCATGGTGGCCGTGCAAGGCCCCAACGCCCGGAACAAACTGTGGGAAGCGCGTCCCGACTGGGAGGCCGCCACGCATGCCTTGCCCGTATTCACGGGCGCCTTCGTCAATGAAGATACCCTGGTGGCCCGCACGGGCTATACCGGTGAAGATGGTTTCGAGGTCGTTCTGCCCGCCGCACAGGTGGAAGCATTCTGGCGCGACTTGGCCGCCAACGGCGTGCGGGCCTGCGGTCTGGGCGCGCGCGATACCCTGCGGCTGGAAGCGGGCATGAATCTGTATGGGCAGGAAATGGACGAGCAAGTCAATCCGCTGGTGTCCGGACTGGCCTGGACAGTTTCCCTCAAGGATGCCGACCGTGCCTTCATTGGGCGCAAGGCGCTTGAAGATGCCGCCGTCGACCGCGCCCTGGTGGGTGTCAAGCTGCTCGAGCGTGGTGTCATGCGCGGGCACATGAAAGTGCGCACCGAGCAGGGCGAGGGCGAGCTGACCAGCGGTTCCATGTCGCCGACCATGGGCGTGTCGATAGGCATGGCGCGCGTGCCCAAGGGCGTGCAGCCCGGCGACCAGATCCAGGTCGAGATCCGCGGCAAATGGCTGCCGGCCGAAGTCGTCAAAATGCCTTTTGTGCGCAACGGCAAAGTCATTGCCTGAACCCGGTGTCTTGAACACCACCAGAACATCAATACGAACATCATTCAATAACGGGGTTAATCATGAGTATTCCTAGCGATCGCAAATATACGTCTTCACACGAATGGGTCAAAGCCGATGGCGATGTCCTGCTGGTTGGCATCACCGACAGCGCCCAGGATCAACTGGGCGATCTGGTTTTCGTGGGCGATGTCAATCCGGGCGCCAGCCTGGCCGCCGGTGAAACCGCCGGCGTGGTCGAGTCGGTCAAGGCCGCGTCCGATATCTATGCGCCGGTCGATGGCGAGATCGTGGCTTTCAACGAAGCCCTGAACGATCAGCCCGACCTCATCAACCAGGCGGCATTTGATACCTGGATCTTCAAGATCAAGCCCAATAACGCGGCTGATATCGAGGGCTTGCTGGACGCCGCGGGCTACCAGGCTCAGGTGGATGCGAGCTGATTTATGTTACGTGATCTAGACCCCCATTCCGATTTCATTGCACGGCATATCGGCCCCTCTCAGGAAGACCAGGCCGCGATGCTGGCCGCGATTGGCGCGCCCGATCTGCACAGCCTCGTCCAGGAAGTCGTACCGCCCAGCATCCTGAAGCGCGGCGCCCTGAATCTGCCCGCCTCGCGCAGCGAGGCCGACGCGCTGGCCGACCTGAAGGCCGTTGCCTCGCGCAACCAGGTGTTCCGCAATTACATTGGCCAGGGCTACTACGGTACGCATGTGCCCAATGTCATCCTGCGCAACATCCTGGAGAATCCGGCGTGGTACACGGCCTACACGCCGTATCAGCCCGAAATCTCCCAGGGGCGTCTGGAGGCCCTGCTGAACTATCAGACCATGGTGGCCGACCTGACCGGGCTGGACATCGCCAATGCCTCCTTGCTGGACGAGGGCACTGCCGCGGCCGAGGCCATGACGCTGGCGCGCCGTGGTTCGCGCGCCAAAAGCAAAGTCTTTTTTGCGTCCGTGCATTGCCATCCGCAAACACTTGAGGTTCTGCGCACGCGGGCCAGCGGCCTGGATATCGAGGTTCAGGTGGGCGACGAGGCACAAGGCCTGCCCGAGTGCTTCGGCGTATTGCTGCAGTATCCCCATAGCCTGGGCGGTGTCGGCGACTACCGCGCCCTGACGGCAGCCGCCCACGAGCAGGGCGCCGTGGTGGCGGTCGCCACCGACCTGCTGGCGCTTGCCCTGCTGGCGGCTCCGGGTGAATGGGGCGCCGATATCGCCGTGGGTTCCGCGCAGCGTTTTGGCGTGCCCATGGGGTTTGGCGGCCCGCACGCCGGCTTCATGGCCTGCAAGGATGCTTTCAAGCGCAATATGCCGGGCCGTCTGGTGGGGGTTTCCAAAGACAGCCAGGGCGCGCCCGCCCTGCGCCTGGCCTTGCAGACGCGCGAACAGCATATACGCCGCGAGAAAGCCACTTCGAATATTTGCACGGCCCAGGTACTGCTGGCCGTGATGGCCGGTATGTATGCTGTATGGCACGGCCCCGCCGGCATCAAGCGTATCGCCGAGCGCGTGGCCTACCTGACGGCCTTTTTGCGCGCTTCGCTCATTGATCTGGGCTATGCCGTGGCCAGCAAAGACTATTTCGATACCTTGCTGCTGACCACGGGCCCACAGACGCAGGCGGTCGTCCAGGCGGCCCAGGCGGCATCCATCAATCTGCGCCAGGTCGGAAGCGATCAGTTGGCGGTGTCGCTGGACGAAACCGTAACGGTGGAGGATGTCCATGCCTTGCTGGCTGTCTTTGCCCAGGCGGCGGGGACATCGTGGGACGCATCGGCCGCGCATGTCCTGCCGGACCAGCATGGCATTCCCGCAAGCGTGCTGCGTCAGTCGGACATCCTGACTCATCCGGTGTTTTCCCGCATCCAGTCCGAAACCGACATGCTGCGTTATCTGCGCGGCCTGGCCGACAAAGACCTGGCGCTGGACCGGACCATGATTCCCCTGGGGTCGTGCACCATGAAGCTGAACGCCACGGCCGAGATGATCCCCGTCACCTGGCCCGAGTTCGGCCAGATCCACCCGTTTGCGCCCGATTCTCAAACCCAGGGCTATAAAGAGCTCATCGATCGCCTGTCGGCCGCCCTGTGCGAAATCACAGGCTACGATTCGGTCAGTCTTCAGCCCAACTCAGGGGCGCAGGGCGAATACGCCGGACTGCTAGCCATACGGGGCTACCACCAGGCCAATGGGCAGCATCAGCGCAATGTCTGCCTGATTCCCGCATCGGCGCATGGCACCAATCCCGCGTCGGCTCAGTTGGCCGGCATGGAAGTGGTCGTGGTGGCGTCCGACGAAAACGGCAACGTCGACGTCGATGACCTGAAGGTAAAAATCGCCAAAGTGGGCGACAGCCTGGCGGCCTTGATGATCACCTATCCGTCCACGCACGGCGTCTTCGAAACCGCCGTCACCGAAATCTGCGCGCTGGTGCATGAGGCGGGCGGCCAGGTCTATTTGGACGGCGCCAACATGAACGCCATGGTGGGCCTGGCCCAGCCCGGCAAGTTCGGTTCCGATGTCTCGCATCTGAATCTGCACAAGACCTTCTGCATTCCGCATGGCGGCGGCGGACCGGGCGTGGGGCCTGTTGCCGTCCGCTCGCATCTGGCGCCCTACCTGCCGGCGGTGCTGGACGCCTCGGGCAATTTGCCCGCCGATGCGCGCGTCGGTCCGGTGTCGGCGGCGCCCTACGGCTCGGCCAGCATCCTGCCGATTTCGTATATGTATATTGCACTGATGGGGGCCGAAGGCCTGCTGGCCGCAACCGAAACGGCCATTCTCAATGCCAACTACATAGCGGCCCGGCTGCGCGATCACTATCCGATTCTGTATGCGGGCCACAATGGACGCGTGGCGCACGAGTGCATTCTGGATATCCGCCCCATCAAGGATGCTTGCGGCATTTCGAACGAAGACATTGCCAAGCGCCTGGTGGACTACGGTTTCCACGCGCCGACCATGAGCTTCCCGGTGGCCGGTACGCTCATGGTCGAGCCCACCGAATCCGAAGGCCTGGCCGAGCTCGATCGCTTCATCGATGCCATGATTGCGATTCGCGCCGAGATCGCCCAGGTCGAACGGGGGGAAATCGACGCGCAGGACAACGTGCTGCGCAACGCGCCGCATACGGCCCAGATGCTGCTGGCAACGGAATGGCACCACGATTACACGCGGGAATCCGCGGCATATCCGCTGGCCAGCCTGCGCGATGGCAAGTACTGGCCGCCCGTATCGCGGGTGGACAATGCCTACGGCGACCGGAACCTGGTGTGCTCATGCCCACCCATGGACGCCTATGCGTCCGATGCCGATCTGGCCGTGGAGTCGTCCGCGGCGGTTTGATCGGCCTGTGATGCTTCTGGACGTTAAAAGGCGGATGCCGGTCAAACCGGCATCCGCCTTTATTTTGTGTATGAAGCGGGCAGGATGGGCCGGTTATAGTATCCGGCCCGCGGTGGCTTGCGCGATCAGCGGCAAGTGATTAGCGGCCGCTGTGTTGCCGAGCTGTTTAATCCACGGTCTTCAAAACATCTTCGATTTTCTGGAAGATTTCCTGGATCTGGCTTTCTTCGATGATGAGCGGCGGCGAGATGGCGATGATGTCGCCGGTGTAGCGCACCATCAGGCCCTGGTCGAAGCATTTGGCAAAGACCTCGGCGGCGCGGGCGCCCGGCGCGCCCTCGCGTGGCTGCAGCTCTATGCCCGCCACCAGGCCCAGGTTGCGGACATCGATTACATGGCGCGCGCCTTCCAGCTTGTGGGCGGCGTCTTCGAAGGCCGGCGACAGGCTTTTGGCGCGCTGGAACAATTGGTCTTTTTCGTATATGCCCAGCGTGGCCAGTATGGCCGCGGTGGCCAGGGGGTGGGCCGAATAGGTGTAGCCGTGGAAGAATTCGATGCCGCTTGCCGCGGCGCCCACGATGGTGTCGTGGATGCCGCGCCTGACCGCGACGGCGCCGGCGGGCACGGCCGCATTGCTGATGCCTTTGGCCATGGCGATCAGGTCGGGCGTCACGCCGAAGAATTCACTGGCGGTGGCCGCGCCCAGGCGGCCGAAGCCAGTGATCACTTCGTCGAAAATCAGCAAAATGCCATGTTTCTCGGTAATGGCGCGCAGCTTCTCCAGGTAGCCCTTGGGAGGAACCAGCACGCCGGTGGAGCCGGCCAGCGGTTCGACGATCACGGCGGCGATGGTCGAGGCGTCGTGCAGGGCGACGATGCGCTCCAGCTCATCGGCAAAATGTTCGCCCCAGGCGGGTTGCCCGCGCGTATGGGCGTTTTTGGACAGATCGTGGGTGTGGGGCAGGTGGTCGACGCCTGGCAGCAGCGCGCCCGAGAATGTTTTGCGGTTGGGCGAGATGCCGCCGACCGAGATGCCGCCGAAACCCACGCCATGGTAGCCTCGCTCGCGCCCGATCAGTCGTGTGCGCTGGCCTTCGCCGCGCGCGCGATGGTAGGCCAGCGCGATCTTCAGCGCGGTGTCGACCGATTCGGACCCCGAGTTGGTGAAGAAAATGCGGTCCATGCCCTGAGGCATGAGCTTGGCGACGGCCGAGGCGGCCCGGAAGGAGTCGGTGTGCCCCAGCTGGAAGCTGGGCGCGTAGTCGAGTTCGGCGGCTTGCTGGGTAATCGCGTCGATGATTTCCTGGCGGCCGTGCCCGGCGTTCACGCACCACAGGCCCGCGGTGCCGTCCAGCACCTGATGGCCATCGGTGGCCGTGTAATACATGCCTTTGGACTTGGCCAGCAAGCGGGGCTGCTCTTTGAACTGGCGATTGGCGGTAAACGGCATCCACAGATTCGAGAGATCGGGAAGGTTGGCTTGACTGGTCATGGTACTGGCCTCGGAACGGTAAAGTACAAGTAGAAGTGTCTGATCAGCTATTCTCGTTCGGCTTGCAGGGTAAAAACATATACAGTTATATTAAAAATTCCTATCCGTATTGGTAAAATAAGAATAACTGTACAGATTGGTGTCAAATCATGCCATCCACGCCCAACAAGCCGCCGCAGGGCGCAAGGCCGTCCTCCCAGGACCCCCGCGGGCCCATGGCGGCGGGCGCCGGGATTTTCTTTGAGCCTTTGCGGGATCGCAAGTCAGGCATATCGCTGGTGGATCAGACCGTCGCGGCCATCGAGGCCGCGATACGGCAACGGTGGCTGCGGCCGGGCATGCTCTTGCCTTCGATACGGCATTTTGCCCGCACGCATGGCTTGAGCACGTTTACGGTATCGGCGGCGTATGGCCGGCTGGTGGCGCAAAACTGGCTTGTCGCCCGCCCCGGGTCGGGTTATCGCGTGGCCCGTGCCGCCCGCATCGAGCCGGTGGCCGCCGCGCCGGCAAGCTGGATCCCGCCGCGTGTTGGCGCTTCCTGGCTGCTGGCCGATGTATTCGCCGATCATTCCATCCCCATCAAGTCGGGTTGCGGCTGGCTGCCGGCCGAGTGGCTGAACGAGGCCGGGCTGCAGCAGTCCTTGCGGCAGGTGGCGCGCACGCCGGTCAATCAGGTGGCCGGCTATGGCCACCCTTATGGTTATCATCCGCTGCGTGAACATGTGCAGCAGGCATTGAGCCAGCATGGCCTGCAGCTGGACACTGATCAGATCCTGTTGACGCAGGGCGCGTCGCAAGGGCTGGATATCGTCGTCCGGACGCTGTTGAGGCCGGGCGATGCCATTGCCGTCGAGCAGCCGTGCTATGCCAATTTTCTGCAGTCGCTGCGCCAGGCGGGCTTGCGGGTGCTGGGCGTGCCGCGCGATGGCAATGGCCTGTGTCCGGACACATTGGAAAACCTGGCACGCCGGCACCAGATCAAGGCGCTGTTCGTGAATACGGTGCTGCAGAATCCCACCGGTACGAGCCTGAGCATGGGCAACGCCTTCCGGCTGCTGCAACTGGCCGAGCAGTACGATTTCAGGGTGATCGAAGACGACGTCTCGCGCGATCTGCTGCCCGGCCTGGGCCCCATGCTCGCGGCGCTGGCGGGTACCGGGCGGGTCGTGTACGTATCGGGTTTCTCGAAAAACATCATGCCCTCGATGCGGGTGGGTTATGTGGTGTCAAGCGCCGCCCTGCTCAAGGAGTTTGCCAAGACCAAGATGTCCATGGGCCTGACCACGCCTGAAATGATGGAGCGCCTGGTGTACCAGGTGCTCAGCCAGGGCAGGCATCAGGCGCATTTGCAGCGCGTGCAGGACCGCCTGCGCCACGCCCACGATGAGCTGTGCGCGCTGATGGATGAGTACGGCTTCGAGGTATTCGCGCGCCCGCAGGCGGGGCTGTTCTTGTGGGCCCGGGCCGGCGGCGGTCGATGGCGCGACCAGGGTGCCGCCAGTCTGGCCGAGCTGGCATTGAAAGACGGCATATGGTTGGCGCCCGGTTCTTATTTCGATCCAGACCAGTCGGACAGCGGCTGGATACGCTTCAATGTCGCCTATTCACGGCATCCGGCGCTGTGGCGGTTCATGCGCAAAGCGGGCGTGGCGTCGGGCCCGGCAGCGGACTGACGCAGCACGGCGCCGCGTGGCTATACCCCGATGCGGCGATAGGTCACGAAGTCGAAGCGCAGGCCGTTCTCTTCGGGTTGCGGCAACCTTTCGGCTTCTTGCCACTCGTCGGCATCCAGGCCGGGAAAATAGGTGTCGCCGTCGACATGGGCCCTGATTTCGGTGGCGATGATTTCATCGGCCAGGGGCAGGGCGTGGCGAAAGACCTGTTCGCCGCCTATGATGCAGACCTTGTCGGCGCCGGTGGCCGCGCAAGCATCCAGCGCCGCCTCCAGCGAGGTGTGCACGGATGCCCCGTCGGCCTTGAAACCGGGGTTGCGGCTGATGACCAGGTTGGGCCGGCCGGGCAGGGGGCGGCCCAGCGATGCCCAGGTATTGCGTCCCATGACAATGGGGTGGCCCAGTGTGACGCGCTTGAAATGCGCCAGGTCGGACGGCAGGCGCCAGGGCAGGGCGTTGTCGCGGCCGATGACGCGATTTTCTGAATAGGCGACTACGAGCTGGATGACGGGTGGGGGCATGGCGGATGTGGGTATGCGGTGCTTGGAGAGCCCTTATTCTACGAGAAAGCCTGTCCCCGGACACGCCGCGAGTTTATCGTGGGCATAAGCCCTATACTTACGCTGTAAAGAACTGAGTGACCGCACGTGAAACAATATCTTGACCTCTTGACTGACATACTGGAAAACGGAGAGCAGAAAGGCGACCGGACGGGAACAGGGACTACCTCTGTTTTCGGCCGGCAAATACGCCACGACCTGTCCAAGGGTTTTCCGTTGCTGACCACCAAAAAACTGCATTTCAAAAGCATCGCCAATGAGCTCATTTGGTTCCTGAGCGGCAATACCAATGTGAAATGGCTGAAAGAAAACGGTGTCAGCATTTGGAACGAATGGGCGACGGAATCGGGTGAACTGGGCCCCGTTTACGGCAAGCAATGGACAGCCTGGCCCACAAAAGACGGCGGCAGCATCAATCAGATCGACTATGTTGTCGACACGCTGCGCAACAACCCCAATAGCCGCCGGATTTTGTTCCACGGATGGAATCCCGAGTATCTCCCGGACGAGTCTGTCAGTCCGCAGGATAATGCGCGCAACGGGCGCATGGCCTTGCCGCCTTGCCACTTGCTGTATCAGTTCTATGTGGCCAATGGGCGATTGTCTTCGCAGCTTTATATCCGCAGTTCCGACAGCTTCCTGGGCCTGCCCTACAACATTGCCTCGCTTGCGCTTTTGACCCATATGCTCGCGCAGCAGGTAGGTCTCGCGCCGCATGAAATTGTGGTGAGTATTGGCGATCTTCACGCGTATAAAAATCACGAGACGCAAATCAGAACGCAATTGTCCCGTGAAGCAAGACCGCTGCCCGAGCTGCTGATCAAGCGCAAGCCCGAGTCCATCTACGACTATCGCTTCGAAGACTTCGAGATTTCCGGGTACGATCCGCATCCTTCCATATCCGCGCCCATCGCGGTATAGGCGTTTTCATGCCGGCCGTCCGGCCGGTTTCGGCAGCGCGTGCCGGTTGGGCCGCCAAGGCGTCGGCAAGCCGGTCAGTAAAGCGCGGGCACGAACATTTCCGGCGGCACGGGTTGCCGGGAGTAATCCGGATGGTGTTCGCGCGCCGGCAAGGCAATGGGCTCGTGCACGACCTCGCCGTAAGGTATCTGCGTCAATAGATGCGATATACAGTTCAGGCGGGCGCGCTTCTTGTCAACGCCCTCGACGATCCACCAGCGTGCCTCGGGGATGTGCGAGCGCTCGATCATTTCTTCTTTGGCCTTGGTGTAGGCTTCCCAGCGGCGGCGCGATTCCAGGTCCATGGGAGACAGCTTCCATTGTTTCAGCGGGTCATGCATGCGCATCAGGAACCGGCGGTGCTGTTCATCGTCGCTGATCGAGAACCAGTATTTGATCAGGACAATGCCCGAGCGAACCAGCATCTTCTCGAACTCCGGCACGTCCCGGAAGAACGCTTCATGCTGCTCATCGGTACAGAAACCCATGACGCGCTCCACACCCGCGCGGTTGTACCAACTGCGGTCGAACAGGACGATTTCGCCGCCCGCCGGCAGATGGGATACGTATCGCTGAAAATACCATTGGGTTTGTTCACGGTCGTTCGGCGCCGGCAAGGCCGCCACCCGGCACACACGTGGATTCAGACGTTGGGTAATCCGCTTGATGGCACCGCCCTTGCCGGCGGCATCGCGTCCCTCGAAAATCACGACGACCTTCAGTTTCCTGGCAACCACCCAGTCCTGGAGCTTGACCAGTTCGCCCTGCAAACGCAGCAGTTCCCGGAAATAAGTCCGCCTATCCATGCTGTCGGACATTTGACTGTCGACCGGAAGCAGGCGCTCCATTCGATCATCGTCCAGTTCCATTTCGAGCCCTTCGTCGAAACTGTCGATCATGTCGGCATAAAGCCGTCGCGTATGTTCGGATAAATTGTCGGTCATGGAAAAAGCGCTTTCACAAGCACATGGCTGGGAAGAATGACATGTACTTTATCAGCGTTATATGACCGGTATATAACAGGCCCGGGAGCCCGGACCATACACAAGACGGCCTGAGCAGCCGTCTTGTGTCCCTATGCTTCCACAACCGTGACCGAATGGGTGATGTCGGCGGTTTTGGCCAGCATGGCGGAAGCCGAGCAATATTTTTCGTGGGAGAGCTGCACGGCGCGTTCGACGGCCGCGACGGGCAGATTCTTGCCGGTGACCACAAAGCTGAAATGTATTTTGGTGAACACTTTGGGGTCTGTGTCGGCACGGGTGCTTTCAAGCTTGACCTGGCAGCCCGTGACGGCGTGGCGCCCGCGCTTGAGAATCAGCACGACATCGTAGGCGGCGCAGCCGCCGGTGCCGGCCAGCAGCATTTCCATGGGGCGCGGCGCCAGATTGTGGCCGCCGCCATCGGGAGCGCCATCCATGGCGGTGACGTGGCCGCTGCCGGTGCGCGCCACGAACAGCATGCCATCGGGGCTGCCCCAGTCTATTGTGCATTCCATTATTGCTTCCCTGCTTTCCGTGAGCGAAGCATTAATCATACTCATAAAACAGCGGTGCGCGCCGCCCGCCCATCGTGGCGCGGTCCGAACGCGCCATGGCCGCCGCCGCGCAGGCCTTGCCGGCTACGCGCTCCCCTGCAACTGCGCAGGCGCGAACCAGGTGGATTAACAATAATCAGCCTAGGGACATTATCGATTCAACGCCCGCTTCAAACTTACAATATCAGCAGTTTTTATCGTGAAGCGATATATCTGCATGGTCTGAAGCAACCTTATCCAGAGGGGCGGATCCAGTATCTGGAATCGCGGCTGACCCAGGCCCATGCCGCTTCTGATCAGGAAATTGGCATGAACACCATCACCATACTGCTGCTGACCTTCATCCTGTCCGTTACGGGATTGTTTGTGTTTATCTGGTCGCTGCGCAAACGGCTGTTCGACGACAATCCCGCTGCCGCCAACGTCATTTTTTTAGAAGGCGAAATCGGCAAGGTCGAAGAGCCGGCCGCCACGCAGGCGCAGCACGCTGCCTTGCAGCGCGCGGTGACTGCCAGCCACGCGCCCATGCCCGATCCCGAGCGTGACGTGCGCATGCGGGCCGAGCTGGCCGACCGTGTCCTGGCCGACAGATCTACCAGCTACGTGACTTTCGTGTTTTTGTCCTGCGCGGTGGTGTGGCTGATTTTTGCATCGACCGCCGGCCTGATCAGTTCCATCAAGCTGCATCAGCCCGATTTCCTGACCGGACAGGCCTGGCTGACCTTCGGCCGGCTCCGCACACTGCATTTGAATGCGGTGGCCTATGGCTGGGCGCCAATGGCGGCTTTCGGCATTGCCATCTGGACCTTGCCGCGCTTGCTGAAAACTCAGCTCATGGGCGGGCGTTTCGCGCTGCTGGGCGCCATGCTGTGGAATGCGGCGCTGATCGCGGGGCTGGGCAGCATCGCCGCCGGCTTCAACGATGGCCTGGAGTGGCTGGAGATTCCCTGGCAAATTGATATTTTGTTCGTGGTGGGCGGGTCGCTGATCGGCCTGCCGCTGGTATTCACTTTGCAGAACCGCAAGGTGGCGCATTTGTACGTGTCGATCTGGTACATGGGCGCGGCGCTGTTCTGGTTCCCCATTCTGTTTTTGGTGGGCAATCTGCCGGGGGTGCATTTCGGTGTTGAAGAGGCCACCATGAACTGGTGGTTCGGGCACAACGTCCTGGGACTGTTCTATACCCCTGTGGCCCTGGCGTCGGTGTATTACTTTCTGCCGAAGATCATTGGCCGCCCGATACAGTCGTACAACTTGTCGCTGCTGGGCTTCTGGGCCCTGGCTTTTTTCTATGGGCAAGTGGGCGGGCACCATCTGGTGGGCGGGCCGGTGCCCAGCTGGCTGGTCACGTTGTCCATCGTGCAAAGCATGATGATGATCGTGCCGGTGCTGGCATTCTCAGTCAACCAGCACCTGACCATGCGGCGCCATTTCAAGACCCTGATTTATTCGCCCACGCTGCGCTTCATTGTGCTGGGCGGCATGATGTATACGCTCAGCTCCGTGCAGGGTTCGTTCGAGGCGCTGCGCAGCATCAATACGGTGACGCACTTCACCCACTTTACCGTGGCGCACGCGCACCTGGGTCTTTATGGTTTCTTCTCGCTGGTGATGTTCGGCGCCATCTACTTTGTCATGCCGCGCGTCATGTCCTGGGAATGGCCGTATCCGAAGTTGATCGCGCTGCATTTCTGGCTGGTCGTCACGGGTTTCGGGATTTACTTCGTGGGCCTCTCCATAGGAGGATGGCTGCAGGGCGTTGCCATGCTGGATGCCTCCGTACCCTTCATGGAGTCGGTGCGCGTAACGATTCCCTATCTTGAAAGCCGATCGGTGGGCGGCGCGCTCATGACGCTGGGGCATCTGGTGTTTGCCGCGCACTTCGTGGCGATGGCGCTGCGCTATGGCCGCCGTCGTGTGGGGCCGGCGTTGTTCCACAAGCCGTCGAGCGGGGCGGCGGCCGGTCCCGCGGCAGCGGAGGCCTGATCATGGAAAATGAATACAAGCTTCTGGGTGGCGCCATGGTAACCCTGGCACTGGCCACGGCGACGCTGGTGATCGTGCCCTACCTGCAGCTGTCGGATGTACAGCCGTCGGATGGCCTGAAGCCTTATACGTCGGCGCAATTGCGTGGCCGCCAACAATATATAGAAAACGGTTGTGTGTATTGCCACACCCAGCAGCCCAGGGCGCAGTCGCAGGCGCCGGACTTCAAGCGCGGCTGGGGGCGCGCGCCGGTGGCCGGCGATTATTACTATGATCACCCGCATTTGCTGGGCACCATGCGCACGGGTCCCGATTTGCTCAACATCGGCGCGCGCCAGCCCAGTGTCGACTGGAATCTCGGGCATCTGTATCAGCCACGCGCCTATACGCCCGGCAGCATCATGCCTTCCTATCCCTATCTGTTCGAAATCAAGGACAAGGCCGAAGCAGGCGACAAGGTCGTGAACTTGCCACCCGGCTATGCGCCGGTGGGGCAGGTAGTGGTGGCGCGTCCCGAGGCGTTGGACCTGGTGGCGTATTTGCTTGCGCTCGATCGTACTTATCCGGTCGACCCGCCGCCCGATGACGCCCGATAGGCCGGTGTGCCGCGGGCGTTTGCGCCTATCGGCGGCGCCATGTATTGCAGGAGAACAGGATGTCGGATCGAAGCAAGAAGATTGAGGCGCAGCAGCGCGAGATGCCGGAGCCCTACGAGGGCAACCGGCCCGTGCCCTGGCTGGTGATTCTTATCGTGAGCGCGGTATTCGTCTGGGCGATCGGCTATATCTGGATTACGCACCAGACCAACCCGCCCGCGTATGGCGATCGACGGACCGCGCAGGACTTCAATGTGGCCGCGCCCAGCGCGGGCGGCGCCGTCAATGGCGCGCAAATCTATACCGCGCAGTGCGTGGCCTGTCACCAGGCAAGCGGCCAGGGCCTGCCGGGAGTGTTTCCGCCGCTGGCGGAATCCGAATGGGTGACGGGCAAGGCGGCGCTGGCCGTTCAGATTGTGCTGCATGGCGTTACGGGCGAGCTGACCGTGGCGGGTACCTCGTACAACGGGGTGATGCCCATGTTCAAGGACAAGCTCGACGACGCCCAGATTGCGGCCGTGGTCAGCTATATACGCAGCAGCTTCGGCAATGCCGCGGATCCGGTCGACGCCGCTGCCGTGGCGTCCGAAAGGGCGGCGACGGCGGATCACGCCCAGCCCTGGAACGGCGACGCGGAATTGTCGGCCATGAAATAGGGCGGGACAGTCATGCGCACGCTGCTGATGACGCTGCTGGTATGTTGCGCCGGCGTGGGAGGCATTTACCTGCAGACCGATGGCTTCCGGGTGTTGACCACCGAGGCCGCGCGCCGGCTCGATGTGATGCGCCATCCGCGTGTCTTGCCCGATGCCGTGTTGCAGACCGACGGCGGCGCGGCCTCGACGTTATTGCAAGGCTTGCGGCGCGATGGTCGAGTCGCGGTGGTCAGTTTCATGTACACGCGCTGTTTTTCGATTTGCCTGGCCATGGGCTCCGAGCTTCAGCAACTGCAGGAGGCCATCAAGCAGCGAGGCCTGAAGGACAAGGTGTATCTGCTTGGCATCAGTTTCGATCCCGCCGATACGCCGGGGCAACTGGCGCGCCATGCGCAAAGCATGCGGGCCGACCCCTCGGTGTGGCGATTCGCGATGATGCCGGACGCGGCGCAGCGCGCCGCCGTGCTCAAGGCTTTCGGGATCGTGGCCGTGCCCGCGCCCATGGGGCAGTTCGAGCATAATGCTGCCTACCATCTGGTGACGCCGGATGGCCGATTGTTGCGTATTGTCGATATCGGCAATGCCGAAGGCCTGCTCGGCCATGCCGTCAGGGCGGCGCAATGAAGGCGGCTTCATGGCTTCCGCATACGGCAACGGCCTACGCCGGCGCGAGCGCGGCGCTGCTGATCGTCGCTCTGGTTTTCGATACGGCCCTGACGCGCAGCATGGCCTTGCATATGCTGCTGCATATCCCCCTGATTCTTTCCTCGGGCATCTTTGCCGGCGCGGCCTTGTCAGTCAATGCCGGGCCGGCGTCCTGGCGCCGGGCGTGGCGGCTATGCGGAAAATATAATGAATATGGCGTGCCGGGCTTGCTGCTGGCCGCCTTCGTGGCTGCCTATTGGATGATTCCCAAATCACTGGATGATGTGTTGCTGTTCCCGGCCGCGGCGGCGGGCAAGTATCTGGGACTCTTCATTGCCGGCGTGGTGCTGTTCGATTCGCTGCGCCGCGCCAACAATGTGATAAAACTGTTTTTCCTGGGGAATTTTTCCTGGATGTCCGCCATTGCAGGCCTGATCTACCAGGAAGAAACCACCCGGCTGTGCAATGTGTATCTGCTCAGCGACCAAGAACTTGCGGGCAGGGGCCTGGTTGTGCTGGCCCTTGCCGTGCCTGGGGCCTGGCTGCTGTCCGAGTGGGCGCGGATGCGCCGTTTAATGTCAAAATAGATCCTGGCAAGGCATGATTCAAGGAAATTTATGAGCAGTCAGAATTCAATTGGCCACGATGAGCGGCTGACTCGCCGCATGGGTGTGCTGGATCGCTTCCTGGCCGAGGCGGGCCGAGCGGTCCAGGTGCTGGACGGCTCGGTGCATGCCGGGCGCCCCAACCCTGCGGGCCGGCGGCAATCGCTGGCTGGCGATGCCGAGTCGTTGACGCCCGCCGAGCAAAAACATGCTGCGGGGCTGATGCGGGTAAATCATGTGGGCGAAATATGCGCGCAGGCCTTGTACCGGGGCCAGGCGCTGTTTTGCCGCGATGCATCAATTCAGTCCTTGCTGCACAAGGCGGCGGCGGAAGAGGTCGATCACCTGGCCTGGTGCCGCGACCGCCTGGGCGAACTAAAAAGCCGGCCCAGTTTGTTGAATCCATTGTGGTACGCCGGATCGTTCTCATTGGGTGTGCTGGCCAGCCGCGCCGGCGTGCCCAAGAATCTGGGTTTCATGGCCGAAACTGAAAAACAGGTCGAACAGCATCTGGACAAGCATCTTGTCGAGTTGCCGCCGGCGGATGAGCGTTCGCGCAGGATTGTCGAACAAATGCGTGACGACGAGATCTGCCATCGCACGACGGCAGAGGACAACGGCGCGCAGAAACTGCCCGGACCGGCACGGCTGGCCATGCGGCTCATGTCCAAGATCATGACAACAACGGCCTATCGAATCTGACGCGTCCAGGATTTATTTGTAACAACATGAGGCGCTAGGGTTAATGCTTAATTACTCAGATTGGTTTTTATGCTTGGTGTCGTGTCGAAAAAACGACAAAAACGTGTGGTTACAGTTTTCCTGGCTATTTACCTTGCAACGCACAAATAGTTTCTATACAATTTAGTTATCGGATGTCGAAACGTGATTGCAAGGGAAAACCCCCGAGTCACGCGGCTCAAGCTAGTAGCTTTCGTAGCCCGGCATGCCAAGGTTGTCTCCTCCACCCTCCTCCTTTGGTGGATTTAGCCCGAGATCTCACGATCTCGGGCTTTTTTTTGCTTTTTTTTGATGTTATGCCCTAAAGTGGCAGTTGTTCTGTTGCGTAACATAAATAGATACGTCCTGTTGTGCTTATTACAGGCCGTGGGACAGCCATGTTACAGACGGAGTCGATAATATCAATGCTGCCATTGCTCATAGGGATTTTGTGATTTCTCCTCAACTCTGGGAATCGTTTACTTGGCTATATATCTGCGTTGTGGCGTTCACGGTGGGCGGCCTGATCGTCGTCTCCGAGCGCTGGCACGGCGCATTCACAGGCGACTCCGATATGAACAAGCCACAGGCGTCCCATGCGCGCGCCGCGCCGCGCGTGGGCGGCCTGGCAGTGGTGGCGGGAAGTCTGGCGGGCTTGCTGGTGCTGGGGCCCAGCAACATGACCCTGACCTGGCTATGGCCCGTGCTGTTCATTGCCGCCATGCCTGTGTTCGTGGCTGGCCTGCTTGAAGACATCACCAAGGACGTGGGCGCCGGCAAGCGCCTGCTGGCAGCTTTCCTGTCGGCGGCCATCGCCTGGTGGCTGCTGGGGGGCGTTTCGCGGGTGGGACTGTCGTGGGCCGACACCATACTATCGTTCTGGCCTGTTTCCCTGCTGTTCACCATGATTGCGGTGGGCGGATGCACGCACGCGCTGAATATCGTGGATGGCATGAACGGGTTGGCCGGCATGATCGCCACCCTGATGGCCCTGTCTTTGGCGCTGGTGGCCCTGCAGGTCCAGGATATCCCCATTTTCCTCATTTCCGCCGCGCTGGCCTCGGCCACTCTGGGGTTCCTGGTCTGGAACTTCCCATTCGGGCGTGTGTTCCTGGGCGATGGCGGCGCCTATTTTCTGGGTTTCATGCTGGCCGAGCTGGCGGTGCAACTGGTGGTGCGCAATCCCAGCGTGTCGCCGTTCTACGCACTGGCCGTGCTGTTTTATCCTGTTTTTGAAACGCTGTTCTCGATCTGGCGCCGGCGCTTCAAGCGCGGAACCCCCGTCGATCAGCCCGATGCGCTGCATTTGCATCAACTGGTGTTCCGGCGCCTGGTGCGCGTCACATTCAGCCGCGACCGCAGGCATGCCGTGCCGGCGCTGTGCAACGCCATGACGTCGCCCTATCTGTGGGTGCTGGCGCTGATCGGCCTGGTGCCGGCCACGATCTGGTGGGATAACGCCTGGATACTGTGTGCGAGCCTGGTGGTTTTTTCGCTGGTCTATTTGTGGCTGTATTCGCGGCTGGTGTCATGGCGCCGGCCCGCGTGGCTGTTGTTGCCGTCGATGGGGCGCGACAATCGTCGTAAATAGTAAAATAAACTTATTCTTATTGGCGCCTTGCGCGGGAGATTCAACTTGCAGATCCAAGATGTGAAACTTGCGGTAGTCGGTTTGGGCTACGTTGGCCTGCCTCTGGCAGTCGAATTTGGTAAAAAGCGCTCGGTGCTGGGTTTCGATATCAACGCCCGGCGCGTGACCGAACTGAAAGAAGGGAAGGACCACACCCTGGAAGTGGATGCCAACGAACTGGCCGAGGCGACTGAACTGAGCTTCAGCAACGAAGCCGAGCACCTGGCGCAGGCCAATGTGTTCATCGTGACCGTGCCCACGCCCATCGACCAATACAAGCAGCCAGACCTGACGCCCCTGGTGCGCGCCAGCGAAACCATAGGCAAGGTGCTCAAGCGCGGCGATATCGTGATTTATGAGTCAACGGTCTACCCGGGCGCCACCGAAGAAGACTGTGTGCCGGTGCTCGAGCGAGTTTCGGGCTTGCGCTTCAACGAAGATTTCTTCGCGGGCTACAGCCCCGAGCGCATCAATCCGGGCGACAAGGCACATCGAGTGTCAACCATCAAGAAAGTCACCTCGGGCTCGACCCCGGAAGTCGCCGACCTTGTCGACGAACTGTACGGCCAGATCATCGTGGCCGGCACGCACAAGGCGCCGTCCATACGCGTGGCCGAGGCGGCAAAAGTCATCGAAAACACACAGCGCGATGTCAATATCGCCCTGATCAACGAGCTGGCGCTTATTTTCAACAAGCTGGGCATCGACACGCAGGCCGTGCTGGAAGCCGCGGGCACCAAGTGGAACTTCCTGCCGTTCCGCCCTGGCCTGGTGGGCGGGCACTGCATAGGCGTCGATCCCTACTATCTTACGCACAAGGCACAGTCCATTGGCTACCATCCCGAGATCATTCTCGCCGGCCGGCGGCTGAATGACTCCATGGGCGGCTATGTGGTGTCGCAATTGGTCAAATGCATGACCAAGCGCTGCATACAGGTGCAGGGTTCAAGGGTTCTGGTCATGGGGCTGGCTTTCAAGGAAAACTGTCCCGACCTGCGCAATACCCGTATTGTCGATATCGTGCGGGAACTTGGCGAATACAGCATCGACGTCGATGTGTACGACCCCTGGGTCGATGCCGGGGAAGCCAGGCAGGAATACGGCATCGACCTTGCCGCCAGCCCCACGCCCGGCGCCTACGACGCCATTATTCTGGCCGTTGCGCACGAACAGTTCGTCGCCATGGGCAGCCAGGCCATACATGCACTGGGCAAGCCAGACCATGTTCTGTACGACCTTAAATACGTGTTGCCCGCCAACGAGTCCGACTTGCGCCTGTAAGGCGTCGTAGATCGCGTTGTTGGTTTGTTCAATCAGAAAGGTTTTATATGAACACACGATATCAGGAAGTAACGGCAAGCCTGCAGACCGAGCCCAAGACGTGGCTGGTGACGGGCTGTGCCGGGTTTATTGGGTCGAATCTGATCGAAGCGCTGTTGCTCATGGGGCAAAACGTAGTCGGCCTCGACGACTTCTCCACTGGCCATCAATACAATCTTGACGAAGTCCGCAAGGCAGTCAGCGAGCAGCAGTGGGCCAACTTCAACTTTTACGAAGGCGATATCCGCAATCTCGAAACCTGCCGGCAGGCCGTGAAAGGCGTCGATCATGTTCTGCATCAGGCCGCGCTGGGCTCGGTGCCGCGTTCGCTGGCGGATCCCGTCATGACCAATAGCGTCAATATCGACGGTTTCCTGAACATGCTGGTGGCGGCGCGCGACGAAGAAGTCCAGTCCTTCGTGTATGCAGCTTCAAGTTCCACCTATGGCGACCACGAGGCGCTGCCCAAGGTGGAGGATCGCATCGGGCGGCCGCTGTCGCCCTATGCGGTGACCAAATACGTGAATGAGCTGTATGCCGACGTTTTCACGCGCGCCTATGGCTTTGGCAGTGTGGGCCTGCGCTATTTCAATGTGTTCGGCAAGCGGCAGGATCCCAACGGCGCCTACGCGGCCGTCATTCCCAAATGGGTCGCGGCCATGATACGAGGTGAAGATGTCGTGGTGAACGGCGACGGCGAAACCAGCCGGGATTTCTGCTTCATCGACAACGTCGTTCAGGCCAATATTCTGGCGGCGCTGGCGCAGCCAGAGGGCGTCAACCAGGTTTACAACGTGGCGTTCAATGCGCGCACCAGCCTGAACGAATTGTTCGAGTACTTGGCCCAGGCCCTGGGCAACAACGGCATTGTCTACGACAAGCCGCCCGTGTACGCCGACTTCCGTGCCGGCGATGTGCGGCATTCGCAAGCCGATATCAGCAAGGCCAAGCAGTTGCTTGGCTACGAACCCATGCATAACATCGTGCAGGGACTGGAAGTATCCATGCCCTGGTATACGCAATTCCTGCGTTGATTTGAAAACACTGAAGCAGCGACTCGCCAGCCTGCACACCGATCACAGGCGCATCGCCCAGGGGGCGATGCGTGTCGCTTTCTTTCTGTTGCTGGGCAAGGCGGCGGGCGCGTTCAAGGAAATGGCCGTCGCCTACCGTTATGGTGTCAGCGACGCGATCGATGCCTACCAGTTCACCATGGTCATGGCCAACTGGCTGCCCGTCACGATCGTGGGGGCGCTGTCCGTGGTGCTCATTCCGGTGCTGGTGCGCACGCGCTACGATGACAAGGCCAGCCGGGCCCGTTTTCTGGGCGAATTGCAAGGCTGGATGATCGCCTGCGGCACGGTGCTGGCGGTCGCCACCTATATAGCCTGGCCCTGGGTGCTGGAATGGGGCGGCGCCGGTTTGCCCGAACAGGCGCGGCGCATGAGCGGCGACCTGTTGTTTGCCTTTGCGCCGGCCGCCTTGCTGACCCTGATGACAGGCCTGAGCGCGGCGCGATTGCGCGCGCACGAGCGTCACATCAATACCTTGCTGGACAGCGTGCCGGCGGTGGTCATCCTGGTCTGGGTACTTCTGGCGGCCACGGTCGACGACGTGGGGCCGCTGTTGTGGGGCACGCTGATCGGTTATGCCATTCAGTCGGCATGGCTGCTGTGGCTGGCGGCCAAGGCCGACGGCATGTGGGGCAGGCCACGGCTGGGATTGAGCGCGCATCAGTGGCCGGACCTGGTCAAGGCGGCGGGCGTCATGCTGTTGGGGCAGATTGCCATGAGCTTTGTCGGCCCTATCGACCAGTACACGGCGGCCGGCCTGGGCGCGAATGCCAATTCGACGCTGGGATATGCCAGCCGGTTGTTGTCGCTGTTGCTGGGGGTGGGGGCGGCGTCGGTGGGCCGCGC
>JBATWU010000134.1:0-26326 GCA_049672825.1 Pusillimonas sp.
GTGCCGCGCGCTTGGCCTTTTCGCCCCGACGGGTGCGGTTCGTGCCCTCTGCCGCCTGCTTCTTGGGCGTATGGGGCTCCGAAGGCTTGCGCAGTGCGCGGGTGGCATTTTCGGCTTCGGCCTTGGCTTTTTGGGCTGCTGCGTCAGGCCGGTATATGATCAGCGTTTTTCCCAAGTGGTGAACCAGCGCGCACGATAGCGAGTCGCAAATGGTTTCCTGCATGGCATTGCGCGCTTCGCGCTCTTCGCCCGCAATGCGGACCTTGATCAGTTGATGGGCGTTCAGGTTAAGGTCGATTTCTTTAAGTACGGAATCAGTCAGGCCCCGGTCGCCGATCAGCACGACCGGACGCAAAGGGTGGGCGGCGGCGCGCAGTGCGCTACGCTCTTGGGAAGTTATATCGAGTTTGGGCATAGTGAGATTGTACGGGAATGGCCAAAAAAAAATTCTCAAAAGAATGGGTTATGCAACATATTAATGACCCTTACGTCAAAATGGCGCAACAAAAAGGCTATCGGGCCAGGGCGGCGTTCAAGCTGACTGAAATACTCGATGCCGAAAAGTTGATGCGCCAGGGCGATATTGTGGTCGATCTGGGATCCGCGCCAGGCAGTTGGTCCCAGGTGGCCCGCGAACGGCTGGTGGGCGCCGGCGGCGTGGTTCAGGGCCGTATTGTCGCCCTCGATATGCTGCCCATGGAGCCCATTGCGGGCGTCGAGTTCATACAGGGCGATTTCCGCGAAGATTCCGTGCTGGAACAGCTGAAAAATCTGCTTGGCGGCGCCAGGGTGGATCTTGTAATTTCCGATATGGCCCCCAACTTGTCTGGTGTGGGTTCTGCGGATTCAGCTAGAATTCAGCATGTTTGTGATTTGGCGCTTGATTTTTCCTGCCAGCACCTCAAGCCCGAGGGCGCACTGATTGTCAAGGCATTTCACGGCAGCGGCTTTTCACAAATTGTGGAATCGTTCAAGCGCCACTTTCAGCGGGTGGTCGAGCGCAAACCCAAGGCATCCCGCGGCAAGTCGTCTGAAACCTTCCTGGTGGCGCGTCGTTTGAAGTCTTAGGATTTCTTAAAACATGATTCTTCCTATCGGGTAGAATGATTCATTGACATACTTGTTTTGCTGCCGTTATAGCGGAAGTCTGGCAAGCCAAAGTTACAAGTAGGAGGTTGGCTTTGAACAACTTGTTTTCCAAGGTTGCGATCTGGATGGTGATCGCGCTGGTCCTGTTCACTGTATTCAAACAGTTCGACGGGCGCGCGACCACGGCCGAAACCGTAACCTATACCCAGTTCATGACAGATGCACAGGCTGGGCGCATCAACAAGGTCGATATCCAGGGCGATACGCTGTACGTCACGCCCGACGCCGGCCGGCCGTACAGTCTTACCTCGCCGGGCGACCTCTGGATGGTCCCCGAGCTGGTCAAATCGGGTGTACAGGTTTCAGGCAAGGCCCGCGAAGAGCCATCCTTCCTGACCAGCCTGTTCATCTCCTGGTTCCCCATGCTCTTGCTGATCGGGGTCTGGATCTTCTTCATGCGGCAAATGCAGGGCGGCGGCAAGGGCGGGGCGTTCAGCTTCGGCAAGTCGCGCGCCCGCATGCTCGACGAAAACACCAACCACATTACTTTTGCCGATGTCGCCGGCTGCGACGAGGCCAAGGAAGATGTCCAGGAACTGGTCGACTTCCTGCGCGACCCCACCAAGTTCCAGCGCCTGGGCGGACGTATTCCGCGCGGCGTGCTCATGGTAGGCTCGCCGGGCACGGGTAAGACCCTGCTGGCCAAGGCCATAGCCGGCGAAGCCAAAGTGCCTTTCTTCAGCATTTCGGGGTCCGACTTCGTCGAAATGTTCGTCGGCGTGGGCGCCGCCCGCGTGCGCGACATGTTCGAAAATGCCAAGAAGCAGGCGCCTTGCATCATCTTCATCGATGAAATCGATGCGGTCGGCCGCCAGCGTGGCGCCGGGCTGGGCGGCGGCAACGATGAGCGCGAGCAAACGCTCAACCAATTGCTGGTCGAAATGGACGGTTTCGAAACGGGGCAGGGCGTACTGGTCATTGCGGCCACCAACCGCCCCGACGTGCTCGATCCGGCGCTTCTGCGTCCGGGCCGCTTCGACCGCCAGGTCGTGGTGTCGCTGCCCGACATCCGCGGGCGCGAGCAGATCCTGAAAGTGCACATGCGCAAGGTCCCGCTGGCCACCAACGTCGATGCGCTGGTGCTGGCGCGCGGCACCCCCGGCTTCTCGGGCGCCGACCTGGCCAATCTGGTCAACGAGTCCGCCCTGTTCGCCGCGCGGCGCAACGGCCGCACGGTCGAAATGAGCGACTTCGAAAAAGCCAAAGACAAAATCATCATGGGGGCGGAGCGCCGCTCGCTCATCATGCCCGAAGAAGAGCGCCGCAACACGGCGTATCACGAGTCCGGCCATGCGCTGGTGGCGCGCTTGCTGCCCAAGACCGACCCGGTGCATAAGGTCACCATCATCCCGCGCGGCCGCGCGCTGGGCGTGACCATGCAATTGCCCGAGGGCGACCGCTACAGCATGGACAAAGACCGCCTGCTGAATACCATTGCGGTGCTGTTCGGCGGCCGCATCGCCGAAGAAGTCTTCATGAATCAAATGACCACCGGCGCCTCCAACGACTTCGAGCGTGCCACCGCCATTGCACGCGACATCGTCACGCGCTATGGCATGACTGACTCCCTGGGGCCGGTCGTGTACGCCGAAAACGAAGGCGAGGTCTTTCTGGGACGCAGCGTCACAAAAACCACGCATGTGTCCGAAGCCACCATGCAAAAGGTCGACCACGAAATCCGCAAGATCATCGACGAGCAGTATGCCATTGCCCGCAAGCTCATCGAAGACAATCGCGACAAAATGGAAGCCATGACGGCTGCCCTGCTCGAATGGGAAACCATTGACGCCGACCAGATCCAGGACATCATGGAAGGCCGGCCTCCGCGGGCGCCGCAGCCTCCGGCCTCCAATAGCGATACGCCCGACAACACGCCGCCAACCGGGCTGACATCGGCCGGCGGCAATGCCGCGGCAACGCCGGTCTAGGGCAGGGCGTCAGGCAGGCCCCAGTAGCGCATCAATGAGTCCAACCTTGCTTTGTGGGCGCTTCGAGCTCGATCTCGAGCGCCCATTCATAATGGGGATCGTGAACGTCACTCCCGACTCGTTCTCGGACGGTGCCCAGCACTTTCAGGCGGACCAGGCCATCGAGCACGCCCGCCTCTTGCTCGACCAGGGCGCCGACATCCTCGATATCGGCGGCGAGTCGACCCGGCCAGGCGCCGAGCCGGTATCGGCCGACGATGAGCTCAAACGGATACTGCCCGTGCTGGAAGCGATGCGCGCCGCGAATGTCCCGCTTTCCGTCGACACCTTCAAACCCGAAGTCATGAGCAGGGCGCTCGATGCCGGTGCCGACATGATCAACGACATATACGGTTTCAGGCGACCCGGGGCGCTGGATGCGGTGGCCGATTCAGGCTGCGGCCTGTGCGTCATGCATATGCAGGGCGAACCCAAGACCATGCAGTTGGCGCCGCGCTACGATGACATCGTCCATGACGTCGAGCACTTCCTGGGCGAACGCGTGGCGGCCCTGCTCGCGGCTGGCGTCGACAAACGCCGTATCACCCTGGACCCGGGCTTCGGGTTCGGCAAAACGGCTGAACAGAATTATCTTTTATTGCGCCATCTGCATGAGCTGGACGGCCAGGGCTGCCCCTGGCTGATCGGCCTATCGCGCAAATCCATGATTGGCCATGTCACCGGCCGCAGCCCGCCCGAGCGCTTGGCGGGCAGCGTCGCCGCCGCATTGGCGGGCGTGGCCCGCGGTGCACACATCCTCCGTGTGCATGATGTCGCCGCGACGGTGGATGCGGTAAAAGTATGGCGTGCAATTGAACACGGAGCTTTTTTATGACTGAGCGCAAATATTTCGGTACTGACGGTGTGCGCGGCGAAGTGGGTGGCCCGACCATCAATGCTGAATTCGCCCTGCGCCTGGGGTACGCCGCCGGCCGGGTGCTGGCCCGCAAGCACCCCGGAAGAGGGCGTGCAACCGTGGTTATCGGCAAAGACACGCGTATTTCCGGCTATATGCTGGAATCCGCCCTCGAGGCCGGCCTGTCCGCCGCCGGTATCGATGTATTGCTGGCGGGGCCGGTGCCCACTCCCGCGGTGGCTTACCTGACCCGCGCTCTGCGACTGACGGCGGGTATTGTCATCAGCGCGTCCCACAATCCTTACCAGGATAACGGCATCAAGTTCTTTTCCGCCTCGGGAATGAAGCTGCCCGACGAGATCGAGGCCGAAATCGAAGCGGCCATCGACGAACCGCTGGGCTGCGTAGGCTCCGAGGCGCTGGGCAGGGCGCGCCGCATCAACGACTCGGCGGGACGATATATCGAGTTCTGCAAAAGCACTTTCCCCAATGAGCTGGACTTGTCGGGTTTCTCCATTGTGGTCGATGCCGCCCACGGCGCCGCCTACCAGGTCGCCCCGCATGTTTTTCGCGAGCTGGGCGCCGAAGTATTTGCCATCGGCTGCCAGCCTGATGGATTCAATATCAACGAAGGTGTGGGCGCCATGCACCCCGAGCGGCTGGTGTCCGAAGTGCGGGCCAGAGGCGCCGATCTGGGCATAGCGCTCGATGGGGATGCCGACCGGCTGCAGATGGTCGACGGCAGCGGGCGGCTGTATAACGGCGACGAATTGCTTTACGCCATTGTCCGCGACCGTATGACTCAGGGGCCGGTGGATGGCGTGGTAGGCACGCTGATGACCAACCTGGGCTTTGAGAAGCAGATGCAGGCGCTGGGCGTGGGCTTCGAGCGCGCCAAGGTGGGCGACCGCTATGTGCTGGAAGGCATGCAGAATCGCGGCTGGCTGTATGGCGGCGAAAGCTCGGGCCACTTGCTCTGTCTCGACTGCCACACCACCGGCGACGGCATTATTGCCGCTCTTCAGGTGCTGACCGCCATGAGCCGCAGCGGCTCGGGCCTGGCCGATCTGGTGTCGGGCTTGAAGATGTATCCGCAGAAAATGGTGAACGTGCCGCTGGCGCCCGGTCTTCAGTGGCAAACGCATCCAGGCCTGCAGGATGCCCAGAAGCGCGTTGAGCAGATGCTCGACGGCCGGGGCCGGGTGCTGATACGCGCCTCGGGCACCGAGCCCAAATTGCGCCTGATGGTTGAAGCGGAAGACACCGAACTGGCCGACGAGGGGGTGCGGCAGCTGCTTGCCGTGGATTTAACAAACGCGTAACGTAAGCATAAAATACCTGCAACATTCTGCATGCAGAATGGCGGGGTGTTTACGGAGTTACACGTATGTTAGAGCTTGCGCGTATTCAGTCTGAAACGATGGCCGGTGCCAACTGGGCCAGCCCGAAGCCGCAGGGGCTGGTCATGGGCTTGGCTCGCACCAACGAAGAACTCGAGGCCATACAGCGCTTGCGCTACAACGTTTTTACCGAAGAAATGAACGCCGTGTTTCCGAACGCGGCCGATGGCCTGGACGCCGACCGCTACGACCCCTGGTGCGAGCATCTGATGGTCAAGGAAATCGGTTCCGACATGGTGGTGGGCACCTATCGTCTGCTGACGCCGGCCAATGCGCGCAAGGCCGGCGGTTATTATTCCGAAACCGAATTCGACCTGTCCAGCCTGGGTACCCTGTACAGCGACGTGGTCGAGGTCGGGCGTTCATGTACGCATGCCGATTACCGCAACGGATCGGTCATCATGCTGCTGTGGTCGGGTATAGCAGGGCTGGTGCAGCAGTACGGTTTCCAATATGTGCTGGGGTGTGCCAGCGTCAGCCTGCGCGATGACGGCGTCACGGCCGCCGAGGTCTGGCGTGTGGCCAGCAAGGCCATGGCCAGCCGGCCGGACCTGCCCCGTGTCGTCCCGCGCCACCGCTACCCCGTCGAGCGCCTGGACAGCGTCCTGCCCGCCCGCATACCGCCGCTCATCAAAGGCTATCTGAAGCTGGGCGCCACCATTTGCGGCGAACCCGCGTGGGATCCCGACTTCAATACCGCCGACTTTCCCGTACTGCTCGATGTGACGTGCATGGATATGCGCTACCGCCGGCATTTTGGCCTGGAATAGGCGCGCCGCGCCGGGGTGGGTCGAAGCCGCCGCAGATGGACTCGCCCGGCGGCATCAAATGGCCAGCAGTTCGAACTCGAACGAACCCTTGTTCCATTCACGCTGTTCCGCCAGCAGCGAATATTCGGACAGCGGGTGGGTTTCCAGCCATTTCTTGTCGGCGCTGACGCGCAGCTTGTTTCCGATGGCTTCAATGAAGACGGGAAGGCGCTCCGGACTTTCGCGGCGCCGTGAAAGCAGCACGGCCAGCCGCAGGCATAGCAGAGTCAGCCATTTGCTGCGCGTGGGCTCGTGCACGGGCAGTTTGCCAAGCTTGCCCTGATGCCCCAGAACCAGCTTGGCGAGCAGCAACTGATCGTCGTTCGAAAAACCCGGCATATCGGCGTGCTGAAGTATGTAGGCGCTGTGCTTGTGGTATTCGGCATGGGCAATGCTGATACCTATCTCGTGCAGGTCGGCGGCCCACCCCAGCGTGCGTTCGAGGTCTTGTTTCTCGGTATCGTCGGGCAGGCCCAATTGCGCAAAAAAGTTCACGGCGGCCCGCTTCACACGCTCCGACTGGCGCACATCCACATGGTAGCGTTTGATGAATTGACGCACGGTTTCGTGGCGTTTGTCGTGTTCGGAATCGCGGCCCAGCAGATCGTACAGCACGCCCACCCGCAAAGCGCCATCGCCAGGGGCCATGTTTTTTATTTTCAATTCCTTGAAAGCGGCCATCATGATGGCCAGGCCGCCCGCCAGGACCAGGGAGCGGTCGTGCTTCAGGCCGGGCAGCTCGCTCATGATGACCTTGCCGTCGCGCACGAGCTTGTCCTTCAGTTGCTCCAGGCCTTCCAGAGTAATGCCTTTTTTCGACATCCCGCCCTCCTGCAGCACGGCGATCAGCCCCTTGGCCGTGCCCGATGACCCATAGGCCTCCTGCCAGCCTGTTTTCCGGTATTGCTTGGAAATGCCCTCGAGTTCGCGCCTGGCGGCGATCTGGGCTTCCTGCATGCGCGCTTCCGTGATGCGGCCGTCCGGAAAGAACCGGCGGGTATAGCTGACGCAGCCCATGTACAGCGAGGACATATGCAGCGGCTGGAAGCCCTTGCCGATGATGACCTCGGTGGAGCCGCCGCCGATATCTATCATCAGGCGGCGGTTATCCGAGGGCGGCAATTCGTTTGTGATGCCCGAGAAAATGAGCCGCGCCTCTTCCTGCCCGGCAATCACCTCGATGGGAAACCCCAGTGCGGCTTCAGCGCGGGGCAGTATGTCGGCCGCGTTGCGGGCAATGCGAAAAGTATTGGTGGCCACGGCCCGCACCCGGTTGGGATGAAAGCCCTGCAGCCTTTCGCCGAATCGTTTCAGTACGGTAATGGCCCGCTGGACGGCCTCTTCGTCGAGGACTTTGTCGTCGCCCAGCCCGGCCGCCAGCCGAACGGATTCCTTGAGACGATCGATGGCGTAGATTTGAGCTTTGCCGTCTTGCTGTACGACGCGTCCAATTGAAAGCCTGAAGCTGTTCGAGCCCAGGTCAACGGCGGCAAGTAGGTGATCCATGATAGGGGAAACTCGGGTGAAAACCGTTGGATTATAAAGACCGTATCGGGGTCGCCGCCTGAAATCGTTCCAAATTCCTGAAAATCAGGCATATTGATACGTTATCGTGCGCGCCGGGAGCCCGTATCGGGAATTTGACGTCACCGTCATATAGTTGTAATAAAAATGAAGTAAAACAGTTTCCTTCCCTTTTTTGGCCTGTCCTATGCTTCCATCCTCATCCGACCCTACTTTATTGAATCGAGAATTGTCTTTGCTCAAATTCAATGAGCGGGTTCTGGCCATGGCTGAAAACCGCAATACGCCTTTGCTGGAACGCTTGCGCTATCTCTGCATCGTCAGCTCCAACCTCGATGAGTTTTTCGAGATCAGGATCTCCAGCCTCAAGGAGCAGCAACGCCAGACGCCCGCGGCCGTGGGTGCCGATGGCTACAGCCCCGGCGAGGCTTTCGAGCGTGTGCAGGCGGCGGCGCACGAGCTGGTGGACCGCCAGAACAGCTTGTTGACCAATCAGGTGCTGCCCAAACTCAAGGCCGAAGGCATTGCCCTGCTGGAGCCCGCCATCTGGAGCGAGGCCCTGCGCGACTGGGCCCATGCCGGGTTTGAGCGCGAGGTCATGCCCTTGCTCACGCCCATAGGCCTGGACCCCGCCCACCCATTTCCCCGCGTCTATAACAAGAGCCTGAACTTCATTGTGTCCCTGTCGGGCCAGGACGCCTTCGGCCGCAGTGCCTCGATTGCCATCGTTCAGGCGCCGCGCGCCTTGCCCCGGGTCATCAAGGTGCCAGCGGAAATCGCCGGCATTCCCCATGGCTATATCCTGCTGACCGCATTGATCAGCGCATTTGTGGGCGATCTTTTCCGGGGCCTGGAGGTCAAAGGTGTTTATCAATGGCGCGTGACTCGCAACAGCGACCTGTTTGTCGACGAAGAAGAAATCACCAATCTGCGCCACGCCCTGCAGGGCGAGTTGTCGCAGCGCAATTTCGGCGCGGCGGTCAGGCTGGAAATCGATCATGTCATGCCGGCCGACCTGGAAGCCTTTCTGCAGCAGGAATTCATGCTGCAGCCGCAGGACACTTACCGGGTCAGCGGGCCGGTGAATCTGTCGCGGCTGATGCAGCTGTGCAATGTGGTCGACAGGCCCGAGCTGCTGTTCCCCGATCATCGGCCCAAACTGCCCGCGCCGTTCGACAGCGCTGGCGATGATCCCAAACAGCTTTTTGCCGCGATCGCCGCGCAAGACCAGTTGTTGCATCATCCCTACCAGGCGTTTCAGCCGGTGCTCAGTTTCCTGACGGCGGCAGCAATGGATCCCGCCGTCGTGGCGATCAAGCAAACCATTTATCGCACGGGCGAAGACTCCGAACTGATGCGTTTGCTGCTGGCGGCGGCCAAGGCGGGCAAAGAAGTGACCGTGGTGGTCGAACTCATGGCGCGTTTCGACGAGCAGACCAACATCAACTGGGCGGCCAAGCTGGAAGAGGTCGGCGCTCACGTCAGCTATGGCGTGGTGGGCCACAAGACCCATGCCAAGATGGTGCTGGTGCTGAGGCGCGAAAAAGGCCACATACGCCGCTATGGCCACCTGGGTACCGGCAACTACCATCCGAAGACGGCCAAACTGTACACAGACTTCGGCTTGCTGACCGCCAATCAGAAAATGTGCGAAGACATGGACAAAGTGTTTTCGCTGCTCACTGGCCTGGGCGCACGCCAGCCCCTGAGTTTGCTGCTGCAGTCGCCTTTTACGCTGCACGAGACCATGGTGGCCATGATCCGCAACGAGGTGGCCAATGCCAAGGCGGGCAAGAAAGCGCGCATCATGGCCAAAATGAACTCGCTGCTGGAGCCCATCATCATTGACGCCCTGTACAAGGCCAGTGCGGCGGGCGTGAAAATCGACCTGATCGTGCGTGGCGCCTGCGCCCTTCGGGCGGGAGTGCCTGGATTGTCAGACAATATCCGCGTCCGATCGATTGTGGGCCGGTTCCTGGAACATTCCCGCGTGTTCTATTTCTACAGCGGTGGCGCCGAAAATGTGTATCTGTCGTCCGCCGACTGGATGGACCGCAACTTCTTTCGGCGTGTCGAAGTCAGCTTTCCCGTGCTCGACAAGGCGCTGAAAAAGCGCGTCATCAACGAGGCCTTCACCTACGCCCTGCGCGATAACCAACTGGCCTGGCGCGCGCTGCCCAATGGGGCTTATGCCAAGGTGTCCAGCCGCGGCAAGCCGTTCAATCTGCATCAGCACCTGGTCAAGCAACTGGGTTCGTGAAAATTTCGGCGACTGTCACGAACATGTCATATTTCTTACTTACTATGACGGTCATGCAGGGTTAGCCCTGTCCCAACCCATATCAGATCAAGAGGACACCTCAATGTTTAAGCGCGTTTTATTACAGGTTTCGGTCGGTATCGCCTTTGGCGCGGCCACGCTGGCGGCTCAGGCCGCCGACATTACAGGCGCCGGCGCCTCGTTCCCATACCCGATCTATGCAAAATGGGCTGACCAATACCACAAGGAAACCGGCAATCGCATCAATTATCAGTCGATTGGCTCGGGTGGCGGCCAGCAGCAAATTATCGCCAAGACCGTGGATTTCGGCGCTTCCGATGATCCCATGAAAGGCGAAGCGCTCGACAAAGACGGCCTGTTCCAGTTCCCCGCCATCGTGGGCGGCACGGTTCCCGTTATCAACGTCGATGGCATCAAGCCGGGCGAGCTGAAACTGTCGGGCGAAATCGTTGCCGACATCTTCCTGGCCAAGATCACCAAATGGAATGACCCCGCCATCGTGGCCATCAATCCAGACGTCAAGCTGCCCGATGCTTCCATCATCGTGGTGCACCGCTCGGATGGTTCGGGCACGACATTCGGCTGGACCAACTATCTGTCCAAGGTGTCGGCCGACTGGAAAGACAAGGTTGGTGAAGGCAAGGCTGTAAAATGGCCCACAGGTCAGGGTGGCAAGGGGAATGAAGGTGTTGCCGCCTACGTTCGCCAACTGAAGAACTCCATCGGTTACGTCGAGTACGCCTACGCCAAGCAGAACAATCTGTCCTGGACGCAGCTCCAGAACCTGGATGGCAAATTCGTTCAGCCTACGCAAGAAGCCTTTGCCGCCGCCGCCGCGAACGCCGACTGGAAGAGTGCTCCAGGCATGGGCGTGGTACTGACCAACGAGCCCGGCGCGGAGTCCTGGCCTGTCACGTCCGCCAGCTTCATTCTGGTGCACAAAAAGCAAGACAAGCCGGAAAATGGCAGGGAAGTTCTGGCCTTCTTTGATTGGGCTTTCAAGAACGGCGATAAAATGGCCGAGGAACTGGATTACGTTCCGATGCCCGACGCTGTTACCGAGCAGATCGCCGAAGCCTGGAAAACCGATATCAAGGCGGCTGACGGTAGCGCAGTTTGGAAGTAAGGGCTAAGAGCAGGGTCGTCTTCATGCGGCCCTGAACCAGCCTGCCAAGACGGTGCTGTGCAGATGGCACCGTCTTTTCTTGTGTTAAAAAGCCCGCGGTTCACGTGCGATCACTTTATCTGATATCCGTGTATTCATCCTGAGGTCTTACTGCGAAATGCTACAAAACCGACATGAAAAATAATCAGAGCGCACTCATGGACATCCTGTTCAAGAACTTGACGCGCACATTTGCGTTTCTGGTGTTCATTCTGCTTGGCGCCATCATGGTGTCGCTGATCTACGGCAGCCGGGAATCGATCGCCACGCACGGCCTGGCTTTCCTCTGGACCAACAACTGGGATCCGGTCCAGAATGTATACGGCGCCATGGTCCCTATCGTGGGCACCTTGCTGACCTCTGCGATCGCGCTGGTCATTGCCGTGCCCGTGTCGTTCGGCATTGCCATGTTCCTGACCGAACTGTCTCCGGTGTGGCTGCGCAGGCCTCTGGGCACGGCGATCGAAATGCTGGCAGCCATTCCGTCCATTATCTACGGAATGTGGGGGCTTTTCGTCTTTGTGCCCTTGTTCCAGCAGTACGTGCAGCCCTCCCTCATCGATCTGTTCGCCGGCGTGCCGGTGCTTGGCGACATCTTTGCCGGCCCCCCCTTCGGCATCGGGGTCTTCACGGCGGGCCTGATTCTGTCGATCATGGTCATTCCTTTCATCACGGCGGTCATGCGCGATGTTTTCGAGCTGGTGCCGCCCTTGCTCAAAGAGTCGGCCTATGGCCTGGGCAGCACCACCTGGGAAGTAGTCTGGAAAGTGGTCCTGCCGTTCACGAAAAATGGCGTGATTGGCGGCATCATGCTGGGACTGGGGCGTGCGCTGGGTGAGACCATGGCGGTAACCTTTGTCATCGGCAACGCCTTCAATCTGCCCAATTCGATATTTGCCCCCTCCAACTCCATTGCCTCGGCCCTGGCCAATGAATTCAACGAGGCGGGGGGCATGCAGAAATCGGCGCTCCTCGAGCTCGGGCTGATTCTCTTCCTGATCACCACCGTGGTCCTGGCTTTCTCTAAACTGTTGCTCCTGCGCCTGCAAAAAGGCGAGGGCACTTCGCACTAGGCCGGAAAAACACCCATGTTCACTTCCGATTCCATCGTCAATTTATCGAATCCGGTCTACAAGAAGCGCCAGCGCTTCAACCGGATCCTGCTGACCCTGTCCTGCGCCACGGTGGTGTTTGGCCTGTTCTGGCTGTTCTGGATCATCCTGACCTTGCTGCTCAAGGGCGGCTCGGCGCTGTCGCTCACCTTGCTGACGGAAGTCACGCCTCCTCCGGGGGCCGATGGCGGGCTGTTGAACGCCATTTTCGGCAGTGTCGCCATGGCGGCGGTCGCGACAGCGATAGGAACACCTATCGGCATTCTGGCCGGAACCTATCTGGCCGAGTATGGGCAGCGCGGCTGGCTGGCGCCCGCCACCCGCTTTCTGAACGACGTGCTGCTGTCGGCTCCCTCCATTATCATCGGCCTGTTCATTTATGCCATCTATGTGGCGCAGGTGGGGCATTACTCGGGCTGGGCGGGCGCTTTCGCGCTGGCCATCCTGGTCATTCCGGTGGTGGTGCGCTCTACCGACAACATGTTGTCGCTGGTTCCCAACACCCTGCGCGAAGCCGCCGCCGCCCTGGGCTGCCCCCAGTGGCGCATCGTCATGTTCATCTGTTACCGCGCCGCGCGCTCAGGCATCATTACCGGGGTGCTGCTGGCGATCGCCCGTATTTCCGGTGAAACAGCGCCGCTGCTGTTCACCGCGCTGAACAATCAGTTCATGTCCACCAATATGAACGCGCCCATGGCCAACCTGCCCGTGGTGATCTTCCAGTACGCCGCCAGCCCATTCGAGGACTGGAACCGCCTGGCCTGGGCCGGCGCCGTGCTGATCACCTTGCTGGTATTGGGCATCAATATTGCCGCACGCTGCCTCTTTCGCAAATAACATGTGGTCGGAGGGCTCGCCCCTCCTGATCGGGAAATGACTATGCATACCTCTTCATCTGCTGAACGCACCAAACTGGAAGTCAAGAATCTCAATTTCTATTATGGCAACTACCAGGCCATAAAAGATGTGAACCTGTCCATCAAGGAAAACAAGGTCACGGCTTTCATCGGCCCATCGGGTTGCGGCAAGTCGACGCTGCTGCGTACCTTCAATCGCATGTATGAGCTTTACCCCGGCCAGCGGGCCGAAGGCGAGATCAATCTCGACGGCCAGAATCTGCTGACCTCGAAAATGGATATTTCGCTGATTCGCGCCAAGGTCGGCATGGTCTTCCAGAAACCCACGCCGTTTCCCATGAGCATCTACGACAACATCGCGTTCGGGGTGCGCCTGTTCGAAAAGCTCAGCAAGGGCGAAATGGACGAGCGGGTCGAATGGGCGCTGTCCAAGGCCGCGCTCTGGAACGAGGTCAAAGACAAGCTCAACCAAAGCGGCAACGGCCTGTCGGGCGGTCAACAGCAGCGCCTTTGCATAGCACGCGGCGTGGCCATCAAACCCGAAGTGCTTTTGCTGGACGAGCCGTGCTCGGCGCTCGACCCCATTTCCACCGCCAAAATCGAAGAACTGATTGCCGAGATCAAATCCGAGTACACCGTCGTCATCGTCACGCACAATATGCAGCAGGCTGCGCGCTGCTCCGACTACACGGCCTACATGTATTTGGGCGAGCTGATGGAGTTTGGCGAAACCGATCAAATCTTCGTCAAGCCCGCGCGCAAGGAAACCGAAGACTACATTACCGGCCGATTCGGCTGATATGTTGCCGACGGGCGGCCGCAAGGGCTGCCTGTATTCGCCTGCGGGCTGGAACGTCCCCTGATGGGGACTTTTTTTTGCCTTTTCGCCTAAAGGTTAACCCTCGTCTTTATTTGTAAAGTCAGATTCAAGACAGTTAATGTCATTTTCAAGGGAGTAGCGGCTACTTCCTTTTGATAATCTGGCTCGCATCCGTAGCGCACAAGCAAGAAAAAATACGGATTCGCTCATGTCAATAAAACGGTACATAAAAACATTTTTGCGACGCCTCTGCGCGTCGCAATCAAAAGAATTCCCATGTTCGGCCAGCTACTTCACGAAGAAGGAAGGGGTGGCCTTGCACGCGAAACCCGGTGGCGGGCGGCAGACGTCACAAAGACACTACAAGGAGATTTACGGTGGAAGACAAAAAGACTCAAGGCAATAAGGCTGGCTCGACGGATCGTCGCGGCTTTCTCAAGACTGGCTCGGCTGTCGCGGGCGGCGTGCTGGTTCCGGGGGCATACAGCTCGGCCGCGTTCGGCCAGGAAAAGGAATATCCCAAGCTGGGCAATTATCCCGATGGCGTTGCCGGTGACACGGTGGTTGCGGGACTGACGCTGGACCTGACCGGCCCTTATTCGGCCGAGGGCGCGGGGCAGAAGCGCGGCTTCGAACTGGCCGCCGAGATGATCAATAATGGCGACGAGCGCGTCAAGAAAGTGTCCCCGCTGACCAAGCAGGGCATTCTGGGCAAGAGAATCGTGCTGGCCATCGGCGATGCCGAAACCAAGCCCAATAGCGCCGTGCAGGCTGCCACCCGGTTCATCCGCCAGGACAAGGCCATGATGATCGCCGGCAGCGTCAGCAGCTCGGTCGCCATCGCGCTGCAAAACACCTGCGAGCGCGCCAAGACGCTGTATTTTCCCATTATCAGCGGCTCAAGCGACACCACCGGAAAAGACTGCCGGCGCTATGGTTTCCGCCTGTGCCATCACGCCTACACTGCCTCCAAGGCGATCGCGCCGGTTCTGGCCGAAGCCTATGGCAAAGACATGAAGGCGATCTACCTGGTGCCCGACTACAACTACGGCCACTCCATTCATGATCACATGCGTGAGTTCACCGAGGCGCAAGGCTGGACCACCATCGATACGCCTCAAATCCATCCCCTGGGCGCAACCGACTATAGCGCCTACCTGCTGAACGTCGCCAATAGCGGAGCCGATATCCTGATCAACCTGGATTATGGCGCGGACGCGGTCAACTCGGCCAAGCAGGCCCACCAGTTCGGCGTGCTCAAGAACATGAAAATGTGCGTGCCCTACATGCCCGCTTACATGCTGGAGGAGGTTGGCCCTGAAATCATGGAAGGCGTGCACGGCACCATGGTGTTCTGGTGGACCGAGGCTGAAAAGAACGAGGTCGCCAAGGATTTTGTCGAAGCCTACGAGGCCAAGTTCAATGCCAAGCCCCGAGATCCCGAGCACAACGCCTATATGACCATGCTGCTGTGGGCCGACGCGGTTGAACGCGCGGGCACGTTCTACCCCGCCGCGGTGGTCGAGGCCTTCGAGGATAGCATTAACCACAAGCGGCCCTACACCATGGGGGGCGAGGTCTATTTCCGCGCCGAAGATCACGACGGGGCGGCGAACTTCGCCGTGGTCAGGGGCAAGAAGCCTTCCGACATCAAGAACAAAGACGACCTGGTCGATGTCGTGGCCGTGGCCGATGGCGTGGAAACGCTGCCGCCCGTGGGCTACGCAGGCTGCAAGATGGCGCCCGCCGCCTGAGCCCATTCCGATTCAGCTGTTGTCATAAAAAACGGGGGAGACTGGTATGCCTAGCCTTGGCCTATTCATGTCGCAAGTTTTCAATGGTCTGGCGCTGGGGGTGCTGCTCTCCCTCATTGCGGCCGGTCTGACCATTATCTACGGCACGCTTGGCGTGATCAATTTCGCGCACGGCGCGTTGTTCGTAGTGGGTGCTTATGCCGGCTTTACGGTGTTCACCAGCACAGGTTCCTTTGTGCTGAGTATTCTTGGCGGCGCCCTGGCCGCCATGGTGGTGGGCCTCATCATGGAGCGGGGCCTGATCAAGCGGTTCTACGGCCGTCCCGTCGAAGACCAGATTCTGGTGACTTTCGGCATCAGTATCGTGATCGTCGAGATCATACGCGCCATTTTCGGCGGAGTCGGGCAGCGGGTTCCGGTTCCGTCCTGGGGCGAAGGGGTGGTCGATATGGGGTTTGTCGTATACCCCCTGTATCGCATCCAGATCCTGGCGATTGCCGCCGGCGCACTGGGCTTGTGCTGGATGGTGCTGTATCGCACGCGCCTGGGCCTCATCATCCGCTCGGGCATCGAGGACGCGCTCATGACGCGGCTGCTGGGCATCAATATCCAGCGCGCCTTCCTGATCGTCTTTGGCGTGGGGGCCGCCGCGGCGGGGTTTGCGGGCATGATTTACGCGCCCATTGTGTCCATCGTGCCCGATATGGGCTTCCGCGTGCTGATCCAGTCGTTCGTGGTGGTGGTGCTGGGAGGGGTCGGATCATTTCCGGGCGCCATTCTTGGCGGTTTGATAGCGGGGCAGATTCTTAGTCTTACTTCGTTGTTCAATCCTGTGTATTCAGATGTCATGCTGTTCGCGGCCATGGCACTGATCCTGATTTTGCGGCCACAAGGTCTGTTGGGTGTGGAGGGCAGGGCATGAGCCAGACTGAAAATTCCGTTGCGATCGAGACGGGCGACAGCGCGTCTTCAGTACAGGCCCAGGCTCCCGCCGGGTCGCCGGGCGCATTGCGGCGCCGCTATAGTGTCGAACTGATTACGGCATTGGTGCTCTGCGTGGCGCCCTTCATGGCGCCGCTCATCGGGGCCGGCCCCGATTTGCTGGGCCGGGTCCTGATCTGGGGCCTGTTCGGACTGGGCTTCGATCTATTGTTTGGCTACGCAGGCCTGCTGTCCTTCGGGCAGGCGGCGTTCTATGGCACCGGCAGCTTCGTCACCGCTTATCTGCTCACCACCGGGATCATTCCCAATATGCTGCTGGCACTGGTCGTTGCCATGCTGGTAGCCTCGGTGCTGGGCCTGATGATAGGCTACCTGACCCTGCGGCGCAGCGGCATCTACTTTGCCATGAGCACGCTGGCATTCGCCGAAATGATCTACTTCCTGGAGTTCGGCCCCCTGCGCGACTGGACGGGAGGCGAAAACGGCATTCCGGGCATTCCCGAGCCGGTTATTGATCTGGGTTTTTTCAGCTACACAATACAGCCGGGATGGCCCATGTACACCTTCCTGGCGGCCATGTTCTTTCTGGGTTTCGTCATTGCCCGAAGAATTGCGCTGTCGCCCTTTGGTGTCATCCTGACGGCCATCCGGGGCAATCCGGTGCGGGCCATGGCCGTGGGCCACAGAATCCAGCGCTACAAGCTTGCGGTCTTTGTCGTGGCGGCAGCCTATGGCGGTGTGGCGGGTGGCCTGCTGGGTCTTTTCCAGGGATACATGCCGCCCGATGCCTTCAACCTGCACACCTCGGCCGAGCTCGTCATCCAGACTGTCATGGGCGGGGCGGGCACCTTGTTCGGCCCCTTGCTCGGCGCCTTGATCTGGCTTTACCTATTCGAGGTACTGCAGTTCGTGGACGCCGTCGGTCCGTATTGGCGGCTGATCCTGGGCGTTATTTTCGTCATTCTGGTCACGGTGTTCCGCCGTGGTATTTGCGGCGAATTCATCGCCTGGCGCAACAAACGCATGACGCGCCGGATCGCGCGGGCCGATACCGGTGGTACGCCGGCGGCGCCACGCCGGCCCGGAACCCCGCTGGTCATGCGCGAGTCCGTGCCGGTTCAGGCCGGAACACCTGTCTTGCGTGCCGATAACATCGCCAAGCATTATGGCGGCCTGAAAGCCGTGAAAGGGGTGTCCATTTCGGTTGCCGAAGGCGAGCTGCGTGGACTTATCGGCCCCAACGGCGCCGGCAAGTCCACCTTCTTCAAGATGCTGGCCGGTGAAATCCCGCCGACCTCCGGTGACGTTTTCCTGCGTGGCGACAATATCACCGGTATCGGCGTGACCCAGGTATGCCAGTTGGGCATGAGCAAAAGCTATCAGGTCAACGAACTGTTCGACGCGCTGACGGTCAGGCAGAACATCTTGATGTCGGTGCTGGGGCAGAAACGCGGCGCTTTCCGCTTCGACGCCCTGGCCAGCCTGAACGGCGTCAGCGGCTACGGTGAGCAGGTTGAGGCCGCCATGGATCTGGTCGAACTGGGCCACAAGGCCGACACCCCTGTGCATGAACTGTCGTATGGCGAAAAACGGCGGGTCGAGATTGGCCTGGCGCTGGCCACCGGGGCCAACGTTCTGTTGCTCGATGAACCCCTGGCCGGCATGAGCCCCGAAGAGCGCGTGCATGCGGTGGCCTTGCTCAAGAGCATACGGCGCGGCCGCACGGTGCTTATCGTCGAGCATGACATGGACGCCATGTTCGAACTGGCCGACAAAATCACGGTGCTTTACGACGGCAACTTCCTGGCGGAAGGCAGTCCTGAAGAAATCCAGGCCAACAAGGCCGTGCAGGAAGCTTATCTCGGAGGCGTGGTCGAGTCATGAGTCTACTTGAAGTCGAAAGCATCAATACCTTTTACGGCGATTCACATATTCTGTTCGACGTGTCGCTGGAGGTTAGAGAAAACGAGGTCGTGGCGCTGCTGGGCCGCAACGGCGCCGGTAAATCGACGCTGCTGAAAACCCTGGCCGGCGCGCTCACGCCCAAATCCGGACGTATCACATTTGCCGGAACGCCCATCCAGAAAATGCCCGCGCACCTGATTGCGCGCCAGGGCCTGCAGCTGGTGCCCGAAGAGCGGCGTGTATTTGGCAGCATCACCGTGCACGAAAACCTCCAGCTTGCAGCGATGACCGCCAAAAAGCCCCTGAGTTTCTCCGAAATCTACCGCACGTTTCCGCGCCTGGATGAACGGCGCGGCAACAAGGGGCGCGAGCTTTCGGGCGGCGAGCAGCAAATGGTGGCCATCGCGCGGGCCATGATCCGCGATGCCAGGCTGATTCTGCTTGACGAGCCTTTCGAAGGCCTGGCGCCCCTGATTGTGCGCGACCTCATGAATGTCTGCCAGGATCTGGCGCGTCAGGGCCGCACCATCGTCGTTGTCGAGCAGAACGTTGCGGCGGCGCTGTCCATGGCAGACCGCTGCTATCTGCTCAATACCGGGCATATCGTTTTTGGGGGCACGTCCGACGAGTTGCAGCAGAAGCCCGAGATCATGAACCGCTATCTTGGCGCTGCCGCGTGATGTCCATGTTTTGTCCAAGCAGGAGTGTATGTTATGTCGTCCACCATTGATTCCATTCTGGTCGAGCACAGGGTGTTCGCGCCATCGGCCGAGGCCGTCAGGGGCGCCACGGTGTCGGGGATGGAAAACTACAAGGCGCTGTGCGCCGAAGCCGAGCATGATTTCGACGGCTTCTGGACGCGGCTGGCCAACGAGCATCTGGTCTGGCGCAAACCGTTCACCAAGGTACTCGACGAGTCCAACGCGCCTTTCTATACCTGGTTCGACGATGGCGAGCTGAATGTTTCCGAAAACTGCCTCGATGTTCACCTGACCAACGGCAACGCCGACAAGACGGCTCTGATCTTCGAGGCGGACGATGGCTCGGTTGACAAGGTGACGTATCGGCAACTGCATGCCCGCGTGTGCCGGATCGCCAACGGCCTGAAGTCGCTGGGCTATAAAAAGGGCGACAGGGCGATTATCTACCTGCCTATGTCCATCGAGGCCATTGCCTGCATGCAGGCTTGCGCGCGTCTGGGAATTATCCATTCGGTGGTGTTCGGGGGGTTCTCGGCCAAAAGCCTGCATCAGCGTATCGTCGATGTGGGCGCGGTTCTGGTCATTACCGCCGATGCGCAGATGCGCGGTGGGCGCGCCATTGCCTTGAAGAACGCGGTCGACGACGCGCTCGCGGAGGAGGGCGGCGATATCGTCCAGCACGTTATCGTCTATAAGCGGGCAGGCACCGACATCCCCTGGAACGACGGTCGTGATATATGGCTGCACCGGATCGAAGAGGGTCAGCCCGATACCTGCGAGGCCGTGCCCGTCGAGGCCGAGCACCCCCTGTTCATCCTGTACACCTCGGGCTCCACGGGCAAACCCAAGGGCGTGCAGCACGCCTCCGCAGGCTATCTGCTGTGGGTGTCGTTGACGACCAAATGGGTGTTCGATACGCGCCCTGAAGACGTGTTCTGGTGCACCGCCGATGTCGGCTGGGTTACCGGCCATAGCTATATTGCCTATGGTTCTCTGGCGGCCGGCGTGACACAGATCGTGTTTGAAGGCATTCCCACCTACCCCAACGCGGGCCGCTTCTGGGAAATGATCGAACGGCACAAGGTCAGCACTTTTTATACGGCGCCGACGGCCATCCGCTCCCTGATCAAGGCCGCGCAGGCGGATCCGCAAACCCATCCGCAGCGCTACGACCTCTCCAGCCTGCGTATTCTTGGGTCGGTGGGGGAGCCCATCAACCCCGAGGCATGGATCTGGTACTACAACAATGTGGGTAACGGGCGCTGCCCTGTTGTGGATACGTGGTGGCAGACGGAGACTGGCGGCCATATTCTGACCCCGCTGCCCGGCGCCACGCCGCTCAAGCCCGGCTCTTGCACGCTGCCGCTGCCAGGGATTACGACAGGGGTGGTCGACGAAGCCGGCAACGACGTGCCCATGGGCCGCGGCGGCTTCCTGGTGATCAAGCGGCCCTGGCCCGCCATGATACGGACAGTCTGGGGCGACGAAGATCGCTATAAGAGCAGCTATTTCCCGGTGGATCTCAAGGGCTACTATCTGGCCGGCGATAACGCGCAGCGCGATGCCGACGGGTATTACTGGATCATGGGGCGCACCGACGACGTCCTGAGTGTATCGGGGCATCGCCTGGGGGGCACCGAGATCGAATCGGCGCTGGTGGCGCATGAAAAGGTGGCTGAAGCGGCCGTGGTCGGCCGGCCCGACGCAACCACCGGAGAGGCCATCGTGGCCTTCATCATGCTCAAGGAGCCAGTGCCCGAAGGCGAGCAGGCGGAAGCCATCGCCAGGGAACTGCGCGACTGGGTGGCCAGTGAAGTGGGCCCGATCGCCAAGCCCCGCGATATCCGCTTTGGCAACAATCTGCCCAAAACGCGCTCCGGAAAAATACTCAGGCGTTTATTGCGCGTGGTGGCCGAGGGCAAAGAGGTGACGCAAGATGTTTCCACACTCGAAAACCCCGATGTGCTCAAACAGTTCACGGGTGTTTATTGATCGGCGCGAATAGAACGCCAGGCCGGTACTCGCTGGTAAACCGGCTTTTGTACGGCAAGAGCCGGGTGTTTCCTGGGGTGGGGGTTTACCTTGATGGCTATAACTGCGGGTTTTACTAGAATCAACCCACGGATCGCGCAATAAATAGCGAGTCTGTCGTCTTGATCATTATGTGTTTAAAAGCCATTGTGGTTTTGGGGGTAGGTAATCGCTATGGAGTCGCAACGTGGCGCCGCCGCGGCCAATGGCTATTGCGGTGTTCTGGCCGGCAGCCTTAGCCGGGATTTCGCCGATTCAACCATTCTGACCGACCATGCGCACGAAACCGGCCGGATCAAGCTTGCATTGAGCGGCAGCATGGTGGTGTCCAGCACCGAGGGGCACTGGGTCGTCCCGCCCACACGGGCGCTCTGGCTGGCGCCCAATGTCCGGCATCGTATCCGCATGCTGGGCAAGGTGAGGTTGCGGTCGGTATTCGTCAATCCCGAGTTTCTGCACGGCCTGCCCGAAAAAAGCTGCATGCTGCCGGCTTCCACCTTGTTCCGCGAAGCCATGGTTGCCGTGACCGGCGCCAGCTTCAGCGCCGCGCCCAGCCGCCGTATCAGCCTATTGATGAATCTGCTGCTCGAAGAGGTCAATGGGGAGTCGGCCCTGCCGCTGTATTTGCCCACGCCGCGCGACCCGCGCCTGGCGACGATATGCATGCATATTCAAGAGCACCTTGACGACATGAAGACGCTGAGGGAATGGTCCAGGGATCTGGGTTACGACCAGCGCACCCTGCACCGCTTGTTCATGCACGAACTGGGCATGTCGTTCGGGCAGTGGCGCCAGCAGGCAAAATTGTTGACTGCGCTCGAGTGGCTGGCCGAGGGCCGGCAAGTGCTTGGCGTCGCGCTCGATCTGGGTTACCAGACCCAAAGCGCCTTTACCGCCATGTTCCGGCGCAACCTGGGTTTTACGCCGAGCGATTTTCTTAAATCCGTCGAGGCGTCGTAGGGCGCCTGCGCGGCTAGTTCCAGCGGCCGCCCCGGCCGCCCACCCCATAGCGGCCCGCGCCCAGCATGGCCACGGCCAGCGCGCCAAACAGGTACAGCCCCTGCAGTTCCAGGCGCCATCCACCGTTACCGGTAAATTGAGTCAGGTGGCCCGAGTGCGCCAGAGCGATGGCAACCAGCATATTGACCACGATCAGCAAACCGCCCAGGCGGGTATACAGGCCCAGAATCAGGAGCAGCGGCGCGATGACCTCGCCGATGTACGCGGCCCAGGCAAAAAAGGCCGGCAGCCCGTGGACGGACATCATGGCCTCGATGGGGCCGACGCCATTGAGCAGCTTGGAAATGCCATGGAACAGCAGCAGTATGCCTATGCTCAGGCGCAAGATGAGTTTGCCCAGATCGTCCAGGGTCGTGTTGGACATGATGCCGCTCCGAAAATAAAGGTTGAATGCCCGCGCACGCCTTGCCGGCGGGCGGCGACATTATTGCACAGGGTCCGGGCGTGTTGGCGCCTGGTCGCGATAAGTGCGCACCAGGCCTTCGAATTGCGAGAACAGAATGGTGAACTCGTCGTCGGCGTTGATTTTTTTCTGGCCCGGCTCATCGACGATGATGATCGAGCAAAGCGTGTCGTTCAGCATCTGGTGCAGTGTTTCGGTGCTGCTGCGGCAGCTCAGCGGTATGAGCACTTTTCCCGCGGCCAGTATGGCCAGTACGCTGACAAGATATTCCAGCGAGTGCTCGGCGCACAAGGCCACGCGCGAGCCCGGCGTGGGGTCTTTGGATTGCAGCGCAACGGCCAGGGCATTGACCGCCACCGAGAGTTCGGCATAGGAGACCTGGGTTTCGTCGTTTTCCAGGGCGATCGCCTGTCCATGTTGTTCAGCCAAGCCTGTCCAGAAATCAAGGGTACGCATCATATACAGCAAGCCTTCAAGTAAGAAAAGTGACAGTGTCGAGTATAGAGAGGCAGGAGGCCGATTTCTAAGCACTTCTACCTAGGGTTTTCCCCTTTTCGGTCTGGTTTTAATGCAAAGTGCCGGGAGCGGACCCCAGGACCCCGTCAACGACGGGGCAGGGCGGCGGCCTGGTCGATGAATGCTTGTACGGCCGCCTGGTATTCGGGATGGGCGCTGGAGTTCGAGTGGGACCCGCCTTCGATATGGACGAGCTCACGTAATGGAGCGCCTGTGCCGGCCTGGAACAGGGCGTCGCTCATTGCGCGCGGCACGATGCGATCGTTGGTGCCGTGCAGGACCAGCAGCGGATTTTTAATTTCTTGTATGGCGGACAAAGAGTCGAAGGGCTGTGTGATCAGCAGCGACAGGCCGGGAATTTGCGACCATTTGCTGTGCGCGATCATGTCCTGGATGCGGGTGAAGGTGGATTCCACGATCAGCCCGTTGAAGTCCGGCAGGCCTTGCCGCGCCGCCAGGTCTATGGCAATGGCCCCGCCCAGGCTGTGCCCGTATATGAAACGGCGTTCCGGCAGGGGCTGGCGGCGCGCCAGTTCTTGCATTGCGGCGCTGGCGTCTTCCACCGCGCTGGCCTGTGAAGGCAGCCGCTGGCTGGATTCGCCGAAGCCCCGATAGTCTATGGCCAGTATGGCGTAGCCCATATCCGCCCAGCGCTCTATGCGAAATACGCTGCTGTTCAGATTCCAGCGCGAGCCGTGCAGGTAGAGTATGGTGGGTGCATCGGCATTTGTAGCGGGCACATGCCAGGCGTGCAGCCGTTCGCCATTGCCCAGGCCTATGTAGAATTCATCGGTTCCTTGCGGCGGATCGCGCCACCAGCGGCTTTCACCCAGCTCCACCGAAAAGATCTCGGCGCGCTGCCAGCGGTCAAGATAAACATAGCCGCCCGCCAGGCAGAGCAGCAAGACAAACACGACAGAAAGACGGAATAGGTTTTTACGCATACGCATTCAATAGGCTGGCAGTCCGGCCGCCTGGTTTCGGGAGAGCATTTCGGAATAAGATAAGGATACGATCCATTCGAAAGCAGGAATGCGCTCATGTTGCCCTTGAAACCAGACAGCTACGAAGATATCAGACAACGATTCAGCTGGAACATTCCATCTCGCTACAATATTGGCGTCGATACCTGCGACAAATGGGCGGATCAAGAGCCTGGGCGCCTTGCACTGATTCATATCGAGCAAGACGGGGCCGTCCGGCAGTACAGTTTCGGTGAACTCCAGGAAGCATCAAACCGCGTCGGCAACCTGTTGCTGGCCCAAGGCCTGGCCCCTGGCGACCGTGTCGGCATTCTTCTGCCCCAGGCGCCTGAAACCGCCATTGCCCACCTGGCGGCCTATAAAACAGGCTGTATCGCCATTCCCTTGTTTGCGCTGTTCGGTGTCGAGGCCTTGCGCTACCGCCTGAGCGACAGCGGTGCGCGCGTCGTGGTTACCAATGCGGAAGGCGCGGCCAAGCTGGCTGAAATACGCGGACAACTGCCCGAGCTGCAAGTGGTGTTCACCATCGATGGCGTCCAGGCCGGCACTCTGGACCTGCATCGCGAAGCAGCACGGCATAGTTCGGATCTGACGCCGGTGGATACCGCGGCCGACGATCCGGCCGTCATCATTTATACCTCGGGCACCACAGGCCAGCCCAAGGGGGCCCTGCATGCGCATCGCGTTCTGCTGGGCCATTTGCCGGGCGTCGAAATGTCGCACAACCTGTTCCCGCAGGAAGACGACCGGATGTGGACGCCGGCCGACTGGGCCTGGATCGGCGGCTTGTTCGATGTGCTGCTTCCTGCCTGGCACCATGGTATCCCCGTGGTCGCGCACCGCTTCCAGAAGTTCACCCCCGAGGCTGCTTTCCAGCTCATGCAGGACCACGGCATTCGCAACACTTTCTTGCCGCCCACCGCCTTGAAGATGATGCGAACGGTGGCCGAGCCTGAAAAGCGCTGGCGTTATCGCCTGCGTTCGGTGGCCAGCGGCGGCGAATCGCTGGGCGCGGAATTGCTCGATTGGGGGCGGCGCACTTTTGGCCTGACCATCAACGAATTCTACGGCCAGACCGAATGCAATATGACCGTATCATCATGCGCCGACCTGATGCCTGTCAGCCCCGGCGCCATCGGCCGCGCTGCTCCGGGCCATGAGGTCGCCGTCATCGACGGCGATGGCAATGTGCTGGGGCCGGGTGAAACCGGCAATATCGGAGTGCGCAGCCCCGATCCGGTCATGTTTCTGCAGTACTGGAACAATACCCGCGCCACACAGGAAAAATATATTGGCCAATGGCTGGTCACGGGCGACACCGGAAGCATCGATGACAATGGCTATGTGCATTTCGTGGGGCGCAACGACGACGTGATTACCTCCGCGGGCTATCGGATCGGCCCCGGAGAAATCGAAGACAGCATCCTGCAGCATCCGTCGGTCAAAATGGTGGCGGTGGTGGGCGCGCCCGACCCGCAAAGAACCGAAATCGTCACGGCGGTAATTGTCCTGCAGGACACGCACGAGCCCAGCGAGGACCTCAAGCGCGACATACAGGAACACGTGAAAACCCGGCTCGCGGCACACGAGTATCCGCGTGAAATATTCTTTGTCGATGATCTGCCCATGACTACCACGGGCAAGGTCATCCGCCGTGAGCTGCGCCAGCAGGTGGCGGCATGGCGGAAAATATAAAAAAAGCCCGCGCAGGCAAGTGCGTAGGCTTTTTCAATACTGTTATGTGGTCGGGGCGAAAGGATTCGAACCTTCGACCCTCTGGTCCCAAACCAGATGCGCTACCAGGCTGCGCTACGCCCCGAATTCATAACAGCCAAACACTATAACATGAAAATCTGGAAACTGTTTTTCAGATAGAGCGCCAGTGCATTTCCGCACAAGCTTGTGCTGTAGCGTGTGGGGGTGTTGGGGGATGGTTTTTCGTCCTTGACGACCGCCGGATTTGTTGTGAGGCTGTTTGGTTCTTGAGCAAGGGCCGGTTGCTTGCTTGGACCAGGCATCGTTCTTAAGAAAGTCGGGTGTGGCGCGGGCTGTTCCGGCTTCGCGCGCTACGCCCCTGGCCTTGCCAGGGGTACCCGGTTCAGGCCAGCCTGCCGGGGCGTCCGCGGAACTC
>JBATWU010000135.1:0-1684 GCA_049672825.1 Pusillimonas sp.
CGGTTCTTCCGGGTGGAGGACAGGTTGTCGTTGATGATGCCGTCCACATTGCCGCTGTACTGCGTCAAAAACGGGTCCCACGCCTCTCCGGCTATGCCGGCATCCTTGTGGCGTTCTTGCGCATCGCGCAGATTTTCGGGCGCCTGATGGGTCCGGAAGTCCGAAACCTCGTCCTGGACGAGTAGCAACTTCTGCTCGCGATTGGTCAGTCGCCTAACCCGCGCGCGCACTTCGTTTGCCGCCTCGGTCAGGCCTTCGAGGCGCTTGATCCGGTCCTCGCTGCCTTTGCGGACAAGCTTGCCGCGGTCCTCGGTGAGCTGGGTGATCTTGAGCTTCTTCTCGTCGACCTGCTTCCGAATGGCCACGATCTGAGATTGCTTCTCGAGCTCGATGTTGATCCGGTCGGACAATTCCTCGAGCTTCTGTTCTTCGCGGCGTCGCGCCTCGCGGAACCGGGCTGCCTTGAGGTCGCGAAGGTCCGCAAAATCGACGGCGCCCTCTCGCTCGGTCGGGCTGTGCGCGTCAAAGACCACGCGCTCGACTTCCGACAGCAGGCCATCGGTCATTCCCTCCGGTGAGCAGAGCGATTCCACGAACTGCTGTGTCAGGTATCGAGCGCGGGCGTAGCCGTCCCATGCCGCCGCGGCATTATCGAGGCCGCGTTCGGTGACAACGCCATTGCCCCAATCGAGCTTCACCGTCGCATCGTCGAGATATTCGCTCGCCCGCACAAGGAAGGACTGCATGGGGAGCTGGTCCGCATGGGCATCGCATCCCGCCGCGATCATGTCGGCAAGCGCGGTCTTACCAGACCCGCGCGCACCGATGATGGCGACAAGGCCGGGGTTGAGATCGATCACCGAATTGGGGGCCCACGGCGCATTCGTCAGGGTCACACGGCGGATCGTCTCGGACGGCGCAGATGCGGGGGGCGCCTCGGTCCCGACGTAAGCGCGGCCCTCGGGATCGATGCAGGCCTGCTTCAGTCCGTCGAATGTCGCCGCCCCCTTGATCCAGGTATAGCGGTCGCCATCGGGCGCGCCCGTTCGCTCGACAGAATGCCCGTCGCTGCCGTGCATGCAGGGCTTGAGCCCGCCGTAGGTCTCGCAGATATGCTCGCGACTGGTTTTTCGGCCGAGCCAAAATTCACGCTGCGCCGGGCTCGACGCGAACATGATATGAGCAAAATGTTCAATCTGCTGGCGCAAAGCCTGGTCTGCGCCATCTTGAAGTCCCGATGTCCCGTCGCCCTTCGCCCCGGCGACCGCGATCAGGATATTCTCCTGCGCCCAGCTCATCCCCTTATATTCGTCGCGGAGCTGATCGAAGCTGACCTTGAATTGTTCGGAGCCGTGGCGAAGCGCTGAACGATCATCGGTCAGCTCGGAATTGAGCGACCGTCCCAAGCGGATCAGTTCCGAAGGATTGCAGGCGAAGGTGTCGGTCGTGGTCTTGAAGGTCAGGCGCTGAAGGAAGCGCGTGAGCTGCTCGATATGATCGGGATCGTCGGGGCAGACGAGCAGATGGGCGTTGATCCACGACCGCGCGGTTCCCACGCTGAACCGAAGCTCGATATTCGGAAAGATCAGGTCGCAGTCCTTGAGGCGACCTTGCTCCTTGCGCGCGCGAACCTCCTTGTAGAGTTCAAGCCCGTAATAGTCGGTAATACCGAGCGCACGGATCG
>JBATWU010000136.1:0-3991 GCA_049672825.1 Pusillimonas sp.
CCGCAGGCAGTTGGTAAAACGCCAGCCTGGCGGGCGGCGCATCGCCGGCGAACGCGCGCGCATGCTCGAGCTGGCGCAGTTCCAGCCCCGCCATGCGCTCGCGCAACACCGCTTCCAGCGCGGTTTCCCACCCGGCCTCTATATGCAGCTTTTGCCACAAACGACCCAGACCGTTCAATTCATGATGGGCCAGCCAGGGCTCCAGCGCACCCTGCTTTTGCACGTCTTCCTGTAATTTGCTCAGGGCCGCCAGACGGGCATCCAGGCGCGACACCGCCTGCGACTCGGCCTGGGCGGCCGCTTGCGCCTGGCGACGGCCCTCGTCGAGTTCCGGCAAGCGATCTTCCAGCTCAAGCAACTGGGCTTGCGCCTCTTCGAGCTGTTCTTCGAGGGCCGCGCTGTCGCCGGCCAGACGTTCGATATTGGCTGGATCTGGCGCATTCAGGGCGCGCAATTCCTGATCCAGACGCTCCTGACGCTGTTCCAGCGCCTGCAATTGCCTGTCTGCCTCGCGCTGGGCTTGCGCCACCAGGGCAAGCTCTTGCTCGACCCGGGCCAGCACACCGCGCATTTCATCCCGGGACAACGCGGCCGAACGCACTTTGCTTTCAATATCGGGCAAATGACCTTGCGCTTCGTCGGCCTGCCCGCGCAATTCTTCGGTGCGCGCCGCGGCGCTTTCCTGGTCGGCCTCCGCTTGCGCGATCTGTTCGGTGCAATGCGTCTGCTGATCGGCCCATTCCTGCATTTGCTGCTGGAGCTGCTCGCGCCGCGCCTGCACCCGATTGCGCGAGTCGACGACGTGACGGATTTCAGCTTCAAGGCGGCTGACCTGGGCGCCGGCCTCGAACAGCAGGCCCTGCGCCGCGTGCACCGCGTCGCCCGCCGCATAATGCGCCTGGCGGCGCGATTCCAGGGCGGCCTCGCCGGCGCGCAGACTCGCCGTAGCCGCTTCCAGCTCGATCTGGGCCTGCTCGATGGCTGCAAACTTGCTTTTCTGCTCTTCCTGGGCGCTGCGTTCCTTCAGCAGCCACAGGGCATGCTGTTTCTGCTCGCCATCTTGCTGCAGCGCGCGGTACTTCGCCGCCACCTCGGCCTGAGACTCCAGTTTTTCAAGCTGACTGCCCAGTTCACGCAGAATATCTTCGACCCGTGTCAGGTTTTCGCGTGTGTCACCCAGGCGATTCTCGGTTTCACGGCGCCGCTCTTTGTAGCGCGATACGCCGGCCGCTTCTTCCAGGAATACCCGCAGCTCTTCGGGACGCGCCTCGATCAGGCGGTTGATCATGCCCTGGCCGATAATGGCGTAGCCGCGCGAACCCAGGCCTGTGCCCAGAAAAATATCATGGATGTCGCGCCGGCGAACTTGTTGATTGTTGACCAGATAGCTGCTGGTGCCGTCTCGGGTGAGTACGCGCCTGACCGCAATTTCGGAATACGCGCTCCATTGGCCCGCCGCCCTGCCCTCGGCGTTGTCGAAAACCAGTTCGACCGACGCCCTGGCCGCTGGCTTGCGGTGGCCCGAGCCATTGAAAATCACGTCCTGCATGGACTCGCCGCGCAGCTCCGACGCCTTGGTTTCGCCCAGCACCCAGCGAACCGCATCGATGATGTTGGATTTTCCGCAGCCGTTGGGCCCCACGACGCCGACCAATTGACTGGGCGTGGGAATAACCGTCGGCTCGACGAAGGATTTGAAACCGGCTAATTTTATCTGGGTCAGACGCACAATAAGCGAGCAGTAAAAGAAGTTCGGCAGGCCTCGGATTTCAGTCGAGGCGGCTGCGGAAACAGCGAACAGACAGGGCCAGTCATTCGGGCCTGCAACCGGCTCGTATGATAACGCACACGGTGGGGCATTCCCGCTATTGAAACCAAACTACGCTATTATTTTCGGTTGAGGCAGCGTGCAGCCGCTATACTCGCTAACATTTTCTTGCTCTTGCAAGCAAATGGTTTGCCACTAACACTGCCGGGATTTCCATTGAAAAAAGGCTTTTATCTGGTCATGATAGCCCAGGCGCTTTCGTCTGTGGCCGACAATGCGTTGCTGATCGCAGCCATCGCATTGATTGCGGATCTGCACGGTCCCGACTGGATGGCGCCCATGATGAAATGGTGGTTTGCCCTGGCCTACGTTGTGCTTGCCGCCTTTGTGGGGGCTTTTGCCGATTCGTTCCCCAAAGGCCGGGTCATGTTCATCACCAACGCCATCAAGGTATGCGGCTGTTTACTGATGTTCAGCTACCAAAGCATCGGGGCCAGCAGCACCGACCAGCTTTTGCTGGTTTTCTGTGCATATACGCTGGTGGGCATCGGGGCGGCCGCTTATTCACCGGCCAAATATGGCATCGTCACCGAAATGCTGCCGCCCGAGCAGTTGGTCAAGGGCAACAGCTGGATCGAAGGGCTGACCGTGCTGTCCATCATCATGGGCACCGTGCTGGGCGGTGTGCTGATCAACCCCCACGTCTCGGCGGCACTGCTGTCGCACCCATGGATACATCATCTGGCCCAGACGCGCGCCGAAGCCGCCATCCTGATCATCGCCGTTGTGTACTTTCTGGCGGCGGGCACCAATCTGCTGATACCGCCCACTCATGTGCGATACCCGCGCCAGCAAACCCATCCACTGAAACTGATCCGCGAATTCAAAAACTATATCCACATACTGTGGCATGACAAGCTGGGCCAGATATCCCTGGCGGTCACCACCCTGTTCTGGGGCGCCGGCGCCACCCTGCAGTTCATCGTGATCGAATGGGGCGCCAGGCATTTGGGCTATCGGCTGGATCAGGCATCGGTCCTGATGGGCATCGCGGCCATCGGCACGGTGGTGGGTTCCATTCTGGCCGGGCGCGTTCCACTGAAGCGGGCGCTTATGGTGCTGCCCATGGGCGTGCTAATGGGTTTTACCGTGATGCTCATGCCCATCGTCCACGAAACCTGGGCCGTATATAGCCTGCTGCTGCTGATAGGCGGCCTGTCGGGCTTTTTCGTGGTGCCCATGAATGCCTTGCTGCAACACCGCGGCCACGTGCTGCTGTCGGCCGGACACTCCATTGCCGTACAGAACTTCAATGAACAGTTGAACATCCTGTTGATGCTGGCCCTGTACAGCCTGATGCTCTGGCTGAATCTGCCCATCAACGCCATCATCATTCTTTTCGGGCTGCTGGTGTCCAGCCTGATGCTGGTATTCATCTACTGGAACCGGCTCAATCACCGCGCCAACCCTGGCCTGGAAAACACCATAGGGCAGCACGGCCACGGGCAGGCCTTACGGCATTAAACCGGGGCGCCAGCCTTGCCGACCGAGCGCGCCAGGTTCAGGTCCCGCCAGGCGTCGGGCTTATGCTGCGGACGCAGCAGCAAGGCCGCCGGATGGTAGGTAACCACCACGGGGATGCGCTGGCCGGTTTCGCTATGCATGGCGTGCACCGTGCCGCGCAATGCTTCCAGATCGGCGCTCAGGCCCAGTATCGCCTGGGCCGCCAGCCCCCCCAGGGCAAGAATGCCGCGCGGCTGCAGCAAGGCGACCTGGCGCTGCAAATAGGGCAGGCAGGCAGCGATTTCATCGGGCTCCGGCCTGCGATTTCCCAGGGGCCGGCACTTGATCAAATTTGTGAAAAACACAGGCGTCTGATCGGTAACGCATATGGATGCCAGCATGGCCTGCAGCAGCAGGCCCGCCTTGCCCTGAAACGGCAGGCCCGCGCGGTCATCGTAACTGCCGGGCGCCTCGCCGATGACCAGCCATTCAGGCTGCTCAGCCGCGCCCATGCCGAATACCGCCTGGCTGCGCCCTGCGTGCAGCCCGCAGCCCTGACACTGGGCCACATGGGTGGCCAGTTCGTCCCACCCCTGCGGCACAGGTTCGGTTCGCGCCTGCACCGCAGGCGCGGCCAAAGCGCCTGCCGCCGCCAGCACGGTCGATGCCCTGAGCAGCTCCCTGGGGGGCTTGGCGGACGCGGGGCGCGCGGGCTCTGCC
>JBATWU010000137.1:0-79383 GCA_049672825.1 Pusillimonas sp.
ATCCATACCGTGGGCTCGGGCTCGCGCGGCATGCTGGCCCAATCCATAGGCGGTGGCGGCGGCACCGCGCAGGGCGGCACCATGAATCTGTCGGTGGGGTTCGAGGGCATAGGCGGCTCGATGGGCCTGGGCCTGGGGCAGACCGGCGGCGACGGCGGTGCCGCCGGCGCGGTATCCGCCAACATAGACGGTGCGATCCGCACCGAGGGCGGCGACGCCGATGGCGTCATGCTGCAGTCCATAGGCGGTGGCGGCGGCCTGGGCGGCTCGATAGGCGCCGACTCGTCGTCCAACCCTATTCTGGACCGCATCGGCGTCTTCCAGGGCAACAAGTCCCGCCTGACCGACGCCGGCCAGGCCTATACCTTCAACGTCGACCTTGGCGGTCGCGGCGGCAAAGGCGGCCACGGCGGCGATATCGATGTCGATTTCTCGGGCAAGATCGCCACGCGGGGCGATTGGGCCGACGGCATCGTGGCCCAGTCCATAGGCGGCGGCGGCGGTACCGGCGGCTCATCCACGGCCTCGGGCAGCAGCGTAACCGCCAATCTGGCGTTTGCCATAGGCGGCAAGGGCGGGGCGGCGGGCAACGGCGGCGCCATCACGGCCTATTTCGACGGCCGCCACAACAACAGCATCCTGACCGAAGGCTACAGCGCCTACGGCGTGCTGCTGCAATCCATAGGCGGTGGCGGCGGCCAGGGGGGAGACGGCTCGGACAAGGCCGCGGGCACCTTCACCATAGGCGGTTCCGACGGCGGCAATGGCGGCACCAGCGGCACGGGCGGCACCATACAACTGCGCGACAACGACTCGTGGCTGACCGTCCACACCAAGGGTTCCGACTCGCCGGCGCTCGCCGCGCAGTCCATAGGCGGTGGCGGCGGCATGGGCGGGGCCGGCAACAGCGACTCGACCGCCATCATCGACAGCCACGCCATCAGCATATCGGTGGGCGGGCACGGCGGTACCGGCAACCACGGCGGCAGCGTTTCGCTGACGCAAGGCCTGGCCGCCAGCACGCAAGGCGACCGCGCTTACGGCCTGCTGGCGCAATCCATAGGCGGCGGCGGCGGCGTGGGCAATGCCGGCGAAGCGGGCAATATCACCAACCTGACGCTGGGCGGGCGCGGCGGGGCCGGCGGCGATGGCGGCACCGTCGCGCTGACCCTGAACAAAGGCAGCTACATCCACACCAAGGGCGCGGGCGCCCACGGCATCATCGCCCAGTCCATAGGCGGCGGTGGCGGCATTGCGGGCGACAGCTCCTTGAATATGCTGCTTGGGACCAGCCGCTGGATAACCGGCACCAAGGACGCCACGGAAACCGGGGGCAATGGCAGCGGCAATACCGTGAATATCGCCGTCAACGACAGTGAGATCAGCACCACCGGCCCGAACGCCTACGGTATCTTTGCGCAATCCATAGGCGGCGGTGGCGGCCTGGTCGGGGACAGCGACGGCGGCTACGCCGGCACGACGTCGACCGCCGATAACGGAAGCGGCCGCGGCGGTGCCGTGAACGTGACGCAATCGGGCAGCATCGAAGCCCTGGGCGCCAACTCGGTGGGGATATTCGCGCAAAGCGAAGGCCCGGAAGGCGGCGGCGCCATCCGCGTCGATCTGCACGGCAATGTCTCGGGCGGCACGGGCGAGGACTCTTATGGTGTATGGATAGTCGACGGCAAGAAAAATGATCTGAACATTTACGACGGTGCCCAGGTTGCCGGCGGAGAGGGGGCATCGGCAACCGCCATACGGTACGACGGCAGCGGCTCCGGCTACGACGGCTACAACCTTACCGTAACCAACTTTGGGGGCACCATCAAGGGCAGTATTTATTGCAGCAACGCCAGCGGCCATGGCGACGCGGCCTGCGAGGTATTTGGGAACCGTGACTCGCTGATGACCGATGCGACGCTATACCAAGCCAATATCGACAATGCCGGCACGGTGGTCGTCGGACGGCCGGGCATGGTCGACACCCTGACGGTAACCGGCAACTATACGCAGCAAGCCTCGGGCGTGCTGCAAACCACGGTGGACTTTGAAAAACTCAAGGCCGGGCGGATGGTGCTGCGGGGCGACGCCCAGCTGGACGGCCACCTGGACTTGACCACGCTAAGCCTGCTGCCCGATCGCGAACTGACGGTGCTGAGCGTGCAGGGCAATACCAGCGGCGCCATGCAGGCCATGGACTCGCCCATCTTCGACTTCCATACCCGGCAAGCGGGCCAAGACCACAAAGTCAGCGTGAGGGGGGCCGACTTTGCCGCCAGCAGCCAAAAGCTGTCGCGCAGCCAGCGTGAAGTGGCGGATCACCTGCAGCGTGTCTGGGACGACAAAGGCACCCACGACCTGGCCAAGCTGTTTGGCGTGCTGAACCAGGCCAGCAAGCAGGGGGCCGGCACCTATCGCGAACGCCTGTCCGATCTGTCGCCCGGCGCAACCCTGGCGCCCGCCGCGCAAATGGTGGATGGCATGGGGCGATTCACCGACGCCATGATGTCTTGCCCCGTCATGGAAGGCGACGGCACCGACATGCGCGAACGGAACTGCTTCTGGGGTCAAGTCACCCGGCGCAGCACCAACCAGGACGCCAGCGACGGCTATTCGGGCTTTTCGTTCGACAGCACCACCTACCAGATCGGCGGACAGCGCGAATTCCGCCCAGACTGGTTCGTGGGCGGGTCGGTGGCCTACCAGAACAACCACATGGACAGCGACGACGGGCGCTCCGGCGGCAAGGGCGACGCCGGCTACGCGGGCGTGGTATTGAAGCGCCAAAACGGGCCCTGGGTGTTTTCCGGCGCCCTGGGCGGCGGCTACGGCTCGTACGACATGAGCCGCGGCCTGAACATAGACGGCTACCAGCGCCAGGCCAGCGGCGACCCCGACGTGTACAGCTTTGGCGCGCGCCTGCGTGCGGCGCGCCATATAGAGGTCACCGACCAGTTCTACCTGAAGCCTTATGTAGACCTGGAAGCACTGTACACGCGCATGCCGGGCTACACCGAATCGGGTGACGCGCTCAGCCTGAAGGTGTCCAGCAGCGACCAGTTCGTGCTGAGCCTGTCGCCCATGCTGGAAGTGGGCGGCCGGGTAGACTTGCCCAAAGGCGCAACAATGCGGCCCTTTGCCTATGCGGGCGCGTCCTTCCTGAGCGAAGATGCATGGAACGCAACGGCACGCCTGAAGGGCGCGCCGGCGGGCGGGTCGGGCATGAACGCCACGCTGCCCGGCGACGACCTGATCGGCCGCTTCGGGGCGGGGCTGCAAATCAACAACGCGTCCGGTCTGGATTTCAGGCTGCAATACGATGGCCAGATATCCAGCAAATCCACCAGCCATGCAGGCCAGTTGAAAGTCATGTACCGCTATTAGGCGCCTGGGCTTCTTCCTGCCGCAGGCAGGCCCACAGCGTCATCAGCGTTATAAAAAAGAACAGCAGCGAATCATTGCGGTACAGCACCACATGCGACACGCCCAAAATACCGAACACCGTCAACTGGCTGGTGCCTGAAATGGCCAGAATGCGCACATTGCGGCTGGGCGATCGCAGCCGCCGGCAGAAAAACCAGAAGGGAAAAACAAACAGCGCCAGGATGGGCAGCAGGCCGACCACGCCCTGATACACCAGGGTCGCCAAATACAGGTTGTGGGCATGGGACAGCTTCAGGACGATGGGGTCCAGTTCTTTGCTGGCCACCTGCCGCTCCAGCTGCGCCCTGTAGTCCTTGACGCTCCAGCCCAGAATGGGCTTATGGGGAATATTCAGGGTGGCCGCGCGCCAGACCTCAAAGCGCGCGCCGATCGAGCCCTTGGCGTTGCCTTTTTCCACATAGTTGCTGATGTCCTCGACGGCGCGGTCATACCCCTTTTCGATGGGGTTGTCGGGCACCGCCACATACCAGGTGCCCGCCGCTGCCAGCAGCAGCACGGCCACTGTACAGGCCCGGTGCAGATTGCGCTGGGTAAACGAGCCCAGGCAGAACAATACAAATACCGCGGGTATCGATATCCAGGCGCCCCGGGTGCCCGACATGATGGAACCATAGGTGGCCCCCAGCACGCCCAGGGCCAGCGCCACGCGCCACAGCCAAACCCGCCCGATGTTTTCGCGGCGCGCCCAGAACAGGCCGGCCACGCACAGTATCGCAAGCATGGTGCAAATGCCGCCAAAGCGTACACCGTTGGTCAGGCCATCGGCATCGCGCATGTTCAGAATCTGGGTTTGCCAGAAGGCCACACCGCAGACGGAGTAAGAGCCCACCGCGATGCCGGCCCAAAACCAGGGCAGCCTGGGCGGCACTTTCATCAACAACAGAAAAATAGGGATGGCCAGCAGAAAGCGGCTGGGCATATCCAGCGTTTTCAATTCGTTGCCATGTAGTACGTATATCAGGACGGCTACCGCAAAAAACCCCACCAATGCATACACATAGGTTTTGTCTTCCCAGGTCAGGTCCAGTGCCGGCCGACGGACCAGGTAGAGCAGGCTGGTCAACAGTAGTAGCGACGCCCCGTAGGAATAGCCAGACGGAACCGACTGGTTGATGGCGTAAAACAAAAAAACGCCGAAAGAAACGGCTAGCGCGTATCGGCTATTTTTTGAATCTACTGTCTGCATCAAAGAGTCATAGGGCAAAAAAGGGGGGAAGCGAGGCGCTGAAAATGGCTCGCACAGGTTATGAAGCTGGACTGGAGCGGCGGTCAGGGTCTGCGCCCTGAGGTTGAATTGTAACCGGGAATTGGCTGCTTGACGTTTGAACGATTTGCCCGTGTTGTTGGATGTGCGCAACTTAGTGGGGCTTATGTGTGTCCTGCATCGATGTTGTTCAGCAGGAAGTCGGTCATTTTGCAGGCGGCCAAGGACAAGCTTCGGTTTGAACGCTTGACCAGATAGAACGTTCTGACAAAACCGGCATTTTTCAGTGGCCTGTGTACCAATCCTTCACGCTGGCACAGGGGGAGCGCCATGCGGGGCACCAGGCCTATGCCGAAGCCCGCCATGATCAGCCCAACCATGGTCCCGACGTTGGCCACCTCCAGCCCCGTGTCATGCACGCCGGCGACTCGCAAATCGCGTTTTCGTTGAGCCCATACCTCGCCTTGCCCCACCACTTCCAGGTAGTCGCGCCCCCCGAGTTGGCTGAGCTGAATCGACTTGCTGCGCGCAAGCGGATCGTCGTCCAGGCATAGCAGATGATACGGTTCATCAAACAGCACGGTGCTGACAAATTCCGGGCTGTCGCCTGATTGGGCAATGACGGCAAAGTCGGCGTACCCTTCTTTGAGCATCACAAGGCAGCGGTCCGAGGTGGCATCCCGCAGCCGCAGCGTGATGCCGGGGTACAGCTTTTGGAATTGCCTCATGATGTTGGGCAGCCAGTAGACGCAAGTGGAAGGAGTCGCGGCAATGGTGACTTGCCCCGATTTACCCGCGACGCGCGCCCTGAGCTCGCTTACCGTGGCGTCAACCTCGGCCGCGATGCGTTTTGCGCCCCACGAGAACACTTCGCCTTCCGGCGTCAGCGCCACGTGCCGCGTACTGCGGTCGAATAATCGCGCGCCCACGGTTTCCTCCAGCCTGCTGATGACCTGGCTGAAGGCAGATGTGGAAATATGGCAGCGCTCGGCCGCCGCGGAGAACCGCAGGGTTTCTTCCAGGGCAAGAAAAGCGTCAATCTGCGAGGTGGAAATTTTCATTTAGAGAAACAGGATAATTATTCCAATAAATTAACTTTACAGGATTGTCGGGGGTTTACATAATCTATCTGCATTACCGGAGACAATTATGCAGAAAAATATACTGGTGGGATGCGGCGCCGGGTTTTCGGGTGATCGGCTCGACGCGGCTTTGCCAGTCGTCAACACACTGATACGGCGGGCTTTGCCCGCGGCGCTCATTTTCGAAAACCTGGCCGAACGCACGCTGGCTTTCGCGCAGATTGCGCGTTCGCAGAACCCTGCACTGGGCTACGAGCCGCTTCTGGAAAAGGAACTGCGTCCGGTGCTGGCGCTATGCTTGCAGCACGGTATCGTCATAGTGGGCAATTTCGGCGCCGCAAACCCTGACGGCGCGGCCGCTTGTATTGCCAGGCTGGCTCGGGAGCTTGGGCTGGCGGCGCCCAGGATTGCCGTGGTAAAGGGCGACGAAGTCCCGCTCGGCGGCGGCGTGCTGCCCCTGGATGAATTATTCGCCAGTGCCGAAGATGCCAAGCGGGTGCTAAGCGCCAACGCCTACCAGGGGGCCTTCCCCATTGCCGAGGCAATACGCGCAGGCGCGCAGATTGTCGTGACGGGGCGGGTTGCCGACCCGGCGCTGACTCTGGGGCCAGCCATTGCGCATTTCGGATGGGGAGCCAAAGACTGGGACAAGCTGGCAAGCGCCAGCGTTGCCGGGCACTTGCTGGAGTGTGGCTCGCAAGTAACGGGTGGATACTTCAGCGACCCCGGCAAGAAAGACGTGCCCGACATGGCGAACCTCGGCTTTCCCATCGCCGAAATCTTGGCCGATGGGAGTTGCATCATCTCGAAGGCCGACAACACAGGTGGCGTGGTCGATCGCCGCACCGTGACGGAACAATTGCTGTACGAAATCCATGACCCGGAGTCATTCATTACCCCGGACGTTGTGGCCGATATATCAAATGCGTCGATTACCGTTCTGGAACCCAATGTCGTCAGCGTCAGCGGTGTGCGCGGACGCGAGCGGCCGGCCACGCTCAAAACCAATGTTTACTACGATGACGGATGGTTGGGAGAAGCTGAAATTTCTTATGCGGGCATCAATGCCGAAGCCAGGGCCCGGCTGAGCATGGAAGTCATTCGCCAGCGCATGCAAGGCGGCTTGCCCATGCGATTCGACCTGATCGGGGCAATCAGCATAAAAGGCGATGATGACGGGGTGCTGCTGGGCCAACAGGCGGCAGGCGAAGGTCAGGACATCCGCTTGCGGGTAGCCGCCGCCCATGACGACGGCGAACTGATAGACAGCATGCTGCGCGAGGTCAATGCCTTGTACAACAATGGCCCCGCCGGCGGCGGGGGCGTCAGGCTGAATAAGCGCAGACGACTTTCCATGAAGACATGCTTTATTGCGCGGGACGAGTTACCGGCCCAATTCAATTTCGTCAGCCCGTAAGCAGCCAAGGCTCAATATGATCAAACCACTTTACGAGCTTGCCCACGCCCGGACCGGGGACAAGGGCAACCGTTCAAATATTTCGGTTATTTGCTATCGCCCCGAGGATTTCGACCTATTGGTCCGGCAAGTAACCGAACAACGGGTCGCCGAGCATTTTGCCTATCGCAAACCCACCCAAGTAAAACGCTATGTTTTACCTAAATTATGGGCCATGAATTTTGTGCTCGACGATGTCCTGGACGGCGGGGTGAACAACGCGCTCAATCTTGACGCCCATGGCAAAACCTTATCGTTTCACCTGCTGGCCTTGCCAATAGAGGCCAGCTGAAGGGATGTAAAACAACTTTAGAACCCATGTTTGCAAATCAGGAGACAAAATGAAAAATCTAGGAAAATGGGCAATCGTGCCTTTGCTGTTTAGTGCGTCGGCCATCGCGTCGGCGGAAACCTGGAACCTGGCCACGGGCTATCCCGACACCAACTTCCACACGGAAAACATCCGCTGGTTTGCGGACCAGGTGGAAAAGGAAACCGGGGGCGCCCTGAAAATAGAGGTGCACAGCGGCGCTTCCATGTACAAGGTGGCGGAACTCAAGCGCGCGCTGCGCACGGGCCAGGTCCAGGCGGCGGAATTCATCCTGTCCTCCTACGGCAATGAAGACCCCATCTACGAGGCCGACAGCGTGCCTTTCCTGGCCGTGGGCGCGGAAGAAGCCAAGAAGCTCTACGAAGCCCAAAAGCCGATGATAGAAAAACGCTTCGAGAAAGAGCGGATCGTGTCGCTTTACCAGGTCATCTGGCCCGGCAACAGCCTGTACACCACCAACCCCATTACCCACGTATCCGATCTGAAAGGCGTGAAAATGAGGGGCCAGACTCCCATCGTCGCGCGTCTGGCCGAGTTGACGGGGGCGGTGCCGGTGAACGTGCAGTTCGTTGAAGTGCCGCAGGCCTTCGCCACCGGCGTCATCACCGCCATGTTCACCGCCGGCAGCAACGGCGCCGATACCCAGGCCTGGGAATACACCAAATACTATTACGATCTTTCCGCCTATCACCCCCGCAATGTGGTCGCCGTCAATGCGCGCGCCTGGCAGGCCCTGCCGGAAGACGTCCGGGAGAAAGTCATGGCGGTCGCCAAGCGCGCCGAGGAACGCGGCTGGGCCAAGGCGGTCGAGCTGCAAAAGACTTCCAACGAGACGCTGGCCGCCCACGGCATGACGGTCGAGCAGCCTTCGCCCGAACTCATGGGCGAGTTCAAGCAGATCGGTGACCAGATCATTGCGGAATGGGTGAAAAAGGCAGGCCCGGACGGCGCCGAGCTGGTTGAAGCGATGAAAAAGTAAACCCATTCGCCATCGGGGCGCGAACGCCGTCCCGATGGCGAATCTCTTCATGACTAGGGTCCAATATGTTCAGGAAAATCCTTGACGGCCTATACCAGGTCTGCGGCGTGCTGGCGTGCATTTCGCTTTTGATGACCGGTGTCCTCATTACCGCGCAGATTGTAAGCAGGCTCATGGGCACGCTGATTCCGTCCGCGGACGAGTTCGCGGGCTACGCCATGGCCCTTTCCACATTCCTGGGGCTGGCCTACACCTTCCGCGCGAACGGCCATATACGCGTCACCCTGTTCACGCAGAGGCTAGCGCGCGAGCGCCGCCGAGGGTTGGAAGGGCTGGTGCTGGTTCTTGCGCTGGGGGTCATGGGGTACTTCACTTGGTACAACATCGACATGACGTACAGCTCGTACGACTTCGGCGAGGTTTCCACCGGCCTTGTGCCGGTACCGCTCTGGATTCCGCAGGCCATCATTACCTTTGGCGTATTGCTGATGACGATTTCCGTCCTGGAGGAGCTGCTGGCCGTGCTGCGCGGCGGCAACCCCGTCTATACGGAAGCGGAACAGGAAATCATGCAGGCCGAATAGCCACCGGGAGCGGCCGCTTCCCGCGGCCCCCACAATAATTCATACCATCATGCTGCTGACCTCGATCGTACTTATTGGATCTTTATTCCTTCTGCTGGCCACCAGCCTGTGGATCGCCCCGACCATGCTGCTGGTGGGCATCCTGGCCATGGCCCTGTTCACGACATCGCCGGCGGGCCTGGTCATGTCGACCACCATATGGGGGGCCAGCACAAGCTGGACGCTGACCGCCCTTCCACTGTTCATCTGGATGGGTGAAATCCTGTACCGATCGCGGCTGTCCCAGGACATGTTTTCCGGTCTGGCGCCGTGGATGAACCGTCTGCCGGGGCGCCTGCTGCACGTGAATATCCTGGGCTGCGCGGTCTTCGCCGCGGTGTGCGGCTCGTCGGCGGCCACCGCGATCACCGTGGGCAAGATATCGCTGCCCGAACTGAAGAAGCGCGGCTATGACGAACGCCTCAGCATAGGCACATTGTGCGGGTCCGGCACCCTGGGCCTGATGATTCCGCCATCCATCATGATGATTGTTTATGGCGTCGCCGCCGAAGTGTCGATCGCCCAGTTGTTCATCGCGGGCGTGCTGCCCGGCCTGATGCTGGTGGGCATGTTCATGGGCTACGTCATGTTCTGGTCCTGGCGCAATCCGGCAAAAATGGCCGCTGTCCAGGCCGAGCCGAGCCTGTCGTTCTTCCAGAAGCTTTGGCGCTCCCGAGGCCTGATCCCCGTGCTGCTGCTGGTCTTCGCGGTGATCGGTTCCATCTACACGGGCGTGGCCACCGCCACCGAAGCCGCGGCGCTGGGCGTGGTGGGCTCGCTGATCCTGTCGGCGGCGTCGGGCAGCCTGACGTGGGCCAGTTTCACCGACGGCCTGCGCGGCGCGATGGTGACGTCGTGCATGATGACCTTCATATTGGCCTGCGCGGCCTTCCTGGCCAACGCCATGGGTTTCACCGGCCTGCCCAAGGCGCTGGCCGCCGGCATCAGCGCCATGGACCTTTCGCCCATCGTGCTGCTGGCGGCGCTGACGGTGTTCTACATCGTGCTGGGCTGCTTCCTGGACGGCATTTCCATGGTTGTGCTGACCACCTCGATTGTCATGCCGCTGGTGGCCGCCAGCGGATTCGACCTGGTCTGGTTCGGCATCTATGTCGTCATCGTGTGCGAAATGGCGCAGATCACGCCCCCGGTGGGCTTCAACCTTTTTGCCCTGCAATCGCTCACGGGCAAAGACATCTTCAACATCGCGCACGCCACCCTGCCTTTCTTCATCCTGCTTGCCGTGGCCATCGTGCTGCTGGTGATTTTCCCCGAAATTGCACTGTATCTACCCCAGAAGATGAGGGGCGTTTAAGCGCCCGGCGGTACTTTACTTTAGTCCCAGAGGGAACCATGTTTGAAGCCCCCGCACGTTCGACAACCACCGTGTTCGCCCAATTAAGCGCCGAGCACCATCATCCCGATGGCTCGTCGGGATGGCTGCAGCTGCAGCGTCCTGGCGTGACGCCAAGCAGCTTCATAGAAGGGCCCGTATTCGACCAGCAAGGCCATTTATGGTTTTGCGACATCCCATGGGGGCGAATATTCCGGGCATCGCCGGGCGGCGACATAGAGCTGGCCGTTCAATATGACGGCGAGCCGAACGGCCTGGCATTCGGTCCCGACGGGCGTTTGTATATCGCGGATTTCAGGAACGGCCTGATGGCTCTGGACCCCGCCACAAAGCAAATCAGCACGATTATGGATACGGTGGCGGGCGAGCGGTTCAAAGGGATTAACGACCTGATCTTTTCCAGCAATGGCGATCTGTACTTCACGGACCAAGGCTTGACAGGACTGCACGACCCCAGCGGGCGGCTTTTTCGCTTAGGCAAAGATGGCCGGCTGGACTGCCTGTTGAACAATGTGCCCAGCCCCAACGGACTGGTGCTGGCGCCGGATGAGCGCTCGGTGCTGCTGGCAGTCACACGCGACAACGCTGTCTGGCGCGTGCCCTTGCTGCCGGAAGGCGGAGTCTTCAAAGTCGGCGTTTTTGTCCGCCTGAGCGGGGGCGGCGGCCCGGATGGCCTGGCGCTGGATGCCCGCGGCAATTTGATTGTCTGCCATCTTGGGCTGGGCGCGGTCTGGGTATTCAACCCCCAAGGCGAGCCAATACGGCGCATACAGTCGTGCAAGGGGCTGCTTACCACCAACGCGACATTCGGGCCGGAGCAGAGCCCCGGGTTGTATATTACTGAGTCGGAAACGGGGGCAGTATTGCGTGCCGAGGTCGACTGGTAGGCGCGTGCAATTGCTTGAACGAAAGATCGTTAATACTGGCATGCCGCAGTCAGCACCTCAGTAACTCGATCCTGCTGGGCTGTTGTAAGCCCCATCCATAATGGCAGGCGGATAAGGCGTTCAGACTGGGTATCGGTAACAGCCATAGTGCCGTGCACCTTGCCGTAGCGTTGGCCACCTGGAGAAGAGTGCAGCGGAACATAATGAAAGACGGCATGAATCCCATTGCGTTTCAACTCTTCCAATACGTGTTGCCGTGGTACTTCTGGCGCCAGCAATACGTAATACATATGGGCGTTATGCTGACAATCTGATGGGACGATGGGGCGCCGTAAGAGGCCTTTTTGTTCCAGCGACGCCAAGCTTTCGTGATAGTGCGCCCAACTGGACAGCCTAGCGTCCGTGATATTGCGGGCTTCTTCCAACTGCCCCCAAAGAAAGGCCGCCGTCAGTTCGCCGGGCAAAAACGAAGAGCCCGCTTCCTGCCATGTGTATTTATCCACTTCACCGCGGAAAAATCGACTGCGGTCCGTGCCTTTTTCGCGGATAATTTCCGCCCGTAGGGCCAGCGCGGAATCGTTGACCAATAGTGCACCCCCCTCGCCGGAGATGATGTTCTTGGTTTCGTGAAAACTGAAGGTGCCCAGGTGGCCAATACCGCCTAGCGCACGGCCTTTATATGAGGCCATTACCCCCTGTGCCGCGTCCTCGACCACCTTCAGGCCATGCCTGGCGGCAATGGACATGATCGTGTCCATTTCGCAGGCCACCCCGGCATAGTGTACCGGCACGATGGCCTTGGTGCGTTTGGTGATGGCGGCTTCCAACAAACCTTCGTTCAGGTTGAGTGTGTCTTCACGGATGTCCACAAAGACAGGTACACCGCCGCGCAGAACGAAAGCATTGGCCGTGGAAACAAAGGTGTAAGACGGCATAATGACTTCGTCACCCGGCTGGATATCCAGCAACAACGCGCTCATTTCCAGCGCGGCGGTGCACGAGTGCGTCAGCAAGGCCTTGTTGCAGCCGGTGGCCTGTTCTATCCAGCCATGACACCGCTTGGTGAACGGCCCGTCACCGGCAAGCTTATTTCCAAATTTCGCTTCTGCGATGTAGTGGAGCTCTTTGCCCGTCATGTAGGGGCGGTTGAACTGGATTATCTCGTTGCTCACTTCATGTCTCCAAGCCGACGGATCTCTACTGAGATGCCGTGCAGGTAGGAACGGTACTCGCAAGTCGGCATATCTTCCACTAGGTCATCGAACTGTTCCAACGTTAAAAAGCCTCGTATCAATGCAGCCTCTTCCGGGCAGCCGATTTTTATTCCTTGGCGGCGTTCGATAGCTTCAATATAGGCCGAAGCCTCTTGCAAAGAGGTACTAGTGCCCGCGTCAAGCCAAGCAAAGCCACGGCTTAGGCGATGGACCCGCAATTGATCGAGGTGCATATACTCACGATTGACATCAGTGATTTCCAGTTCGCCGCGTGGCGACGGTTTAACGTTGCGTGCAATCTCGACAACCTGGTTGTCATAGATGTAGATGCCGGGAACCGCAAAGCCGCTTTTGGGGTTTGCGGGCTTTTCCTCCAGCGATAAGGCCTTACCGCTGCGGTCGAACTCGACCACGCCGTAGCGTTGCGGGTCTTTGACGTGATAGGCAAAAATTGTGGCACCGCCCTGAAATTGAGCAATCGCACGCGGAAAGTCGTCACTACCCGAGAAGATATTGTCGCCCAGCATCAATACGACATTATCGTCGCCGATGAAGTCGTCGGCGATCAGGAAGGCTTGAGCTATGCCTTCGGGGCGGGGCTGTTCGAGATAAGTAAGACTGATACCCCAACGCTTACCGTCTCCCAGTAAGTGCTGGAATCTAGGAATGTCGTGTGGCGTGGAAATTAGACAGACTTCCCGTATGCCCGCTGCAATCAGAACTGTCAGCGGATAGTAGATCATAGGCTTATCAAAAACCGCTTGGAGTTGTTTGCTAGTTACTTGGGTTAACGGATATAGGCGAGATCCGCTGCCGCCCGCCAAGATGATTGCTTTCATATGGTTAAGGTAACTTCAAGAAAAATTAATCAGCTGAAGAAGCCAATAATGCAGCAGCCATTGTCTACATCTTACGTTGTCTTGTGGTTTTTATATTGCCGAGCCTTCATGTTCTGTATGCGTGCCACCATCTATTTGCATTAATGATTACGCCGCTGATAACGGCCACTATGAGTCTATTGAAATATACCAGTATAGCCAGTGTGGCAGCTTGATTTGCATTAACATTGGCACTAGCAAGCAAAAAAACCAAGGCGCCTTCACGTACTCCAAGTCCACCTAATGAAATAGGGAGGGCAGTTGCTAAATAGACGATAGGTATTATTAATAAGAAATATTCAAAAGATATACTGATGCCTAATGCTTCTGAAAAGATGAAATAGACCCAGATTTCCGCTAGCTGAAATAAGCCGCTTACAAACAGGGTATTCCACGCTTGCCGCAGACTGATTTTTTTGCACAGAGAGAATAGCTGTTCTAGAAATTGAAAAAATCGAAGAAAAACCTTTATTCGTCCGAATAGCCGTTGAATGAGTGGACCGGCAATAAGAAGTGTGGTCGCCATAGCTAAAAGGCCAAAAATAATAGCCGGCACCAGCCATAGCACAAACTCTTGTGACAGCCGGTTTTCGTTAAGAATCGACAACCATAATGTGCCGGATAGTCCTATACACAGAACTGCCATAAAACCAAAAATCCGCTCCAATAGAGCGCTACTGAGTATCTTGACCAGGGGTTCCCCGGTGCTACGAGCGCCCAAGCCAACTCGGACAACATCGCCACCTAGTACTCCTGGCAAGACAACACCGTAAAAGGTTGCTGTCAGGTATAGCAAGAAAGCTTGGCCAATCTTAATATTTACACGGAATAACTGTAACAACTGACTCCAGCGTAAAGAGGCCAGCGCCAAACCAATAAACGTTAGTACTGGTCCAGGCCATAGCTTTACAAGCAACCCCCCTTGAATGACTGTCCAAAGGGAGCTCCAATCTACAGCAAAGAGTAAATAAAGCGATGCCGCTGCAGTCACAAGAACCTGCAACCAAAACCAAGTCGAGCGCCATTGTGAAAGAGTCTGCATCATAGAAGATCCTGACCTAAGGTCGCTGGCCTTGGCAAGAAAAATATTTAGCGTTTATGGTCACCGTCCTATCTTGATGTGGACTGCGAGTGGCCATCCGGGCTTTCGTCACACTTAGCCAACTTTTTTGTCTAAGTATGTGATGATCGACTCGATCGTGGTTAATTGATCAATGTCCGCGTCCTCGACTTTTATGCCGTACTTTTCCTCTATTAACAGCATGATACTGAACACGCCAAGCGAGTCAATACCTTGGTCCTGAAGTGCAATATCGCTTCGGAGAGCTGATGTATCTGGAGCGACGTTTGCAGTTTTTATTATCTCGATAATGTCTTGCTTTGAGGCAATCATTGGGTTCCTTTGCGCTTGATAACAGTACTTGCCCAAGAAAGGCCCAACCCGAAACCGCTAAGGACTAGAGTGCGGTTACTGGGCACTTTTGCCAATTCTGCGAGCATGAGTGGGATTGATGAGGACACAGTATTACCGTAATTGGCAGCCATGAACGGACTTTTTCTGGCATCAATCCGTAGCCGGGTGGCAATAGTATCGACAATGTAACGGCTTCCTTGATGCAATACGAATTGGTCAACTTCTTCTAGTAGAGTGTTGTTTGCTTCAAGAGTGGCGATGATGTTGGCGGGAACAACTGTCGCGGAAAAATTGAATACTGCGCGCCCGTTCATATGCAGGATCCCTTCATTACATGCAATTTTGTCTGCGTGTGAGCCATCAGTTCCAAAAACGAATTTTCCGATCTCAAAAGTTGGATTGTCTGTTAGCAATGTGGCTGTAGCGCCATCACCAAATATAAGAGCGGTAGCTTTGTCTCGAGGGTCAACAATATTCGAGTAAGGGTCAGCTGTAACTAATACCCCTTTCGTCAGTGCGTTGGCGGACATGAACGCCGACACAATAGACAAAGCATAAACATAGCCTGAGCAACCTAGCCCTATATCGAAGCAGGCACATGTTGCGGATAATTGCAGCATGCCGTGAATGTGGGCAGAGGCGTGGGGAATTTTTTGGTCGTGGTTTTGAGTCACAACGACCAGAACTTCAATGTCTGCAGGTTGAATATTATTTTTTTTCAGTAGCTTGCTGACTGCTGGCAAGGCTAGATCCAGTAAAGTCTGCCCTTTTTCCATGCGTGCCAGTTGCACAAACCCAATACGATTCTGTATTTGTTCAGGCGTAGAGCCTAAGCTATCAGCGCATTCGATTGTGTTGATGCGGTTAGCGGGCAGAAATGTTGTGATGTCCTTGATACCAATCATTGAGTTTTCTTTGCGCTGAAGAATATGTATCCGAGTGAGCGATCTTCCAGACAGATTTCAGATTTTGTTAAGTGGTTGCCAAGAGTTTGCACGATCTGGATTTGTGCGCCAGCAAGGTTCGACGCTATCGGCCAATACTTGCTTTCCCAGCGAGCAAATACCCATTGGGCAGTTTGCACAGGGAGCAGGCGCAAATGCAGGGCCTTGTTCATTGCAATCAATGTCTCGATTGCGTTCAGATCAGGCTGTCCTGTTAGGGACACCAGTCGGCGCTCATCATCGTAGTGACATAGTGCAGTTATTACGGATTCGTCGTAGTTTGTACGTTTGGATGGTTTGGTCGGTAGCTCGCTTAGATAGGCGATCCAAGCTTTTGAATTGGCATCATGGAAACGTAGTGTGGCTATCCTGCTAGGTGTCATTTCTGCATTTCCTGCCTCCGCTCTATGCAACGATAAGCGTAGGTTGCGGTCTGTCATGCGGTGTATGGTCAAGTTAACATTGTTGCAGCCAGATGGGAAATGCTTCATGATAATTGCCATGGACTCATACAACATGTCCGGACCTTGAATGTAATTCCGGGAGCCTTTGAAGTGGAGACGTAAATTGTAGTTCATCTAGAATTCAAACCAAGGAACTGACGTACATGACGGGCATGGGCAATTGCAAAGTTGCCCGAAACAATGCTTTGCTCAGCAATATTTGATACAACGACCGAACCCATTTTGATCTGTGCGCCGTCTCCGATACGCAGGCCTTGAGCTATCGAGCACGAAGAGCCTATCCATACTGAACGCCCAATTTTGGTTCGCCCTGCTACAACACAGTTGCCCGAAACCACTGTATCGTCTCCTATTGATGCTCCATGGCCTATGTTGGACATAATTCCAACTTGGCACTCGGCGTCAATTGAGGTTGGACTAGCATATAACGACTTGGCGATTGTGGCACCAGCTAGAATCATGCAGCCGGTTCCAATGCGCACACCGCCCGCATGTTTTACTCTCAATAACCTCCCGTTATGGTCACGTAATGTAAGCAGGCCTTCAGCGCCAATTACCACATTTGCGTCAATAAAGACATCATCACCTATTTCGACATTTTCGGAAATCACAACTCCTGGACCGATTTCTACCCTGTTCCCGATCCGGGTGCTTGCTGACACGATTGCGGAGCCGTGAATGGAGCAAGAGTGCCCCCTGGATGGTTCTAGTGGCCGTATGCTCTGCTTGTGGTAAAGCTTGTTATATAGCGTAAAGAAGGAGAGCCTGGGGTCTTTGCTACAAACTACGCCTATCGGCTGATCCTGAGGAATCTCTGCCGCAAGTTGGGGCGTCGTAATGACAGCAGAGACGTTACGGTTTTGAAGTGCTTGGCGCAAGAAATCTAGATTCTGACAGTAAACCAACGATGCGGGAGCGGTTGTTTGCGTTTCATCAAGCTGGTCGAAAGAACCCGGCATCAATATTTCTATATCCGAAAAGAAATCTGATAAATTCATTGGGTGGGTAGACGCGAGAGATAGTTTCATAGCCGCTCTTCAAAAATTGAGAACTGGGCTATTTGACTTGAGCTTTCAACAAGCCTGCCTAAGTACTCGCCAACAATTCCTAGCGCAAATAAGATATTTCCGCTCATAAAAGAGATAAGAACAGCGAGGGATGCCCAGCCTGGCGTGGTGTTACCGGCATAGATGCTGTGTACGATTATCCATAGTGCATAGGCCAGGCTCACGATGCTGATCAGGAAGCCCCATACGGACATCATTCTTAAGGGAATGTAGGAGTGATTGATCAGCAAATACGACAACGTTTTGATTAGCTTGCTTATCGAATAAGAAGAGTTTGAGTCATCCCCTCGTTTTGAGTGACTGATATCAACGTTGACGATGGCCGCAGGGGGTACAGACTGGAGTAAAAGGGCTGCAATATGTGGGTGAGCGCCTTTATAGGCAACGATGCGCTGGACGACATCCCTAGTCATTGCGCGATAGCTGGATAGACTAAGAGTTTGAGGCTTCCCAAGGATTTTACCGGCAAAATACTGGTTAATGCGGGAACCAAGGTTACGCCACCACGAGTGTTGTTTAATGTTTGTCGCAATGCGCCCAATAACAACTTGGCTGCCCTTGTTAAGCTCTAAGAGAAATTGAGGGATATCTTCTGGTGAACATTGTAAGTCGTCATCGATTGTAAATACGTAATCATGCGTGGCGTAATTTAAGCCGCATAGGGTGGCATGTTGTTGTCCGTGATTATGAGCCAGCCTGATCGCTTGAATACGTTTGTCTGCTTCATGAAGTTCGCAGGCGACGCTCCAAGAATTATCTGGACTAGCATCAACCACCAGGATTATGTTCCATTTGCATTTCAAAGCTTCAAGCTGTGTAGCGAGGCGTTGGCATAGAGGTTTTAAGGTTTCCTGGCTTCGATAAACGGGGACCACTATGCTTATGCTCAATGAGGGAAGATGCATGTAAAAAGGCCCAAAGAAATAGATAGACTCACGTATTATAGGCAACTGGGAGTCCGCCTATTGTTATTGTACAAAAGATGAGTCTGTTTCCTTGGTTGTCCATGCTTTACATGGATGAGCGTTCGATTAGCTTGTGTATGCACCTATAGCTAGGATGCGCGCCCACGAAGTTTTTCCTAAATGTTGAATTTTTGATATTGAAAATAGAGTGCAAGTGTTGTGACCGGATGTGCTGGCCATCTCTCGTAATTTTAGACTTTTTTTGTTTTTAGATTGGTATTCGAGCTATTGTGGTTAACTGGCAAATACTTCCCTTCTCCTTGACGTTAAAGAATAGTTTCTTAAACGAGGATTATATATGAAGAAAACAGATTCTACTGCTTGATAAGTCTATGCGGGTTAGTTTAGCTATTTAACCTGAAAATTTATTCTGGAATAATTTATTATCTACTCAAGTGATGATTAAGAAATTAACTGCAAGTTATGGGATGGCAGCGCTTTCTATAGTATTCGTATTTTGTTTATTAACAGTGTATGCGATCATTTTCTGGAGGCAGAGCCAGGGCCTCCTTGCTTCAGACTTATTGGCTCATGTCAGATTTATTGGTACGAGGCTGGATTCAATTGTACATCCAATATTTCATTGGACTACAAAAATAACTTCAGACATTTTTGATGTAGATCTAAGTCGGGCATCCGTATTTGTTCTGCTCTTTTATTCACTGCTTTCTGGCTGCTGCTTTTTCTATACGCTTCAAGCGCAGTTGAAAGGGCTATATGAATGGCCTGCTTTAATTATTGCCTCTGGGACCTTGATGGTGGTTTCCGCTGTATGGTTGCCTGTGTTTAATGAAAATATTTATTTAGGAGTAGGCACGCCAAACGTAATGCATAATCCAACATTGATCACTGTAAAGCCATTTGCATTTTTAGTACTAATAATATATTCAAACCTTGTTCTGGAAGATAGATTTTCTAGAAGAATGGTGGCTCTGATTTTATGTTCAGTGGTTAGCTTATTATCTGTACTTGCCAAGCCTAATTTTGCATTTGCGGCAATTTTTTCCATGCCGTTGTGGCTTGTTTTTTGTTTAAGAAATGAGAATATTTTTAATTGGAGGAGATTTATTATATTGCTTTATCCGATTCTGCTTATGGTTGGATGTTTGATGTATCAGTATTTTAGCAAATACGGTATGGAAAATTCTTCATCAAAGGTGGTTTTTGACTTTCTTGGTGTGGCAAGTTTAAGAAGCTCTAATGTATTTATTTCATTATTATTATTATCTTTATTTCCATTCTTATTGATTGTTTTTTTTCCAAAAGTATTAAACAGTTATATGGTTCTGGCAACATGCGCAACTTACATAATAGCGTGCTTGCAGTTTATTTTCTTGGCCGAGTCAGGGCCTAGATATAACGCAGGAAATTTTGGATGGGGGAGGCAGATTCTCATCTCGTTTGTGTTCTGTGTATGTTTGGCTGAGTTTTTAAAATTATGCAGAATGTCGTTGAATAAAATAGAAAAAGCGAAGGTTACTATTCTTGCTGTAATTTACATTGTTCATATTATTTCTGGGGTAATTTATTTTAATCAGCTTTTGAAAACAGATGGCTATTATTAATCATGAAATAATATTTATTTTTATAATGGTTTCAGGAAATTAAATGACATGAATAATCCGGGTCGCTTGTTAGCCAATAGTTCATGCATGGCACTGATTTGTTATTTAATCTACGAGATTAGTGGTGTTTTGCTGGGTACTTTTCGCACTGACGAGGTTTATTTTTTAGCAAACTCATTGGCACCGCTTAAAGAGTATCCATATCATATTGGGAAACCACCCATATTTGAGTGGCTACTGACAGGATTTTGGCGTGTCATAGACGGTGATACAGAGAGAATTTGGATGCTGCGTTTGGTGTCATGGATTTTTGTCGTGACACAAGGTTGGTTGGTATACCGCATCCTCAGGCTTTTATCGCGGGATCTACCCGCCCACTGGAGTCGGTTCGTAATTGAATGGCTATTTGTAGCCTGCTATCTTGTAATAATGGCCGCGTATAGAGCCTATGAAGTTCGGCCTGAAATTATAGCTAATACGCTTTTGTTGGCGTGCTCCTATATTGCACTTTTACAGGCGAAGCCTTCGCCCGCCCGATGGGAATCAAGCATTCCAGTTTTAGTGGCTGGAATTGGGCTTGTAGCTATGGCGTCGTTATCTTACCGATACACGATTCCAGGTACCATTTTAGCAATATTCTTACTGAAAGCCGCATGGCGCAATGGTGGGCAGTCGCTGCTTACTGTGTGTATTGTTATTTGGCTCTCGTTTGCTTTGTATCTGAACCTTTTTCTGTATGATGTTTTTTCCAGTATTCAGGAGGCAGCATCCTTTCAAAGTTCCCGTACTCCTTTGACCGTACAAGAAAAGCTTTTTCTTGGTGGAACGATACATGTATATGCAAAATGGGCTCTGCTGTTCGCATTATTTATCCTTATGTGGGGCTTTTTGCGTAAAGCGAGGCTATCTGCGGTGAGTAGCGCTTCCCCTTTAGCACCTATACTCTGTTTAGTAGGGTATTACTTTTTTTTCTTTGTGTTCGATGTGAGGCCATATGCTTATGTGTTGTCTATTGAGTTTCTTTTGATTTTTTTGTGCACATCATTCTATCTAAACTGGTCGCACTCTCAGTCCCGACCCGGGACTACGTTAAGAAAGTGTTTAGCGTTTTTGTTTACTGTCTTTACTCTCATATCGGTCATTGAGGCAATCGTAAACCTGAACATTTTACGAAATCCTACTCTAACTATCCGAGGTTTCATAAACTCGGCAGGTTCAGACGATATCTCCAACGCTACAGATGTAGCTCTTGTTCGTCTCATGGTTTCTCCTTATTCCGTACTGAATCAGAGTAGGGCACGCCATGAATACTGTAGGCGCTATCCTGAGGGCACAGCACTTGTGCATACATACATGCTGCATCCAATCTGCATGAGAGATGGGGGGAGTAGAGCGCTTGCGGGCTGGGGTGGTTCAATTGATCTATTTGCTATGGATTTGGCTCAGTTTCAGTATATATCGTTTTCAAATGCACAAATAGCAAAAATGGAGAATCTGGAGGATGGTTTTTGGAGGATTGGTGTTGTGTTTACCAGAAAAAACTTTCATGAATAAGTTCTGACAAGAGGCCAAGACTTATGATATATTCATTGTTCATTGATTGAACGGCTAAGGTCATATGGCGCCCAATAACACTTCATCCACTGAGTATCATCTCAAATTATTGCGTCTATTGGAGGCTAATCCCGGCATGAGTCAGCGTGATTTGGCGTATGAGCTAGGGATTAGCTTGGGAAAAACAAATTACTGTATTAAACACCTACTTGATAAAGGATTTATCAAGATACAGAACTTTCGGAATAGCCAAAACAAACTAGCTTATGCTTATTTATTAACACCCAATGGATTTGCTGCCAAGTTGGATCTTACTATTAAGTTTCTGAAACATAAAATTCGTGAATTTGAAATTCTAAAAAATGAGATCGATCAGTTGCGACAAGAGGTTGATAAACCAATTCGTGCTGATAGTTTTCTTCAAAAACTTCCTTAATTCCTAATATTATCATATGAAAAATTTTGCGCTTATTGGGGCAGCTGGATATATTGCCCCTCGACATATGCAGGCCATCAAAGCAACCGGAAATGATCTTGTTGCTGCTCTAGATACTAATGATTCTGTGGGAGTTATAGATAGTCATTTTCCTGACGCTGATTTTTTTACCGAGTTCGAGCGGTTTGACCGCCAGATAGACACGCTTCGCCGAGCAAATGAAGGTAGAAAAATCGACTATATGTCGATCTGTTCGCCTAACTATTTACACGACTCTCATATGCGCTTTGCAATGCGCTCAGGGGCGGATGCCATCTGCGAGAAGCCTCTAGTATTAAATCCTTGGAATATTGATGGCCTACTAGATATTGAGCGTGATACTGGACATAAGGTCAATACAATTTTGCAATTGCGTGTACATCCATCCATCACGAGTCTGCGCGAGAAGGTTCAAAGTCAGAAGAAGGATACGAAGTATGAGGTAGATCTTACCTACATCACTTCTCGTGGCCGCTGGTACCTTCAGTCATGGAAGGGTGATATAAAGAAATCGGGTGGAATTGCTACTAACATTGGTGTGCACTTCTTTGACATGCTGCATTTTATTTTTGGCGAACTGCAGGCAAATGTTGTGCATCACTCATCGGATACAAAGGCGGCAGGTTTTTTAGAATATGAAAATGCGCGGGTTCGCTGGTTTTTGTCGGTTAATTATGATGATGTCCCTGATGCGCAACGTAGGCTAGGCCAGCGTACCTATCGTTCGATTACGGTGGATGGTGAAGAAATTGAATTTTCAGGTGGCTTTACTGATTTACATAATCGTAGCTATGAGGAAATTCTAGCCGGCCGTGGTTTTGGTTTAGAAGAGAATCGTACGGCAATTATGACTGTTTCTACAATCCGCAATGCGGATCTTAGTCCATTGAGGGGGGATTATCATCCCTTTTTAAAAAAATGAAATATTATCAGCATCCTAGCGCCGTTGTAGATGATGGAGCCAAAATTGGAGAACGGTCACGTGTATGGCATTTTTCTCATATTTGTGGCGAGGCTGTGATTGGTCAGGACGTGTCCATGGGACAAAACGTATTTATCGCTAATAAAGTAGTTATTGGTGATAATTGCAAGATTCAAAATAATGTATCGGTATACGATAACGTTACTCTGGAAGAGGGCGTGTTTTGTGGCCCTAGCATGGTTTTTACCAATGTTTATAACCCGCGTTCTTTAATAGAACGTAAAAATGAATATCGCGCTACGTTAATCAAGAAAGGTGCCACATTAGGCGCAAATTGCACCATAGTATGTGGGGTTACAGTGGGCGAATTTGCATTTGTCGGGGCCGGAGCTGTTATTAATAGAGATGTGCCTCCTTATGCCTTGATGGTTGGTGTTCCGGCCAGACAAGTCGGCTGGATGAGCGAACATGGTGAGCGGCTGCCATTGCCGGTGCAAGGGCAAGGAAGAGCTATTTGTCAGCATACTCACGTCGCTTATAAGTTAGACGGCAATGTGTTAACCAAATGTATGGCGTAAATATGATTGAATTTATTGACCTCAAAGCTCAGCAGGCGCGCATCAAAAAGCAGATTGACGTGAACATACAGCGGGTACTTGCGCATGGTAAATATATATTAGGTCCTGAGGTAGCTGAGCTAGAGGAACGACTGGCGAGTTATATTGGTGTAAAGCACTGCATCACATGTGCCAATGGAACAGATGCTTTACAAATAGCGCAAATGGCGCTGGGTATAGGGCCAGATGATGAGGTGATCACTCCTGGGTTTACATATATTGCTACGGCGGAAACAGTTGCCTTATTGGGAGCGAAGCCTGTGTATGTGGATATTGATCCACAGACATATAACTTGGATCCTTGTTTACTAGAAAATGCCATCACCTCAAGAACAAAGGCGATTATTCCTGTGTCTTTATATGGCCAGTGCGCGGATTTTGATGCGATTAATACTATTGCGGCGAAGTATGGTATTCCCGTTATTGAAGATGCTGCGCAAAGTTTCGGTGCCACTTATAAGGAGCGTAGATCTGGCAACTTAAGCACGATTGGATGTACAAGCTTCTTTCCAAGTAAACCATTGGGTTGTTATGGAGACGGAGGAGCGATTTTTACCAATGACGATGAGCTGGCCATTATTCTTAGACAGATCGCTCGGCATGGACAGGATAGACGTTATCATCATGTGCGTGTCGGCATAAATAGCAGGCTAGACACCATACAAGCGGCAGTCTTATTGCCTAAATTAGATATCCTTCCAGATGAAATCATTTTGCGCCAGCAGGTTGCTGCACATTATGATCAACTCTTAAAACAAGTGAATATTATAAGTACTCCTTATATTGAAGCCCAAAACGTAAGTGTATATGCCCAATATTCAATCCAAATAGAAAACCGAGAGACGGTCCAAAAAGCGTTAAAAGATGTTGGGATTCCAACGGCAGTGCATTACCCGATTCCATTAAATAAACAGCCCGCGGTTGCGAATAGCAATGTAGTGCTTCCAGTGGGAGATCATGTGGCTGAACGGATTGTTAGTTTGCCAATGCACCCATATCACTCATTAAAAGATCAGCAATTTATCGTCAATACTCTTGCAGAGTTGATATCCGAGTAAAGAATCTCATCTGGATTGGGGGATATTGAAATATATACCTCACTCTTATGCCTCATGAGCTGAAATGGCAGCCTTATCTAAATTTCTATGACTAAGTTATTTCGAGACTATGCTGCTAACTTAATGGCGTCGGTTGTTGTTTCCTTATTTTCTCTCCTGCTATATAAGTTGGTTCTCATTGTATTCGGCAAGGCTGATTTAGAGTTATTTAGTGTTATTAAGAGATATCAGGCATTCTTTATTCCAATTATTTTATTGGGATATGGGGTTATGCTGCCCAAATATATAGCTCAAAGGAAGGCCGGGAAAAAAATTCTGTATGGTTCAATGATAACGGCGGTTGCCTTATGGGCAGTAGGTCTTGTGCTTGCATCAGTGGTGGATAATACAGTATTCCTCGCGCTGTTATTTTCTTTTCCAGCATTTTTAAGTGGCTATTTCTTCTCGGTATCTAGAGGATTAGAGGATTACAAGAAAGGTATCGCAACTATGATGCTTTATCTTGTCATCTTACCGCTTTTGGCATTTATTGGGTCATCAGAAATTAAAAATTATATATATATATATTTTTATATTTCAGTAATAGTATTAGGTTTTTGGTGGAGATATTATTCCAAAGATTTCTCTTTAATAGCAAAGATGGTAAGCATAGAGCTTCCTATATGGACATATTTGAAGAGAAGTTGGGGGCGTGTGCCTGGAGATTTCTGTAATCAGGGAGTATTAATCATACCAGTGCAATTGTTACTCATGAATGATGAACGGCAAATGGCTGCCTATTTGTCATTAGCAATCGCAATAGCAGTGGCATGTTCTATTCCCATCAAACCGATTAGCACAATATTATTGACTAGGCTTGCTTCAGTGAAGGTGGATAGCCGAAAAAATATGTTGTCGGTTTGTATGTATATTTTGATTTCCGCAGTTATAGGTAGTATATATTATATATTATCAGTTTTAATTAATAGATTTTATTTCAATGATCTAATGTTTTTGGATGTGCTTCGTTCTCTAACTCTATTTGTCTGCTTTAATTCGCTTTATATTCTTATTAGAAGTTATATAGATGCGCTGTATGATGGCCCTGTTTTGGCATATATAAATGGAGCAGGATTAGCAATATCGCTGATCGTTGGTGTGTCTGGCGCATCTGGAAGTTTTACCCTGGGTTTTACATTCGGATGTATATGTCTGCTAACTATTCTTGCGATAGCATATAAAAAATCATGACAGATTTAATAGTAGTTTTGCTGTTGTTCAGCACGCTAGTGCTGATGGTGGCAGGCATTCTTTTTTTTCATAAAAGGGAAGGTTTTTTTTCCGTCTTCTTTGTGTTTTCAATTGGCTTATTCGTTTACTTTCTACTCATACCAATTGAACTCTGGATTCGGAGTGACATGGGATTTTATACTGGTGGACGATATGTAGAGATAGGCCGTCATATAGTATTTTTGATTGCCCAATCAGGAATGTCACTGCTATTTTTCTTTTGTGGATTAATTGTTGGCGGCTACAGATTTGTGCCGGATAAGCCGATGCAAACTTTTGAAGGCAATGCGATTGGAGTAATTAATTTATTATTTTTTTCTATTTTTATAATTGTGTCTGGGATTGTATTTTGGGATAACATCCAATTGGAGTTAGAATCATATTTTAATGTTGCTGGTGTCGCGTATGCTAATCCGCTATATTCCATAATCAAATATACAATACTGTTGATTCTTTCTGTTATTTCAATTTATTATATAAAAAGAAAAAGAGCAATAGGATGGGTTTTTATTATTATTCCTTTCTTGTTTGGAGTAGTAACTAGTGACAAAAATCCAATGCTAATTTCATTGATTTCTGTGGCTACAGTATTTGGCTCAAGAATTAAGTCGCCTAAGAAGGCGCTGATGCTTTTAGTCCTGATTGTACCTCTTCTTTTTTCGTTTCTTGTTTTAATTCGAAGTTTTTCATTTTGGAGAGGAGGAGCTAGTTTTCTAGACTCTACGTTACGCGCTCTTGAGGAATTTACATTTACTAGAATTGACCCCGCTAGCCTTTATATATCAATAGAATATTATTTGAATAGATGGGATATGAATTGGGGTAGTAGCTACATTGATAATTTCACGCTATTAATTCCGAGATTTATCATGCCAAATAGGCCTCCAGATCTTGCTGAGAGCTTCGCTCAAATAATTATTGATGATTGGCAAATGGGTCAAGGAGTGGGCTTTTCTCCATTGGCTGAGGCAATACTAAACTTTCAAGACCTTGCTTTTATACATTTTCTTTTTCTTGGTATATTCTGGGCTTTGTTTTGGAGGATAACCTATCGCATATGGAAAGTCACCTTGCCAAGCGAAATATTTCCTATATTTTATCGAGTTTATGGATTGTATTTCCTTATGGTGGGCTTTCGAAGCAGCAGCCTACATTTTTTCAAGATAATGCCTATGTATGTTATTTTTGGATTTTTTATTTTTATTGTGATAGGTATGTGGAGAAGAAGGCATTATGAAAATACTCTGGGTTCATAATTTCAATCGAGACATCCAATCGTCTGGAGTGTTCATGTACCAGGCATATGCGCATCTCCGAGAAACATATAGCACAACCCATGAGTTCGACATGTTTGCTCTTGGGAATATGAGAAATCCTTTAACTTTGATAAGAAATTTTATAAAAGTACTGCTCCTGAGTCGTGATTATGATATTGTTCATGCGCAATTTGGATCAATTTGTGGATTTTTGTGTGGCTTTTTATTAAGCAAGAAGAAAGTAATAACGTTACGTGGATCTGATTGGCATGCCGCTGAGCTGCCAAATATGAAACGGCGTTGGCACCATAAGTTGCAGAATCTGCTTACCAGGCTCTCTTTGCCCAAGTATGACAAGATAGTTGTTGTTTCAAACCGTATGAGGCGTGAGGTTACAGATAGATACCCCAAAGCTGATGTTTTGGTTTTACCGAGTCCCGTCAACCCAAATCTTTTCTTTCCGATTGATAAGAGGCAGGCAAGAGAAAAATTAGGATTGAATTTAGCTCATAAAATATTCTTATTCCCTGTGGTTAATATTCGAAATCCAATTAAGCGCCCTTGGTTGGTTCAGTCAGTACAACGAAGTCTCCCGAATGATATTGAGATCATTACTGCTTCTGGGCTACCTCATCAAAAAATGCCCTTGCTATATAACGCAGTAGATGCAATTATATTGCCCTCATTTTATGAAGGATGGCCAAATGTTATAAAAGAGGGGTTGATGTGCAATACTCCATTTATTGCAACAGATATAAGCGATTTAAAAGAAATATCAGAAAAATTTCCATCTTGCTTAATAATAGAGCCAACAGAAATTGATTTATATAACGCGTTGGTGAATTTTAGTCCTTCAAATGAAACAGTTCGAGAAGCAGTGCAGGGGCTGTCATTAGACCACCTTAACGGCATGCTGATTCGTAAATGTTATGAAAGCCTATGGCGGGAAGGAGTATAAATTATGGAGGACGTCTCCGCTTCTCTAATTAATAGCCTCTACGAAAATGAGTTTATGCATCACAGTAAATGATCTTGACATCAGGCTATTTATCAGTTTCTTAATTCAACGGCGATGTAAAGTATTTTGAATAGATATTATCGCTTCGGCAGATCATTTAATTTTGTTAGGATGAAATTAGCCTGTGTCGAGATCAGCTGATTCTTTATACACCATTCTTTTCCGTAATGCCCAATGTTAACAAGCTGCTCTTTAGTCATATTGGTAATCTGATTTATGGCTGCTGCAATTTCTGAAGAATCACCAGGATTACAACTGATACCTGCCTTGCTAAGCTCAACGGCATTGTTCGGATCACCAACCGCATATATTATAGGCAAGCCTGCCACCATATAATCATTGATTTTGGTCAGGCTTGCTCCGTATTGGTAGAGTGGAGATTTATTTGTTCCTGCATAGCCAATATCGATATACTTTAAGAAACTTTGTACTTGTTGGCGAGATACCGGTGACAAAAAATGAACTCTATTATTTAAATTTAAATCATTAGCGAGAATTTGTAGACTGTTTCTCTCACTGCCATCCCCTAGTATTGCTAAATGCACACTTTCAGAAATACGTGACATGGCATGTATTACATCAGCCATAGCATTAGCAGTGCCTAGTGTTCCAACATATCCAATAATATATTTAGCTCGAGCGGTTACCGCATCCATAATTTCAGAATGGGTCGGGGGTAGGGGCTCTGGCTCAGAAGGATTTTCTGCCACACCATTAGCAATGGGTAAAAAACGTTCCTTTGGCAACCCCCTTGATGCAAGATAATCTTGTGCATTGTGTGGTACTGCTGTAACAAGATCTGCGTGCTTGCAGGCATAGTCTTCTGCATGTTGCAGCAAGCGAATGAATGGATGCTTTTCTGAAATATTGCCTAGCATTTTTACCGTTAAGGGCCACAAATCTCGTATGTCGTAAATTAGACGACAGTTAAAACGTTGCGTCAGCTTGTATGCAGGGTATATGACAAGCGGGTGTGGTGATGAACACATGATAATATCGAACCCTTCGCTAAGAGGCAGGGGCAACCACATACACTGCGCTGTAAAGGAAAGCATGTTACTGACACGGCCTAGATTACTGGTTGCTACATATGGATGTGTTTTTACCCATATATACCGTATACCATCTATGGTTTCTTGGGTAATCCGCCCTTTAGTTTCGGGTTGAATCTGTCGGTAGTGAGAATAGCTAGAAGCTATTACAGTGACATTGTGTCCTTGGCGTAGCCATTCGTGTGCTAAGGCATAATTTCTGTAAATCATGCCATGCTTAGATGAGCCGGCAAAGTGTGACAAAATTAAAATATTCACGAGAGCCAATGTAAAGTCTGCGTGCCTGCCGGTAAAGCTCCAAGCAATAAGCACTGTAAGGTTGAGTTGGTACAACTATATCATTATGCTATTTAATGCAAAGGCATTTGGGGCCTGCTCTTATCATTTTAGTGAAAGAACCATGATCTGCGATCAGTTTATGATATCGATTAGTGGGGGAGTTATGAAAAATAGTCCTACGGTGCTGCTTACTGGTAGTTCCGGATTTATCGGAGCAACGTTGCAAGCCGTCCTCCAGCAGAATAATTATAATGTTAGATGTCTTACCAGAATGTCGGCTAGCACGACTCCGGGAGTCGTTCATATGATCGCTGACATAACGGATAGCGAGGGTTTAATAATTGCCTGCCAAAAGGTGGATTGCGTTGTTCACTTGGCTGGGCGCGCTCATCAACTTCGTGACCAAGCCTCTAGCCCTTTAGCTGAATTTCGTAAGATCAATGTCAATGGCACGATGAATCTGGCACGGGCGGCGTTGGAAGCGGGGGTAAAGCGGTTTATTTTTATCAGTTCTATTGGAGTCAACGGTGCTTTTACAACAGAGCAGCCTTTTACTGAAGACTCTGTGCCTGCTCCGCATGCTGATTACGCTATTTCAAAATTAGAGGCAGAGCAGCAGTTAGCGGCTTTACTGCAAGGCACGGGTATGGAATTGGTCATAATCCGACCTCCGCTGGTATACGCAGGCCATGCACCAGGAAACTTTCATCGCATTCTCAAGCTTATAGCAGCAGGTATGCCATTACCCTTTGGCGCTATTAAGAACCAGCGTAGCTTGGTGGCACTACCCAATCTGGTGGACTTCATCTTGCTGTGTATAGAGAAGAAGGAGGCGGCAGGTCAGTTGTTTCTGATATCTGACGGAATTGATGTTTCAATACAAGAAATAGTCCAGTACTTGGCGCTCGGTATGGAGAAAAAAGTGCGAATTCTGTCTATCCCGGCCCCGGTATTGAAGCTGGGGGCTCAGTTAATCATGATGCCCCATGTCTACACACAGCTATGTGCTTCGTTGATTGTTGATTCGTCCAAAGCGCGCAAGCTTTTGGGTTGGAACCCTATAATCGCGCCGCAGCAGGCACTGTACACCTCAGGCCTTGAATTCAGGCTGGCTCATGGCAATTAAAATTGGGCTTTTGATACTTATAAGCGGAGTGTTTTAGCCATGAACATGTGGTGGTTGCTGGTGGTTGGCGGTGTGTTGTCGTTTTTATTGACTGCTTGTGTCCGTCGTTATGCATTGTCGCGAAGCTTGTTGGACGTCCCCAACGAACGTAGTTCACATACGGTCCCAACGCCACGTGGAGGAGGGGTTAGTATTGTCGTCAGCTTTCTTTCCTTGCTTGCGTTGTTTGGTTTGTTAAGTGATGTCGAGCACACCATTTGGTGGGGGTTGTTGGGCGCGGGGGCGATTACTGCCTGCATCGGCTTTTTAGACGACCATGGGCATATTCCCGCTCGTTGGCGTTTGTTGGCGCACTTCGCATCGGCAGTTTGGGCATTATTCTGGCTTGACGGGTTTTCGGCAGTTTCTATACTAGGATATTCTTTCCCGGTTGGTCCGGTCATATTGATATTGGCAGCCTTCTATTTGGTGTGGATGCTCAACTTATACAATTTTATGGATGGGATTGACGGTATTGCTAGTGTCGAGGCAGTTTCCGTGGTTTTATGTGGTGGCATGTTGTATTGGCTGTCTGGACATGCGGATATGGCATTGATAGCAATGTTGCTTGCAAGTGCCGTATTAGGCTTTTTACTGTGGAACCTGCCACCCGCCAAAATCTTCATGGGTGATGCTGGTAGCGGTTTTTTGGGTATGACGCTGGGGGTGATGTCTCTTCAGGCGGCGACCGTGTCATCAAACCTGCTTTGGGCTTGGTTGATCTTGTTGGGCGTCTTCATTGTGGATGCCAGCCTGACGCTCTTGCATCGTCTCATTAGGGGCGAAAAAGTCTATCAGGCTCATCGTATGCATGCGTACCAACATGCCGCGCTAAAGTACGGTCATGCCCGGGTTACAGGGGCTACGTTGATTGTGAACGTTCTATGGTTGTTTCCCATGGCCTGCGTGGCGGCTTTCGGGCCGATAGATGGTGTAGCATGTTTGCTTATCGCTTATATTCCGCTGCTGTGGCTGGGTTTCAGATTCCGTGCAGGGCTGCCAAATTAGATTGGGAAAGCGGCGATAATAACGTCCTAGGCATAGAAATAATCATTGTCGGCGCTAAGGTAAAAGACGTATATGGTGTTAAAAACAAACATGCGAATATTCTTGGTATTCGCGTTCGACCTATTGATGGTTGTGGCCGCATGGGTGGGCGGCTTCCTGATACGTTTCAATTTTACCTGGCCATATTCCTACAATGACGAGGTCATATACGGCCTGCTGCTGCTGTTGGGCATACAGTTGGTAGCCTGCCGCTGGGCAGGCCTGTATCGTGGCATGTGGCGTTTTGCCAGTCTGTCTGACCTGAAACGCGTGATCAAGGCCGTGGCGGTTGCCACCTTTGCCTTGTTGCTGGTTGTTATTTTTTCCAAGCCGTATCTGCTTATTCCGCGATCTTTGGTGGTTTTGTATCCCGTCTTGCTGCTGCTATTGATGGCGGGCGGGCGGGTGGCCTGGCGGATGTGGATGGAATACAGCCTGTACGGTAAGGTGGCCGGTAAGGGCAAGCCAGTCGTTATTGTGGGTGCCGGCACGGCGGGCGCCATGCTGCTGCGCGAGCTGGAGCGCACTACGGAGTGGGATGTGGTCGCCCTGGTGGATGACGACCCCGCCAAACAGGGCTTAGAGCTTTCAGGTTGTCGGGTGGAAGGCAGTACCAGGGATATTGGTAAGGTCTTGAAGCGGCACGAGGCCAAGCACGTTATCTTTGCCATGCCCTCGGTGCGTTCGTCCGTGTTGCGCGATATTAGCGCAGTGGCCAGTAAGGCGGGCGCGCTACTGTTTACCATACCCGCGTTGGACGAACTGATGGCGGGCCGCGTGGCCATCAACGTGATGCGTCCGGTAAAGATAGAAGACTTGCTGGGGCGCCAGCCCGTGCGTATTGACACCGACCATGTCAAGGCCATGCTTGCGGACAAGACCGTGCTAGTTACCGGAGCAGGGGGATCGATAGGCAGCGAGCTGTGCCGCCAGCTTGCGCGCTTCAGTCCGAGCAAAGTAGTGCTGGTCGAGGCCAACGAGTTTGCCCTGTACATGATAGAGCAGTGGTTTCGCGAAGAGGCGGTCGATGTCGATATTATTGCGCTCGCGGGTGATGTGCGAGACGCCGAGCGTATGGATGAGATCTTTACCTTATGGCAGCCGCAGGTGGTGTTCCACGCCGCCGCCTACAAGCATGTGCCGCTGATGGAGGTGGGTAACGCCTGGCAAGCCGTGCGCAATAACGTATTTGGTACGTTGGTAGTGGCGCAATGCGCACAGCGCCATGGGGTGGAGCGCTTTGTGTTGATTTCGACCGACAAGGCGGTTAATCCCACCAACGTCATGGGGGCCACTAAGCGCATGGCTGAAATGGTCTGCGAGGTTTTGCACTGCCAGGCTCAGGGTACGCGCTTCCAGATGGTGCGTTTTGGCAATGTGTTGGGCAGTACTGGCAGCGTCATACCCAAGTTCCAGGCGCAGATTGCGCGCGGTGGGCCCGTTACCGTTACGCACCCCGACATCAACCGCTATTTCATGTCCATCCCCGAGGCGGCCCAACTGGTGTTGCAGGCGGCGGCCATGGGCGAGGGGGGGGAGATTTTTGTGCTGGATATGGGCGAACCCGTTATGATCGTGGACCTGGCCCGCAATATGATCCGGCTTTCGGGCTATTCCGAAGACGAAATTCACATCAAGTTTACAGGGCTTCGCCCTGGTGAGAAGCTGTACGAAGAATTATTGGCCGACGCGGAGGAGACACTGGAAACCCCGCATGAGAAGCTTAGAATTGCACGTTCACGCCCCGTACCAGATGAGTTTTACACCTATGTACAGGACTGGCAGGCCAATAAAAAGGTCGTGGATGATGTTGCAGTACGGGCTGAGCTGAAGCGCTGGATACCGGAGTATACGCCCATGAAGCTTTAACGGGTGTATAGGGGAACGACAACCTGTTCGCGTGGCTGTCAGTGTGGTTCGCTGAGGGCTAGCGGTGTCTGCTTAGGGTTGCCTAAAAATATGGCGGCTAAGCACAATAAAAATACCCAGCATACCGCCAAGAATAATGCCTAAAGCTATGAGTAGCGCCTTGCGAGGTTTAATCGGCTCTTGAGGAGCCATGGCGGGCTGGTCTATGGTGGCAACGGCAACATGCTGGGGGGCGAGATCTATTTTTTCCAGCAGCAGCTGCTTTTTAAGCAGGCTGGGTAGCTCGGCTATGAAAGGGTCGTTGCTCTCTCTTGCTTCCAGCAGCTTAAGCTCTGCGCGCAGGGCCTGGGCGCCGCGCAAATAGGTGGTGGAGCCCGAGTAGGATGTAATCAGATTGCCTGTATTGGGAGGAGTTTCCAGCCCTATGGCTTCGGCCAGTGCCAAGGCTTCTTTCAGGCGAACAATACTGTCTTGCTTGGTGGTTTCTTCCACGGTGCGCAGGGTGGCGATCTGGTCGCGTGTGCTTTGCAGCCGTAGCTGTATGTCGCTGCTCAAGGTCTCCAGCAATTCGCTTTGCGACATGGCGATTGCTTCTTGCACGTACTGGTTGGCCCAGTCGGCAATTGTTTGCGGGTTTTCGCCTTGCAGCGCAAGCGTCGCCAGGCTGTCATTGGGTTTATTTGGTTCTTTGGGCAGCGTAATATTCAGTCGATCGTTAAATTGCTTCCATAAGGCGTCCTGACTGGCCGGATTGTCGTTGCCTGGGTGAGCCGGCAGATACACTGTGGCAAAGAACTGCTGGCGCAGCGTGACCGACGTCAGGTTGCGTAAAAAGGTATTGTAGGCGGTGCTGGGGGAAAGCTCCGGCACGGCATTGTCTCTGTAGCTGGTGACCCCACTAATGGCCGGGCCCGACAACTGGTTGGCCATGTTGTAGCTGGCCAGTCCACTGGGGGTGGGCGGCAGGGTTTGCACTCGGGTTTCGTATATGGGAGTGCTTAAAAAAGCGTAGGCGGCGGCCGCACAGGCCACCACAACCGTCACGGCAATAATCAGCCACTTGGCATTCCATAGCGTGCAAGCCAGCTCGCGCAGGTCGATTTCGTCTGACGGCGCGGTATGACGGGTCGGGTATTGTTGTTCCACACTAGATTCCATGAATAGACTGCATGCCAGTATGCCAGAGTTCAGGCGCATTTCCCCTTGTCGGGATTGGGGAATAATACCAAATGTTGCGCGATTTTCCCTTGTCGCTGGGTACTTACATTGGTTTTCAATTCCTCAATGAGAAAACTCTGTTTCTGATGGCGGTGGATTCCATCGATCTGTGCTCTGTTTTTGCAGAATAGTTACCCTTGCGCTTCTTCAGTAAGGCCTTCTCCCTCTAGGCGAAAAATAGGCTTGCGCTCTAATGCCTCCATTTCAAGCAGCCCTGATAGGTGGACTTCCGGTACGCAATCGCACTGGCCCGTGGCGAGTTTCACCCGGGCATACCACTTCCGTACATCTTCGGACATGGCTTCCATCAAACGCTTGCGTACGGCGCGTTCATCCCAATCTCCCAGCAGCCAGGCCAGCATGGCTTCATCCAGGAAAAGGTCTCCGAGTTGGGCCGGGGCCACGCCTAGCTGGGCACAGCGGGAACGTGCTTCGGCGAGAATGGCAACGGCTTCCGACACGGCTTCGGCGGGCAAGTCGGCATGGGGTGGTGTGTCAAGCTGAGACATGGTTGTCGGGCCTCCAATGATTGAACTGGCGTTCGATGAATTTCACGATTTCGGTCAGGATGATTCCCAAGGCGGCCAGCGACAGGACAACGACAAAGACATAGTCTGTGGCGAACTGGTTGCCGTAGTTGGTTAACATAAAGCCCATGCCGGCGATGCCCAGGAACATTTGCGCAACGATCATGCCAATAACCGCCTGGCCGATTCCCAATCGAAGGCCGGACATAATGAAAGGCACGCTGCCGGGGATAATGACCTTGAAAAAGAGCTGTTTCTCGCTGGCGCCAAATGCGAAGGCGGTTTCGATCAGGCGCGATTCCACGTTTTTCACGCCAGCGTACGTGCTAAGCAAAATGGGAAATACCGTGGTGCCGAATATCACGATGATCTGCGCCGGGATGCCAAGACCCGCCCAGATAATGATCAAGGGAATCAGGGCGATACGGGGCACGACATACAGGGCGTTCACATAAGGGTCGAGCAGGTACTCGGCGGTTCGAAACCGGCCCATAAGAAGGCCGATTGGAATCCCTACAATTAGCGCGGCCAGGAAGCCCGCCGCCGTAACGCCCAGGCTAACCAGCACAGCCGCCGGCAGCTCTCCGGACTGGATGGTATTGATGAATGCTGCCGCGATCTTTGTGGGCGTGGACAGGAAGATGGGGTTGATCATGCCGCCTATCACCTGCCAAAGCGTCAGCACGACGGCAAGAGACAGGCCCCTGAGCACCCATTTGTTACTCATCATGTTGCCTCCTGCATGATCAGGTTTTCCTGGACGCCAGTGCCAAACAGGTGATCGCGCAGCCGCTTGCGCAGGGCTGCGAACTCCGGTTCTGCGCGAACATCGTAGCGCCATCGGGGTTTGGGGAATTTGACGTTGATGATTTCCCGTATGCCGGCAGGCTGTCCGCCCATGACCACGATTCTGTCGGACAGATAGATGGCCTCATCGATGTGGTGAGTTACGAATAGCACCGTTTTCCGGGTCTTTTCGACGATTCTGGATAACTCGTCCCATAGAAATTCGGCGGTCTGCGCGTCCAGGCTGCCGAACGGCTCGTCCATAAGAAGAATGGCCGGATCGGTTGCAAGTGCCCGCGCAATGCCAACCCGCTGTTGCATGCCGCCGGACAGTTCATGCGGAAAAGCGTGCGCGTGATCGGCAAGGCCGACCAGGCGCACGAACTGCAATGCGCGATCGCGTCGCGCTTCGGCCGCCTCGCCTCGAATCTCCAGACCAAGCTCGACGTTCTCGACGACGTTGCGCCATGGGAAAAGATTGATCTGCTGAAAAACGACGCTACGCTCGCGGCCAGGCCCGCTGACTGTCTTTCCGTCGATTTCGACCTTTCCGGCGTTGGCTTGCTCTAGGCCGGCAACGATCCGCAGCAAGGTTGTCTTCCCGGAGCCGCTGGCACCGATGATGCTGATGAACTCGCTTTCGCAAACCTCGAGATCGATGTCGCGTAGCACTTCCACCGTGGCGGATTCTTTCTTTCCGCGCCGGATGGGAAATTGTTTCCCTAGGCCAGTTAGCCGGAGCCGGGGTGCACGTTTGCTTTCCATCACACCAGCCCTAGCTTGTCGGTTGCATTGCGAACATGCTGAGTGACAGCCCACTTATCGAACGGTACCGCTGCGTTCAAAACCTTGTAGCGCACCATTTCTTCTACGGTCTGAGTTCCCGCTTCGGCATTAAGCAGCGCGTCGTTGGGATCCCATGGCCCGGTTTTTAATACTTCATCGTAGGATCGTGAGATCAGTTCCGGTGTCATGGGTGCGAGCGCCGGTGGCGCGTATTCCATGAACTTGGTTTTATCCAGCGCTTCGCGTGTGGCCAGCAAGTGCGAGCGCACAATGGCGTCCGCAACCGTGGGGTTCTTCTCCAGATAGTCGCGTTTGGCCCAGAAAGCCTTGAAGATGAAGTTCTTAAGGCCGTCAAAGGGTGCCTGGACAAGTTCGAATTCTCCCTTGTCCATCAAGTCGAGGGCTTGGCCAACCTGCAGCAAGACAGCCTTGACGGCGCCCGAAACAAGCGCATTGGCGCGGCCCGCGCCGCCTCCAACGACACGCCATTGGATCTTGCCCGGGTCAACGCCTTGGGCGCGCAGCAGCATGACAAAAAGGTAGTAGGTGGAATCTACAAGCGAGATTACGCCTACTTCCTGCCCTTCCAGCTGCTTCAGCGTTGTGATGCCTTTGGCGGCTAAAGGGACCAGGTAGGGCCGGGCGCCGGATGCCAGACAGAATACGCGCAGGTCCTGCCCTTGCAGTACGGCGGCAAGGCCGGAACCCAATGTGGAAATACCGACCTCTGCTTCACCGGCAATGATGGCCTGAATGGCGCGCACCGCGCCTGGAACGTAAGTGGCCTTGCCCTGATAGGGGCCTTCGCGAGGCAGAAAGGTTTCTATGGCGCGAACATCGGGCAGCGACAGGATGTCCAGGGTCGTGCCATTCGCCACGCGAACATTTGTGGGCGATTGGGCGAATATTGGCGGTGCGCCTATGGTTGCCGCGCAGGCTGCCGCGGCATGCAGAAATGATCTGCGGGTTATCGGTAATCTCATAGCGTCTCCTGGGAATAGTTTTGATTAGACTGCCATTGCACGACCCGGAATAAAGCGTCCGGAACCTGGCTCGGCATGTACGACTCCGTTCTCCATCACAACTCGGCCTCCCGCCACGGTCATGCATACACGGCCTTTGTATGCCCGGCCCGAGTATGGGGACCACTTCACTTTGGTATAGCATTCGGCATCCGTCAGAACGCCTTCTTGCGCCATGTCCACAATGGCCATGTCGGCGTCTGCTCCCACCCGCAAGCTGCCTTTTTTGGGATAAAGGCCAGTTAACTTTGCGGGCCCGGCGGATAGGGTTTGAACCAGGTTATCGAGAGTAAGGACTTCCTCGTTTACCAGCGACAGGAGCACGGCGCTCGCATGGTCTAGCTGAGGGTTGCCAAAGGGGATGCTCCAGGCATCCTTCCACCCCGGTTCGAGCTCATCGCGGGTGTGAGGGGCGTGATCACTGGCCATGACGTCTACCTGGCCGTCTCGAACACAGCGCAGCAGCGTATCTCGTACGTTTTTCGGCAGACCATACGGCGTACAAGCCGGGCCCATGCGCGCCATGTCCTCTTCGCCAAGCAGCATATACTTTGGATTCACCTCCAAGGACACAGGAACGCCTTCCGCCGCGGCCTCGCGTATCATTCGGATGCTGCGTTCGGTTCGCACATGCAGAATGTGCGTGCGCGCGTTAGATGCCCGGCTCATCTCGATAAGCGTGCTGATGGCCGTGTGGTCGCCTACGAAGTTTTCTCCGAAGTAGGCCTCAAGGAAATCGCGCGGGCCGGTCGTGCCCGCGGCCCATCGCTTCTTCGATTCGTGTGTGAAAAGCTGCTGATTCTGAGGATGCACCGCGCAATAGAGTTGGAGATCGCGGGCAAGCTTGAGGGTGTCGTAGAGCTCTCCATCGTCGCCGGTGAACAGTTCTGGGTCGTGAGGGTACTTTGACTTCGGATCGGAGACCATGAAGATCTTGACGCCAATCGCTCCTTCTTCTGCCATGCCTGGTATCTCGGCAAGATTGGTGGCGCCGGCATAAAGCGCGAAATCAACAATCGCGCGCGATGCTACCGACAGCCGTTTGTTGCGAAACCGTTCTTGCGTCAGAAGCGCCGGTTTATTATTCGGCATGTCGACCACGCACGTGACTCCGCCCGCCGCGGCCGCCTGTGTGCCTGTGTAGAAATCCTCTTTGTAGGTGAGGCCCGGATCCCGGAAGTGCACATGCGTGTCGATGAAGCCCGGTAAAACGATTTTGCCTGTTATATCGATAACGCGCTCTGCTGGCGGCGTCCACTCTTGTGACGAGACGAATGCGATACGGCCTTCGCTCACTCCCAGCGAAGCTGGCACGAGTCCCCCGTCGGTATAAATGGAACCGCCTACCAGTAGCAAATCAACGGATTTCGACATTATTCAACTGCTCCTTATTGAGTGGTGGGTAACCCGCTAGACCGCGTAGCCTAGCTTCGCCGAAACTTGGGTAGCCGCGTCCAGTACCAAGGCACCCAGGCGCGCGGTGGCTTCGCCTTCAAAGCGCTGCTCGCTCCCCCATACGCCGATGGAGGCCACGACTTCGCCATTTGCATCGTGTATGGGTGCGGCAATGCCCCAGATGCCTTCACGCCACTCGCCTCGATTGACGGCGAAACCGTCCGCTTGTGCCCGCGCCATGTCTGCCTCGAATTCGTCTTTTGTCTTTAAGGTGCAGGGCGTGTATTCGGCTAACGGATATTCGAGACGGGCACGGTGCCGATCGGAAAAGGCGAGGATCGCCTTTCCGCATGAAACGCTATGCGCGGGAATCCGGCTTCCGATTTGCGTGGTGGCTCTTAGCGGATGCGAGCTGTCGGCCTTGTCTACGTAGACGACCGTAGAGCCATCCAATACCGCCAGTTGCGCAGATTCGTCTGCCTTCGCGCACAGGGCCCGCAGGACTGGCCGCGCAATGTCGGCGGGTGCTAATCGACGGGTAATGGCGCTGCCGAGTTCCCACAGTTTGAGTGTTGCAAGATACTGGCTTCCTTGTTCTTGCTGCTGTAGATAGCCGAGCTGTTGGAGTGTTTTCACCAGGCGGTGGACGTTCGCCTTGGTCATGCCGAGCTCAAGCGACAGTTCAGTGACGCCGCGAGGCCGGTCAGACAGTGCGATGGTTTCAAGAAGCCCCAGGGCTTTGGCAACAGTTTTGTCCATTTGTATTGAATGTTGATACATCGTGTTAAATAATGATATTATGGTAGCGTAGTTTTTTTCTGATGGGAACATTTATTTTTGGGTTTTTGTTCGCATTAGGGTTAACCGGCATAAAGGGCTGGCAGGGGAGCGGCGCGCAGCAATGCCTGGTCCGTTCCCGGGTTTGGGCGGGCAAAGGGAAGGTTTTCCACAGCGAACGCTGCAGGTAAAACAGGATGTGGGTGCGTCGGGTAGCGCGGATGAAGGGCCGCAGTTTTCCTACCCGTTTTTAACGGGCCTGGTCTGCCAGAATTGTTTGAAATGCCAACTTGGCCCTGGGCGGGGTTACGAACCTGGGCTGGTTGTGTCGGACAACCACGATGGAATATCCCGCTTGCTGTGCAATACGCGCCACACATCAATGTGATCGGCTACCACCATGTAGAAGATCACATAAGGATAGGAACTTATGGGCCAGGCACGCAAGCCCGGTAGGTTGAGCTCATAGGCGTAGCGGTTTGAGCCGGCCTCGGGAAAGCGCGAAAGATGCGTGTAGGCTTGTTCCAACTCGGTCAGCAAGCCGATGGCAATCTTTTCGGATGCTTCGGTCAGATAATAGGCTAGTGCATCTTGCACATCTTGCGCAGCGCGCGCCCGAGCGAGAACTGGCTTGTGTGTCACTTGCCGGCGTGGTGATGGCGCACTTGATCTCGTAGATTGTCGAAATACGCCGCGTCCGCAGGTTCGCCGGGCGGCGAAGCCGCGCCTTCCAGCAAAAGACTGCGCAAGTGGTTCCGGTCTTGATCTTTACGAATCAGTTCCCGAACGTATTCACCATGCGTACCAAAACCGCGTTGTGCGACTTGATCGTCCACATACGCCTTCAAGGTATCGGGCAGAGAGATATTCATAGTTCTCATGATAATAGCTTAGATGTTTTGGCAAAATTGGGCAAGAATGTCACAGTCGAACTCCCCTCCGACTGAATGTGGATTTTTTCGACCTGGATCCCACCTTGCGGACCACGGAAGGCTTATTCGCGTTGACTGTTATTGAAATGCGGCGGTCACCGCCGTGAAAACCGCTTTGACCATGGGGTCGTCTTTGCGGCCGGCCCTGGCAATGAACCACATGGGAATGCGAATTGGAAGGCCGCGCTCGACCACGACATCATGGTCCTGCTCCTCGCGCTGTGCCAACGAATCGCGCGCCAGCGATAAGCCGACGCCCGACCGGACCAGGTCTATCATCGAGGCTTCCAGGTCCACCTCGGCCGCGATGCAGGGTTGAACACCGGCGGCCCGGAAGACTCTGGACAGCATGCGATGGTGGGCAGAGCTGGGCGGCGTCCAGACCCAGGGCTGGCTGGCCAGTTCAGGCCATCCTTTATTGGCGATGCGGTCCTGCCAGCCTTTGGGGGCGATGATGTAATAAGTCAGTTCTGTCAGCTTGGCGGCATGGAAAACGGCTGGGTCGATGTCTTCGGGAAAGCCCAGATAGAAGCCGGCATCCAGTTCGCCGTTCAAGACTTGCTCTTGCACCCAGCCGGTCATGCCGTGGCGCAGCTTGGTGGTCAGGCCGGCGTGGTGTTCGAAAAGATGCTGCAGAATCTGGCTCAGCCGCACGCTGTCGGGGTTGAGGATGGTGCCCATGGATAGGGTGCCGTGCAGCGCGTCCTGCATGCTGTCGGCCATCTGCTCGAAGTCTTCCAGCGCGCCAAGAATGCGCTCGGCAAGTGGAAGCAGTTTTTCGCCGCTGGAGGTGATTTCCAGACCGCTCAGGCTGCGTGTGAACAGGCGCAGGTTCAGGGCGTCTTGCATGCGCTTCAACTGCACGCTGACGGCGGGCTGTGTCAGATGCAGCTGTTGCGAGGCGCGGGTTAAATTGCCTTCTCGCGCCACCGCGATGAAGGCGCGGATGTGTTGCAGCTCGGTCACTCGCCGACTCATAATGGCTTCCTGATGAAAATGCGCTGTACCGGAGCGAGCTTTCGAGACCGGACTGTTTCTACCTGCCGCGCTTTTATGCGGCCGGGGGCTCCTTGATACGGCCCATCTTATCAAACGCCGGCGTTGGCCGAAGCGGCCGCCACAATGCGCCTGGCCTGTTCAAGAATGGGGGCGTCGATCAGCTTGCCATCGATGGCCACGGCGGCGCCTCCGCCGGCTTCCTTGCACACCCGCTGGGCCCACGCCACTTCGGCCGCGGTGGGCGCGAAGCCTTGGTGGATGCCCGGCACCTGGCGCGGGTGCACGCACAGTTTTGATTGGAAGCCAAAGGCCTTGGCCCGGTCCATCTCGGCCTTCAAGGCGGCCGGGTCTTCCAGCGTGGTGCACACGCCGTCCACCGGCGCGGGAAGGTTGGCCAGGCGCGAGTGCAGCACGATAAGCGAGCGATAGTAATGCAGGGGGGCATCGTCGTTCGTCACGCCAAGGTCCAGCATCAGGTCGACCGAACCGAACATCAGCCGCGCCACATTGGGCGCTTTGGCCAGGTCTTCGATGTGGGTAAAGCCCGCGGCTGTTTCCATCAGCAAGTAAAGGCGCCAGTTCGGATGCTGGCTGGCAACCCGCGCAATCAGCATGGGTGTGTCGGGTTTGGGTATGACGATGCCGGCTATGTCCAGGCGTGCGCAGGCGTCCAGGTCGTCCTGGTACCACTGGCTGCCGTGGCAGTTGATGCGCACCAGCACTTCAGGAAGGGCGGGCCCGGCCGCCAGCTTGGCCTCGCTCAGCCCCTGCAGCAAGGCGGCGCGGGCGTCGGTTTTGTCGTCGGCCGCCACGGCGTCTTCCAGATCGAAGATGACCGCGTCGGCGCCCGCGCTCAGCGCTTTGGCGTACCGGTCGGGGCGGCTGGCCGGTACATACAGATAGGAACGCAAGGGGTTGGACATGGTTCGTTATTCCGCCTTGATGCCGGCCGCCTTGATCAGGCCGCCCCATTTGTCGATTTCGGTTGCCACGAACTGTTTCCATTCGTCGGTGGAGCGCAGGTCGGGCAGCAAGCCAAGGCTCGCTAGCCTTTCCTGTACGGCCGCGCTGCCGACGATGGTGTTGATGTCGGCGGCGATCTTCTGCACGATGGCCGGATCCAGGCCCTTGGGCGCGATGACCCCGCCCCAGCTTACCGCGTTGAAGTCCGCGTACCCGGTCTCGGCAACGGCGGGCACATCGGGCAGCAGGTCCAGCCGGGCCGGCGTCGTGACGGCGACCGGCTTGATGGCGCCGCTGCGAATGTGCGGCAGAGCCGAGGCCACGCTATCGAACAGCAGTTGGGTCTGGCCGCCGATAAGGTCCTGCATGGCCGGCGCGCTGCCCTGATAGGGCACGCCTATGAATTCTGTGCCGGTGTCGTGCTGGAACAGCTGGGCGGACAGGTGCTGGGTGCTGCCATAGGGGCCGCCGTATGCCATGGAATACTTGGCGGGCTCCTTCTTGGCGGCCTCGATCAGGTCGGGAACCTTGGTAAGGGTAAAGGTTTTATTCGCCACCAGAATGAGCGGCGAGGTATACATGCCTTTGATCAGGTCGAAGTCTTCCAGCGGCTTGTAGGGCAGGTCGGGAAACAGCCCCGGGTTGATGCCCACCGACGACGACGGCCCCATCACCAGCGTGTAGCCGTCGGGCGCCGCGGACTTTGCGGCGAGCATGGCCGGAATGCCGGAACCGCCGGGCCTGTTTTCAACCACAACGGTTTGCTTCCATTGTTCCGTCAATTGCTGCGCCAGCAGTCTGGCCGAGATGTCCAGGGCATTGCCGGGAGGCGTGGGCACAATCAGTCGTACCGAACGGGTTGGGTAGTCGGTGGCGCCCACGGCCGCCGCCGGCGCGGCGATAATGCCCGCTGTCACGGCAATTGCGCTGAACAAGGCCTTGAGTTGCATGAGGATCTCCTTTGGTTTTGTTGTAGACCTGAAGGTCATGTGGATTGCGGTCGTGATGTGCCGCGTTAAATGATGCCCGCTTCGCGCCACGCGTTCAGTTGCGACGTTGCCACGCCAAGCAGGTCTCCGATGATCTCGTCGTTGTGGGCGCCCAGCTCGTCGCCCAGCCATTCAATATTCCCGGGTGTGGCCGATAGTTTTGGAATCACGCTGGGCACGGCCAGCGGGCCGGCCCGCGACGGCACAATGCTGATGTTCTCGCGGGCCTTGTATTGCGGGTCTTCGAAAATATCCGCCACGCTGAACAGCAGGCTGGCGGGAACCTCGCCCGCGTCGCATGCGGCAAGGACGTCGGCCGCTGTCCTGGATCCCACCCATTCCGACACCAGCCGGTTGACCTCGTCGCGATTCGCCAGCCGGTTGGCCACGGGGCCGAAGCTGTCGGGCCCGGCCAGATCGGGGCGTTCCATGACGCGTGCCAGCCGTTCGAAAATCCTGTCGTTGGTGCAGGCGATGGCAAGCCATTTCTGATCGCTGGTTTGATAGTGGCTGTGCGGCACCACATTGACGGTGTCGGCGCCCATGCGCTCGCGCACCATGCCGAACTTGTGGAAGGCAGGCACCATTTCGTCGAGCACCCGGAACATGGATTCATACAGCGCCAGGTCTACGCACTGCCCTTCGCCGGTTTGCTCGCGCACTCGCAGCGCCAGCAGGGCGCCGATGGCGGCGTAAAGCCCCGAGCCATAGTCCGCCAGCGATGTCGAGCCCGGTGTGACGGGTACTCTGCCCGGCTCGCCCGCCAGATAGGCCAGGCCCGAGAAGGCATGCGCGACCCGGGCAAACCCCGGCTTGTGCCGGTTGGGGCCTTCCTGCCCGTAAGCCGAGATGCGCACCAGGATGATGCCGGGATTGAGCTCGCGCAGCGTGTCGTAGCTTAGACCCCATTTTTCAAGCACGCCGGGCCTGAAGTTTTCGACCACGATATCGCATTTGGCCGCCAGCTTTTTCAGCAGTTCGCGGCCTTCGGGCTCGGCCAGATTCAGGGTCACGCATTTTTTGTTGCGGCTTTCATTCAGCCACATCAGCGTGTCGCCGCACTCGGTATGGGTGCCGAAACGGCGCAGCGAGTCTCCTGTTTTGGGCGGTTCCACCTTGATGACCTCGGCGCCGAATTCGCCCAGTATGGTGGTGCAAAATGGGCCCGCAACGAATGTGCCCAGATCAAGAACTCGAATACCTTCCAGCGCCTTCATAAATGCCAATACTCCTTGCGAACAGCCTGCAGAATGTGTTGGCCCATGATGGCGCTGGTTCAAAGCACTGTCTAATGAATAATGATTAAGAGCTTTATAACGGAAGTGTAATTCCCGCCCGGGGGCGCCGGACGGAGGGCGCGGCGTGTTTGTACCCAGAGACTTTTCCGTTCGCTGCTGGTGTTCGTGAGTGGCGTGCGTTTTTATAGTGTAGTGATAAGTCAATTGCCGCCCTTATCGGCAACCTATGTCCCGTTCATAAAGACATGGAAATGTATGCCCGTATCGGGTACACTTTGGAGAGCAGCATGAGGCGTATCCTTAAGCGAAAGGATTTTGCGCGCTGGCAAGTACATGAGAACTTGCCCGATACTGTCTTGTGCAAGGCCGTGGATGAGATGGAAGGTGGTTTGATTGATGCGAAATTGGGCGGCTGTCTCTACAAGAAGCGGGTGGCCCGCCCCGGCGGCGGCAAAAGCGGCGGCTATCGTACGCTGTTGTCGGCCAGGGTTGGGGGTCGCTACGTGTTTCTGCATGGATTCCCGAAAAATGACAAGGCAAATATCACGCGGGACGAGAAGAAGGCGCTGCAGTTCGCCGGTAAGGTGTTCCTGAAACTATCGGCTGAGGCGCTGTCGAAGGCGTTGCGGTCTGGTGTGTTATTAGAGGTGCATTGTGAGCAAGATTATTGAATCGCTGCGTGGTGATTTGGCCGCGCTTTATGAAGCGGGCGTGCTCGGCAAGGTGACAATGCGCGAGTTCGATGCGATCTGCCCGCCTCCGGTTCGGGAGTTCAGCGCTGCTGATATCAAGCACCTGCGTGAAGGACTGAGGTTCAGCCAGCCGGTATTTGCGCTGCACTTGCATACTTCGGCCTCGACGGTGCGTAAATGGGAGCAAGGCGAAACTCGCCCCGCGGGCCCGGCGCTCAAACTGCTGAATGTCATTGCCGAAAAGGGTTTGCAAGCTATCCTTTGATTTGGATCACACCCATGCGGGTGAGGTAGATCGCAAGCTCGGCGGTTCGGTCTAACCAGGCTAAGGTAGACGCGCTGGTCGTCGTAGCTGAGCTGCGGATCCAGGAAGGGCAGGCTGGCTGCGGCGCTGTCGAAACGGGTGTTGTCAAAGCCCTGTTCGGCCTGGACGATGGTATAGCGCGTGTGCGCCTGCCATTCGCCGGGCTGCGCCAGCGCCAGCACCTGTCCGGCCAGCCTGGCGGTTTCCAATACTTGTACGCTGTCGGCCTGGCCGTTGGGCAGAGCATTGATTTCCAGGGTGGCGCCGGGGTCCAGGCGCAGGTTTCTGATCACCATCAGGCCCGGCTCGGCTTGCATCCCGGGGGCCAGGGTGGCGCCGCTTTGCAGGGTGGCCGATTCGACCGCGCCGCCGCCTTCCAACCGGGCGCCGTGCCTGACCCGTACCGGTCCGGCAAAGAAGCCGCCTATGGCCAGGCTGCCCTGGTCGACGACGGCCAGCGAGGGGTTGGTGACGAAGCCGGTCAAATGCAGGGTGCCCGCGCCTTGTTTGACGATGGGTATTGCGCCGACCACGGTGCCGGCCTGCGTGGCCGTGCCCTGGCCTACCCGCCACTGCACGCTGTGCTGGGCGCCGGGTTCGGCATCCGCGGCGGGGTGCAGCTGGATGGCGTTGTACACGATGGCGCCGGGCGCGTAGTCCAGGGTGGTGCCGGCATGCATGTCCAGCGTGCGGTAGGGTTCGCCCAGCGCGCTGTCCCCCTGTACGCGCAGCGTGCCTTCGTATAGGGCGGTGTTGCCTTTGTAGCGGTTCTGGCCCGATAGCGTCAGGGTGCCGCTTCCGTACTTGGCCAGCCCCTGTGTTGACGCGCCCAGGTTCAGGATGGGCCCGGACAGGTGCAGGATGGTGTTGGCATCGGTGTGGACCACCGCGTTCTGGTCTATGTGGAACTCGCGGCTCGACTCGAAGCTGCCGGCGGTGTACAGGCCGGCGTCCGGAAAAATAAAAGGCGCATTGGGTAAGCCCAATTGCGCCTCGTTGTAGACCCAGTTTGTGCCGTCGGGTGGCGGCGACCACGGTGCCGCCAACAGCGTGTGGCCTGTGTGCCCTATCGCCGGCAAGGGCGTGGAGGCTGCCAGCGTGGCGTCGCACAAGGCCAGCAGCAGGGCGGCGACCGCGAGGACGGCAAAGGTTGCCAGGGCCGACACGCCTTTGCAATATGCCTGTTTTTTGCCGGTGGGCAAGGCCGCATGCGTGCCATAACATACTTCCAACGGCAACAACGATACGCTTGTATACGTCATAGTGTTCTCCGATTGATAAATATGTCACGTTTGTGATTTGCATATTATGATACGTTTAGAATTAATTTGATATAAATTTTCAAGAAATTTCATCTTGGCCGTGTGCTGGCCCGACCTCGCCGCCGGGCCAGCCAGGAATGGCGGCATCGGCCTGCCGCTGAGCAAAACCTGGCGGGATCGGGGTGGCCTTGTGCTACGATCTTCACCGTTATTCGGCTACTCACAGGCACAACACATGACTTGCTATTCACTGGGCGACCTGGTCCCCGATATTCACGATTCTGTTTTTATTGCGCAAGAAGCTACGGTGATCGGGCGGGCTGTTCTGCATGAAGACGTCAGTGTTTGGCCCGGTGTGGTCATACGGGCCGACAATGAGCCCATTGTGGTGGGCAAGGGCTCGAATGTGCAGGAGGGCGCGGTGCTGCACGTTGATCCCGGCTGCCCCTTGACCGTGGGCGAAGGCGTGACCATAGGCCATCAGGCCATGCTGCACGGCTGTACCATCGAAGACGGCGTGCTGGTAGGCATTCAGGCCGTGGTGCTGAATAATGCGGTCATTGGCAAAGACAGCCTGGTGGGCGCGGGCGCGGTGGTTACCGAGGGCAAGGTGTTTCCCGAGAGATCGCTGATCATCGGGGCGCCGGCCAAGGCGGTGCGCACGCTCAGCGACGAGCAGGTGGCCGGTTTGCGCCGCAACGCCGCCACCTATGTCGAGCGCGCCGCTCGCTTCAAAACAGAACTGAAGCCGCTGTAGGCGTCGGGCGGGGCCGGGCTGCCGCGCCAGGCGGCGCTGCCCTTAGGCCAAGTTGTCGCGCACCCACTGCTCTCCTTCGACGGCCAGGTCCATCATGCGCTTGATGATCAAGGCGTCGGCCTGGCCGCGCTCGCGCATGGCCTGGGTGAAGGTTTCCATGCTTTGGGCTGTGGGAAACCAGTCTTTTTCGGGCTGCAGTTCCAGCCCGTCTATGTGTTTGATGTTGCCGTTGGGCAAGATGTACCATGCGCTCATGGCGTCATGGTAATGCAATTCCCGTCCCATGCGGGCGGCCGCATTCGGGCATGACATTCGCGTATGATATTCACCCATTGTCATCTTGGTTTGTTTGCTGGAGCTTCTTAATGGGTCGGGTCAGGCCGGTATCGGTTTCCGCGCCCGCCTACGGCGTTACGCGCCCGTTGGCGGGTATTACCGCGCTGGTCTTGTCGGCGTGGGCTTTGTCGGCGCTGGATGCCAGCGGCAAGTGGGTCATGGGCGCCGGCGTATCGCTGCTGATGCTGTGCTGGGTGCGCTATGTGGTGCATTTGCTGCTGGTGCTGGGCCTGGTGCTGCCCACGCGGGGGCTGTCGGTGCTGCGTTCGGTGAAACCCGGGGCGCAAATCGTGCGCGGCGCGGTCATGCTGCTGGCCACCTTGTCTTTTTTCACGACTCTGCATTATTTGCCGCAGGCCGAGGCCACCGCCATCAATTTCCTGGCGCCGCTGATTGTGCTGGCCGTGGCGCCCTGGGTGCTGAAAGAGCCGGCGCGGCTGTCGCGCTGGATAGCGGCGGGGGTGGGGTTCGCGGGCGTCATGCTCATTATCCGGCCTGGCGCGGGCCTGGACCCGGTGGGCACGCTGTTCGGCCTGCTGACGGCCTGCCTGTTTGCGGGCCAGTTCATCGCCACGCGGCGCGTGGCGCTCGATGGCCCCTTCACCACGCTGGTCTGGAGCGGCGCGGTCGGCAGTATCTGCCTGACGGTGGCTTTGCCTTTTGTTTTGTCCGATGCGCTGCCGTTCTTGTCGTCGCTGGGCCCGGGGCACTGGGTAGTGCTGGTGTCCACCGGTTTCTGGGGGGCGGCGGGGCATTTGCTGCAAATACAGGCGTATCGGAATGCGCCGGCGTCGATGCTGGCGCCTTTTGTATATTTGCAGATTATCAGCGCGGCGGCCCTGGGTTGGCTGATCTGGGGGCAATTCCCCGATGCGCTGACCTGGCTGGGCATTGCCGTGATATGCGCCAGCGGAATTACGATAGGCGTGGTGGAATGGCGCAGGCGTAAATTATAATCGGCCCCATGAGTAAAAAAATCCTGATAGTCCGCACGTCTTCGCTGGGCGACCTGGTGCATATGCTGCCGGCTATTTCAGACATCGCGCTGCATGTGCCCGGTGCGCAAATCGACTGGATCGTTGAAGAAGGGTTTGCTGAAATTCCCTCCTGGCATCCGGCGGTGCACGAAGTCATTCCGGTGGCGCACCGCCGCTGGCGCAAGCACTGGTGGGCGCCGCAAACGCGCGCCGAGCGCGTTGCGCTGCGCAACAATCTTGATGCCCGCCAGTACGATGTCGTGCTCGACATGCAGGCCCTGATGAAATCGGTGTGGCTGGTGCGGCAAACGCATGGCGTGCGTCACGGGCTGGACCGCAAGTCGGCCCGCGAGCCGCTGGCCTCTTTTTTCTACGACGTCAAGCATACGGTCGAGTTCTGGCAGCCGGCGGTCACGCGCCAGCGCGAGCTGGCCGCGGCCGCGTTCGGCTATACCTACAGCGGCAAGCCCGACTTCGGGCTCGACAGCATTACCCATGGCATTGACATCGAGCCATACGCGGTAATCATGCCGTCGGCCAGCCGCGACGACAAGCTCTGGCCCGAAGAAGACTGGCAAAAGGTGTTCAAGCGCCTGCACGATCGCGGGCTGGACCTCAGGCTGTTGTCGGGCAGCCAGGCGGAAACCGACAGGGCCTGTAAGCTGGTGGCGGGCAATACGCGCGCGCAGGTGCTGCCGCGCATGCCGCTTACGGATGTCGCCAAGGTGTTGGCGGGCGCGCGTATCATGGTGGGACTCGATAGCGGCCTTACGCATTTGTCGGCCGGACTGGGCCGGCCCACTATCGGCCTTTACAAGGCTTCCACCCCGGTGCGGACCCCCCTGGAAGGGCCGGCCTACACCGCCAGCCTGGGCGAGCGCGGCAGCGCGCCGTCGGCCGAGACAGTATTAAGCGCGGTCGACCAGGCGCTTGATTTCGAAGAGTCGGCGCATATCGAGCTTACCGGCGGCGACGCGCCGGACTGACGCCGAGCCTGGCTCATTCGCCGGCTTCCGTGTCATACTTTGCCAGGTCGGTATCATCGGTCAGTCGGAAAATGAAAACAACATTGCATCCGCCCGTATTTTTCACGTCGGCGATCTTTACGCTGATTATCGTGATTTTCACGATTGCCATGCCGGAAACGGCCGAGTCCGCCTTCGACGCCACGCAGTCATGGATACTGGATAACGCCAGTTGGTTTTATATCCTTGTCGTGGCCATCATCCTGCTTTCCGTGGTGTTTCTGGCCCTGAGCCGGTACGGCGACATCAAGCTGGGACCCGATCACAGCCAGCCCGACTATCGCGATGTCACCTGGTTCGCGATGCTGTTTTCGGCCGGCATGGGTATTGGGCTGATGTTCTTCGGTGTTGCCGAGCCTGTCATGCATTTCGTCAGTCCGCCGGTGGGCGATGGCGGCACCGTGGCGGCCGCGCGCGAGTCCATGAACATTACGTTTTTCCATTGGGGGCTGCATGCCTGGTCGATCTACGCCATTGTCGGCCTGATCCTTGCCTTTTTCGGATACCGGCATGGCTTGCCGCTGACGCTGCGCTCGTCGCTCTATCCCCTGATCGGCGACCGCATCTATGGCCCCATTGGCCATGCGGTGGACATCTTCGCCATTATCGGCACGGTTTTTGGCATCGCAACATCGCTGGGCCTGGGGGTGGCGCAGATCAACAGCGGCCTGAACCACTTGTTCGGTATTCCGGTCAGCGCCACGGCGCAGGTCATACTGATTGTTGTCGCCACGTCGCTGGCGACCATTTCCGTGGCCAGCGGGCTGGATCGCGGCATACGCATTCTGTCCGAATTCAACCTTGCCCTGGCGGTGGCGCTGCTGTTGTTCGTGCTGGTGCTGGGCCCTACGGTATTCATACTGCAGACTTTTGTGCAGAACACGGGCTCGTATCTGTCCGACCTGGTCAACAAGACCTTCAATTTGTACGCGTACGAGCCCAATGACTGGATCGGAGGCTGGACGCTGTTCTATTGGGGATGGTGGATTGCCTGGTCGCCTTTCGTCGGCCTGTTCATTGCCCGGATCTCCCGCGGCCGCACCATACGCGAGTTCGTGTGCGGCGTGCTGCTGGTTCCCACCGGTTTTACGCTGATGTGGATGACGGTATTCGGCGATACGGCCATTCACATGATTCTGGTTCAGGGCGCCAGCGAGCTGGCGCGCATTGTCGCGCAGGATAGTTCGCTGGCGCTGTTTGCCTTCCTCGAGCATCTGCCCTTGTCCAGCATCACGTCGGTGGTGGCCATCGCCATGGTGGTCGTCTTCTTTGTGACGTCGGCCGACTCGGGCGCGCTGGTCGTCGATCTGCTGGCCTCGGGGGGCGCCGAAGCGTCGCCCGTCTGGCAGCGGATTTTCTGGTCGACGCTGATGGGTGTGGTGGCGATTGCCTTGCTGCTTGCCGATGGCCTGACCGCCTTGCAAACCGCCACCATCGCCAGCGCCTTGCCATTTTCCGTGATTTTGCTGTTGGCGCTTTGGGGGCTGTTCAAGGCGCTCAAGCTTGATGCGACCAAGCGGCGCATTCGCTACCAGACCATCACGCGGGCGCAGCCTACCGGCGGCGGCCAGCCTTGGCAGCGACGCCTGCGCAATATTGTGCTGATGCCGAGGCGCGAGCATGTTTTGCGGTTCATCAATGATGTCGTGCTGCCCGCCGTCCATGCGGTGGCCGAGGAGCTCCGGGAGCAGGGCTACGATGTGCAGGTCACCGAAGACAGCGAAATCAACGGGGTCAGCCTCGAGGTGCGCCATCACGGCGAGTACCTGGATTTTTCCTATGCCGTATGGCCGCTGGAGCAGGTGCGCCCGGTGCTCACGCCTGACGACGTCCGCGACCAGGAAGAGCGGCGCTATTTCCGGGCCGAGGTTTTCCTGCGCGAGGGTGGGCAGGACTACGACATCATGGGCTGGAGCCGCGATGCGGTGATCGGCGATATCCTGGATCAATACGAGCGGCATCGCCAGTATCTGCATATGGTGCATGGCTCCCCCTCGGCCGAGTTGCCGCAGGGGTAGTTTGGCCTGATCGGTCGGCGCCTTGGCGCGCGGGCCGCTATCTGGCTTAAAATGCCTAATCGACAGCGGGCTGCGAGCATATGTTTTGAATCGTTTTTTCTATACCGCTCTGATCAGGGTCTTGACCCCCGGCCTGTTGGGCTGGATGGCTTTGCGTGCGCGGCGCTCCGATGGCGACTGGGGTGTGTGCTCGGGGGCGCGCTTTGGCCGTTACGGCGAGCCCAGCCCGCTGCGGGGCCCCGTCTGGGTTCATGCCGTCAGCCTGGGCGAAATGCGGGCGGCACAGCCGCTGGTGCAGGCTTTGCTCGATCAGGGCGAAACGGTGCTGCTCACCCACATGACGGTGACCGGCCGGGCCGAAGGCGCCAGCGCATTTGCGCACGCCATCGAGCAGGGCCGCCTGGCGCAGCAGTGGCTGCCTTACGATTTTCCGGGCGCCACCAGCCGTTTCATTGCGCATTATCGCCCGCGCGCGGGCATTCTTATCGAACGCGAGGTCTGGCCCAATCTGTTGGCGGCCGCCCGGCATTCCCGGGTGCCCACCATGTTGGCCAGTGCGCGCTTTTCCGATCAGGCCTTGCGCCAGAGCCTGCGCATAGGCAGTGTCATGCGCGAGGCCTATGCCAGTTTCGACGCCGTGTATGCGCAGGCGCTGCACGATGCGCAACGCCTGGAGCAGGCGGGGGCATCGGCGGTGCGGGTGTCAGGCAATTTCAAGTTCGATGTGGCGCCCTCGGTTGGCAAGGTCAGCCGGGGCAGGGCTTTTGCCGCCGACCTGCCGCGCAAGGTCATTGCCATCGCCAGTACGCGCGAGGGCGAGGACGAGCTCTTCATTCGCGCGATAGGCCGGCAAATAAAACGTGCCCGTGCGCAAGGGCGTAATCTGTCTGAAAAGGTGCTGTTCTGCCTGATCCCGCGCCACCCGCAGCGCTTCGACGAGGCGGCCGAACAATTGAGCAAGGCGGGCTTGCAGTACGTGCGCCGTTCGCAGTTGATTGCCGCGGGCGATTGCAGTTCAACGGCCTTGCAGCTTTGCGGACAGGCGGCCGTGCTGCTGGGCGATACGCTGGGCGAGATGCCCTGGTATTACGCCTTGTCCCAGGTGGCCATTGTGGCGGGCAGCTTCCAGCCCCTGGGCGGCCAGAACCTGATCGAGGCATGTGCGATAGGCGTGCCGGTATTGGTGGGGCCGCATACGCGCAATTTCGAGCAGGCGGTGGTCGACGCCATGGACGAGGGCGCCGCGCTGCGCGCGCCCGATCCCGATGCGGCGCTGCAGCTGGCCTTGCAGCTGCTGGACGATCCGCAGCGCATGGCCCGCATGGGCGAAGCCGGCGCGCATTGGGTGAAGAAGCACACCGGCGCCGTGGCGCGCGTGGTGGCGGGGCTGAACGAAATCAAGAATTAGGTGTAGCTTGTGAACTCGAATAAGGCAGTAAGACCCCTTCTACCTTGGGCCAGCCCCCCAATAGATTATTTATCTTGCTCTTCGTATATCTCGTAAGCGATCTGGGCGGCCGACATGGACGATGCCCAACCAGAGTAAAAAGCAAGGTGAGTAATCAGTTCGCCTATTTCCTCGCGAGTCACTCCGTTATCCAGGCCGCGCGAGATATGAACGCGAAGCTGGTCCGGACGAAAAGATGTGAGGAGCGCAGCAATCGTGATCATACTGCGATCACGCTTGGATAATTCTTTGCGCTCCCATATGTCGCCATACAAGACTGTCTCGGCGCATTCGACCAGTTTGGGTACCGTGGTACGCAAACGCTCGCGTTTGGCTGACGGGGGGACATTGGCCATTTTTCTATCTCCTGATTAAAAATCTGCAAAATGCCGCCGATTTTGGGTCTTCAGAACAAAATCGCAGCAGTGTTACCGTTATCGACGAATAAAGGGATTGGGGACGTCAAGGTCAGTCGATATCCAGACACACTTGGTGCGGAAGTATTCTTTAATCGCATCGATGCCAGCTTCGCGGCCAATACCCGATCGCTTATAACCTCCAAAGGGGGATGTGAAAGATGTGGAGCGATAATTATTGACCCAGACGGTGCCTGTCTTGAGCCGGTCAGCCATAAAACGGGCCCGATGCAAAGATTGTGTCCATACACCGGCTGCAAGCCCATAAGCAACGTCATTGCCGATTTCAACGGCCTCGGCCTCATCGTCAAACGGAATAACGACCAGGACCGGGCCAAAGACCTCTTCTTGAGCGATCCGCATGCAATTCGTGACGCCAGTAAAAATTGTGGGCTCGACGAAGCGGCCCGAACCGATGTCAGGGCGTGATTTACCCCCCAATATGCAAATAGCGCCTTCTTCTTTGCCAATGTCGATGTAGTGCATGATCTTATCGAACTGGGGTTGTGTCGCTATGGGACCCACCTGAGTTCCTGGATCTGCAGGGTCGCCAAGACGGACGTCCTTCATGAACAGAACCAGGCGTTCAATAAACACATCGTGTATGGATCGCTGTAATAACAGGCGGGATCCCGCTAGGCAGGTCTGGCCAGCCGCGGCAAAGATGCCCGACACCACGCCCTTGACCGCCTGATCCAAATTAGCATCATCAAACACCACGTTCGGCGATTTCCCGCCGAGCTCCAGCGTAACGGTCTTGAGCTTTCGGGCCGCCGCTTCGTATATCTTGACGCCTGCGGCTTCGCCGCCTGTGAAACCGATATGAGCCACATCGTCATGCTCGACCAGAGCTTGCCCGACCTCGGCGCCAAAGCCGGTCACCACATTGACAACGCCAGGAGGGAAGCCAGCTTCGTCGAAAAGCTTGACGAACTCCAGGATTGACGCGGAGGTAAACTCAGATGGCTTGACGACCACAGTGCATCCGGCCGCAAGCGCAGGTGCCAGCTTCCATGCAGTCAACGACAACGGCGAATTCCAGGGCGTAATAATACAAACTACCCCCTTAGGCTCGTGATTTGTATACGCAAACACTCCCACCTTATCAGTAGGGATGACATCACCTTGAACCTTATCGGCCAAGCCCCCATAGTACCGATAGTATTCCGCCGTATAGGCCACCTGCGTTGAAACCTCGCCGCATAATTTGCCATTGTCACGACGTTCAATTTCTGCCAAGTGCGTGGCATCGCGTTCAATCAAAGTAGCCAAGCGGTTCAGCATCTTCCCGCGTTGTGTCGCAGTCAAGGTCGACCATGGTCCTGTTTCTCCGGCAGCTTTAGCGGCTTTTACAGCCAGGTCGGCGTCTGCTGCGCCAGCTCTGGCAATTTTTGCCCACACCTTCCCGCTATAGGGCTCGTCGGTTTCGAAATAAGCGCCGCCAATAGGCTCGACAAACTTCCCGTTGATATACAGATTGTATTTAGGCAAAGAGGACATAGCGGATATTTGATGATATATAAAATAAACTGGAGATAGTCATTTTAGCGATAGGCTTTGGGCGAGATGTGAAAAAAAGGCAAACCTACCTCCATATATCGCCAATTTTCTTGCTCACTCACATACCACGCTGCGGTACATGTGGTCGATGATATGCGGTCTCTTAGACCCTCAAGTGCTGCACAGCAATTGGTGGTTTTCAATAATCTGTGCATCAGGCAAAGCTGGCTTTCCCTTTTTTCAACTCTCGTGCTGGCCAGTGACATAGAATCTACTGAGCTGTTTACTGCAATGAAAGAACAGCCTGGTGCGAGCTGGATCTGCGCCCATCTTGGACTTATTTCTTTTTTTGCTAGGCATAATATGAAAATTGGTTTTATCGGACTAGGTACCATGGGCGCGGCCATGGCCACTAACCTTATGAAGGCGGGCTACGCCCTAACCGTTAACGATATCGACAAAAACGTCGCGGAACCGTTTATCAAGCAAGGGGCTGCCTGGGCCGAGACGCCCTTCCAATTGGCACAGCAGGCCGATATCGTCTTCACCTCTTTGCCCGGTCCGACTCAGGTTGAGGTGGTGCTTGCCGGACCCGATGGCCTGGCTGCGGGTCTGCGCCCCGCAACTGTCGTCTTTGATCTGTCTACAAACGCCCCCAGCACCGTCCGGAAGCTGCATCTGTTGCTAGCAAAGCAAGGGGTATTTCTATTAGATGCGCCGGTCAGTGGCGGACCCAGTGGCGCGGCCTCAGGGCAATTGACCATCTGGGTCAGCGGCAACGAACAGATGTTTCAAAAACATAGGAAGATTCTTTCCGCTATGTCCAACGATACTCAGTATATGGGCGACATAGGTGCGGCGTCGGTTGCCAAGCTGGTACATAACTGTATGGGTTACATGTTCAACTCTGCCGTCGCAGAAGTATTCACCATGGGCGTAAAAGCTGGTGTCAAACCCGCCGCATTGTTCAAGGCGCTGCGTAGCGGGGCGATGGGTCGTCGTCGCACCTTCGACTCGTTGGCCTCGCACTTCCTTAGCGGCAACTATGATCCTCCGAAGTTTGCATTGCGACTTGCCCATAAAGATGTCACTTTGGCTACTGATCTGGGCCGGGAGGTCGATGTTCCGATGCGTATCGCCCAACTCACACTGGAACAAATGTCGGCAGCCATCGAGCGAGGATGGGGCGGCAAAGACTCACGCATCGCGATGTTGTTGCAACAAGAACTTGCCGGTGTGGACGTGCACTGCGAACCCGACGAGCTACGAGATATTTTAAACAGCTGAGTCTAAACCGATTTATAAGGTACATGCCTCCTGGGTACAGGGGAGGTCTTTGCTTGCAGCATTTTGCACTCGAGGAGTTGATAGCATGATTAGAACCACACTGGCGGCATTATGCCTATTTGGTATCCTGGGAGGTGCGGCGTATGCAGACCAATCGCCCATCCGTCTTATCGTACCGTTCGATGCCGGTGGCCCGACAGATCAAAACGCAAGATTGATTGCAGCCGAAATATCGAAGGTTATAGAAAGGACCGTGATCGTCGAGAACAAGCCCGGTGCGGCGGGTATTGTCGGCGCGCAGTATGTGGCAAAGGCTCCAGCCGATGGAACCGTTTACTTGATCGGTTCGAACGCCTCCCTGGCTATCAACAAGGGTTTGTATAAGACTCTGCCATACGATCCTCAGAAAGATTTCGCGCCTGTCGGGGGAATTAGCTTTTCGCCGCTCGTACTTGCGGTGAATAAAGACATTCACGCTAAAACTGTCGAAGATTTTGTAGTTGAAGCGAAAGCTCGTAAAGAACCCTTGACCATGGGATCATCGGGAAGCGGCAGCATTCCGCATATCGCCGGGTCGTATATTGCAGATGCGCTCGGTGTTTCGGTGCTTCACATACCCTTCAAGGGCACCGCCCCGGCCGTTGTAGCATTGATGTCCGGAACCATAGATATCATTTTTGATACTTTGCCGACATCACTCCAAAATATCAAAGCGGGGCAATACAACGGATTAGGCATAACCAGTGACCAGCGTTTTCCCTTGCTGCCGGATGTGCCTACCTTCAAGGAGCAGGGGTATGACAACATGACGGCAAGCGCTTGGTTCGGCCTCGTAGCCCCCGCCAAGACGCCGCCCGCTGTTATAGCGGAAATGAATAAGGCGCTGAATATCGCGCTGGGTACTGATGTCGTAAAAGAAAAATTCTTGAATATGGGGGCGCAGCCAATGCTGGGCTCTCCGGCAGAATTTACCCAGTTCGTACAGGAGGAGACTGATAAATGGGTGCCCCAGGTCAAGCGTCTTGGGCTGACGGTGAACTGAGAGGCGTGATGCTCGGCTGCTGTTGACCAGGCTGCTACCGCCATATCTTCAGAGATTACGGGATGGCGTAGCCGATGCTTGCGGCGTGCAAGATACTTCTGCGGAGCGCCTGATATACGTCCACACGAAATCAAGCTCTATGGGCGGCGCCCCACAGCCATTCAATAATAAAGAAGTGTGCGTTGAGAAACTTTCACAGCAGCATACAGCGTCATCTGTAACATTGCCTATGAGGGGTTGCGAACACTCAATATAAAAATCCATATCAAAATACCGTGGAGACAATATGAAAACGAAAATATCACACTTGTTCGGACAGATGCTGCTGGCGACGATCGCCTTATCCAGCCTGAGTTCTATAGCGTCGGCAGCTGAGTTACGGATTGCCAGGCAAACGGGCTTGCCCTTCCTGCCGATTGTAATCATGATCGATCAGAAAATACTGGAAAAACATGCGGCCGAACAGGGCATTCCCGATTTGAAAGTCGAAGAGTTCAGCCTGACGGGAGGCACCTCTCAAAATGAGGCATTGCTGTCCGGCTCGATCGATATTGCAGTGTCCGGCATACCGTCGGTCATTGTTCCTTGGGACAGGACTGGCGGTAAGGTAATCGGTTTGGCTCCCTTATCGGCCGGCCCGATGTTCTTGAACACGTCGGATGACAAGATCCGGTCGCTAAAGGATTTCGATGGTACGTCCAAGATCGCTGTCCCTGCGCCCAAAATTTCTATACAAGCCATCCTGCTTCAAATGGCTTCGGAAAAGGAGTTCGGCGATCCGTATAGGCTTGATCCATTCATGGTCCCGCTAAACCATCCCGAAGCGGCTGCGGCCTTGATTGGAAACAAGACCGAAGTCAAGACGCATTTTGCCACGATGCCTTTTCACTACTATGAAATGGAATCAAAAAAAATACACACTATTTTGAGTTCCAATGATATTGTCGGTGGACTGCAAACAATGAGTGTGGCTTTCACAACCACCGCCTGGTACGAAAATAATAAGCCGCTCTACCATGTGTTTCTTGCAGCACTTGATGAAGCGAATGAGATGATCAACAAGGATCCTGAGCAGGCGGCAAAAATCTATGCGCGCGTGATGAATTGGAAGGGAGGACCCGATGAGATCTACCGCATGATTACAGACAAGTCTGTGTTGGTGTACGACGGCATCCCGCGGCGGTTGTTCCCGGTCATCGACTTCATGCATAGGATCGGCTCGATAAAACGGCAAGCTAATAGCTGGAAGGACCTGTTCGTACCAGAAATCCATAACCGCGAAGGCAGTTGATCACCACGCAGCAACATGCCTTCATTGCACCCGCGCAGTTGGATCTATCCACACCTCGACATCGGGAGAAGACATTGAAGTTACCAGAGTATGAAGTATATGCAATTCGCTATGCACACAAAGAAAGCCGGCGCGCGGACAATTTTATTGGTGGCGATCCACACGACGGACCAATGCCCATGGATTACTTTGTCTGGGTGGCGGTCCATAATGGCAAAGCCGTCGTAATCGACACGGGATTCACGGCCGAGGTCGCTAAAACGCGTGCGCGCAACTATCTCAGATGTCCAGTGGATTCGTTGAAGCTACTGGAACTTGACGGTGACGAGGTCGAGCATGTCATTATCACGCACTTGCATTTTGATCATGTTGGAAACTTCTTTCGCTATCCAAAAGCAAGTTTGCACTTGCAGGAGGCTGAGATGGCCTACTCGACTGGAAAGCATATGCGCTATCCCCGCCTCTCGCGCGGTATCGAAATTGAAGATGTTGTTGGCATGGTGCGCATGGTATTCAAGGGCCGTGTAGCTTTTCATGACGGGGATGCACAGATTCTGCCAGGCATCTCGGTGCATCAGTTAGGGGGCCATACGCCGGGTTTGCAAAGTGTGCGTATTCATACGCGGCGCGGCTGGATTATTCTCGCCTCGGATGCCGCCCATTATTACGAAAACCTCTCGACTTATAGGCCATTTCCCAACGCCACAAATATGACGGACGCCATTTCAGCAATGGATACGCTGCGTTCGCTCGTCGATTCGGACCAATACATCATTCCTGGTCACGACCCGGAGGTCATGCGCAGGTATCCTGCGGTTTCGTCCGGGCTTGAAAATATCATCGTCCGGCTTGATGTCGCTCCATGCGAGTGAGTCTGGCTGTAGGGTAGGAATTAGTTATGTCTACAGAGCAGTTATGCGAAACACTGGCTGATTGGATCGCATCGACCAGGTTCGAGGATCTGGGGGATGAGGTCATTGCGAAGACCATCTCTCATATCAAGGACTATATCGGTGTGACTATAGGCGGCGCCGTTGTAGAGTCTGGTGTTGTCGCCCGATCCGTTGTACGCCCTTGGGCCCACGGAGAATGCGTGGTTGCCGGAACTGATATGCGTACCTCGGCGCCATTCGCTGCTTGGTTGAATGGCATCAGCGCGCATACTCTAGAGTTGGACGATGTGCATCGTGGGAGCATACTTCACGCGGGGGTAGCCGTTATTCCGGCAGCGATGGCTGTCGCCGAAACCCACGGCGCCACAACACGCGATTTGATTCTCGCCGTCGCGCTCGGTTATGAAGTGATGATCCGGCTTGGCGATGCTCAACTGGGAAAGTCCAACCGGAAAGGCTTTCATACAACCGGAACATGCGGAAGCATTGCGGCTGCAGTCGCGGTTGCAAAGATATATGAGCTTGAACGAAAAGAGATAGTCAGCACCATTGGACTGGGTGCGAGCCAGTCGGCGGGTTTGCTGACATTTCGTACCAATGGCGCATGGAACAAGCGTCTGCATGCCGGCCATGCGGCGATGTCTGGTGTCATCGCGGCCGCGCTTGCACGAGAGAAATACTACGGCCCAAGTGAAAGCCTGGGTGGCCCCGATGGTTGGTTGCAAGCCTATGCCTATGAAAATGAGTATGAGCCGCAGCGTATGACGGATCGCCTGGGTACCCATTGGCTGTTGCTTGAGAATAGTATAAAGATTCACTCCTGCTGCCGCTTTGCCGCGCCTATCGTCGATGCCACGCTGGCGGCAGTTGAAAAAGAAGATATTCAGCCAGAAGATGTGGAGTCGGTACTAGTTCGTATGGCGCGGTATCCATTGACACGCTCACTGACCGAACCGAAAGAGCGCAAGTATCGTCCTCTCAGTGTGGTCGATGCACAGTTCAGCGCGCCTTACGCGGTGGCCGTTGCATTAGTCAAACGGCGTGCCTTCCTGGATGAGTACAGCGAATCCGCCATTCGCGACCCGGCGCTACTAGATGTCGCTGCGCGAGTGACTTGGGAGGTCGATCCGCAAGCCGAGAAGGTTTGGCCCCATCACTACCCCTGTGAAGTAGTTATTACGAGGAAAGGCGGTTCGTCGCTAGTTTCACGCATAGAATGGCCTAAAGGTGATCCCGAGAATCCACTTACTCAGAAAGAGCTGAACGCTAAGTTTTATCTCCTGGCTAGCCCGGTTTTAGGACATCAAAAAACGGAACAGGTGCTAACGGTCCTCGACGACCTGGATAGTCACGAGGTTCTCGTGCGCGATGTGGCGGCGCTGTTCAGCGTCCAATAAAGATCGAAAAAGAGAAAAACATGATAGAGGCGACTTCACCCATATTGCAGATTGAGAATGTCACCCTGCAGTATAAGACTCCAGAGCAGTTGGTCACGGCGACGTACGATGTAAGTTTCAATATTTTTTCTGCCGACCGATTTGTATTGCTTGGACCTTCGGGCTGCGGCAAATCAAGTCTGCTTAAGGCGGTCGGCGGCTTCATTAAGCCTGTCAGCGGCAGTATGTATCTGAAAGGCAAGCCACTAGGCGGGCCTGGTCCAGACAGAATGATGGTTTTCCAAGAGTTCGACCAGTTGCTGCCGTGGAAGACAGTGCGCCAGAATATTATGCTGCCCATGATCAAAACCGGTAAATTCAAAGGTGTCGAGGCGCGGGAACGGTGCAAGGCCTATATGGATAAGACAAACTTGACCAAATTTGCCGACGTATATCCTCACATGCTCTCGGGAGGGATGAAGCAGCGTGTTGCCATCGCTCGTGCGATGGCAATGGAACCCGACATTCTTCTGATGGACGAACCGTTTGCTGCACTGGATGCATTAACCCGACAACAAATGCAGGAAGAGCTTCTACGGCTTTGGGACGAAATACGCTTCACGGTATTGTTCGTCACGCATTCGATTGAAGAGGCAATCATCATTGGTTCGCGCATCCTGGTTCTTTCATCCCACCCAGGCCAAGTCCGTGCTGAATTGAATTCCGGCTATGGCCTGGAGCAGCAAAAGGAAGATGGCTTCCTCGCGCTACAAGAGTCAATACATCGTATGCTTTTTTCTCCCCAAGCCAGAGCCATAGAGAGGACGGCGCCATGAGTGAGACAACGAGACTCCGCAGGATGGAGCCGATAGCGCGGCCTGAGTTCGAGCTGGAGCCTAAAGACTTGGGCCACATCGGCGATGTTTCGCGTCCGCTCTCGCGCATCGAGCGTATTGCCAATGTCGACGTAGTGCGGCAGCTAACCATCTTGATTTTTCTGGGATTATGCTGGGAGGGCTACGCCCGTTATCTTGATTCGGCACTAATGTTTCCGACGTTGAGTTCTGTATTTGAGGCCTTGGGAGAATCCCTGTTCGGCGGCGAACTTCTTGGCAAAATCGCCATTTCTATGAAAGTGTTAATCGCAGGTTATGCATGTGGTATCGCGGCCGCCGCCGTCCTGACGACGATTGCCGTGTCATCACGGATCGGAGCCGATTTCCTCGCCACACTGACATCGATGTTCAATCCGCTTCCCGCCATTGCACTGCTACCCCTCGCCCTATTGTGGTTCGGCTTAGGCACAGGCAGTCTGATTTTTATCATCATTCATTCAGTACTGTGGCCAGTTGCGTTGAATACTCATTCGGGTTTCCGCTCGGTATCCGAAACTCAACGTATGGTTGGCATGAACTACGGCTTTCGTGGCTTGTCATATGTCACACACTTGCTCATCCCGGCAGCCCTTCCGGCTATTCTGACCGGCCTGAAGATCGGCTGGGCGTTTGCCTGGCGTACGCTAATTGCGGCCGAATTGGTATTTGGCGTCTCTTCGAGTGCGGGCGGCTTAGGATGGTTTATCTTTGAGAATCGCAACCAGCTTCGCACGGACTATGTTTTCGTGGGGCTGCTCACTGTGATCGTCATAGGGCTGTGTGTCGAGGGCTTGATTTTCCGCTGGCTAGAAAAGAAAACCGTGCGCAAGTGGGGTATGTTGCGCTGATCGGCGAGCCGCCTGATAAGCTCGTCATTCGCAGAACAGCCAGTTTATGGTTAAACGGCACGCAAAGGAATAAGATGAACTTGCAACTCGATGGAAAGACTGCATTGGTCACCGGAGCAAGCACAGGAATCGGACGCGGCATCGCATCGGCTTTAGCTCGAGAAGGCGTGCAACTGGCTATTGCGGCCCGCCGAGGGGCTCTGCTGGAGGAACTTGCCGCTGAAATAGTCGCTGCCGGTGGCCCACCTGCCGTCGTGGTTGAAGTTGATTTCTATGCACCGGAATCCATTCAGAAACTTAGGGAAGCGGTGCTTAAAGGTTTAGGGCATGTGGACATCGTGATCAACAATGCAGGCGGTTCGCGGCCGTTTACTGATCTGCATGTAGACGAAGACCGTTGGGAAGAAGCGCTTACCCTGAATTTTCATCGTCCACGTCAGCTTGCAGATGCGTTGCTGGATCAGATGATTGCGCGTAAATGGGGAAGAATCGTCAACATTACCGGGAATAGTGAGCCTCGACACATCAACGGTGCGTTTTGCGCCAAGGCGGGCCTTCATAGTTGGGCCAAGGGCCTTTCACGCATGGTTGGGAAATACGGCGTCACCATTAATTCCATCGCGCCCGGACGTATAAACTCTGAGCAGATTTTACGTAATTACACAACTGAAGAACGACAACAGCAATCAGAGAACGATATACCCATGGGCCGTTACGGCGACCCTAGCGATCTTGCTAATCTGGCGTGTTTTATCGCTTCGCCTTTGGCGAGCTACATTACCGGCACGGTGATACCGGTAGATGGCGGCTTGCGTCGGTATCAATTCTGATCCTGATCCAGGGGCGCAATGCGCCTTATCCAGCCCGTCAAATTTATGGCGGGTAAGGCTAAGGGCTTCACGCCTACCGGACTTCCGGCTGTTCGCGCGTCAGACAGCTAGTTCGGCGTTTTGCACCTGTTTCCTTTGTCCTGCAATGATGCGCCTGCACGTTGACTCTATGCACAAGCTGATAGAATGGAAGAAGCCTCGCTCGTGGAGGAGGCGACCTTGGCACTAACGCCATCTTACCCAGAAATAATCTCAGTGCATAAAGGAAGCCCGCTAGCCATGAAAGGTATGGATATACCTGCGCTTGAAATCTTCGTTGCCGCGATAGAAGAAAAAAGCCTATCCAAGGCCGCGGAACGAGAAAATCTAGTCACTTCGGCAGCAAGCAAGCGGATCGCCGAACTCGAGCGTCACCTTGATCGAACTCTATTGTTACGCCATGGCCGCGGCGTTGAGCCCACGGCGGCGGGCACCTTGCTGTATCAGCGAGCCAAAGCTATTTTGCGCAGTATCCGATTGGCCGAAAATGCGATAAACAATTACTCGACCGAGGGCATAGCGAAAATTCGTCTAGCGGCCAACCCCTCTACGCTCTTGCAATTCCTGCCCGGCCAGATGGGGCGCTTCTTGGGTGAGCGCAATGACATCAGCATTGATCTCATCCAGGCACATAGCTACGATATTCCACGCATGGTATCGGATGGCGTCGTCGACATTGGCATCTATCACGCTAGACACCCTGCGCCAGGTGTAACCTCGTTTCCGTTCGCGACAGATAGGGTGGGTTTGGTTGTCCCGCAAGGCCACGCCCTAGCCGATCGCAAAGAGCTGTTTTTGGAAGATGCGCTCGATTATGATCTTTTGGGATATTTTCCATTGCATTCACTGGACAAGTTTCTCGCCTATATAGGTCAGACGGTATCGCGACCCCCCACGGTTAAGTTGCAGGTTTCCAATTTCGAGACACGCTGCAATATGATCCGCGAAGGGCTGGGTATAGGAATTGTCCCCGAAAATATTGCGTGTAACTACCAGCGCAGCATGGGACTTGTTTTGCTGCGGCTCCAGGATGAATGGGCGGCGAGGCATTTTTATATATGCGTACATGATCTGGTAAACGGTAGCCAGGCCAGCCTGGAATTATTGAGATTTCTTTGTCCTTCCGAGGAGGGCATTGGAGGACAATAAGAAGAATCGTCCCTGACACCACAATAATAGTGATAGCAGCTTACTCTGCTTCCCTTGAGGCACGTTGGAAACAGGTTGGAAATCGCTCATTGCTTCGATTTTGAATCCTACTAACTTGAATGCGGCTAGCCGCCATTGCGTGGCGCGAGCTTGCGCAATGTCAGCTCGCTTTCCCTTTTTTCAATCCTCACGCCACTCAATAGCGATATCTTATTCTTTTATCTATACAACTTCCTTTCATTCGGAAGCTATCGGGGATAAGACATGTTGCTGGAAGAAGTATCCATATATGGAGCGCACGACACACAGCGGGTCTTGCCGCAGGAGGTCATCCATCATGCCAAGCGAGCAATGCTGGACTGGCTGGCGGCATTGTACCCAGGGACCCAGATTGCGCCTTGTGAGCAGTTGCTGCGTGCCTATCGCTCGGAGCTAGGATTCGGCCACTCCAGCCTTCCAGGAAATGCTACGACTGCTTTCCCTGCGACAGCGGCCTGGATTAATGGCAGCGCTTCACATGCGGTGGAGTTCGACGACATATTTCGTGATGGCGTTTATCACCCTGGTTGTCCCACCATTGCTGCGGCATTATCCGTAGCCGAAGATCTAAATACATCTGGCCAGGCATTGCTTAATGCCATTGTGGTGGGTTATGAAATATCCACGCGTATCGCCGCCGCGATCCAGCCGGCTCATTATCGTTATTTTCATACAACTGGAACGGTGGGCTGCCTGGGCGCAGCCTCGGCTGTTGCCGCACTGACCGCCCCAGGCAAAAGCATTGCGATGCAACATGCATTGGCTACATCCGCCACATTTGCGTCAGGTCTCCAGCAGGCCTTCCGTTCTGATGCCATGACCAAAGCCCTCCACGCTGGACATGCTGCAGCTGTAGGCGTACGCGCGGGGCAAGCCGCCGCCAACGGCGTCACTGGCGTCGTCGACATTCTGGAGGGCGAGGTTGGCTTCGGAGCGGCGCTGGCACAGTCGCCGGACTGGAGCCTGGCCGTTCGGGGGCTGGGTGAACACTACAACATTACACAGATCACGCAGAAGAACCACGGCTGCTGCGGGCATACGTTCGCCGCCATCGATGCGGCTCTCGCATTACGTCAGAGAGGAACCATTGAAACAGCAGATATTGCCGCCATCCATGTTGAAACCTATCGAACCGCCATTGAAGTAACAGGAAATGCGAATCCTGTTACAAGCTTTGAGGGTCGGTTCAGTTTGACTTACGCACTTGCACATGCGTTGGTTTATGGCTCTGTGCGCCTTGACGCTTTCACACCAGAGCGGCTGGTGGACCCGACAATTCGCCAGCTAATGTCCTTGTTAACCATAAGTGAAGATCCACACCTTACCGCAAGCTTCCCCCAGCAGCGCGCAGCACGGGTGGCAATCACCCTAAAAAATGGCCAACGTCTTGACCATTTCTCGCCCCATCGTAAAGGCGATCCGGAAGCTCCACTGTCGGATGACGACCTCAACGACAAGTTTGATGAGCTTGTAGCGCCAGTACTTGGTCGCCTCAAGGCTGGTTCACTACGGGAGCAAGTCTGGAGGTTGGACACCTTGGATGTTCGAGAACTCAATTTATCGAATGCTTGACTGACACCGAGCGAGCTTCTACGCGCTGCTTTACGACTAGACAAACACTCCAAGCAGAACTCATGCAGAAAACCTCCTTTGCCCAGGCGCTACTTTCACCTCGCCGGATTGCTCTTGTCGGCGCATCAGGCGACATTAGCAAGAACACCGCCAGACCTCTGCTATTTATGCGAAAGCATGGATTTAGCGGTACGGTATACCCTATTAATCCTTCGCGCAGCGAAATCCTTGGGGAGCGCGCTTATCCCGACCTGGCATCGCTACCCGAACCGGTCGACCATGTCTTTGTTATGGTTCCTGGACGATATGTGCTCGACTTGTTGGGTCATTGCGCCGCGGCTGGCGCAAAGGTGGTCACTGTCTATTCCGATGGCTTTGGTGAGTCAGGCGAAGAAGGGGTTAAGCTCCAGGCGCAATTGGTGGTTCGCGCGCAGGAGCTTGGGCTGCGCATACTGGGTCCCAACAGCATTGGCCTAGCCGACATTCAGTCGGGCGGTATTATTTCTGTGAATGCCGCTTTTGACGCCAAGAATCTGTTGCCAGGAAACATCAGCATGGTGTCGCAAAGTGGCTCGATGATGGGATCCTTGCTGTCACGGGCTGCGGCTCGCGGATTCGGATTCGCTAAATCAATTTCCGTGGGGAACGAAAGCGATATCTCCGTTGGCGAGGTGATCAACGCTTTGGTAGATGATCCCCAAACAGAAATAATTCTGCTGTTTCTTGAAACAGTACGAGAGGCTGCCATCATGGCGGCAGCCCTGCGACGTGCCCATGCCGCCAACAAACCGGTGGTGGTCTACAAGCTGGGTCGATCCGACCAGGGGAACGTACTATCGCAGTCTCATACGGGAGCCATTGCAGGCAATGACGCGGCTGTTGACGCATTTTTCCGCGCACACGGAGTCATGCGTGTCCAACTGCTGGAAACACTCTTCGAGATCGTGCCGTTAGCTACTAGGTACGCAAAGTCGGCACCCCGTGCAAAGGGCGTCCCACGTGTCGCAGTTATTACGACTACTGGTGGAGGCGCGGCTACGGTGGTCGATAACTTGGGGGTATGTGGCATACAAGCCGTTACACCCCCAGAATTTTTCATTAAGCATATGGCTGAGCACGGCCTTAAGCTTAGACCATCTCCAATAATAGACTTAACGCTAGCCGCCACCAGCGCCCAGTACAAAAAACTTCTGGAGGAACTGCTTGCGGCGCCTTGGTGCGATGCTGTGCTCAGCGTAGTGGGATCGTCGGCGCAATTCCATCCGGACTTGGCCGTACGCCCATTGATCGAAGCGAGCAAGCCAGACAACAAACCTTTGGTAGCGTTTCTCGCGCCCAATGCACCTGAGTCACTAGCCCTTTTACAACAGCACTCAATTGCTTCGTTTCAAACGCCCGAGGCATGTGCAGATGCACTAGCGAGTTTTCTGAGGCGCGGAAAGCCAGTGGAGCCCCCGGCCGGTGAAGAGCAAACTACCTTTTCCTGGCCGGACAATCTGCCTAGAAAAGGTCCTCTTACAGAATATGAAGCAGGCTTGGTTCTTTCAGCCCTGGGTATCGAGCTCGCACAAACTCAGCTTGTTTCACCGCAAGACTTGCATCATACGGTGCCGTACCCTGTAGTCATTAAAGTCTGTTCTCGCGATATCCAGCATAAAACGGAAGTCCAAGGTGTGCGTGTGGGCATCACCGACGACGACGACTTGGCGCGTCAAGTGCCCGAGATGCTGCGTTCCATAAAGCGTCATTGCGCTGAAGCCAGTATCGCTGGCGTTCTGATTCAGAAAATGGAAGATCGTTTAATTGAGGTGATTTTGGGCTTTCAGCAGGATCCCCTGGTGGGGCCGATCATTATGCTGGGCGCTGGTGGTATTGCCGCGGAACTCTCTAAGGACTTTTCGCTCCGGCTCGCCCCAGTTGACGAGGCAACTGCTCAAGAAATGATAAATGAAGTAAAGCTAACGCAGCTTGTTCGGGGCTATCGAGGACAGCCTTTAGGGGATTGCAATGCGCTCGCCACAGCAATAGTGCGTTTCTCGCGCCTGGCGACCGTTCAAGGGGTACAGATCAACGAGGCCGAAATCAATCCACTTTTCGTACGCCGAGAAGGCGCCATCGCCGTTGATGCGCTGATGCGCCTGTTTTAAGTTTTTCTTTTAAAGAACCAACGCTATCAGGACTTATATTCATGGACTTTTCTCTTACTCCTGAGCAACAGGCCTTCCAGACTGCGGTACGTCGTTTCTCCGAGAGAAGGCTACTAGCTAACGCCGTCGAGCGTGCCCATTCAAAAGAATATCCGTGGGATGTTGCTCAAGCCATGAGTGAACAGGGTCTGCTTGGGATCGCCATCGCTGAAGAAGATGGCGGCGTGGGTGGCTCGCTGATGGATGCCGTTATTGCTATCGAGGCCGTGGCATCAGTATGTCCGCGAAGCGCCGATGTTATTCAAGCTGGCAGTTTTGGCGCCATACGTGTTCTTGCTAAGTACGGGACACCTTTCCAGAAGGAAAAGTATCTGAAACCACTACTTAAAGGAAAAGCCCTAATTTCTATTGGCATGAGCGAACCGGGAGCGGGTTCGGCTGTAACCGACCTACAAACCAGCGCCACGAAAGACGGAGCTGGCTGGCGCATCAATGGATCAAAGATTTTCACCACACATGGACCTCACGCCGATTTTATACTTGCCTACGTCCGTTTCGGATCAGGCACGAATGGCATTGGTTCTGTACTAATAGAAACCAAAGCTGAAGGTGTGAAGCTGGGCAAACGCTCCTCCTTTATGTCCGACGAGGAATGGGTGGAAATATTTCTTGATAATACCTATATCCCTGATGAACAACTGGTATTAGGTGAGGGCGGTTTCAAGAAGCAGATAGCAGGCTTCAACATCGAGCGTATCGGTAATACTTCCCGCTCGCTTGCCCTGGGTCGGTATGCTTACGAAGAGGCTCGAAACTGGGCCATGCAACGCAAGCAATTCGGACGGCTGCTCTGTGAATTCCAAGGACTGCAATGGAAGTTCGCGGATATGCGGATCAAACTGGACGCGGCGCAGCTGTTGTTGTACCGGGCTGCGAGCAAGGCGGAGACAGATTTTCCTTCTGCCACGGAGACGGCCATTGCAAAAGCTTACTGCAATCAAATCGGGTTTGAAGTCGCCAATGATGCGCTGCAAGTCATGGGCGGCATGGGCTACAGTCGGGAATCCTTGGTGGAGTATTGTGTGCGGCGCTGTCGCGGCTGGATGATAGCAGGCGGTTCCATAGAAATACTAAAGAACCGAATCGCCGAAGATGTTTTCGAGCGCCGCTTTTCACAGCGTCCTCCCAGAAACTAAGTATTCACTATTTGTTACGGTGCTTGGGGGAAGGGGTGGCTAAGCCCCCGAGCTCACTCAGGCAGCAGCCCATGATATTTCTTGCCCAGCTCCATAGTGGCCTGGAAGAATCCGCGTTTGCTGCCGCAGTCGTAGCGTGACCCCTGGTATTGCAGCCCGAATACGTTGCGCGACTTGAGCAGGCTGGCGATGCCGTCGGTAAGCTGGATTTCGCCGCCCACGCCAGGGGTTGTCTGGCGCAGATGCTGGAAGATTTCGGGTTCGAGCACGTAGCGGCCCACGACGGCCAGAGTGCTGGGAGCATCGGTCGGGCTGGGCTTTTCGATGATGCCCGATATGTGGGTGGTGTGGGGGTTGACGAGCGTGCCCGAGATAATGCCGTAGCGGTCGGTGTGTTCGCGCTGGACGTCCTGGATGGCAATGACGCTGCCGTCGTGTTCGTGGGCTGCGTCGATCAGTTGTTGGGTGACGGGGATGTCGGCGTCGAGCAGATCATCGGCGAGCAGGACGACAAAAGGTTCGTTGCCCACGATGGGGGCAGCGCACAGCACGGCGTGACCCAGGCCCAGGGGAGCTGCCTGGCGGGTATAGATGCAGTTGACGTTCGATGGCAGCACGTTGCGAACAATTTCCAGCATTTCGTACTTGTTCTTGGCTTCAAGCTCGGCTTCCAGTTCGGGTACGCTATCGAAATGATCCTCGATGGCGCGCTTGTTTCGCCCCGTAATGAAGATCAGATCGGTAATGCCGGCGGCAATGGCTTCCTCGACGGCGTACTGGATCAGCGGCTTGTCGACGATGGGCAGCATTTCTTTGGGCATGGCCTTGGTGGCCGGCAGGAAACGCGTTCCCAGGCCTGCAACGGGAAAAACAGCTTTGCGAATTGGTTTCATAGGGGGGAGTTCAGGGTATGGGGTTCCGCTTAATCATACGCTATCGATGTGGCGGTCATCTGCATTACACTGGGGCCAATTGCAACAAATTGGTTTTTCGTTTATGCGTACGTTGTTTTTAATCGTTTTGCTGGCAAACCTGGGTTTGCTGGCCTTCGGCCAGGGCTTTTTCGGTCCGCCGCCCAGCGAGCAGGGACGCGAACCGCGCATGTTGTCGGAAAGAAACCAGCAAGCCGCGCTGCTGGGCACACCCAAGGCCGATTACTGATCGGGCTTGCCGGCCAGGCGGGCCAGTCCGTCCAGCACGGGCGCGGGCAGCCATTGCACAGGCTGCGGCGGTAGGCCCAGGTCGGCCTGGGCGCGCGCCAATGTCCGCTGCACCTCGTTTTGCACCATGGGCCAGCCGCCACCGGTACCGAATGCGGCCGGCGCACGGCCGTAGCGTTCCAGGCCCTCGCGCCACTGGCGCAGCACGGCGCCTGCCTGCGCGGCGGCAATACCGCTGCTGATGGCCTGGTGCGTGTCGGTGGGATAGGCGGTCACGGGGCCGTCGGCCTGAGGCAGGCGCGCGGTACCCGCCGCCAGCGAGCTGCGCATCAGGGCCGGGCCCGGAAAGATCAGGCCGCCTTCGAATACAAAGCGGGCGCCGTCGATGGACGCATCGACGGGGAGCAGGGTGTCTATGGTGGTGGCGGTGCCGAAGCTGGCCAGCATCAGGGGCGCGGCATCACCGTACTGGGCCAGGCCCAGCATCGACACCCAGCGATCGGCGCCTAGTTGACCGGGGCTTTGGTAGGCGTTGCGCACGCCGGCCGCCTGGGGCTGGCCATGTATCCAGTCGATGGTCAAGCCATAGCGCTGGGCCAGCGTGGCGTCGAGCGCCGCGGCAATGTCGGGCAGGGCCACGCTGACGCCCAGGGCGCCCGTGGGGCGTTCGTCCAGCTGCGCCAGCCAGGCGGGCAATTGTCCGATGGCGTCGTGTCCCAGGGCCAGCGGCCGGCTTTCTCGCTGTCCGGTGAGGGGTTTGAACCAGCCTATCTTGATGCGGGTGTTGCCGGCGTCTATCAATAGCATCATGGGGCTGAATTCCCTTGCGGCCGTACCGACACCTCGCCCACCGTGATGGCGTGTTCCCCCTGCGGGCTGCGCAGCAGCAACTGCCCCAGGGTGTTTACCCCACAGGCGATGCCGGCCTGAAGCAGGCGGCCCTCATCCAGCACATTGATGTGCTGCCCCAGCAGGGCGTCGACCTTGGCGTAGCGCTCTGGCAGGAAGTCCAGGCCCTGGGCGGTGACCTGGTTCAGGCAGGCATACCACGACTGCGCAATGCGGGACACGATATCGCCGGCCGTGACGTGGGCGGCCGCGGCGTCCTTGGCGGCCACTTCGGACCAGTCGGCCACTTTCCGGTTCAGCGATGTACTGAGCGCGCGGGCGTCGTCCAGATTCAGGCCGATGCCGATGATGGCAACGTAGTGGTCGGGCGACAGGCGGGCGGTGCCCGCGCGGGTGACCTCGACCAATATGCCGGCCAGCTTGGCCGACTGCCACAGCAGGTCGTTGGGCCATTTCATGGTCAGGTGGCTGCGCATGGGAGGGCTGATCAGTTCGCGCAGGGCTTCGCAGGCCGCCAGTCCGGCCAGCGGCGACAGCGTCGGCAACTGGACGGGGGGCAGGAAAACGTCGAAGGCGCATGAAAACATCAGATTGGCGCCGGGGCGGTTCTGCCAGTTGCGGCCCGCGCGGCCGCGTCCACGCTCTTGCAGGTGGGCGCCCAGCAGCCAGGGGCGGGCCAGCGGGCCGTTTTCGGCGCGGGCCATGGCGAGCAGGTCTGCATTGGTGGAGTGCGTGGTCTGAACCCACTGCAGTTGCCTGAAACGCGGCAGGGCCGCGGCCAGTTCGTTCTTGATCTGCGCCGGTTCGGGCAGTAGCGGTGGTGTGTTCGTCGTCATGGTTTTGATGCAGCCCCACGTAAATAAGCCCGGCATAACGCGTGGCGTAAAATGGGCACGCCTGTGTTTATAACTCAAACTGGTGATTATGCTTGCTCGTACCCAGAAAATTTCTTTCCAGGGCGTGGCCGGCGCGATAGATTGCGCGCTCGACCTGCCCATGACGACGCCCAGCGGCTGGGCCCTCGTGCTGCATCCGCACCCGCTGCATGGCGGCGCCCGCGACAATAAAATTGTCACGACTATTGCCCGCGCCTGTGTCGAGCAAGGCCTGATCGCCGTGCGTCCCAATTTTCGCGGCGTGGGCGGCTCCGAGGGCGAGTTCGACGCCGCCGTGGGTGAAACCACCGACATGCAGCAGCTCGTTGCGCAGTTCGCGCAGGCTTATCCTGAAGCGGCCCGTGGCAAGTGGGTGCTGGCGGGGTTCTCTTTCGGTACGTCGGTGGCCGCACAACTGTATTCCGCGCTGGCGGAGCAGTCGCAGCCTGTGCCCGATGCGCTATTATTATTTGGCCCGGCGGTAGAACGTTTCAAGTTCCGGGCGGTCTCTGTTCCCGACGATACCTTATTGGTTCACGGCGAGGACGACGAGGTCGTGCCCTTGTCGGAAGCCATGGATTTTGCGCGCTCGCATAGCCTTCCCGTGGTGGTGGTGCCGGGCGCCAGTCATTTTTTTCATGGCAAGCTCGTTACGCTGAAGCGTTTATTGCAACAGCGGCTTGGGCTGCTGTGACGCCCTGTTCAAATTCATTTACGATACGCCCATGACAGTTAAACAACCCCGCCTTCAATCCCACCGATTCCTGTATATTGCCGCCGGCCTGACGCTGGCCCTGGCATCGGCCTTTGCCTTGGCGCAAGACGCCGCCGCCCCTGCGCAAACGGCGGTGGTCACCCCCGCCACCGGCCCCATCACCACGGTTGGCGAACTGGCCACGGTGCCCGCCCCCGCCCTGACCGCCCGGGCATGGATGACCATCGATGTGAACAGCGGCCAGATCATCGCCGCCCAGAATCTCGACGAGCCGGTCGAGCCCGCGTCGCTGACCAAGCTGATGGCGGCCTATGTGGTTTTCGATGCCATCGAAAACAAGCGCCTGTCATTGGAACAAACCGTTCCCGTGTCGGAAAAGGCCTGGAAAACCGAAGGCTCGCGCATGTTCATCAAGGTGAACAGCCAAGTGTCGGTCGATGACTTGCTGAAGGGTGTGATCGTGCAGTCGGGCAATGACGCCACGGTGGCGCTGGCCGAAGCGGTCGCGGGCAGCGAAGACGCTTTCGTCACGCTCATGAACGAAGAAGCCGCCAGGCAGGGGCTGCGGGATACCCATTACGAAAATTCGTCCGGCCTGCCCGGGCCGTCGCACCTGACCACGGCGCGTGATCTGGGCACGCTGGCCAAGAACCTAGTGACGCGCTTTCCCCAGTATCTGCACTACTACAGCCAAAAAGAATTCACCTATAACAATATCAAGCAGAACAACCGCAATCGCCTGCTCTGGACCGACCCCACGGTCGATGGCCTGAAAACCGGCCATACGCAGTCGGCCGGCTATTGCCTGGTCACCACCGCGCTGCGCGATGGCCGCCGGGTGGTGTCGGTGATCGTGGGCGCCGCCAGCGATGCGGCCCGTACCGAGAACAGCCTGAAGCTGCTGAACTGGAGCTTCCAGAACTTCGACACCATCAAGCTGTACGACAACGACAAGCCCGCGGTCACCGCGCGCGTGTGGGAGGGGCAGGCCGAAACCGTCGGGCTGGGCTCGACCACGCCCACCTGGGTGACGGTGCCGCGCGACAAGGGCGATCAGATCAAGCCCGTTGCCCAGTACACTCAGCCGCTGATCGCGCCGCTGAAGGCGGGTGCCAAGGTGGGCACGGTATCCCTGTCGCTCGACGGCCGGGTGCTGCGTGAAGATCCTTTGTATGTGCTGGCCGATGTGCCCGAGGCGGGTTTCTTCGGGCGCATCTACGACAAGATTCGTTTGTTATTCGAGTAAGGCCACAACATGATTCCCAATGTCGATAACGACAGTATTGTTTACTTGAACGGCGACTACGTGCGCCTGGGCGACGCCAAGATATCCGTGCTGGATCGCGGGTTCATCTTTGGTGACGGTATCTACGACGTCGTGCCTGCCTATAACGGCAAGCCGTTTCGCATGGACGGCCATCTGGCGCGCCTCGAGCGCAGCCTTGCCGCCATCGACATCAAGGTGGACCTTAAGCGCGCCGACTGGGAAGCCCTGGTGCTCGACCTGCTGAAGCGGTCGGGCCTGGGCGACTGCATGGTGTATATACAGGTCACGCGCGGCGTGGCCAAGCGCGACCACGGCTTTCCGGCCAATACGGCGCCCACGGTGTTCTGCATGGTGTCGCCTTTTGTGCGGCCGGGCGCCGCCGCGCGCGAGCAGGGGCTGTCCACGGTAAGTATTCCCGATGTGCGCTGGCTGCGCTGCGAAATCAAATCGGTTTCGCTGCTGGGCAATGTGCTGGCCAAGCAGCATGCGGTCGATGCGGGCGTCGACGAAGTGCTGCAGTTTCGCGATGGCTACCTGTCGGAAGGCTCCTCGTGCAATATTTGGATGGTCAAGGATGGCGTGTTGCTCGCGCCGCCGCGCAGCAACCTCATCCTGGAAGGCATACGCTACGGCCTGCTCGAAGAGTTGGCCGAAGCGGCGGGCATTCCCTTCAACGTGCGCCCCATTTCGCAACAGGAAGTCGACCAGGCCGATGAGCTGATGCTGTCGTCGGCCACCAAGGAATTGCTGCCCATCACCACCTACAACGGCAAGCCGGTGGGGTCGGGCAAACCCGGTCCGGTCTACGCCAGCCTGCGCGCCGGCTACGACCAGGCCATTGCGGCGCTGTAGTACGCGGCGCCATTAACACGCGCGCGGCTCCCGGCTACCCGGGCCGTGCGCGGATCAATGTGTGACTATGCAGAATATTCCGCCCGAAGAGTCTCTTATCGAGTATCCCAGCGACTTTCCCATCAAGGTGATGGGCAAGGCGCATCCGGATTTTGCGCGAACCCTCACCGAGCTGGTGCGCGAGTTCGACCCCGGCTTCGATCCGGCCACGGTCGAGATGCGGCCCAGTCGTAGCGGCAAGTACATAGGCCTTACTTTCATTGTGCGCGCCACCTCGCGCGAGCAGCTTGATAACCTGTATCGCGCCCTGCACGGCCACCACATGGTCTCCATTGTTTTGTAGCCATGATCGACTGCAAATGGCTTCCAGGGCCGGTGGCGTATCTGCCCGTATGGGAGGCCATGCGCGACTTCACCCAGACGCGCGGGCCCGATAGCCCGGATGAAATCTGGCTGGCGGAGCACCAGCCAGTGTATACCCTGGGGCAGGCGGGCAAGCCTGAGCATGTGCTGAACAGCGGCCAGGTGCCTGTTGTGCATTGCGATCGCGGCGGACAGGTCACCTACCATGGGCCCGGGCAGGTGATGGCGTACTGCCTGGTCGATCTGCGCCGCATGAGGCTGTTCGTGAAAGAGTATGTGGCCTTGCTGGAAGATGTCATCATCCAGGTGCTGGGCGAGCTTGGCCTGGAAGGAGCCTGCCGCAAGGCGGGTGCGCCGGGCGTGTATGTGCCCATTTCCAACCTGCTGGCGTGCCACCGCGTCACGCCGCGGCCGGGCAACGACGGCCTGGCCAAGATTGCGGCGCTGGGCATCAAAGTACGCAACGGCTGCGCCTATCATGGCCTGGCCCTGAACGTGGACATGGACCTGGCTCCCTTTCTGGGCATCAATCCCTGCGGCTACGAAGGCCTGCAAACGGTGGATTTGCGGTCTTGCGGCATACAGGTTACTGTTTCCCAGGCAGGCGAATTGCTGGCGCTGCGCCTGCGCGAGGCCTTCCGCGAGCAGTGTCGCCGCAGCCTCCGCTCCCAGGGCATCGATGCGCCCCCCGTGGCGGCCGCCCACTTATCGGCAATCAGTTCAGGAGGCCCGGCATGACAACGGAATGCGGTGTTTTATTGACGGACACGGTCGATGGCGTGGTCACCCTTACGCTGAACCGTCCCGATCAGTTCAATGCCTTGTCTGAAGCCTTGCTGGGCGCCTTGCAGGATGCCCTGGCCCTCATCGCGCAAGACGACAGCGTGCGCTGCGTGGTGCTGGCGGCCAACGGCCGTGCGTTTTGCGCCGGACACGACCTGAAGCAGATGCGCTCCAGGCCCGAGCAGCGCTACTACGAGCAGCTGTTCGCGCAGTGCGGCCGCGTCATGCAAAGCATCGTCAATTTACCGGTGCCGGTCGTTGCCAAGGTGCATGGCATGGCGACGGCGGCGGGCTGCCAGTTGGTGGCCAGCTGCGACCTGGCCGTGGCGGCCGATACCGCCAAGTTCGCCGTGTCGGGCATCAATGTGGGGCTGTTCTGCTCCACGCCGGCCGTGGCGCTGACGCGTAATATACAGGCCAAGAAGGCGTTTGAAATGCTGATTACCGGCCAGTTCATCAGTGCCGGCGACGCCCTGGCGCATGGCTTGATCAATGACGCCGTCCCGCCTGACCAGCTCGACGCCCGTACCGATGCCCTGCTGCGGGCCATTTGCGCCAAAAGTCCGGTGGCGGTGCGCACCGGAAAAGCCATGTTCCAGCGCCAGCGCGGCATGAACCTCGGCGATGCCTACCATTACGCCGGCCAGGTCATGGCGCAGAACATGATGGCCGACGACGTGGCCGAAGGCATCGACGCCTTCATGCAAAAGCGGCATCCGGTCTGGAAGGGCCGCTGAGCCCCTGTTCAGCCCTGCGGCGGCGGTAAATCTATGCCAATGGCAGGGCGATTAGGCGCTGCCTTGGGTGGCGCGGTAAAATGGCCATCTGTTTACGCCAGATGGGCGGCGTTTTGGCCGCCCGCCGACGTTCTTTCAATAATGGGGGTGTGAAGCACGCCGCCATTTTTAGCGCGCAAAGTGGCTTGCGCGCAGGAAATTGTATGACTACACCTGTTGATCAGTCTGCCGTCCGTAAACCCACCGTGCGTCCCGCCCCCTACGACCCAACGCAAAAGCAGAAGTCGGGCGACAAGACCTCGCGCATACCCATCAAGGTCGTTCAGGCCGAACGCCTGAAAAAACCCGAATGGATACGTGTAAAGGCCGCGGCGCCCGGTTCGCGGTTCTACGATATCAAGAAAATACTGCGCGAGCACAATCTGCACACCGTGTGCGAAGAGGCTTCGTGTCCGAACATTGGCGAGTGCTTCGGCAAGGGCACGGCTACCTTCATGATCATGGGCGACAAGTGCACGCGCCGCTGCCCCTTCTGTGATGTGGGCCACGGCCGTCCCGACCCCCTGGACGTCAACGAGCCGGTCAACCTGGCGCGCAGCATTGCCGCCATGAAGCTGTCATATGTGGTCATTACCTCGGTCGACCGCGACGACCTGCGCGACGGCGGCGCGGGCCACTTCGTGGAATGCATACGGCAGGTGCGCGAGCTGTCGCCCGCCACGCGCATCGAAGTGTTGGTGCCCGACTTCCGCGGCCGGCTCGACCGCGCCCTGGGCATTCTCAACGACGGCCCGCCCGATGTCATGAACCACAATCTGGAAACCGTGCCCCGCCTGTACAAGCAGGCCCGCCCGGGTTCCGACTATCATCACTCGCTCAAGCTGCTGGCCGACTTCAAGGTTCTGCATCCGAACGTGCCCACCAAATCCGGCCTGATGCTGGGCCTGGGCGAAACCGACGAGGAAATCCTGGACGTCATGCGTGACATGCGGGCGCACAATGTCGATATGCTCACCATAGGCCAGTATCTGCAGCCGTCGGAACACCATCTGCCGGTGCTGCGCTATGCGCACCCCGACATCTTCAAAATGCTTGAGCGCGAGGCCTACGCCATGGGCTTTACCCACGCCGCCGTGGGCGCCATGGTGCGTTCGTCCTACCACGCCGATGAGCAGGCGCATCAGGCGGGTGTTTCGTAAGCGGTTGCTTGCTTGGACCAGGCTTCGTGCTTAAGAAAGTCGGGTGTGGCGCGGGCTGTTCCGGCTTCGCGCGCTACGGCCCAGGCTCTGCCTGGGCTGCCCGTTTTCTTCAACCCAATCGGGGCGTCCGCAGAACTCGCGCGGCGGACAATCCCCCGGATTGTCCGCAATCGTCGCGCTC
>JBATWU010000138.1:0-35630 GCA_049672825.1 Pusillimonas sp.
GTGCGGGCGCTGGCGCAGGCGCCGGTGCGGACGACTCTGGCGCGGCGCCAGCCTCGGGCGCGGTGGTCTGGGCATAGGCGATAGGCGCTATGGACAAAGGAAGCGAGCAAATGGCGATAGCAAGAATTTTCTTCATTACGGTTCTCCTGGTTATTGACCAAAAGGTCATCCCCCATGCAGCAAGTGCTGTGCCTGGGGGATGAAAACTGTCGTGCTGGGCACGGCGCTTGCTAGCCAACGTGTGAGTCAGTTGGCGGTGTACCGCCGAAATCATTAATAGGGGTATTAATATGAACAAGACGAAAAGAATCGCAGGTATGGCTGTCGTGTTGACGGCGCTGCTTGGCCTGGGCGCGTGCAGCGGTATGTCGAAGCAAGGACAAAATACCGCCATAGGCGCGGGCGTGGGTGCCGTCGGCGGCGCCGTGCTGACGGGCGGCAGCGCGCTGGGAACCGTTGGTGGCGCGGCTGTGGGCGGTGTCGTAGGACACGAGGCCAGTAAATAATACAAACGCAACGAGTTTATCAAGAAGGGAAGACCAATATGCTATATACCATCGCAGTCATTCTGATCGTTCTGTGGCTTTTGGGCCTGGTTACGTCCTACACCGTTGGCGGCTTCATCCATATTCTTATCGTCGTCGCCATCATCATGGTGCTGGTGCGCCTGATCAGCGGAAGGTCGCTTTAGCCGGGACGTTTCCGTAGAATCACCCATCGCCTGAAGGCGATGGGTGGATAGTTTTCACCCTCGGACGCTAAGTCATTGTTATTGATTGCCTATCTTGTGTAGTCAAAAAGTTGTCCCTGGGCTTATCCACAATCTGCGTGGATAAGTTTTCGTATGCCCGTCCCGGGCATGGACGAGCGTGTTGCCTGGCTTGAACTTGAACGCTCGAGCAAACCAACTGCGCATTAGACCGGGTATGATTTCACCTTATTGCCTGGATACCGTCTGGTGGATAAATCATGGTCGAAAAACTGAATGAACTGGCGGCGCTGATGCCCGCCGTCGAATATATTGCTTTCAATCTTGCGGTCACCCTGATCATTCTCGTGCTGGGCTGGGCCGCCTCCTCGTTTGCGGGCCGCAGCGTGCAAAAGCTGGCCGCCCGGTCCCCAAAAGTTGATCCAACCATTGTTCCCATGGTCTATACCGTAACGGTCTGGTCCATACGGATATTTGTCGTCATTGCCGTGCTGGCGCGTTTTGGCGTACAGACGGCCAGCATCATCACTGTGCTGGGCGCGGCAGGACTGGCGGTGGGCCTGGCCCTGCAAGGCACGTTGCAGAACATCGCCGCAGGCATCATGTTGCTGGCCTTGCGTCCCTTGCGGGCTGGCGAGTACGTTTCGGTAGTGGGCAAGGGGGATGGCACGGTGGCCGAGGTCGGCTTGTTTCTGACGCGGCTGGTCCAGTTCGATGGCATACACCTGACCTTGCCCAATAGTCTGGTGTGGGGCAACCCCATTATCAATTACAGCCGAAATGCCACGCGGCGCCTCGATGTCGAGGTATCGGTCCGCTATGGCGACGATCTTGAACTCGCCCTGCGCGAACTGGGGACGCTGATACAAAACCATCAGTATGTGCTGGCCGAACCCAAGCCCCAGGTCATGGTGACCGGATACAGTGAAAGCACGACAACCGTGAATATGCGCGTATGGGCCGCCGTCGAGAACTATTGGGATTTGCGCTTCGATCTATACCGCAACGCCTTGCAAGTACTGGCCCGCGCGGGTCTTAAAATGCCGATACCGATACGCGAAGTCCAGGCCAAGACGGTTGCCGAAGCCCTGGAGCAGGGCGGCGTGTCCGAGTCGTAGTCATCGGCAGACGGGATGCGGCGCCGAGCGCATTCCGTCTCAGATCTTGTCGGCCAGTGTTTTCAGCCCCTCTTGTATCAGCCCTGCGATTTCACGCTGGCGAGTGGCCGGCATGCGGTCGGTAATGGCCGTGACACTGATGGCCAGATAGGGTTTTTTTCTTTTGTCGCACAGGGCGCAGCCCACCCCGAGCGCGCCGCGCACCGCGTAGTTGCCCACCACGGAGTAGCCTCGGGTGCGTGTATTTTGCACCAGCTGTCGCATTTCGCGCATGGTCATTCCACCGTACTGCTCGATCTGATTGCTGTTGTTGGTGATAATGTCTTCGACCACGGCGTCGTCCAGTTTGGCCAGCAGGGCCATCCCGCCCGAGCCCACCCCAAGCGGTTGGCGCTTGCCGGCGAAGGTGGCAAGAATCTGCACGGGATAAGGGCCGATTTCGCGCCAGAGGCTGACCGATTCGTGCCCGTCGCGCACCACCAGAAAAACGGCGTCCCCGGTTTGTGATGCCAGTTTCTGCATGACAGGCATGGCAAGCTCGATGCGGGGGTCGTGATTGCGCGCGGGCGTTGCGCTGCGATGATTGGCTGCAAAACGCTTGGTGCCGCTTATGCTTTTTACAAAATCTTCTTCTATCAGCGCAGCCAGAAGGCGGTAAATGGTGGGGCGCTGCAGGTCCGTGAGGCGCGCGAGTTCGGTGACGTTCAAGCCGGTATCAGGGTTATCACGCAATATGCGCAGAACCTGCAGGCCGCGCCTGAGTGTCCGAGGCCCGGCGTTTGCAGGCTCACTGGGTAAAGTGTCCATAGGGTGTACAGGTTTGTTGGAAAAAACCTGAATATGTCAGAGAATTGAAAGTCCAATTATAGAACTGTCCATTCAATGGACACACAGGAGGATACCGTGTCGATTCATTCAAAATTAAAATCAGGCGTAAAAATATTGGCCAACAGTGTGCTGCTTGCCAGTGCGCTTGGGCTTTCCAGCAGCGCCCTGGCGGCTTATCCCGATAAGCCCATCCGCCTGGTCGTAGGTTTCTCGGCGGGCGGGACTACGGATGTCGTGGCGCGCATTGTGGGTAAAGAAATCGGTGATACGCTGGGCCAGCCGGTTGTGGTTGAAAACCGTCCGGGGGCGGGCAGCAATATTGCCTCCGAAATGGTCGCGCGTGCCGATCCCGATGGCTATACGCTGTATATGGTGGCCGTTACCAGTGCCATCAACCATACGCTGTACAAGAACCTGCGTTTCGATCTGGTCGAAGATTTCACGCCGGTCGCGCTGGCTGTCAGGGTACCCAACGTTCTGGTAGTCAACCCCAATGTGCCCGTCAATAGCGTGAAGGAGCTTGTCGACTACGCCAAGGCCAATCCCGGCAAGCTGAATTTTGCGTCGTCGGGCAGCGGTACCTCCATACACATGGCCGGCGAACTCTTCAAGCAATTGGCCGATATCGATGTGGCCCATATTCCTTACAAAGGCAGTTCGCCCGCCACAACCGACTTGATCGGCGGCCAGGTCGACTATATGTTCGACAACATGCCATCGGCATGGCCGCATGTAGAAGCCAAAAAACTGCGGGCGCTGGCGGTTACGACTGCGGAGCGGTCCAAGACGGCCCCCGATCTGCCCACCATGCAGGAATCCGGTTTCCCCACGTTCGATGTGTCTTCCTGGTTTGGCGTGATTGCGCCCAAGGGTACGCCGGACGACGTGGTCAACAAGCTCAACGAGGCAATTCTGGCCGCCCTGGCCAAGCCCGACGTGCAAAAACGCTTGGAAGACCTGGGCGCCGTGCCGGCCAAAACCACACCCGCCGAGTTCGGCGATTTCATTAAATCCGAAGTTGACAGCTGGGCCAAGGTGGTTACGGCCTCAGGCGCAACGGTAGATTGATCGTCAAGTCCTGACCCGATGGCCGGCCGGGTTGGCCGGCCATTATCTTGAGTAGTGTTAACAGACCCTAGACCCTAGTCCGCAGAAAATGGATGTGAGATGATTTCCAAAGTTTTTGACACGATACGCGCCAGCCTGGCGGATGTCCCTGACGGGGCCACCATCATGGTTGGCGGCTTCGGGCTGGCAGGCCAGCCCAAGGAACTGATCGATGCCCTGCTTGAACAGGGTGCAAAGGATCTGGTCATTATCAACAACAATGCGGGTAATGGCGACACGGGGCTGGCGGCCTTGCTGGCGGCGGGGCGGGTACGCAAAATCATTTGCTCCTTTCCGCGCCAGTCCGATTCCCATGTGTTCGACGCGCTGTATCGCGCCGGCAAGATCGAGCTGGAGCTCGTGCCGCAAGGCAATCTGGCTGAACGCATCCGGGCGGCCGGTGCGGGCATTGGCGGTTTCTACACCCCCACAGGCGCCGGAACGCCGCTTGCGCAAGGTAAAGAGCAGCGGCGCATCAATGGGCGCGACTATTTGCTTGAGTACCCGCTGCATGCCGACTACGCGCTCATCAAGGCCCTGCATGGCGACCGCTGGGGCAATCTGGTGTATCGCAAGACGGCCCGGAATTTCGGGCCCATCATGGCCACCGCCTCCCGGATCGCCGTTGCTCAGGTCGACAGCATTGTCGAGCTGGGCGGGCTCGACCCCGAAGCCATCGTGACACCGGGGCTATTCGTTCAACGCGTCGTCGCTACAGGAGCCGCAGCATGAATCGACTGAATCGAGAGCAGATGGCCGCCCGCGTTGCCCTGGACATTCCTGAAGGCAGCGTGGTGAACCTGGGTATCGGCTTGCCAACCAAAGTAGCCAACTACCTGCCGGCCGATCGCGAAATCATGCTGCACAGCGAAAACGGCGTGGTGGGCATGGGGCCGGCGCCCGAAGCGGGCGCCGAGGATCCCGACTTGATCAATGCGGGCAAACAGCCGGTCACCTTGCTGCCGGGCGGCGCCTTTTTTCATCATGCCGATTCCTTCGGCATGATGCGCGGCGGGCATCTGGATATCTGCGTGCTGGGCGCTTTCCAGGTGTCGCGCAATGGCGACCTGGCCAATTGGCACACGGGCGACGCCGACGCCATTCCCGCCGTTGGGGGAGCCATGGATTTGGCCATAGGCGCCAAGTCGGTCTATGTGCTGATGGAGTTGCTGACGCGCGAGGGCCAGAGCAAGCTGGTGGAGCAGTGCAGCTATCCTCTGACCGGGGTGGCCTGCGTGACCCGCGTTTATAGTGATCTGGCGGTATTCGACCTGAGGGACGGCCGAATCGTGCTGGTGGACGATGTGTCGGGCGCCGGCATTGCCGAGCTTTCACGTTTGGTGGGCATGGATATCGTGGCTGCCTGAGGTCGGCACGCCACACACGGGCAGGGGGGGGCGGCTGTGCCGCCCGCCCGACTATGGCTTTCTGGCGGTCTTGATCATGGCCGTACACAAACCGCGCAGCATATCGACCTCGTCGTGGCTCAGGCCATTGCGGCCGAACATGTGCCGCATGCGGGGCATCAGCTTTTTGGGGTGCAAGGGGTCCAGAAAGCCGACTTCGGTAAGGGCCTGCTCCCAGTGGGTCATGAGCGCCTGCAGTTTTTCACTGGTGGCGGGCTGGTCGCCTTCGTCGGCCTGGCCTTCGGTGCTGGGCAGCAAAGGCAGCGAGGCAGCGCTGGCCAGGGCGTAGCGCAGCTCCCAGGCCGCCAGCTGCAGGGCCTGGGCCACATTCAATGAACTATATTCCGGGTTGGCTGGAATATGGCAGACGCGCTGGCACAGGGCGATGTCTTCGTTGGTGAGCCCGGACCTTTCAGTACCCAGCACGACGGCCACGCGGCCATGGACGGTTTCCTGCAAGTGCCTGCAGCTGTCTTGCGCGGCTTCACGGATGTCGCAGGCGGGCGGGCCCAGCACGCGCGCCCTGGCGGTCAGGGCATACGCAAGGGTGACGGGTGCCAGCGCTTGCGCGAGCGTGGGCACGATGCGGACCGCGGCCAGGACATCGGTGGCACCGCTGGCCAGCGATTGCGCTTCAGGCTGTTCCAGCACATCGGGAAATCGAGGCGCCACCAGGCACAGTTCGTGGAAGCCCATGGTCTTGATGGCGCGCGCGGCCGCCCCGACGTTGCCGGGGTGACTGGGGCGCACCATGATGAAGCGCACTTGCGCGAAAGCACCGGCCATATCCGGTGTGCCGGATGCCGGCGCTTCGGTGGAAAACACCGAGGTTTTGGCGGAAGGCGCCTGCGTTTCGGGAGAAAACGACTGAGTCATTTAAAATAGATGTTTTCTTGCGTTGATTGTCAGGTCTTTTGCTTGTGCGGCGGATCAACTCCGGCAAGGTCAAACCCCAACAATTTTTGTTTAATACGGAATTTTATGCACCCGATGCTCAATACCGCCATCAAGGCGGCACGCCGTGCTGGCACTATCATCAATCGTGCCAGCCTCGACCTGGAACGCCTGAAAGTGGCACGCAAAGGGCCTAAAGATTATGTCACGGAAGTGGATCACGCCGCCGAAGAGGCCATTATCGCCATCTTGCGCACCGCCTACCCCGACCATGGTTTCCTGGGCGAAGAGTCGGGCACGCATCCCGAGGCCGAGCAGGCCAATGGCGAGCGGGCCGGATACCAGTGGATCATCGACCCGCTGGACGGCACCACGAACTTCATTCACGGCTTGCCAGTTTATGCCATTTCCATTGCGCTGGCGCAGCACGGCCAGATAACCCAGGCCGTCGTTTACGATCCCTCGCGCAATGAGCTGTTTACCGCCAGCCGTGGCGGAGGCGCCTTCCTGAACGACAGGCGCATACGGGTATCCGGACAATTGCGCTATCACGATGCCTTGCTGGGCGCCCACGTGCCAGGTTCGGCGTCCTCGCCCACGACCAGTGGCAAGTTCGCCAGCCTGCTGTCCGAATGCGCCGCGGCGCGGCGCCTGGGCTCGACCGTGCTCGACCTGGCCTATGTCGCGGCCGGACGCCTGGACGGCTTTTGCGGCGTCAACCTCAAGCCCTGGGATCTTGCCGCCGGCAGCCTGCTGATTCTCGAGGCCGGCGGGCTGGTTGCCGATTTCGACGGCGAGCAGGGATGGATGAAAAGCGGCAGTGTGCTGGCTGCCACGCCCAAGCTGTTTCCGCAGATGCTGGGGTATCTGAACGACTGATCTTCCGGAGCCTTTGATGGAGTGGATGCTGGACCCGTCGGCATGGGTCGGCCTGCTTACCCTGGTCATCCTCGAGATTGTCCTGGGTATCGACAACCTGATTTTCATAGCGATTCTGGTCGAAAAACTGCCGCCAGCATTGCGTGATCGGGCCCGGGTCATCGGTTTATCCCTCGCGCTCCTGATGCGGCTGGCATTGCTGTCCGTGATGTCCCGGCTCATTCAACTGACGGCGCCGCTGTTTTCCCTGGGTCCGCTCGAGTTTTCCGGACGCGACCTCATCCTTATCGTCGGCGGATTCTTCCTGCTGTTCAAGGGGACGCTGGAGCTGCATGAGCGCGTCGAAGGCCGCAATGCGCACGCGTCGGGCTCGCGCATGCACGCCAGCTTCTGGGTCATCGTCACCCAGATCGTCATTCTGGATGCGGTGTTCTCGATAGACGCGGTCATCACGGCGGTGGGCATGGTCGATCACCTGGCCATCATGATGATGGCGGTTGTCATAGCGATAGGCCTGATGCTGGTTGCGTCCAAGCCGCTGACGCGTTTCGTCAATGCACATCCGACCGTCGTGATACTTTGCCTGGGCTTTCTGCTTACCATCGGTTTTTCGCTTGTGGCGGAAGGGTTCGGTTTCGCGGTGCCCAAGGGTTATCTGTATGCCGCCATTACATTTTCGGTAATGATCGAAACTCTGAACCAAGTGGCCCGGCGCAATATGCGCCGCGCTGATTCCAGGCGCCCCCTGCGTGAACGGACGGCGGAAGGGGTGCTGCGCATGCTGGGCAAACAGCCCGCCGCCGGACCCGAACTGCCCCAGGCGGCCGAGGCGCCGGCGCAAGTGTTCGAAGACGAAGAACGCTATATGGTCAGTGGTGTGCTGACGCTGGCCGATCGCTCCATCCATTCGATCATGACACCGCGTACCGAGGTTTCGTGGATCAACCTGGACGACGAGCCTGGGACAATGCGCGAGCAGATCGCCAAGACGCCCCACAGCTTCTTTCCGGTATGCCGGGGCTCGCTCGACGAGGTCATCGGCATAGGGCGCGCCAAGGAAATGATTGCCGATTTGATCGTGCATGGCGCCATACGGTTGTCACGGCTGCGTGATCCCATCATTGTTCATGAATCAATAGGCGTGCTGCGCCTGATGGACACGCTCAAGCGTTCTCGCGGCCAGCTGGTGCTGGTGACCGACGAGTTTGGCGCCATCGAGGGCGTGGTGACGCCCATCGATGTCTTCGAGGCCATTGCCGGTGAATTCCCCGACGAGGACGAAACCCCGGATATTGCCGTCGAGGCCGAAAATCGCTGGCGTGTGGACGGCGCCGCCGATCTTCATCATCTTGAACTGCTGCTCAATACCGAAGGGCTGGTGGATGACGACGAGGGCTATTCCACACTGGCCGGCTATCTGCTGGAACGATTCGGCCACCTGCCGCAGCCCGGCGACAGTTGCGAACTGAAACACCAGCATGCGCGCTTTCGGTTTACCGTCTTGCGCCTGGACGGCAGGCGTATTGCAACCGTGCGTATTGAACGTCTGTATGATCAAGCCGAAGAAAATCACAATGAGTAACTATGACTGAAAGCACCTGGTTTATGTTGAAGGCCTTGTTTCTGGGCCTTGTCGAAGGTTTGACGGAATTCATTCCCGTATCGAGCACGGCGCATTTGCTATTGATCGGCAACTGGATCGACTTCTCGTCCAGCAGCGACAAAGTATTCGAAGTCGTTATCCAGTTCGGCTCCATTCTGGCCGTGATATGGATATTCCGGGCACGCTTGTGGCAATTGATACATGGCAGCCTGACAGGCGTGCGCAGCGAGGTCATGTTTGCGCGCAACCTGGCCATTGCCTTTTTGCCCGCGGCGGTCATCGGCGCACTGGCCATCAAGTACATCAAGATGCTGTTCCATCATCCGGCAGTATTCGTATTTACGCTGATCGTCGGCGGCGTGATCATGCTTTGGGTCGAACGCAAGCCGCAGTACGCCAAGCACAGCGCGGGCCGGCAGCCCGAGCCGGCCGGGCCGGATGACAGCCGGGCTTCGCAGTTGGCCACCGCGCACAGCCTGGAGCAAATCACCTGGAAGCAGGCCCTGGTGGTCGGCTTTGCGCAATGTCTGGCCATGGTGCCGGGTACGTCGCGCTCGGGCGCCACGATCATCAGCGGCATGATGGCGGGCATACAGCGCAAGACGGCCACCGAGTTTTCCTTCTTCCTGGCCATGCCGACCATGCTGGCGGCTACGGTCTACGATCTGTACCGCAATATGGGTGCCTTGACCGAAACCGAGATGACGGGCATCGCGGTTGGCTTCGTGGCCGCCTTCGTCAGCGCCTTGGTTGTGGTGCGGGCAGTCTTGCGGTTCGTATCAAAGCGCACCTATCGTCCGTTCGCCTGGTATCGCATTGGGCTGGGCATGGTGGTGCTGGCCTGGCTGTTGTTGCGCTGATACCGGCGGGGCAACGCGCGGCAGGCCCGCCACGCCGATAACGGCGCGAGGTGTTTGACGTAATGGCGCATGACGATATAATCAGCCGTTAAAAAATGTTACCTAATTCCAGAGCCAAATCACCATGCCTGCCGACTGCTGCCAGACCACTCTACGAGACATTTCGCATTTCGAGGCGGCGGTGCTTCGCTTTCGCAGCGAATACTACAAGCATGCGCCCGAGCTCATGCATGCGCTCTCCACCAAGGGCCAGGCGCCCGCGACATTGATCATTGCCTGTAGCGATTCCCGGGTGGACACGGGTGTGCTGCTGTCGGCCGAGCCCGGCGAACTGTTCACGGTGCGCAACGTCGCAAATCTTGTTCCGCCGCATCAGCAGGGCTCGGGCCTGCACGGCACGGGCGCGGCCATCGAGTATGCGGTGCGCGACCTTAAAGTGGACCACATCATTGTTCTGGGCCATGCCCAGTGCGGCGGCATCAAGGCCATGCTGGCCATGGCCGATGGCCACCCGCCCGATCGCGAGTTCGTCGGAGAATGGGTTTCGCTGGCCATGAACGCCACCGAACTCTATCTGCATGCCGACCAGCCTGGTGAGCGCCAGAAGGTTTCGCTGACTTTGCTCAAAGAGAATCCCGGCCTGGCCGAGCGCGCCGCTGTGACGGGCTCTTTGCATAATTTGCTGACCTACCCCTGGATCAAAGAGCGTGTCGAGCAAGGCACCCTGGCCCTGCATGGCTGGTGGTTCGACCTTGAAACCGGCGACCTTTGGCGAACCGAGCCCGGCTCGATGCAGCTCATGCCCGTCATCTGACAATTGCCGATGCGTAGCGCCTATTCTTTCATTGCGGGCGGCACGCCACGAGCGTTGATGCATGCGTAAACCCGATTCCATTGTCTACTGGCTTAGCGACCGCCTGCCCATTCCCACCGCGCTTGGCCTGGTTCTGCAGCAGATGGCATTCTTGGGCGCCTTGCTCGTGGTGCCCAATCTGTTCCTGCATGAAACCGGGTTTCATCTGACATCCAGCCATTTTCTGGATGTCGCCGCCGCCTCGATGATCGCCAGTGCCTTGTCGATACTGCTGCAGATACTGAACCGTTGGGGCATAGGGTCGGGCTATTACTATCCGCTGCAGGCCACGCCCACCGTATTCGCGGTCATGTTCCTGGCCAGCAGCCATCCGGGAGGCCTGCCGCTGGCCTACGGCATGGTGTGCATCGTCGGTATCACCCAGCTTGTATTCAGCGCCTGCATTGTTCGCCTGCGCAGCATCTTTACTGTTGAAATCGCGGGGCTCATGGTGATGCTGACGGGGGTCAGCATCGGGCAGATAGGCTTGAAGCTGCTGTTCGACACCAGCGACGGCAAGGGCGCATCGAATATCGACCTTCTCGCGGCCGCATTCACGCTGTTTGTGATGGTGTTCTGCCATATCTGGCTCAAATCCCGCCTGCGCCTGTTCGCCGCATTGATAGGATTGCTTGCGGGCAGCGTGCTGGCCGGCGCGCTGGGTTTGATTCAGGCCGAGAGCCTGTCTTATATTTACGCGGCCCCCTGGGTTCGCCTGCCCAATTTTCCCGTCTTCGGCTGGGATTTCGACATCAATCTGGTCTTGCCCTATATGCTTATCGGGTTGACCTTTTCGCTGATCTCCATCGGTACGCAAACGGTGGCCCAGCGGACCGCCGACGCCGACTGGCACAGGCCGGACCTGCATGCCTATGGCCGCGGACTGCGCGCGGAAGGCTTGACGCATGTGCTGGCCTGTTTCATCAACGCAATGCCGCAGTCGGCCAGCGGCGGCGCGGTGGGTCTGGCTGCGACTTCCGGCTGCGCCAGCCGTTATCTGGGCTACTGGGTGGCCGGATTCCTGGTGATTACCGCCTTGTGCTCCAAGCTGATCATACTGTGGCTGGTCGTGCCGGGCCCCGTGGTTGCCGCCTTGCTCCTGTACCTTGCCGCCTTCCTGCTGATGGCGGGCCTGAAATTGATCGCATCGCGCATGATGGACGACAGGCGTTCCCTGGCCTTGGGCGTGGGCTTGATCGTGGGCGTATCGCACCGGTACATTGTCGCCGGCCTGGAGTATGCACCGCTGGCGGGTTTCATGGATCTGGCAGGCGTGACCAACGGCACGCTGGTCGCGCTTGTTTTGACTGCGTTGTTTCGCCTGGGAGCGTCGCGCCGTACAACCCAGCAATTCACGCTGGCCGCGACTACCGCCGACGACCTGAACCGGTTCATGGAAAATCAGGGACGCCTCTGGGGTGCGCGCCGCGATGCGGTGCAGCGTGCGGAGCAGGCGGCGTGGCAGGCTTTCGACTTGCTGGCGCACAGTAAGCGGATCGCTCCCGACCAGCGCGAACTGGAGGTCATGGCCCGCTTCGACGAGTACGCCTTGCGAGTCACGTTTTCTTATAAGGGCCAGGCCTTGCCGATGCCGCGTGCTGCGGCGCCAAGCGCCGAGGCCCTGATCGACGACCCCGAAGCCACGGCGCACATGACCTCTTATCTATTAAGCCGTCTCGCGCGCCGCGTCCAGGTGCGTCAGCGTGGCGATACCGCCCAGCTTCAATTGGATTTCGATGCCTGATGCAAGTGCAGGCCGGTGGCATCGATGACCAGCCATCCGCCGCGGCAGGCGTCCTCGTGATCGTAATCCCAGTCGGGCAGCACATATCGGCTGCGCGGCCTGCCGTCGACCGTCAGGCGGTGGATCCGGGGGCGGTGGGTATGGCCGTGAACCATGATGCTGGCATCGGCGCCCGAAAAGGCTTTTTCCACCGCCGCCGGGCTGACATCCATGATGTCCAGGGACTTCCCGCGATTGGATGCCATGCTGCGCCGGCGCGCCAGATCGGCAATGCGCCGCCGGGTGGACAGGCTCAGACGCAGGAAAAGCCATTGCACGGCAGGACAACGCACGATGCGCCGGAAGCGCTGGTAGCCGCGATCGGCAGTGCAGTATTCGTCGCCGTGCGATAGCAGGATATTGCCGGCATCGGTGGCCAGGCATGTTCGGTCGGACAGCATGGTTGCACCGACGTGTCCGGCCAGCGCTTGCCCCATGAGAAAATCGCGATTGCCGCGCCCCAGCCACAGTGGCGTCGTCCGTGAGACTTGCTTGAGTTTTTCCAGTGTTGCGGCCAGCCAGGGAGGTGGCGAAGACAGCGCGAAGTCGTCGCCTATCCAGGCGTCGAAAATGTCGCCGCATAAAATCAAGGCATCCGCCTGGGCGCATGCCTGATCCAGAAACGCATGAAAGGCACGGGCAGTGGCTGGCGTGTCGGGCCCCAGATGAATATCCGAAGCAATCCAGACGGCGCCCGTGAGCGCTATGTTATTCAACGACCGTGGCTTTCTCGATGACGACATCTTCGGCCGGCACGTCTTGGTGGAAGCCTTTGTTGCCGGTTTTCATGCCCTTGATCTTGTCGACGATCTCGGTGCCTTCGACGACTTTGCCAAATACCGCATAGCCCCAGCCATTGGGCGTGGGAGACGTGAAGTTAAGGAAATCGTTGTCGGCCACATTGATGAAGAACTGCGCCGTGGCCGAGTGCGGATCGGCCGTGCGGGCCATGGCCAGCGTGTAGCGATCGTTCTTCAGGCCGTTGTTGGCTTCGTTTTCTATGGGGGCATGAGTTTGCTTTTGTTTCATGCCGGCGTCGAAACCGCCGCCCTGCACCATGAAGTTGTTGATGACGCGATGGAAAATAGTGCCGTCGTAGAAGCCTTCGTTGACGTAGGACAGGAAATTCTCGACCGACTTGGGCGCTTTTTCAGCATCCAGTTCGATCAGGATCGGGCCCTGGCTGGTTTGAAGACTGACGCGAGGTTGTGTGCTCATAGTTTTACCTTGAGAGGGTGTGGATGAAGCGGCTTGCACGCCGCCGCCCAGGCACAGGGCGAGCGATGTTGCGCAAGCGACGCTGAAAACACGCAGCGCAGAGCTGAACGTACTTGTGGAAAAAGAAAGAGGGCGCATACCGGGTGTCGTGAAGAAAAAATAGGGATGGAAAAGAACGGCGCTACTGCGACAGAATATCGCTGGTCTGGCTGGCTCGGGATTGGGCCTGGCTGGCGCCAAGCCGCGCCGCTTCGCGAAACGACCGCTGTGCCAGCATCAGTTGCACCTCGCCCAGGTTTGCTTTGGCCGTGGCGTAATTCGGGTGGGCCGACAGCGACATGGTCAGGGCGTCGTACGCCATGTCGAGCTTGTCTTGCTTGACGTATTCCGAAGCCAGGTTGTTCCAGGGCTCGGGCAGCTCTGGATACAGCGTGGTCATGTTCCTGTAGACTTCGATGGCCTCGTTGTTGCGGCCCACCGCCGCCAACGCCCGGGCGTGCAGGAAGAGCAATTGCACATCGGTGCCCACGGCGCCTTTTTCTTCCAGTTGCGCCGTGCGTTTTTCGATGATTTGCAGGGCTTCGTGGCTCTGGCCCTGGTCCAGCATGCTGCTGATGCGGTCGGTGATTTGCGAGGCTGTCAGGGGAACCGCGGTGTCTACGCTGGGCGTCAGGGCTTCAAGCAGCCGGGCCAGGCCTTTCCAGCCGCGCTCTTCGGGAGGCGGATCGTTGAAAAGCTTGCCGTTGTCGGCGGCCTGCTGCGGGAACTCGGCGTTCACTTGGGGGCTGCCGTCGATATCGTCCAGACTATCGTGGTCTGGACCTGGGTCCATCGAGGCGTTAAGATCAATGTGCGGTACAAGGCCTGGCACCGGTGTTTGCGCGCCAGCCGTTTGTATCGACAGCCCGCCGGCGAACAGGGCAATCGCTAATGCAGGACAAGAAATTCGAAACACAGATTTTGCACCTATACGTAAAGGTTGTATTGCTGGCGGCTTGCTATACTTATCGACCACCATTTTAGCCTTGCTGGCTGGTTTGCGCCGAGTTTCAGCAGGCAGGTTCGTATTGACCGGGCCTTTAATCGCAATTGACTGACAGATATTGAATCGTACATGCTGCACATTTATAACACTCTTTCCCGCGCCAAAGAGCCGCTGAAAACGGTGGAACCCGGCCTTGTCCGCATGTATGTGTGCGGCATGACGGTCTACGATTTCTGCCACCTTGGGCATGCGCGGATGCTGGTGAGCTTCGACGTCGTGCAGCGCTGGCTTCGCGCCAGCGGATACGAGGTCAAGTACGTGCGCAATATTACCGATATCGACGACAAGATCATACGGCGCGCGGTCCAGAACGGGCAGCGCATGAGCCAGGTGACCTCGTTTTTCATCGATGCCATGCACGCCGACGAGCGGGCGCTGGGCGTGGCGCGGCCCGACTTCGAGCCTCGCGCCACCGAGCACGTGGGCGACATGCTGGGCATCATCAAGCGTCTTGAAGACAACGGGCTCGCGTACCGTTCGGATGACGGCGATGTCAACTACGCCGTGCGTGATTTTCCGGGTTACGGAAAGTTATCCGGCAAGTCGCTTGACGATTTGCGCGCGGGCGAACGTGTCGCGGTCGCGTCCGGCAAGCGCGATCCGCTCGATTTCGTCCTGTGGAAGGGCGCCAAGAGCGACGAGCCCGCCGAGTCCAAGTGGGAGTCCGACTACGGCCTTGGCCGGCCGGGCTGGCATATCGAATGTTCCGCCATGAGCCGCGCCCTGCTGGGCTTGCCTCTGGACATCCACGGCGGGGGGCCCGACCTGAAATTTCCGCATCACGAAAACGAAATCGCCCAGACGGAAGGCGCTTTCGGCGGTACTTTGGCGTCCATCTGGATGCATTGCGGCCCGCTCATGGTCGATGCCGACAAAATGTCGAAGTCCCTGGGAAACTTTCGCACCATACGCGCCACCATTGCCGCCGAACCCGGCTTGCCCGATAGCCAGGCCAGCTACGAGGCCAACCTGCGCGAAGCCGAGATGCTGCGTTTTTTCATTGTGCGCAACCACTACCGCAGCCCCCAGAATTATGCGCCCGACAATCTGTTCGATGCGCAAAATGCCCTTGATCGTCTGTACCAGACCTTGCACAATGTACCGGCCGAGCCCATCCAGATCGACTGGAGCCACCCCGCGGCCCAGGCATTTCGCAGCGCCATGGATGACGACTTCAATACGTCGGGTGCCGTGGCGGCCCTGTTTGAACTGGCGTCCGAAGCGAACCGTGGTGGGTCGGGGGCGGCATCAGGCCTGATGCGCGCCCTGGGCGGCATTCTGGGGCTGTTGCAGTCCGACCCCGCCGCCTATCTGCGTTCGGCCACCCGCTATTTGCGCGGCGCTGGCGGCACGCAGGCCGCCTGGACCACCGACCAGATCGAAGCGCTGATCAGCGATCGTATCTTTGCCAAGAAACAGCGCGACTTTGCCGAGGCCGACCGAATACGCAAGGCGCTGCACGATGGCGGCATCGAGCTCGAAGACAAGGCCGGCGGCGTTACACAATGGCGCAGAGCCTGAGCAAGGGAAGGGGTCATGTCCGATAGCGGTTCAACCATCACACGTGAAAAACCAGAATACTGGGATCAGGCCTCGGTCGAGCTCATGGCGCGCGACCGCATCCTGAAAAAGCTGATCCCGCAGCATAAGTCCGAATGGCTTGCGCCATCGGCCACGCCTTTCGTCACCCTGGCGCGCGCCGTGGTGGGCCATCAGATCTCGGTCAAGGCGGCCGACGCCATGTGGCAACGATTTACCGATGCTTGCGGACGCACGCCGTCCCCACGTTGCATCATCACCCTGGCTGAAACCGATATTCAGCTATCCGGGCTGTCGCGGCGCAAGGCCGAGTATATTCTTGATCTGGCTGTGCATTTTGCCCAGAAAAAAATCAAGCCGGCTGCCTGGCACGCCATGGATGACGAGGCGGTCATCGCCGATTTGTGCGCCATTCGCGGTATCGGCCGCTGGACGGCCGAGATGTTTCTTATTTTCAATCTGCAACGACCCGATGTCCTGCCGCTGGACGATGCAAGTCTGCTCAGGGCAATTTCGTTACACTACTTCAGCGGCGAGCCTGTTTCGCGTTTCGAGGCCCGGGAGGTCGCCCAAGCCTGGGCGCCATGGCGCACAGTGGCCACCTGGTATCTGTGGCGCAGCCTTGACCCGGCTTCTGTGCAGTACTAAAAACAGCGAATGCCCTAATCTGGAAACCAAGCTCTTATGCGTAATACCTTCCTGGAATTCGAACAACCCCTCGCCGAACTCGAGAACAAGATCGAGGAGTTGCGTTTCGTACAAACCGATTCCGCCGTCGATATCTCGGAAGAAGTCGGGCGTTTGCAGCAAAAAAACCAGGCCCTGGCCAAAAGCATTTACGCCAAGCTGACGCCATGGCAAACCGCCCTGGTGGCGCGCCATCCGCAGCGGCCCTACACACTGGACTACGTGCGTGAACTCTTTACCGATTTCCACGAACTGCACGGCGACCGCATGTACGCCGACGATCTGTCCATCGTCGGCGGCCTGGCCCGTTTCAATGGCACCCCCTGCATGGTGGTGGGACACCAGAAAGGGCGCGATACCAAAGAACGCGCCATGCGCAACTTTGGCATGCCGCGTCCCGAAGGCTACCGCAAGGCCCTGCGCCTGATGCGCCTGGCCGAGAAATTCCGCATACCTGTTTTTACCTTCGTGGATACGCCCGGCGCATATCCGGGCATCGGCGCCGAAGAGCGCGGTCAGTCGGAAGCCATCGGTCACAATTTGTACGCCATGGCCGAGCTCAAAGTGCCCATTATTTCCACCATCATCGGTGAAGGCGGTTCGGGCGGAGCGCTGGCCATTGCGGTGGGCGATGTCGTGATGATGCTGCAGTACTCCACCTATGCCGTGATTTCACCCGAAGGCTGCGCTTCCATCTTGTGGCGCAGCGCCGACAAGGCTTCGGTGGCGGCCGAGGCGCTGGCCATTACCGCGCCGCGCCTGAAAGAACTGGGCCTGATCGACCGTATCGTGAACGAGCCGGTCGGCGGCGCGCATCGCGACCCGGTCGTCATGGCGCGCCAGCTCGGCCGCGCCCTGTCCGATGCATTGCGTCAGGTTTCGGGCATGGGTTCCGCGCAATTGATAGATCACAGGCTGCAGCGTCTGATGTCATACGGCCGATTCCAGGAATCACGCTAGGGGCGTGGACGCTAGAAACAGTCCGGGCGGGCAAGCCGGCACACAGGGCGCTGAAGACCTATGCTTCCTTTGACGTTCTGGCAGGATTTCGGCCAGGGCCCGCTGCTCAGGGCCATAGGCGCGGCCATCGAGGCCTTGCCCGAATCACCTCGCTCTATCGGAGTGGGGCTTAGCGGCGGCGTCGATTCCGCCATGCTGGCGGTGCATGCGGCCCTGTACGCCCGCCGCGCGGGCATCGAACTTCATTGCTTTCATGTGCACCATGGCCTGCAGGCGCCGGCCGATGGCTGGCAGGCGCATGTGCACGACCTGGCCCATTTGCTGCGGGTTCCTTGCCATACGCGATTCGTTCGGGTCGATGTGTCGGGCGGCGACGGCATGGAGTCCGCGGCGCGCGACGCGCGCTACGCTGCCATGAGCGATCTGGCGGGATTGGCGGGGCCGCGCCATATATTGCTGGCCCATCACCGCAATGACCAGGCTGAAACCGTGCTGTTGCGGCTGCTCAGGGGCGCGGGCCCCGTGGGGCTGGCGGCCATGTCGCCCACCCTGCGGCGCCAGGGCTTGACCTATCTGCGCCCGTGGCTGGAGGTCGATCGCGGCCTGATCATGCAGCAATCCGGGCGCTTTACCGAGATAAGCGGCTGGGCGCCTGTCCACGATCCCAGCAACGCCGACGATCAATACACCCGTGCGGCATTGCGCGAGCGCCTGGTGCCCGAGCTCACTGAGCGGTGGCCGGGCTGGCAGGGGGTCCTGGCCCGTCACGCGCGCCAGAGCGCCCAGCTTGGTGCAGTGCTGGACGAACTGGCGGCGCAGGATTTCGCGGGCTTGCAGCCCTCGGCCGACGAAGGCAGCTTTTCTCTGGCCGCCTGGCGCGGGCTGTCGGACGCGCGCCAGGCGCTGGTCCTGCGTTACTGGCTGTCGCGGCACGGTTTGCGCATGCCGACCGAAGCCCGTCTGCAGGACTGGATGCGCCAGCTGCGGGGGCTGCATGCGCTGGGACACGATCGGCATATGCGGGTAAAACATGGCCAGGCGCATATACGTTGCGTCCAGGGCAGGGTCTTCATCGAGATGCCCGACCCGCGGCAAGACCCCTAGAGCAGATCGCTCGCAGGCCGGATTGTTTCTGCCAGCCACGCTCCTGACAGCTGTTCCTGGCGGCGCGCCGGCGGCATGGCCGGGACCGGTTTGCCGTTAATGTCTTCGGTGAATGTTCTGGCTGTGGAAAAACGTTAAAATAGTCCGTTTTGTCTGTTGCACTTTTTAATACAGAGTAGAAGATGTCCCTGATTGTTCAGAAATACGGCGGCACGTCCATGGGCTCGGTCGAGCGCATCCAGAACGTGGCCCGGCGGGTGGCCAAATGGCATGCCGCCGGCCATCAGGTGGTCGTCGTTCCGTCGGCCATGTCCGGCGAAACCAACCGCCTGCTGGGCCTGGCAAAAGAAATCTCGCCGCAGGCCGATGCCCGCGAGCTCGATATGCTGGCCTCCACCGGCGAACAGGCCAGCAGTTCCCTGCTGGCCATGGCCTTGCTGTCGCAGGGCGTCGCCGCGCGCAGTTATACAGGCTGGCAGGTGCCGGTGCGCACAGACTCTTCCTATACCAAAGCGCGTATCCGCTCAATCGATGATACCCGCATACGCGCCGAGCTCGATTCCGGCCGTGTCGTCATCGTGACCGGCTTTCAGGGTATAGACGACGATGGCAACATCACCACATTGGGCCGTGGCGGTTCTGACACCTCGGCCGTCGCCGTGGCCGCGGCACTCAAGGCGGACGAGTGCCTGATTTTTACCGATGTCGACGGCGTGTATACCACCGACCCGCGTGTGGTGCCGGAAGCCCGCCGCATGAACGTCGTGTCATTCGAGGAAATGCTCGAGATGGCGTCGCTGGGTTCCAAGGTGCTGCAAATACGTTCGGTGGAGTTTGCCGGAAAATATCAAGTGCCTGTGCGCGTTCTGTCTTCATTGACCGACCCCCTGATACCGCTCGAAGAAGAAATGGTTTCGGGCACACTTATTACTTTCGAGGAAGATCAAAAAATGGAAGCTGCCGTTGTTTCGGGCATCGCCTTCAGCCGCGACGAAGCCAAAGTCACCTTGCTGGCCGTTCCCGACACCCCGGGCGTGGCTTATTCTATTCTTGGCCCTGTGGCTGCCGCCAATATCGACGTTGACATGATTCTGCAGAATCAATCCGTCGATGGCACCACCGACTTTTCCTTTACGGTCAATCGCAACGACTTCGCCCGTACGCTGGAACTGCTCAAAAATCAAATCGGCCCCGCCGTGGGCGCCGGTGAAATCGTGTCCGACGATAAAGTCTGCAAAGTATCCATTGTCGGCATAGGCATGCGCAGCCACGTGGGCGTGGCCAGCCTGATGTTCCGCACCTTGTCGGAAGAGGGCATCAATATCCAGATGATCAGCACCAGCGAAATCAAGACCTCGGTCATCATCAACGACAAATACATGGAGCTGGCCGTGCGCGCCCTGCACAAGGCGTTTGAGCTCGATCAGGATAAAAGCGCTTCCTGACCGCTGAAAGAAGCCGGCGTTTCGACGGCCGGCTCCGCAGTCTTGTTCCTATTTATTGACCAGCACCAGATCGGCAAAGGCCTTCCCTTTGCCGATAATATGGTCATACATGGCCTGTGCGGCGGAAGGCGCGTCTCCGGCCAGCAGTGCGGCCACCAGCGGCTGATGTTCGTCATACGAAACGCGAAGACGTCCAGGCTGATCGAATACATGGCGCCGGAAATTCGATAGCCGCCGCCGCGCATGCTGGATCTCTTCATGGATAACCGCGTTGCCGCTGCCCTGGTAGATGATTTCGTGCAGCGCCAGATTGCTGGCTTCATAGCCGGCGCGGTCGCCAGCCAGTACCAGGGCTTCCGAATCTTGATGGGTCTGCGCCAGAAAACTGCGCTGTTCGGCAGTCATGCGCTGGGCGGCAAGCTTGGCCGCCACACTTTCCAATTCTCCCAAATACTCCAATAGCGCGATCAGTTCACTGGCCGGCGGTTTATGCACAAAGGTGCCTGCGCGCGGGACCGCCACCGCCAGTTTCTGCATCGTCAGCATCAGCAATGCTTCCCGTACGGGCGTGCGCGATACGCCGTGTCGCGATGCCAGTTGCTTTTCGTCCAGCAACTGGCCGGGACGCAGGATGCCCCGTTCAATGTCTTTCATCAGAAGCTGCCTGATACGCTCCGGTGTGCTGATGCCCGCGCCCGCCGTACGTTGATCCATGATTATTCCAAATAGTTGTTGTGTAATTATGAGGAGCAAATATTATATTACAGACATCAATAAAATCAGGAGATAAGCTATGAAAAGGCTGTTAACAGGCATCATTTCTGTAATTATATTTCCGATGGCCATGGCCCAGCCCGTCGATTTCCCCGATAAACCGGTAAAAATCACCGTACCGGTCACGCCCGCCGGCATTCTGGATCAAGTGGCGCGTATCGTCTCGCCCACCCTCGGTGAAATCCTGGGCCAAACTGTGGTGGTCGAGAACCGACCGGGTGCCAGCGGCAATATTGCCGCCACCTATGTGGCACGGTCCAATCCGGACGGCTATACCTTGCTGGCAGGGTATTCAATGTTTCATGTCGGAAATCCGGTCATGTATAAACAGCTCTCCTGGGATCCCATCAAGGATTTTGCGCCGGTAGCCATGCTGGTGGTGTCGCCCCATGTTGTGGCGGTGAACCCCGCGATGCCCATGCAGTCGCTCGAAGCGCTGGTTGCCTATGCCAAAGAGCACCCGGGCGAACTGAATTATTCCTCGCCCGGCGCGGGTTCGGTTCCACATATCGGTATGGAGCTGTTCAAGCGTCGCGCCGGTATCGAAGTCACCCACATTGCCTATAAGGGGGCGGGCCCGGCAATACAGGACGTTCTGGCCGGCCATGTTCAGATGACGGTGGCTACGCCGCCGTCGCTGGCAAGCTTCGTCACCGCGGGGACGTTGCGCGCCCTGGCCATCGCCAGCCAGGACCGTATTCCTTTGCTGCCCGATGTGCCAACGACCGCCGAGGCTGGTTATCCCGGGTTTGAGCTCGATGCCTGGGTGGCCTTGTTCGCCCCCCAAGGCACGCCCGCGGAAACCATTGCGAAACTCAGCAGCGCCGTCCAGCAGACGCTGCAGACCGAAGCGGTGCGTGCCGCCCTGGTCAATGTTGGCGTGCAGGTGCGCTATATGACGCCGGCCCAATTGGATGAGCAGGTGCGTCGGGACATCGACTATTGGCAGCCGGTGATCCGCGAGGCCGGCATTTCCATCGAATGACCCGCCAGCGCAGCTTCAGGTGCGCTGGCAGCCGCTTTCAAGAAAACCTTTCTGTTAACGTGAATCTGGAGAGCCAGTATGAGTATTGATGTAAACGACGACCAGGTAGCGCGTGCGTCGCGTCTTGACAGCGCCGCCCTGAGCGATGCCCTTGATCGCCTGGCCATCGCGGGGCAGTGCTATAGAATCCGGCCCTGCGATCCAGGGTTTCGCATGGCGGGGCGCGCCTATACGGTTCTGTACGAGTCGGCCGACGACAAGCAGGGCAATGTAGGAGAGTTCATCGACGACGTCGCGCCCGGCAGTGTCATCGTTATCGACAACCAGGGGCGTGACGATGTGGGCACCTGGGGCAACATCCTGACCGAGATGGCGCATCGTCTTGGCATGGCTGGCACGGTCATCGACGGGAACAATCGCGATGTCTCCCTGTGCCGCGAGCTGGGGTATCCGATTTATAGCCGTGATACCTGGATGCGAACCGGCAAGGGCCGCATCCGCCTGAAGGCGCTGCAGGTACCGGTGATGATAGGCAATGTTCAGGTTCACCCAGGCGATATCGTGCGTGGCGATGCCGATGGCGTGGTCGTGCTGCCGCATGCCCAGGCGTCCAAATTACTGGACATCGCCGAAGACATCACCCAAAAGGAATCCCGCCTTCGCGATGATATCCGCAACGGGGTCAGGCTGGACGAGGCGCGTCAACGCTACGATTATCACGATCTGCAAAGCCCCGATTACGGCAAATGACATTGATATCGAAAGCGGCTTGTCTGGCGGTTGCCCGGCGGTCTGATGCCCTGAAAATATCATGCTAGAATAGCAGCCTCTTTACGGAGACGTGGCCGAGAGGTTGAAGGTACTCCCCTGCTAAGGGAGCATACGGCTTATACCCGTATCGAGGGTTCGAATCCCTCCGTCTCCGCCAGTGTGTATATAGCCCGTTGATTTCATTGATTTTCCTTTAAGATCAACGGGTTCCCAGCCAGGTTTTACACACAATGGTGATACACAAAAGCTCTTCCCCATGTACGGGGGATGGGCACTCATCACACTCTCAAAAACAAACAAGACTGTCTGAGCTCACTGAGGACTACATCAAGACCATCACCGCTTGTTGGCACCTATAGGTATTTTATAAGGAGCGGGTATCATCGGGAAATGATGCCAGACGCTCCACTATAAAATCGATGAAGGCACGGGTTTTGGCGGATAACTGATCGCGGGTGGGAAAGACGGCATAGATGTCGGCCGGCTCGTACCAATCTGACAGCACGATCTGCAAGTCGCCCTTTGCCAGCAAAGGCTCAACACTCCATTCGGACCGCAGCAGCAAACCATAGCCCTCGAGCGCCCAACGCAGCGCTACGTCACCGTCATTGGTGCTCATGCGAGCGCGGACTTTGACCATTTCTTTTCGTTCAACGTTGCGCAAATGCCAGATGCCAAAAGTCTGCTCATTTTCGTGCAGCACCACGGCCTGATGCCGTGCCAGTTCAGCAAGGTTGTCCGGCGCACCATGTGCTTTCAGGTATGCGGGAGAGGCACAGATCAACCGACGATTGTTGCGCAGTTTTCGCGCACTCAGCCGCGTATCGGCGAGTTCGCCAACGCGAATGCCAATGTCATAGCCGTCTTCCACCAGATTCAGGGGCTTGTCGCTGAGATGCAGTTGCACCTCCAGTTCCGGGTGTTTCCGGGCAAATTCGCTGAGCAACAGGCAGATGACTGCCCGTCCAAATCCCAGGCTTGCATTCACGCGCAACAAACCCGTGGGCTGGGTGGTCACGCCACGCAAGGTCTGTTCCAGCTCGTCGAGGCCAGCCACCAAGCGTTTGCCTTCCTGGAGGTATCGTTCTCCTTCTGGCGTAATGCGTAGCTTGCGGGTGGTACGCTGCACCAGCCGCACGCCCAATCTATGTTCCAGACTCATTAGTCGCTTGCTTACAGCGGCGCCGGTAATGCCGAGGTCTCTTCCCGCCCGCACCAGACTGCCTGTGCGAGCAATGGAAATGAACAACCTGAGATCATCGTATCTTGCATGCATACTCTTAACTTTTAGGAACTAATCATTCTACTTTGGAAGGTATTATCAATACCATCTATGCAATATAGACTAAAGGCATTATTTCGCAAATACGGAATCCCGCTATGAACATTCCTTCATGGACCAGAACACTTTACGGCAAGATAGTAGAGAGTCACACAGTGCAAGTACTGGATGCTCAGAATGTCCTGCTTTATGCCGACCTGCATCTCATGAACGAGTACACCAGCCCGCAAGCATTTGCCGGCCTGGATGCCGCGGGCCGCAAAGTAGCGGTTCCGGGCGCACAGGTTGCAGTGGTCGATCATATTATCCCTACGCATCCGGTTTCGATGCGCGTAATACAGGATCCAGCCTCGGCATTACAGGCTTCCAATCTTCATCGCAACTGTGAACGCCACGGTATCGCACTGTATGACACGAACGATGAGCTCCAGGGTATTGAACACATCATTGCGCCGGAGCTGGGTATGATTCGACCGGGTATGGTCGTACTTTGCGGAGACAGCCACACAACAACCTATGGAGCCCTGGGCGCGCTGGGTTTCGGCATTGGCACATCTGAAATCGAGCATGTGCTGGCGACCCAGACACTGGTATATCGCCTGGCCTTGACCATGCGGATTCAGATCAACGGCAGTCTCCCAGCGGGCACATCGGCCAAAGACCTGGTGCTTCAGTTGATCAGCTGTATTGGCGCTCAGGGCGCACGGGGCTATGCCGTGGAGTTCTGTGGCGAGGCGATTTCGTCGCTTTCCGTGGAAGCGCGAATGACGCTGTGCAATATGGCAGTGGAAGCCGGTGCGCGCGCTGCCTTGATCGCGCCAGACGACAAGACGATAGCCTACGTTTTACAGCGTGCACATGATATGAGTGAAGCAGAACGCAAGGCGGCAGTGGCCGACTGGGCAACGCTGAATTCGGATCGGGATGCTGTTTTCGACCGAGAGCTATGTTTCGAGGCCGACGATCTGGAGCCCCAGGTTACATGGGGAACCAGTCCCGATCAGACTATGGGCGTGGCGTGCAACATTCCCGAGCCAGAAGCCTTCGCAGAGCCGGTTCAGCAAGCGGCCGCCCGCCGTGCCCTGGAGTATATGGGGCTGACACCAGGCGTTCCGCTCATCGGTCTGCCCATCCAGCGTGTCTTTGTTGGATCCTGTACCAATTCACGCATTGAAGACCTGCGCATTGTCGCCGACATCGTCCGAGGCCGCCGCATTGCCGACGGCGTGCGGGCCATGGCCGTTCCTGGGTCAGGCTCCGTGCGGAGTCAGGCTGAGCAAGAAGGCACTGCCCAGGCATTGATTGACGCAGGCTTTGAATGGCGCAAGCCCGGATGCTCCATGTGCCTGGCCATGAACGACGACGTGTTATCTCCGGGCGAGCGCTGCGCCTCTACAACCAATCGGAATTTCGAAGGGCGCCAAGGGCGTGGTGGCCGCACCCATTTGATGAGCCCTGCCATGGCCGCGGCCGCGGCATTGACAGGCTGCATTGCCGACGTTCGGCAAGTGATTTAACCGAGGCTGAAATCTGAAATGAAACCCGTACACAGCATCACAGGTATTGCAGCGCCCTTGCCCATCGTCAATCTGGATACTGACCAGATCATGCCCAAGCAGTTTCTCCGCGGCATTGACAAGCGCGGGCTGGACAAAGGACTGCTTTATGATCTGCGCTTTGATGAGCGGGGCGAGCCGCGCCCTGCATTCATACTGAACCAAGGCGTGTTCGCTGACACAAGCATCCTGGTCGGCGCGGCAAATTTCGGCTGCGGTTCGAGCCGGGAACATGCCGTCTGGGGCTTGATGCAATATGGAATACAGGCCGTTATTGCGCCAAGTTTTGGTGAAATCTTTTATTCCAATGCCTTGAACAACAGGCTGCTGGCTGCTCAAGTCGACGAGTCCGATTACCTGCGGCTCCTCGAGATCACAACCAAGCATCCGGGTACACGAATTACGCTTGATGTTGAAACGCTGAAGATTCGTGCAGATAGCCACGTTTTTTCCTTTCACCTGGCGCCACGGCATCAACAAGCACTCCTGGACGGCATGGACATGATAGGCGCTACATTGAAAGCGCAGGCGGCCATAGAGGCGTTCGCACGCGATCGCGCCCAAACCCATCCATGGCTGCATGATGTGGGCAGGAAAGCATTCCTGTACTCGAAAAAAGCAAAGCTGCCATAAAACTCTCTGGTTTCCCCGAACGAAGCCGACAACGCCACTAAAAAGGTAACGTAAACATGTTCGAGAATTTTTCCACCGAAATCTTCACTATGAATGATGGCGTACGCATCCACGCCCGAGTGGGGGGGAGCGGGCCTGGCTTACTCCTGATGCACGGCCATCCGCAAACCCACGTCATGTGGCACAGGATCGCACCCAGCTTGGCGCAGCACTATACCGTTGTTGTACCTGACATCAGAGGCTTCGGGGACTCATCACGGCCAGAGCCCGGTGTGGAGAATGTGGCTTACTCCAAGCGCGCCATGGCGCAAGACATGGCGGACATCATGGGCAAGCTCGGGTGCGAACGCTTTATGGTCGGTGGCCACGACCGGGGCGCGCGCGTCGCCCATCGTCTCGCCCTGGACCACCCGGATCGAGTGCGGCGGCTGTTCTTTCTCGATATCGCTCCGACGCTGGCCATGTACGCGCGTACATCAATGGCCTTCGCACGCGCGTACTGGCATTGGTTTTTCTTGATTCAGCCTGCCCCCCTGCCTGAAGGGCTGATTGAGGGCGACCCCGTTGCCTACCTGCACAATGTTTCGGGCCGGCGGCATGCGGGCTTGTCTGCTTTCCATCCCGACGCGCTGGCAGAGTATGAGCGTTGTATCGCCTTACCGTTCACCGCTAGAAGTATATGCAGCGACTACCGCGCCTCCGCAGGTATCGATCTCGAGCACGACGCATATGATCGTGATGCCGGCAAGCATCTTGCCATGCCATTGCGCGTACTGTGGGCCAGGCACGGCGCTGTCGGCCAGAACTTCGATGTGCTGTCGCTATGGAAAGACATATCCCATAGCGACGTAAGCGGCCACTCGGTGGATTGCGGTCACTATCTGGCGGAAGAGCAGCCGGATATTATCCTGCAGGAAATGATGACGTTCTTCGGTTCGGAGAACTGCGATTAGGCATGGAGCCGGCGCCACTCCCCCAATTTGACATTCATAACTTATATGCGCCTCTTTTAAAGGCACAGAAAGGAGACCTTATGCATTTTTCCCTTACACATCGCGCCTCGATTTTCTTGCTCTCAGCTTCGTTATGCTTCCCCTGATTTACTGCCAGCCTGAACAACTGGCACTCAGCTCAAAGGATTTGGTCAGGCTCGTTGATGATGAGCTATCGACCTCTGTGACCCCGCTGCAAGCAAGGACGTGCCCATGGCCATCGTGCTGCTGCGCGCACTGCAGCACGCTTATCCTTGCGAAACCGGATAGCTTTGCCAGTCAACGCAATGGCTTTCAACCCTAGGCAGGGTTGAAAGCCATTGCCCCGTGCTTCAAGGCTCGGTGGCGATCTGCAGCGCGCGCTCCAGCGAAACACGGATCATGTCGCCGTGCCCATACTGCGGAAATGTTTCATAGCTGGCCGCTGCGCCGCCCAGGCGCAAGCCGTCGGCGATTTCCCTGACGGCGGCGTGTGGGTCCTTGGCCGGCGGTCCATTCTTTTGAGAGGCCGGCGAACTGGGCGCCGGTCTTGCCGCATCGCGGGGCTTGGTGCCGACCAGGATGGCGATGCGCTTGCCCGCGGCGCGGCTTTTGTCGAAAGCATGCCACGTCTGCATCAGTGCGCCGTCGTACCACCAGGCAGAGGGATCGCCGGTAATGTATCGGGCGAAAGCGTCTGGCTGTGTGAAAAGGGTGTGCAGTGTGAACAGGCCGCCATACGAATGGCCCCACAGATACTCCCGATTGGGATCGATGCTTGCGTGGGCGCGTACCAATGGCTTGATGCGGGATGTGATGAATTGCAGGAAGATGTCGGCGCCGCCGCCAACACGACCGCGAACGACAGGTTCCGCCACGAGCGTCCCGTTCTCGTAGACGGGAGGCGTGTAGTCGTAGGCGCGGGAGACGGCATCGTTGCGGGTGGGGACATCGTAGCCTAAGGCCACGAGCACCGGTGGGTTGGTGGCGGAAATCGCGGCGAGATCCTGCTCGGTAAGCGTGGCCATTGCCGCATTGCCATCCAGCAGGTAAAGGACGGGATAGCCAGTCTTGGGCGCGGGTGTCCGGGGAACTGAAATTTCAATGCGATAGCGTCTTTTGCCGTCGGCCGATTCGATTCTGTGTTTTTCGAATCGGTATAGCGTCGAGGGGCGGTCTGCGATGGTTTCTCCGACGAGCGGATTGTTTCTTCCGTGAGTGGATGGCGTGCCCTGGGCCTGGACGGCGCCAAGCAGGCCGCACAGGAAAAGCAGAAACGATTTCAGGAAAAAGGACAAGCGCAACACGTGGGACTCCGGTGACAAATGAGAGACAGGCAGGGCGGGCGAACGCCTGGTTCATTAATGAAAATACGAATTGATCGCAATATTTTATGGCATGGACGTGAGGGCGGATGGACGTACCTGAGTTCATTGTCATGCGTTGCGGTAACTCAAAATCTTGAAAGCATTGGAATGGTTGGCCGACTGTTGCGTAGGCCCCACAACTAGTTATCGAATTAACAAATATCAACGAAATGCCAAGTGTCCGTTGGTCTGATGGGCAATATCCATTTAGAATGCGGTCTGAACTGATTATGAGAATTATTCGCAACTGAGAATACCGCAATGAAGAAACATGTGTATCGCGCCACAACGTCGGTCCTGGTGCCGTCCCTATTAAGCCTGATGGTGTCCGCGGCGTTTGCGCAGACGACGGAAGAGTCTGTCACGACGCTGGAAAGCGTCAGAGTCCTGGGCACGGCGGAAGAAGCGCTGCTGCAGGCGCCGGGGGTCTCCACCATCAACAAGCAGGCGCTGCAGGAGCGTCCCCCCGCGAACGATCTGGCCGAAATCATCCGCACCATGCCGGGTGTGAATCTCACCGGAAATAGTTCCTCCGGCGCCTATGGAAACAATCGCCAGATCGACTTGCGCGGCATGGGGCCGGAAAACACCCTGATCCTGATCGACGGCAAGCCCGTGCATTCCCGCGATGCCGTGCGCATGGGGCGCTCCGGAGAGCGCAATTCACGGGGCGACACCAATTGGGTGCCCGTCGAGGCAATCGAGCGCATCGAAGTGCTGCGCGGCCCGGCGGCGGCCCGCTATGGTTCCGGCGCGGCCGGCGGGGTGGTGAACATCATCACCAAACGGCCCACCGACAAGCTGTCCGGCTCTGTCACGGTGTATCAGTCCATCGCACAGGACAGCGACGAAGGCGACACCCGCCGTCTGGGTTTCAACCTGGCTGGCCCACTGTCGGAAAAACTGTCATTCCGTTTATATGGCAACGTGGCCAAGACCGATCCCGATTCCATCACGCTGAATTCCGACGCCGCCGCGGGTGTGGTGTCGCCCGGCGGCCGCGAAGGCGTGCGCAATAAAGACATCGACGCTCTGCTGCGCTGGGACATCGCGCAGGGGCATGCGCTGGAATTTGAAGGGGGTTTCGGCCGCCAAGGCGGCCTTTATGCGGGCGAGTATATGAACCCGGGTGTGGGCAATGCCGATACACAGGAAGAGTTGTTCGGCTCGGAAACCAACACCATGTACCGCCGCACGGCGTCTGTGACCCACCGCGGCGATTACGGTGGCGGCAAAACTTCGCGCTTGACCTTCGCCTACGAAGGCACGACCAATTCGCGCCTGAATGAAGGGCTGGCCGGCGGCCCCGAGGGGACCATCACCGACCCCAATGCCGAGCGCTCCGTTTCGCACCTGAAGAACTACACCGCCAACGGCGAGTTCAATACGCCGATGAAGCTGGGCGGCCTGCACCAGATCCTGACGCTCGGAGCGGAGTGGCGCGAGGAGTCGCTGAAAGATCCCTACAGCACGTCCTCGGCGAGCAATCAGCATGACGCCGGCCATGAGGTGATGCCCAACTACAGCGACAAGAGCGAGGCGCGCTCCTTTGCGCTGTACATGGAAAACAATATTGAAGTCACCGATGATTTGATTCTGACGCCGGGCGTGCGCTTCGACCATCATGATCAGGCCGGCTCAAACTGGAGCCCCAGCCTGAATGCCTCGTATTACCTGACGCCCGAAATCACGATCAAGGGCGGCATTGCGCGTGCATTCAAGGCGCCCAACCTGTACCAGTCCAACCCCAGTTACCTTTATGTGACCATGGGCATGGGATGCCCCACTGGCGTTCCCGGCCCATGCTGGATCGTGGGCAATCCGGACCTGGAGCCGGAAACCAGTGTCAACAAGGAAATTGGCATTGCCTACGAGCGCGATGGCTGGACCGCGGGCGCGACCTACTTCCAGAACGACTACAAGAACAAGATCATCGCCGACTATGGCATCCAGGATTTTCCGCCCATGCTGGGCGGCGCGTCGGTATACCAGTGGGTCAATGCGGGCAAGGCCATTGTCCGGGGGGTGGAAGGCAATCTGAATATTCCGCTGCTCGGCGAAGATGGGCGCACGCTCAAGCTGATCAACAATTTCACGTACATGATCGAAAACGAGAGCAAGGAAACCGGCCAGCCGCTGTCCATTATTCCGCGCTACACCATCAACAGCACGCTAGACTGGCATCCGACGGACAAGCTGTCATTCCAGGCATTGGCAACTTTCTACGGCAAGCAGGAACCGCGCACCGTGAATGTGAACAATCCGGATGACCCCAGCGCCCAGCCGGTCGGCGAGGAATTGAACAAACGGGGCTCCTATGCGCTGTTCGGCTTGAGCGCCGGCTATCAGTACAACAAGTCGCTTTATTTCCGCGCGGGCGTGGACAATATGTTCGACAAGCGCCTGTATCGCGAGGCACCAACCAGCGGTGCCGGAGCGGCCACGTACAACGAACCCGGCCGGTTCTATTACCTGACGATGACCGCATCGTTCTGACCGTGACTCTGCACACAATACCGTCGGCTTCGTCCGGATACATCACTGCCGTGGCGTATCCGGATCATTTCCATCGGGAGATCATGCCCGTCTGGCTGGTATCCACGCTGCAGGCCCTGGGTCGGCGATCGCCGGATATCGGCAAACCCTACGTGTGGCTCGATCTGGGCTGTGGCACAGGCATCAGCACGCTGATCGCCGCGGCAACGAATCCGAACGGGCGCTTCATCGGAGTAGATTTCAATGCCGATGAAATTGCACAGGCGCGTCAGTTGGCCGGGCGCGCGGGGATAGGCAACGTTACCTTTCTGCACGCTTCGTTCGACAGCCTGCTGGATGATCCGCAATGCCGCCTGCCCGAGTGCGATTTCATCGTGACGCATGGCGTGTATTCCTGGATCGATGCCGCAATGCGGCAGGCCATTCACCGCATTGTTCAGGCGCGCTTGCGGCCGGGCGGCGTTTTCTATGTTTCCTATATCACGCATCCCGGCGCCGCATCTTTCAGCGCGGCCCAGCGCATGCTGCGCCTGGTGGCGCAGGGAACCGAGGGCACCACGCAGCACAAGGTCAGGCAGGGCGTCGGCTGGCTGAAGCGCATGGCGGACAACGGCGCCGGCTATTTCAGCGAGCATGCTTCGGCCCTGCGCGAAGTTTCCTCGCTGGACACCATGGATGCTTCCTATCTTGCCCACGAGTTCTTGAATGCCCAGTGGCAGCCCTTCCATGTCAGCGATATGATCGATGCCATGCATTCAATAGGCTGCGATTACGCCGGCAGCGCCAATCTGCTGGAAAACATCGATGCGCTTTCCATCCCCGGAAAAATGGCGCCCGCGATGGCCGACATGCATCGGGCGGGCTGGGACATTGCCAGGATGGAGACTGCCAGGGATATCGCACGCAACCAGAATCAGCGTCGCGACATCTATCAGAAACGCGTGGATCACGGCAATGCGCTGTCGGCCGACGCCCATCGCCAGACCCTGTTGCGGCAGAGGATGGTCCTGTTGCCGCAGGCACCGTCATTGGCTCAAATACAGGCGCAGCCCGACAATGCCGAGCTGGTGTTCGACACCCGGATCGGCCCGGTCAGTATTGCCGGCAGCTATGTCGCACCCTTGCTGCAGGCATTGCGGGAAGGTCCGCTGACCTATGCAGACCTGCTTGCGCTGCCGGCGTATCGCCGTCATCCAGGCATGGTCAGCCAATTGCTGCAGGCATTGGCCTGGATGGGGTGGACGCATTTTCTAAGGCCGGACGCGAACGATGCGCCCGCGCCGGATATTGACGGCGGCTTGGCGACAGTGCTCGAGGAAAGACATCACAATCAGGCCATGCCCCATTACCTGCCTATGCTGGCCATTGGCTCCGCGATTCCGGCGCCATGAGTGTTGTGGCGTGGTGTTCTGTTGGCTGCATCCGGGTTCGGGTGTAGAAGCAAGCAAACAGCGCACTAGAAAAGAGGGTGGCTGGCAGTTTTCAGCCCTTGATGAAGCAGGCCGATTCCCATCAGGAAAATAGCTGATCCACCGGCCAGGCCCAGTACGTCGAAAACAACACGGGCGCGCTGCGTGGACCTTGTTTTCGGCTGAAAAATGCGCAGCACGCCTTGCCGAAGCGAGACGGCTGCGGTGGCCAGGAGGCTGACGGTCGCCGCGGTACCCAGTGACATGGCCAGCACGGCGGCGATGCCGACCCAGCGCCATCCCAAAGAATAGGCGACCAACAGCACGAGTACGGCCCCCGTGCATGGCCGCATTCCGATGGCCAGGACAATGGGCAGACCTGTGCGCCAGGTCAGGGGCTGATCCATATGCTCAGCGGTCAGACGGTGCGGCCCCCCGCAATCGGCGCAATACGCCTGCATTTTTCCTCCACCCGAAAATAAGGACGCCGCGGCCCGGCTTGGCCGGCGCCTGTGCCGATACAGTGTCACCGCGCTGCGCAGCGCCAGCACGGCGCCCAGCAGCGCGACCAGGGCGAAGCTGATGTTTTCCAATTGGGCTGCAGCCCCCTGCGTGCGACGCAGGGAATAGCCCAGCACGCCAACCACAACTTCGACAAGTGCAATGGCCGCGATGCCCTGGGCGATGGCCGATAATACTGACAAGGCCAGACCGCGGCGCAGGCGCGTCCGGCTGGTGCCCAGGTAGGTTGCAATCACGGCTTTGCCGTGTCCCGGGCCGGCGGCATGGAAGACGCCGTAAAGCAGGCTCACGCCGATAAGAGGCCAGCTTGCGGCCAGGCCCTCTTGCGCAACCAGGCGCATGGCCGTGGCAAGCTGCCGGTGCAGCTCGGCTTGTGTCGTCATGATCCAGGCCAGAAGCTGGTTCCAGACGCTGTAATGGTATGTCGCCCCTATCGCCAGGGCGAGGGCGGCCGCTGCAGCGCATACCGCCAGCGCGCGGGCATGAACGCCACGGTTTATTCGCATTGAATATATACCTTCTCTGCAAATAGGTCGCCAAGACCCTCATCGGAAGAGGCGTTGCGATCCAGGGCGAACGCGCGCGCAATGGTTTCAGGCGATGGATTGGGCGGCTCCACGCGAACCTGGCACCGAAGTTCTTCTTCGCCCTTGATGGTGGGCGGGTCGTTCGGAAGGTGGCTCATCTGGATGAAATAACTCGGGTCGTAAACCGAGAACATGACGCTGTGCCGCACCGGATTCACCGCGGTGGCAAGCGGGGCGGTAAATGACAGCAGGAGCTGCTCCCCTTTCATTTCACTGCTGAACTGCGTGACGGTGTCTATGGGAACGGGGCGGCCGTCCGCCTTGATGCGCATGAAATAGTCATAGGGGCCAAGGTTTTCAATGACTCTGGCGGCAAACTCTCCGACGGCGGTCGGCTTCGCAGGACTGTCGATCGCCATTTCATCGAGCACAGCCAAAGAGTAAAGTTCATCGAACAGCCATTCCTGCCTGATGGCTGAAATCATTCCGCCGGGGGACATGACGATGGTGCTGCGCACGTCTATCCAGGCGTGCGGATGCGCGTGGGCGCCAACGGGGAAAAGGAGGGCAAACGCCAAGGCGCGCCACAGGCCTGGACGGCCAAGGTGGCTTCGCGCTTGTAAACAAACATTGTTCTGCTTCATTCCTGCCATGGGGTCCCGACTATAACAACCTCTGTTGGACACCGACAGTTTAAGAAGTTCCGGGGCAAGTCATGCCAGGGGGCTAAACTATTTCGGACGTCGCACGGCGCGGATTTTTCCGCTGTTTCCGCCGCCGCAGTAAAAGATGTCCGCAGCGTCGGACTCCAGCCCGCTGACGCCGACGCCGGGCGGCATTTCCAGCCGTTCCAGCACAGAACCATTTTCCGGATTGATTCGGCGAATATCGCTTTGCTCATCTTCCCATGTCCCGTGCCATAGATCGCCGTTGACCCATGTTACTCCAGTGACATAGCGCTTGGACTCGATGCTGCGGATGATTGCGCCTGTGTCGGGGTCGATCTGGTGGATCTTGCGGCCGTGGTACTGGCCCACCCACAGGCTGCCCTCGGCCCAGGCCAGTCCCGAGTTGTCGCCGTGGCCGGGCGCCGGAATCGACTTCACCACCTTGTTCTTGGCGGGGTCGATCTTGTCGATGCGCTCGTCGGCGATCTGATAAAGGTAGGTGCCGTCGAAGGCGGTGCCCGCGTCGCCGGCGCGATCCAGCGTGCGCGTGAGTTCGCCGCTCTTGGGGTCGACGGCGATCAGCCTGGCCCCGGTCGCGGCCCAGATATGCTGGCCATCGCAGCTGACCCCATGTACGCTTTCGACGTCGGCAAAGGGGCCGTATTCGCGCAGGATTTCCGCTGCGCTTGTCATGGTGTGGGATTTGTCTTCACTTGTCTTTTGGCTCATCGTGGTGTGCTCCTTACAGGGAATAAGACAACTCTATCTGAACGGGAGCCCGGTGGGGAGTAACAAGATCGTCGTGAATCTTGTGATGGGCGGCGATAGCCAGCGCTGCGCCCGCGCGCGCCCGATCGAACGCGCTTGGCCGGCTGCCTGAAGCTCGACCAGGGCACGCTGGACGGTGCGTTGACTGGCCCCCAGGGCCTGTGCCAGGGCCGAGGTTGACCAGGGCGCGCCGTCGGACAGCAGCGCCAGCAGCGATGCCTTCTCGTTGTCGAAGGGTGGTGCCAGCACGACAACGGCGCAGCCGCCTGGCGGTCTGATGATAAAACCTCGCGCTGTGGCCTCGATATGCGCCAGACCCTTGATCAGGGCGCGCAGGCGGCCGATCTCGACCCTCAGACGCGCCCTGTGCGATTCGTCGGGGCGGCGGGTGCGGAATGCGCGCGCGATCAAGGTTTCTCTATCCACATCGCTTGGCCACGCTTGCGCGAGAGTACGCGCCAAGGTGAAGAGCACTGGCCTGCGTGCCAGCGGCCGCCAGATGGCGCCGACCCCCAGCCTCCGACGACAGGCGTCAACCACCAGCACGTTGGCGGACATGAGCGCGGCGACTTCGTCCAGGCGCAATTCCTGTTCGCCGTCGGCAGAAAGACGCCGTGCGGCGGGCCGGCAAAGCAGGGTCTGTGCGTCCGCCACTTCGGCCAGAAGCGCGGGCACGCGCGAGCGATCCGCCGATTCGCGGGCGCGGTCAAGTGCTGCTTTTGCCGAATCGATGTCCAGCGAGCGCAGCGCCAGCTCTGCCATTGCCAACTCGCCGACGGCCGCCAGTGGCGGCGGCAGGCGAAGCGTATCCAGTCCGGCCAGCACCGCTGCGGCCTTGTCCAGGCGGCCGAGCAGCAATAAAC
>JBATWU010000139.1:0-24594 GCA_049672825.1 Pusillimonas sp.
CCACCACCAGATAGTCGATGCCATCGACCGGCCGGGTCAGCGGATAGCGGATTTCCCACATGAAGCCGTCTTCTTCCTCGCTGACGACTTCCAGGTCGGATACCGCCGTGCCCAGCACCGGGTCCCAGTTGACCAGGCGCTTGCCGCGATAGATAAGCCCCTGTTCATGCAGACGCACAAAGGTCTCGACCACGCCGCGCGACAGATTGTCATCCATGGTGAAGTATTCTCGGTCCCAGTCGCAGGACGAACCCAGGCGGCGAAACTGCTCGGTGATCGCGTTGCCTGATTTCTGTTTCCATTCCCAGACCTTTTCCACGAACTGCTGGCGGCCCAGGTCGTGACGCGATATGTTCTGGGCATCGAGCTGGCGCTCCACCACGATCTGTGTTGCGATGCCGGCGTGGTCAGTACCCGGAATAAAAACAGTGTCGTCGCCGCGCATGCGGTGGTAGCGCACCAGACCGTCCATGACCGTCTGGTTGAAGGCATGCCCCATATGCAGGGTGCCGGTTACATTGGGCGGGGGGAATTGAACGACAAAAGGCTTGCTTTCGTCAGGGTTGGCGGGCGCAACATGCCGTCCGCCGGTAAAATAACCCCTGCGTTCCCATTGTTCGTACCAGTGCGATTCAATTTCCTGTGGTTCAAAGCTTTTGGCGAGCTGGTCGGTATCGTTCTGGCTGGGATTTGTGGTCATGGTGTAAAGGTCAAATACAGGCTGCCGTATCACGGCGAAAGTCTGACTATATCTGAAACCCGCGGGGCATGCGGGGCGCCTGGCGGCATGTTAAAATGCCCGGTTAACATAAACTTTAGCAAAGTTATTGTTTTTATTGAAGATTTCCAGTTTTTCCCGATTGCGGGGTTGTCGGAACACCGCGATGGCTGAAACCGGGTTTCTTTGGTATTCCAGATTCCACTTTTCAACCACTTTTTTTATCTATTCTCCGGACCTTATATGGCTATTGAACGCACGCTTTCCATCATCAAACCCGACGCCGTTGCCAAGAACGTGATTGGCCAGATCGTTGCCCGCTTCGAGCAGGCCAATCTCAAAGTCGTGGCTGCCCGTCTGCAGCAGTTGTCGCGCGACGACGCCGAGCGTTTCTATGCGGTCCACAAAGAGCGCCCTTTCTATAAAGATCTGGTTGACTTCATGGTATCGGGCCCGGTGTTTGTGCAAGTGCTGGAAGGCGACAACGCCATCCAGAAGAATCGCGACCTGATGGGCGCCACCGACCCCAAGAAAGCCGAAGCCGGCACCATTCGTGCCGACTTTGCCGACAGCATCGACGCCAATGCGGTGCATGGTTCCGACGCCGCTGAAACCGCCGCGGTCGAGATTGCTTTCTTCTTCCCCGAAAGCAACATCCACAGCCGCTAATTGCCGCTGTGCACGTTATTCACCGCGCCGACGCCATGTCAACCACCGAATCCACTAATCTGCTGGGCCTGGATGCCGCCGCGCTGACCGATCTCGTCGGCCAGTGGGGCGGCAAGCCTTTCCGCGCCAAGCAATTGCAGCGCTGGATGCACCAGCGCGGCGCCGATTCGTTCGACGACATGACCGATCTGGCGCGTGACTTTCGCCTGCAGCTTTCAGAGCGCTGCTCGATTTACGCGCCTCCCGTGTCAATCGAGCAGCGTTCCGCCGACGGTACCCGCAAATGGCTGTTCGATGTGGGCAAGAACAATGCCGTCGAGGCGGTGTTCATACCGGAAGACGACCGCGGCACCTTGTGCATTTCCAGCCAGGCGGGCTGCACGGTGGCGTGCCCATTCTGTTCGACTGGCTATCAGGGCTTCAATCGCAATCTCACCACCGCCGAAATCATCGGGCAGCTCTGGCATGCTAGGCGGGTGTTGCAGGCCGACATGCAAAGCGCTCGCATTGGCGCCGACAGTGCGCAAGCGGCGCCCGAGCCCGCCCGGGTGATCAGCAATGTGGTCATGATGGGCATGGGCGAGCCTCTGCTCAATTACGATCAGGTACTGGGCGCATTGCGCTTGATGCTTGACGACAACGCCTATGGGCTGTCGCGCCGGCGCGTAACCGTTTCGACCTCGGGTGTCGTGCCCATGATGGACCGCCTTGGCCGAGATTGCCCGGTCGCGCTGGCGGTGTCCCTGCACGCACCCAACGATGCGCTGCGCGACAAGCTGGTTCCGCTCAATCGCAAGCATCCGCTGGCCGAGCTTCTGGCCGCCTGCAACCGCTATCTCGAGCATGCGCCGCGCGACTTCATTACTTTTGAGTACATCATGCTGGATGGCGTCAACGATACCGACCAGCATGCGCGCGAATTGATTACTATTGCACAACAGGTGCGCTGTAAATTCAATTTGATTCCGTTCAATCCGTTTCCGCAGTCGGGCCTGAAGCGTTCGCCGGCGGCGCGCGTGCGTCTGTTTGCGCAACGCCTGATGGATGCCGGCATTGTGACAACGGTGCGCAAGACCCGTGGCGACGATATCGCGGCGGCATGCGGGCAGTTGGCAGGCGACGTCAAAGACCGTACGCGCATCGACCAGCGTTTGCCTGATCGCGCGATCATCGAAATAAAACAGGAGCGTGGATGAATCAACCTTCTTTAATAAGGGAAGCACGGCCCGAGGCCGAAGACCTGGCCGCTCCGACAGGAGTAGGCCAGGCATTGCGCAGCCTGCGCGAAGCCAAGCGGCTTACGCCCGGCGAAGTCTCTGCCCGCCTGAAATTCTCCAGCCGCCAGTTGGAAGCGCTTGAAACCGAACAGTGGGATCGCCTTCCCACCGGCATGTCGCTGCGGGGTTTTGTCAAGAACTATGGCCGCTTCCTCGAGGCCGACGTCGATGCGCTGCTGGTCATGCTCGACAATCAGGTCGGCACGGCGCCCGTTGCAGCAAGGCCAGCCTCGCTCAATGGCGCGCAGGCCCTGGGTCCAACCGACCTGCCCCTGCAGGGCGAGCCCGCCAACCGCCCGTGGGGCTGGCTCATCATTATTCTCATTCTATTGTTTGTCGCCGGTTTCTATGCCATCGAGCGTGGCTGGATACCTGATTCCTGGCTGATATTCGATTGGCTCAAATCACTGAAAAAATGATCGATAATCCTGGCCGAATTCAGGCCGACACTCCGTCCAGCGTCGGTGCGTCAGCGCGGCGGCCTACACGGGCCGCCATCGTCCGATGGGGCGAGCATGCGGTGCAGGTGGGCGGCAACGCGCCGGTGGTGGTGCAGTCCATGACCAACACCGATACCGCCGATGCCATAGCAACGGCCATACAGGTCAAGGATCTTGCCCAGGCGGGCTCCGAGCTGGTCAGAATCACGGTCAATACGCCCGATGCGGCCCGCGAAGTGCCCGCCATCCGCGAGCAGCTCGACCGCATGAATGTGTCGGTGCCGCTGGTGGGTGATTTTCACTACAACGGCCATAAGCTGCTGGCCGATTTTCCGGAATGCGCCCAGGCGCTGTCCAAATACCGTATCAACCCGGGCAATATGGGTGGCGGAAAAAAGCGCGGCGACAACTTCGCGCAAATGATAGAAGTGGCCTGCCGCTACGAAAAACCGGTGCGCATCGGGGTCAACTGGGGCAGCCTCGACCATGAGCTCATGGCCCGCATGATGGACGACAACAGCCGGCGCGCCCAGCCCTGGGACGCCCAGGCCGTGATGCGCGATGCGTTGGTGGTTTCCGCCATCACCAACGCGCAGCGGGCCGAAGAGCTGGGCCTGTCGCCCAACGCCATCGTGCTGTCGTGCAAAGTCAGTCATGTGCAGGACCTGATCACCGTGTACCAAGACTTATCGGCACGCTGCGACTATCCCGTTCATTTGGGCCTGACCGAGGCCGGCATGGGCAGCAAGGGTATCGTGGCTTCGACGGCGGCCCTGTCGGTGCTGCTGCAGCAGGGCATAGGCGACACCATCCGGATTTCACTGACGCCCGAGCCGGGCGGTGACCGCCGCCGCGAAGTCATCGTTGCCCAGGAAATCCTGCAAAGCATGGGCTTGCGCGCGTTTACGCCCATGGTGGTAGCATGCCCGGGCTGCGGACGCACCAGCAGCACGGTGTTCCAGGAGTTGGCCGACAGTATCCAAGGCTATCTGCGCGATCAAATGCCGGTCTGGAAGACGCGGTATCCGGGGGTTGAAACCATGAATGTGGCGGTCATGGGCTGTGTGGTCAACGGGCCTGGCGAAAGCCGGCACGCCGACATCGGCATCAGCCTGCCCGGCACCGGGGAAATCCCCTCGGCGCCGGTGTATGTCGATGGCGAACGCACAGTCACCCTGAAGGGCGATACCATTGCCCAGGAGTTCCAGGCCATCGTCGAGCAATACGTTGAACGGCGGTATGGCGGGGATGGTTCGCACAATAACAAAGCACGCGGCTAACGCCGCGCACACAGTAAATCTATTTATGACGCAGTCGTTTCAGAAGGTCCGTGCCCTGACAGGCATGAAAGATGTACTCCCCGATGCCAGCGCCCAGTGGGAAGCACTGGAAGCAACGGTGCGGGAATGGCTGGCGGCCTATGGCTACCGCAATATGCGCACGCCCATCCTCGAACATACGCGGCTTTTCACACGGGGCATCGGCGAAGTCACCGACATCGTCGAAAAAGAAATGTATTCGTTTACCGATGCGCTCAATGATGAGCACCTGACCATGCGGCCGGAATTCACCGCCGGCATGGTGCGCGCAAGCATCGAACATAATATGCTGTACGACCGCCCGCATCGTGTCTATGCCATGGGTCCGGTGTTCCGCCACGAAAAACCGCAGCGTGGGCGTTATCGCCAGTTTCATCAGATCGACGTCGAGGCGCTGGGGTTCGCGGGCCCCGATATCGACGCCGAACTCATTGTCATGCTGTCGCGCCTATGGAAAACACTGGGGCTGACCGATATTCGGCTGGAGCTGAATTCGCTTGGGCAGGCGCAAGAGCGGGCGGCGCACCGCAGCGCGCTGATCGAATATCTTGAGCAGCACAAAGAAGTCCTCGACGAAGAGGCCCGGCGGCGCATGCATACCAATCCGCTGCGGGTACTCGATACCAAGAATCCGGCCATGCAGGACATGGCCAATAACGCCCCGCGCCTGTTCGACTTTCTGGGGCCCGAGTCGCTGGCGCACTTCCAGGGCGTGTGCGATCGCCTGGCCGATGCCGGTATCGAGTATCGCTTGAATCCCCGCCTGGTGCGCGGACTCGACTACTACAATCTGACGGTCTTCGAGTGGGTGACCGACCGGCTTGGCGCGCAGGGCACGGTGTGCGGCGGCGGCCGTTATGATGGCCTGATCGAACTGCTGGGCGGAAAATCGGCTCCGGCGGTAGGATTTGCCATTGGTGTCGAGCGTCTGCTCGATTTATGCTCGCAGTCGGGCGATGCTCCAACGTCCGCGGAATGCCAGGTGTATGTGATTCACCAGGGTGCGCAGGCGCAGCGCCAGGCTGCGCAGCTCGCCGAAAAGATGCGCGATGCGGGTCTGCGCGTTATTGTTCATGCAGGCTCCGCGGGGTTCAAGTCGCAGTTCAAGCGCGCGGATGCCAGCGGCGCCAGGCTGGCGGTCATTCTGGGGGATGATGAAATCGCCTCGGGCAGCGCCAGTGTCAAATGGCTACGGGAACCGGCCGCCGAAGGCCAGTCCCAGCAGGAAACGATCCCCCTGGATCGCTTGATGACAGAATTGAAATTAAAGGTTTAAGGCATGGCATACGATTTAGAAGAACAAGAGAAGCTGGACGCGCTGCGCGCATGGTGGGATCGTTACGGCACATTGTGCGTCGTGCTGATCTTTGTCGTCGTGGCCAGCATTGTGGGCTGGCGCGGCTGGCAATGGTACCAGGGCCATACGGCCAGCCAGGCCATGGGTTATTTCGAAGCGCTGGAAGGTGCGGCGAATCAGGAGGGCGACGATGCGCTGGCCCGCATCAAGGCCGCCAGCAATACCTTGCGCAATGATTTCACCAAGTCGGGCTATACGCCGCGCGGCGTGCTGATCGCCGCCCAGGCCCTGCAAGAGCGCGATGATCTGGACGGCGCCAGGGAGCAGCTCGAATGGCTGGTGAAGAACGGTTCCGATCCCTCCCTGGTGCCTCTGGCCAGGTTAAGGCTGGCCGGCGTCCTGCTGGAGCAGAAACAGTATGATCAGGCGCTGGCGCAGGTCGCCGACGCGCCGCCGGCTTTTGCCGGCCTGTATGCCGACCGCCGTGGCGACATCTTGCTGGCGCAAGGTAAAACGGCCGAGGCCAGGACAGCCTGGGAAGCTGCGCTGAAGGAGTTCGGCAACGATCCAGTGACGCAGATCGTTCAATTGAAGATAGATGCTTTAGGTGGAGTCTGATTCATGCAAATTGCGATCTCTCGCCGTGTCGTACGCAGTGCGGTGCTGGCCCTGAGCCTTGCCGCCCTGGCCGGCTGCTCGATGTTTTCCAACCCCAATCCGCGTTACGATCCCGCGCCGCTCACTGAATATCAGGCCGGCATTTCCGCCAACATCGCCTGGACGGTGTCCATAGGCAGCGGCGGTGGCTATGGCTTTGCCCCCGCGCTGGTTGGCGATGCCGTCTATGCTGCCGCGGCCAACGGCAATGTCAGCAAGATCGACATGGCTTCCGGAAGAGCCTTGTGGCAGTCGGGCGCTGGAGTCAAGTTATCGGCGGGAGCCGGCTCCGACGGTCGCACGACAGCGGTGGCAGCGGCCGACGGGACCGTCATCGCTTTCGATGACCAGGGCGTCGAAAAGTGGCGTGCCAAGGCAACGAGCGCGGTCAACGTGCCGCCCAGCGTGGGCAGCGGGATTGTCGCGGTGCGCAGCAGCGACTACCGCATCCAGGCCTTCGACGAAGAAACCGGCGACTTGCGCTGGAGCCTCCAGCGTCCGGGCCCGGCCCTGGCCCTGAAAACCAATATGCAGATGATCATCATCGACGGCCTGCTGATTTCGGGCCTGCCCAACGGCCGTCTGATGGCAATCGATACCCGCAACGGCAATGTGCAATGGGAAGGCACGGTGGCGGTCTCACAAGGCGCCACCGATCTGGAACGCATCAGCGATGTGGTCGGTGCACCTCAACTGCAGGGCCCGTTGCTGTGCGGCGTTACCTACCAGGGACGCATGGTGTGTTTTGATATCTCGCAGGGCGGCCGGCCCGTCTGGGAGCAGAATTTCTCCAGCAATACCGGCATGGCTACCGACAATCAGCATGCCTATTCGGCCAATCAGCGCGGCACGGTCCATGCGTTTGACCTGGCCGACGGGCACGAGGTCTGGAAGCAGGCGGCCCTGGCCAACCGCCGGCTGTCGTCGCCGGCTGTGGTCCCCCAGGCGGTTGCCCTGGGCGACCTGGAAGGCTATGTGCATTTCCTCTCGCGCACAGACGGCCAGCTGCTTGGCCGCGTGCATGTGGGTGGCGGCGCCATTGTTTCGCCGCTCGTGGCCAGTGACCGCGGCGTGCTGGTGCAAACGGGCGGCGGAAACCTGGTTTTGGTTGGTGTCAATTGAAAAGCATTGCATATAAGCCGGTCGTTGCCCTGGTGGGGCGCGCCAACGTGGGCAAATCCACGTTGTTCAACCGGATCACCCGTTCGCGTGCCGCGCTGGTCGCCGACTTTTCGGGCCTGACACGCGATCGGCACTATGGCGAAGGGCGGGTGGGCGACCATCCCTTCATCGCCATCGATACGGGCGGTTTCGAACCGGTCGCCAAAGACGGCATCCTGCTCGAAATGGCACGCCAGACGCAGCAGGCCATCGCCGAATCCGATGTTGTCATTTTTCTGGTCGATGCGCGCGCCGGCGTCAACGCGCACGACCACGAAATTGCCCGGCTATTGCGTAAATCGGGCCAACGCGTGTTCCTGGCCGTCAATAAGGCGGAAGGCATGCGCTATGGTTCGGCCGCCGCCGAATTCCACGAGTTGGGGCTGGGCGAGCCATACCCCATTTCCGCGTCGCACGGCGACGGAGTGGTGGACCTGATCGAGCACGCGCTGTCGTATCTTGACGATGCATCGCCTGACGACCTGGCCGACGAACCGGATTTCGTTGTCGATGACGCAGAGCCGGTTCTTGCCGGCGAAGGCACCGAAGAAGACCCAGCCGTCGACGAACCTGTATCGCACCGCATCAAGCTGGCCATCGTCGGGCGCCCCAACGTGGGCAAGTCCACGCTGATCAATACATTGCTGGGAGAAGAACGGGTCATTGCCTTCGACATGCCGGGAACGACCCGCGACGCCATCGAAATCGAATTCGAGCGCAATGGCGTGGCCTATACACTGATCGACACGGCCGGCCTGCGCCGCCGGGGAAAAGTCTTCGAGGCGGTCGAGAAATTTTCGGTCATCAAGACCTTGCAGGCGATCGAGGCGTGCAATGTGGTCTTGCTGATGCTTGATGCCCAGGCCGAAATTTCCGACCAGGATGCCCACATTGCCGGTTTTGTGCTCGAAACGGGCAGGGCGCTGGTCGTGGCCATCAATAAATGGGATGGCCTGGACAGTGAACAGCGCGATCGAATCCAGCGCGACTTCGACCGCAAGCTGCGTTTCCTGTCATTTGCAAAAATGCATACTGTTTCCGCCCTGAAGGGGCAAGGTGTCAATGCCTTGATCAAATCGGTCAATGCCGCCCACGCCGCCGCGTTCGCCAAGCTCTCCACCCCCAGGCTGACACGCGTCCTTCATGCCGCGGTCGAGCAGCAGCAGCCGCCACGCAAGCGGATTTTCCGGCCCAAGATGCGTTATGCGCACCAGGGCGGGCAGAACCCGCCGCTCATTGTCATCCATGGCAATGCGCTGGATGCCATACCCGACTCGTACCGGCGCTATCTTGAAGCGCGTTTCCGCACCGAGTTCAAGCTTGACGGCACGCCGCTGCGCATTGAATTCAAGTCTTCTCATAATCCTTACATACAGGGGACGCAGTGAGCCGTTTCTGGAGCGATCATCTCGCCGATCTGACGCCTTATGTTGCTGGTGAACAGCCTAAAGTTGCCAATTTGCTCAAGCTGAACACGAATGAGCATCCCTTTGGGCCGTCGCCGCGCGCGCTCGAGGCCATCAAGGCCGCCGCGACCGATAGCCTGCGTCTTTATCCCGACAACGAATCCACCCGGCTGCGCGAAGCCATCGCCGGCCTGCACGGCCTGGAAGCCGGCCAGGTATTCGTAGGCAACGGCTCCGATGAAGTTCTGGCGCATATCTTCAACGGCCTGTTTCGCCATTCAGGGCGAACCCTGCTGATGCCGGACATCACCTATAGCTTTTACCGAACGTATTGCACCTTGTTCAAGATTCCGGTCCGGCTGGTGCCGCTGGCCGATGATTTCTCGATCCGCGTTGGCGATTACATCCAGGCAGGCGGCGATGGCGTGCCGGCGGGCATTATTTTTTCGAATCCCAATGCTCCCACCGGCATGGCCCTGGCGCTGGACGATATCAGAAAGCTGGCCGCGGCCCATCCCGATATTCCCGTCGTGGTCGACGAAGCCTATGTTGATTTTGGCGCCGAATCCGCGGTGGCGCTGCTCAAGGAGCACGACAATATCGTTGTGGTTCATACCTTGTCGAAGTCGCGTTCGCTGGCCGGCCTGCGCGTGGGCTTCGCTCTGGCCGGCCAGCCTATCATCCAGGGCCTGAATCGCGTCAAGGACAGTTTCAACTCCTATCCGGTGGACAGCCTGGCTCAGGCCGGCGCGCTGGCGGCCATCCAGGACACCGATTATTTCGAGCAAACACGCCGGGCGGTAATCGATGCTCGCAATCAATTGACGCAACAATTGACTACGTTGGGTTTCCAGGTGTTGCCCAGCCAGACCAACTTTGTTTTCGCCCGGCACCCGGAGCACGATGGCGCGGCCCTGAGCCGCGCCCTGCGTGAACAGAGCATATTGGTGCGGCATTTCAGCCAACCCCGCATCGACCAGTTTTTACGGATTACCGTGGGAACTCTTGATGATTGCGGGCGTCTATGTAATACCCTGGCCAAAATACTCACCAAAACACATTAAAATATCGCAACCACTACTTACTATCACGTCTTGAGCCGTGCGTATTCAGGGAAAACCCTGTAAAGTATGCACTGGTCATTACACTGTCTTAAATAACAACATAATCGGAGCCTAGCCAATGAGCAATAAAGGGCAAACACTACAAGATCCATTTCTAAACGCCCTTCGCAAGGACCACGTACCCGTATCGATCTACCTGGTTAACGGAATCAAGCTGCAGGGGCAGGTCGAATCCTTTGATCAATATGTCGTGCTGTTGCGCAACACTGTTACCCAAATGGTGTACAAACACGCCATATCCACCGTCGTACCCGCTCGCCCGGTCAACTTCCAAGTGGATGAACCTTCTGAATAAACCACAATCAGGCCGCTATACCCGAAAGCCCGCCGTGTGCTTCGCGCCGGCGGGCCTTTCGTTCGGCATTTCAGCATGAAGGTGCTGATCATCAGCGTGGATCTGGGCGAGCCCGATTACGCCGCGCACGCCGAAGAATTCAATATGCTGGCCAAAGGGGCGGGCGCCGACATCGTCGGCACTGTCGTGGCGCGCCGCGCGCGTCCCGACGCTGCCCATTTCATCGGTTCAGGCAAGCTCGAAGAAGCCATATTGGTGGCGGACGAGGCGCAGGCCGAAATCGTCTTGTTCGATCAACCCCTGACGCCGGCCCAGCAACGCAATCTTGAAAAAGGATTCGAGCGGCGTGTGGTGGATCGCGTCGCGCTTATACTTGATATTTTCGCGCTCAGGGCCAAAAGCCACGAGGGCAAATTGCAGGTCGAGCTGGCTCAGTTGCAGCACCTGTCGACCCGATTGACGCGCATGTGGTCTCACCTAGAGCGGCAGCGTGGGGGAATCGGGATGCGGGGGCCGGGCGAGGCCCAGCTCGAAATGGACAGGCGCATGATCGGCGACAAGGTCCGTTTGCTGCGCGAGCGTCTTGCGCGGGTACAGCGTCAACGCACCACTCAGCGGCGGGCGCGGTCGCGCAGCAGTACCTTGTCGGTGTCGCTGGTGGGGTACACCAACGCGGGCAAATCCACCTTGTTCAATGCCCTGACCCGGGCGGGCGCCTATGCGGCCGACCAATTGTTCGCAACGCTGGACACCACTACACGGCGTGTCTGGATAGAAGGGGCGGGCCAGGTGGTGATCTCGGATACGGTGGGTTTCATACGCGATCTGCCGCCCACGCTGATCGCTGCTTTCCGTGCGACGCTGGAAGAAACGGTGCAGGCCGATCTGCTGCTGCACGTGGTCGATGCGGCCAGCCCTCAGCGTGACGAGCAGATAGCCGAAGTCAACAAGGTGCTGGCGGATATCGGCGCGGCCGACATTCCTTTGATTCTGGTTTATAACAAAATCGACCTGGCGGGCTACGAACCAAGGGTCGAGCGCAATGAACATGGTACGATTGCACGAGTTTTTGTAAGCGCCATAGGGCGTAAGGGTTTGGACGATTTGCGTGGGGCAATTGTCGAATCCGGTCAAATCGCGGGAAATAATGCGTTTAATGTCGAAAATATTTAATTTGAATGATCCCGGCTGGGGACGAGGCAACAACAACGGCTCCGAACCTCCCAGGCGCCCTAATCAGGGCGATGGCCCTCCGGATCTGGACGAGGTCTGGCGCGATTTCAATAATCGGCTGGGGTCGTTGTTTGGGCGCAAGCCCAAGCGTGGCGGCCAGTTCGGCGGCGGCAACGGCAACGGCGCGGGTAGCGGGCCGCAATTGCCCAAGGGCTCGCCCAAGACCATAGGCGTGATCCTGGCGATCATCGTCGCGCTCTGGCTGGCCAGCGGCTTCATGATCGTGCAGGAAGGCCAGGTGGCAGTGGTAACAAAATTCGGCAAATACACCAAGACCTTGCCGCCCGGTCTGCAATGGCGCTTGCCGTATCCCATCGAAGCCCACCAGAGCGTCAATATTTCGCAATTGCGTACCTTCGAGGTGGGCTTTCGCGGCAATGCGCGCAACAAGGTGCTGCCAGAATCTCTCATGCTGACGACCGATGAAAACATCATCGATTTGCAGTTCGTCGTGCAGTATCGTCTTATATCCACTGGTGCGCCAGACTACCTGTTCAAAACCAGCCAGCCCGACGAGTCCGTCCGGCAGGCGTCTGAAACCGCCATGCGCGAAATCGTCGGCAAGAAACCCATGGACTTCGTGCTGTATTCGGGCCGTACCGAAGTGGCGACCGAGGTGCAGAAGCTTGCCCAAAGCATTCTCGACCGCTATGAAACCGGTATCCAGATCAGTACGGTAGCCATTCAGAACGTGCAACCGCCCGAGCAAGTGCAGGCTGCGTTCGATGATGCCGTGAAAGCCGGCCAGGATCGCGAGCGGCAAATCAACGAAGGTAATGCCTATTCCAACAAGGTGTTGCCGGAAGCGCAAGGCCAGGTGGCGCGCATGATCCAGGAAGCCGAAGGCTACCGTGCCACGGTGATCGGCGACGCAACCGGTGACAGCGCGCGCTTTGCCAGTGTCGAAATCGAATACGCCAAGGCGCCCGGCATTACGCGCGAACGCATGTATCTGGCAACGATGCAAGACATCCTGCAAAGCACCAGCAAGATCATGATAGACGCTGAGTCCAACAACAATATGTTGTACTTGCCCCTGGATAAAATCATGAGCCAGGCGGCGAGCGACCGCAGCAGCTTCAGCAGCTCCGTTGAAAGCACCTCCAGCGCCGCGGCGGCGGCAACGACCCAGCCGGCCAGGCCGTCCACGCCAGCCCGGACATCCGACAGCGGCACGACGGTCAATTCGTCGCTGATCAACCCGTATTCGCGCTAGGAGGCCATGATGCAACGTTTTTTCCCTGCTTTAGTTGGCCTGGTCATTCTCCTGGCAATTCTTTCTTCTTGTGTTTTTGTGGTCCGCGAACGCGATGCCGCGCTGGTGTTTGCGCTGGGTGAAGTGCGCGACACCATTACCGAGCCCGGCTTGTACTTCAAGCTGCCGCCGCCGCTGCAAAATGTGGTCAGGCTCGACAAGCGCTTGCAGACCATCGAGGCCAACGATCCCGAGCGTATTCAGACGGCTGAAAAGAAAAATCTGCTGATCGACTCTTTCGTCAAATGGCGCATTTCCGATCCGCGTCTGTTCTACGTTACGTTCGGCGCCAATGACCGCGCAGCGGTCGAGCGCCTGACCGCGCAGATACGCGATGCCCTGAACGCTTCGGTGAACGTGCGTACGGTTAAAGAGGTAGTCTCCAACGAACGCGATACCATCATGCGTGAAATACTCACCAACGTCGAGGCGCGCGCCAAGCCGTTGGGCGTCCAGGTGGTCGATGTGCGCTTGCGCCGCATCGACTTCGCGCCTGAAATTTCCGAGTCGGTGTATCGACGCATGGAAGCGGAACGCAAGCAAGAGGCCAACCGTCTGCGTGCAACAGGTGCCGCCGACAGCGAACGCATCCGGGCCCAGGCTGATCGCGAGCGCCAGGAATTGCTGGCCCAGGCCTATGCCCAGGCCCAGGAGATCAAGGGCGAGGGCGATGCCAAGGCGGCGTCCATTTACGCCGATGCCTATGGCAAGAACCCCGAGTTCTATAGTCTTTACAAGAGCCTGGAAGGCTACAAGGCCGTGTTCTCCGACTCCAACGATGCCATTGTGCTCAGTCCCAAGTCCGATTTCTTCAAGTTCTGGAATTCGGCCCAGGGCAGCGAGCCAGCCACGCCTTGATGCGGCGCGGCATGATTCAGTGAAACAGGGCCCGGCTTGCCGGGCCCTGTTTCACTTATTGCGCACGATCGTTTATACTATCGCGTAAGTTTTGTTTACCTTTTCCGCAAGCGACTTGGCGGGCTTACGCCCCAGGTCGCTTTTTGTTTGGCGGTTTTCCCCGCATTGGTTCGCATGATGTCCAACTGGTTACTGCCAGAGAGTCTGGCCGATATTCTGCCCGCCGAGGCGCGCCGCATTGAAGAATTGCGCCGCGGCCTGCTGGACTTGTATCGCACCTATGGCTTTGAGCTTGTTGCTCCGCCGCTGGTCGAGTATCTCGAGTCTCTGCTGTCGGGCACCGGTGCCGACCTGAATCTGCGTACCTGCAAGCTGATCGATCAGATATCGGGCCGCACCCTGGGGGTGCGCGCCGACATCACGCCGCAGGTGTCGCGCATCGATGCCCACTTGCTGAATCGCCAGGGCGTGACCCGCCTGTGCTATTGTGGCACTGTGCTGCACGCTCGGCCCGCAGGCCTGCTGTCCGATCGCGAACTCTTGCAGATCGGCGCCGAAATTTTTGGCCATGCCGGTGTCGAGGCCGATATCGAAATCATCGAGCTCGCCCTGGCCAGTGTAAAGCGGGCCGGTGTCGTGCACGCCCGCCTGGATCTGAATCATCCGGGAGTGCTGCGCGCCATCATCCAGGCCGATGATGCACTGGGCGATGTCGCCGACAGCATCTACGAGCTTCTCGATACCAAAGACATCCCGGGCCTGACCGAGCTGGGCTCGCGCATTCCGGGCGTCCAGCCGGCAAGCATCGCCGCGCTGATACAGTTGGCGTCGCTGTACGGCGGCACCGAGGTCATCACTCGGGCGCGCCAGGTTCTACCGCCGTTGCCGGACCTGCATGCCGCGCTCGACGATCTGGACACCCTGGTCAATGCCTTGCCGGGGCACGAATTCAGCGTCGACCTGGCCGATATGGGCAGCGGCTATGGCTATCATTCGGGCGTCATGTTCTCGATCTACGCCAACGACTGGCACGACGCGCTGGTCCGCGGCGGGCGCTATGACGGTGTGGGCAGGGTTTTTGGCCGTTCCCGTCCTGCCACAGGCTTCAGCCTTGATTTGCGCAAGCTGTCCTCGGGCCTGCAGGCGCCGCCGCTGGCCAAGGCCATACGCGCGCCATGGGGCACCGACGCGGCCCTGGTCGAAGCTTTGCGCAAACTGCGCGACGCGGGTGAAATCGTTGTGCAGATGCTCCCGGGGCAGCCGCACAGGCTGGACGAGTTCACCGTTGATCGGGAACTGGTGCCGGATGGCGAAACATGGAAGGTAAGGGCGATTCACTAGTCCGGGAAGCCGGCTTGTTTTATCGTATGATTTAAACCTGTTTTTGGCCTTGTCTCTGTCGGGCCGGAATTTTTTTGATACGTAACATGAGCAAGAATATCGTGGTGATCGGCACCCAATGGGGTGACGAAGGCAAAGGCAAGATTGTCGATTGGCTGGCCGAGTCGGCCCAGGGCGTCGTGCGCTTCCAAGGTGGGCACAATGCCGGCCACACCTTGTGGATCAACGGGCAGAAAACCATTCTGCGCCTGATTCCTTCGGGCATCATGCATCCGCATGTCACCTGCTATATCGGCAATGGCGTGGTCCTGTCCCCTGAAGCCCTACTCAAAGAGATCACCGAGCTTGAAGGCGCGGGGCTCGACGTTCGTTCGCGCCTGCAGATATCACCCGCCTGCCCGTTGATCCTGTCTTACCACATCGCCATCGACCAGGCCCGCGAGGCGCGCAAGGGCGAGGGCAAGATCGGTACCACGGGGCGTGGCATCGGCCCCGCCTACGAAGACAAGATCGGCCGCCGCGCGCTGCGCGTACAAGATCTGTACGATCCGGCCATTTTCGACGAAAAACTCGCCGAAACACTGGATTTCCATAATTTTGTCCTGACCCAATACCTGGGCGGCAAGGCTGTTTCGCTGAACGAAGTGCGCGACCAGGCAATGTCGCTGGCGCCGACGCTCGAGCCCATGGTGGCCGACGTGTCCAGCAATCTGCATATTGCCAGCAAGGCGGGCCACAAGCTGTTGTTCGAAGGCGCCCAGGGCGCACTGCTCGACATCGATCACGGCACCTACCCCTTTGTCACCAGCAGCAATTGCGTCTCGGGTGCTGCCTCGGCGGGCGCCGGCGTTGGCCCTCAGACACTGGATTACGTCCTGGGCATTGCCAAGGCCTACACCACACGCGTGGGCGGAGGCCCATTCCCGACCGAACTGCTCGACGATACCGGCGCCCGCCTGGCCACGGTAGGCAAGGAATTCGGCTCCGTCACCGGGCGCCCGCGCCGCTGCGGCTGGTTCGATGGCGCCGCCATGAAACGCTCAGTCATGATCAACGGCATTTCGGGCTTGTGCATTACCAAGCTCGACGTGCTGGACGGCGTGGAGCAAATCAAGATCGGCGTTGGCTACCGCTACAAAGGCAAATTTCTCGACGTCCTGCCGTACGGCGCCCATGCGGCGGCCGAAGCCGAGCCCGTGCTCGAAGAAATGGCGGGCTGGACGGAGTCCACGGTAGGCATCACCGAATACGACAAGCTCCCCGTCAATGCCCGCCGCTACCTGGAGCGCATTGCCGAAGTGTGCGAGGTGGGCATCGATATGGTCTCAACAGGCCCTGACCGCATGGAAACCATTGTGTTGCGTCACCCGTTCAGCGGATAATGCCCACCGATAGTCTTATGGCTTCGAGGCCTGCGCCGCATTTGGACTGATTCGGCGGCCGGTCGACGCGCCGGGGCCGCAAGGGCCGGTTTCTGCCAAGCACAGGAACCGGCCTTTTTCATGCCCGTATGGCCGGCGGTGCGCGGCCGGCTCCTCGCGGATAGCCGTTCAAGAAAGCGCATCGCGTTTTTTGCGGCGGCACGGGGGCGGACTTTTCTTGGGCCTTATACGGGTTTATGATTACGGTCCTTGCAACATGCCGCAATTTACGGAACTTTTTACTTTATGAATCTGCCGCCGAACACGGATCGCGACCTTTGGGTCAGCTGGGATGATTACCACCGCCTTATCGAGCGTTTGGCGCTCAGCGTGCACGAATCAGGATGGCAGTTCGACAAAATCGTGTGCCTGGCGCGTGGCGGTGTGCGGGTGGGCGACGTGTTGTCGCGTATCTACGATCTCCCCCTGGGAATACTGGCTACCAGTAGCTATCGTGAGGCCGCTGGCACCCAGCAAGGGCAGCTTGATATCGCCCAGTTCATTACCATCACGCGCGGTACGCTGGACGGCCGGGTGTTGCTGGTAGACGACATGGTCGACACTGGCATGACCTTCGGCCGTGTGCGGGATCACCTGCTGAACCAGTTTCCGGCGATTACCGAGCTGAAGACGGCGGTTTTGTGGTGGAAAGGGCATTCTCAGGCAGTTCCCGATTATTATGTCGAAAAACTGCCCTCCAATCCCTGGATACACCAGCCTTTCGAAGACTACGACAGCATCCGTCCTCATCAGCTTGAGTCCTGGGTGCGCAAGGGCGTCGGCAATTAGTTCCTGTTTTGTGCTAAACTTCCGGGTTGACGTTTACCTACTAACAAATTTTTAACCTTCAAGGCTTAAGATTACATGCCTATCGTTCGTCTGAAAGAAAACGAGCCGTTTGAAGCCGCGCTTCGCCGCTTCAAGCGCACCATCGAGAAAATCGGCCTCTTGACCGAGCTGCGTTCGCGCGAATTTTACGAAAAGCCTACGGCCGAGCGTAAGCGCAAGCATGCCGCCGCCGTCAAGCGCCATTACAAACGCATCCGCAGCCAACAACTGCCTCCGCGTCTGTATTGATTGATCCCTGAATCATTTGTTCAGGAACTGCTCGCCCGGGTTGATGTTGTTGACGTCGTCGGGCGATATGTACAGTTGCGCAAGGGCGGAGCCAACCTGCTTGGCTTGTGCCCCTTCCACAACGAAAAAAGCCCCTCATTTACCGTAAGTCCCACCAAGCAGTTTTATCATTGCTTTGGTTGCGGCGCCCATGGCAGCGCGGTTGGCTTCCTTATGGAGCACACCGGCGCCAGTTTCCCGGAAGCGGTTCGTTCCCTGGCGGCCACCGTCGGAATGACAGTGCCCGAAGCGCCCCGCAGTCCCAGGCAGCAAGCCGCCGATCGAGTCCGCAAGGAAGAGGTCAGTCGCCACCAGCAGATCCTGGACACAGCGCAGACGCATTATCTGCGCGAGCTCAAGGGTTCGCGCAGCGCCATCCAGTATCTGAAACAGCGCGGCCTGTCCGGTGAAACAGCGGCCCGGTTCGGCCTGGGCTGGTCCGGCACCGACAGACGCGGCCTGTCCGCGGTTTTTCCTCAATACGAAGATCCTTTGCTGGTCGAGTCGGGCCTGGTAATAGAGGCCGAGGATGGCCGTCGCTATGACCGTTTCCGCGAACGTATCATGTTTCCGATACGGAATACGCGCGGAAAACTGATCGGCTTTGGCGGCCGTATTATCGGCAAGGGCGAGCCCAAGTACCTGAACTCTCCCGAAACCGGGCTTTTTTCCAAGGGGCACGAGCTGTACGGCCTCTGGGAGGCGCGCGCCGGCATACGCAGTGAAGGCTATGTGCTGGTGGTCGAAGGCTATATGGATGTGGTCGGGCTTGCCCAGCATGGGCTGGACAATGCCGTGGCCACCCTGGGTACCGCGACAACGCCGTTCCATATACAAAAACTGCTGCGCGCCAGCAACAAAATCGTATTCAGTTTCGATGGCGACAAGGCGGGGCGCCGCGCGGCCTGGCGCGCCCTGACGACCTGCCTGCCGCTGCTGCGCGATGATGTATCCATGCGGTTTCTGTTCCTGCCGGCCGATCATGATCCCGACTCCTATATCAGGGAGTTCGGCGCCGAGGCTTTCAAGGCCACGGCGGCCGAGGCCATGCCGCTGTCGCGTTTCATGCTTGATGAGCTGGCGTCGCATCATGCGCTGAATGAAGCGGAGGGCCGCGCCGCATGCGCCCACGAGGCCAAGCCTTTGCTTGCCTTGCTGCCCGAAGGCACCACGCTGCGCATTCAGATCGAGCGCGAGTTTGCCAGGCTGGTGCAATTGACGCCCGAAGAGTTGACCGAACTCATGGCCGATGCAGCCGCAGCCGCAGCGGCGACGGCGCCGACGGAATCGGGCGCGCCTGTTTTCGCCAGCCCTGCGGGCCCGGGCCCGCACAACAGCCAGGATGAACCGCCGGGCTTCATGGATGGCCCCGCCCATGAGCCGGGCGACTATGGGGGCTTTCCCTCGTACGAGGCGCCGGAGGCGTCCGTCGCCTCTGGCCGGCCGGCCAGGGGGGCTGGGCGGCGCAACAAGGCCAGGACGGTCACCCCCATGGCCAAGCGCTTGCTGCGTTTATTGTTGGCGCATCCCGAGCTGGTGTCCGGGCTGGGTGACCAGCAGCTTGAAATTCTGGAACATGGCCCCCATCTGGTATTGGTAAGAGAATTGATTGCCCTGGCGAACATGAGCGGCGCCCGTCATGCCGGCGCATTGCTGCAAGCGGCCGACCCAGGCTCCGACCTGGAAGCCGTGCTGGCCGCGCTGACGCCCGAACTGCTCGACCAGGAAGATTTGCCCGATCCACACGCAGAATGGAACGACGCCTTGCGACGCATAGAGCTCGATGCCATTAAAGCCGAACAGTCGGCACTGGTGGAAGCGGGATTGCGGGATGATGCCTCCCGGAAAAGGTATCAGGAATTGACGCGACGAATTGCACTGGTAAATAATGCCTCTTCGCGTCAAGTACGGTAAAATAGAGAGTTTTCGCAAAGACTAAACATACTTGCCCCAAGCACGAAAAGCGTGATGGCGGGCATGCAAGCCGGCTAGCCCCATTTTGCCCTGTAACGATATACAGATACGTCAGGGATTCTTACTTCCGGGCGGTGCGCGCTGCATCGATGCTGTTTACGCAGTATGTCCAGACTATGCGATGAGTAAGTTCTGCCCCTGCAACACTCGTTGGCGTTTGCCTATCGGGTGTGTTTGCGTTTACGGAAGCGACTATGACCCAAGTTACTGGTAAAACCCCCAAGGCAGCGGACGACGCTGCAAAGAAAACAAAGACTGTCGCGGCGGCAAGCAAAAGTGCTGCCAAAACGGCAGTGAAGGTTGGGGCAAGCACAAAGCCAGAAAAAGCGCCCGCCACCAAAACGGCCGCCAAGAAAACAGTTGCCAAGGCCGCCACTGAAAAACCCGCCGCCACGAAAACCGCCGCGGCAGGCAAGACCGCGGCGCGTAAAACGGCTGCCAAGACCGCGGCCAAAACGGCTGCGGCTGCAAAGCCGGCCGCCAAGGCGCCTACCGGACGCCGGCCGGGGCGGCCAGCCAAGAATGCCAACAACGATAGCGTCGATTTCAATGACGACGATAGCGGCGACGCGGAAGTCATTCCCGATCTGAAGCCGCTGCCCAAGCGGGGCGGCAAGCGCGGCAAGGCCGACAAGGATGTCCCGGCGCGCAACCAGATGACGCCCGAAGAGCAGGAAGCACGCCGCAACCGCCTGAAAGTGCTCATCAAGCTGGGCAAAGACCGCGGCTACCTGACCTACGGCGAAATCAACGATCACTTGCCCGACGATCTGGTCGACGCGGAAGCCATCGACGGCATCATCAGCACGTTCAGCGACATGGGCATTTCGGTTTACGACCAGGCGCCCGATGCCGATGCGCTGCTCATGAGCGACAACGCGCCGGTGGCGTCCAGCGACGACGATGTCGAAGACGAGGCTGAAGCCGCACTGACCACGGTCGACTCCGATTTCGGCCGCACCACCGACCCAGTCCGCATGTATATGCGTGAAATGGGCACTGTCGAGCTGCTGACGCGTGAAGGCGAAATCGAAATCGCCAAGCGAATCGAAGACGGCCTCAAGCACATGGTCATGGCGATTGCCGCCTGCCCGACCACGGTCAACGAAATTTTGCAGTATGTCCAGCGCGTGCGCGACGGTGCGGCCCAGATCGATGAGGTCGTGGACGGCCTGATCGACCAGGAAGGCGAAGAGTACGCGGGCGCGGGCGTGTCGGTCGACAACGACGAAAACGAAGACGGACCCGCGGGTGGCATGAGCAGCAAACAGCTCGAGTACCTGCGCACCAAGTCGCTCAAGAAATTTGAAATCATCAGCGAATGGTTCGTCAAAATGCGCAAGGCCTTCGAGCGTGACGGCTATCAGGCGCAGGAATACGTCCAGGCCCAGGAAGCCATTCTGAATGAACTCATGGGTGTGCGTTTCACGGCCAAAATGGTCGAGAAACTGGCCGATACGCTGCGCGAGCAGGTTGCCGAAGTGCGCAAGCTCGAACGCGCCGTCCTGCATACCTGCGTCGACCGCGCGGGCATGCCGCGCGCGCATTTCATCAAGGAATTTCCTGGCAACGAAACCAACCTGGACTGGGTGCTGAACGAAGTTTCCGGCGGCCACTCGTATTCCGAAACGCTCGAACGCCATATTCCGGCGGTTCAGGAAATCCAGCAAAAGCTGATCGACCTGCAAACCAGTGTCGTGCTGCCGCTGAAAGACCTGAAAGACGTCAACAAGCGCATGGCCACGGGCGAAGCCAAGGCACGCAAGGCCAAGCGTGAAATGACCGAAGCCAACTTGCGGCTGGTGATCTCGATCGCCAAGAAGTACACCAATCGCGGCTTGCAGTTCCTGGATCTCATCCAGGAAGGCAATATCGGGCTCATGAAGGCGGTGGACAAATTCGAATACCGCCGCGGCTACAAGTTTTCGACGTACGCCACATGGTGGATACGCCAGGCCATCACCCGTTCGATTGCCGATCAGGCGCGTACCATCCGCATTCCAGTGCACATGATTGAAACGATCAACAAAATGAATCGCATCAATCGCCAGATTCTGCAGGAAACCGGCGCCGAGCCCGATCCGGCCACACTGGCTCAGAAGATGGACATGCCGGAAGACAAGGTTCGCAAAATCCTTAAAATCGCCAAGGAACCTATTTCCATGGAAACCCCCATTGGCGATGATGACGACTCCCACCTGGGCGATTTCATCGAGGATACCGGCACCTTGTCGCCATCTGAATGGGCGCTGCACGGGTCCATGCGTGACGTGGTCAAGGAAGTCCTTGATTCGCTCACGCCGCGCGAAGCCAAGGTATTGCGCATGCGTTTCGGTATTGAGATGAGCACCGACCAGACGCTGGAAGAGGTCGGCAAGCAGTTCGACGTCACGCGCGAGCGCATTCGCCAGATCGAAGCCAAAGCGTTGCGCAAGCTGCGGCACCCCAGCCGCGCCGACAAGCTGAAAAGCTTCCTCGAAGGGCAGTAGCCTGGCCGGCACAGTACGGATACGCATTGAACGAACGGCAGCCTTTCAGGCTGCTTTTTTTTTCGGGGGCGTTTGGGGCCGAAGCGCAGGCATTGCTGGTGCAAGGCAAGCGAAGCACTGAAAGGAGTCAGCTTGTCGCGACGAGACAGCCTGGGCCAAGATCGGCGATGCGGGGTGTACCCAGCATGGCAAGGTTGCGGTCGACTTCCAGCGCAAGCAGATCGGCGGCGCGTTCTATGCCCATGCGCCCACCCACCGCCGCCGCATAGGCAAACGGCCTGCCTATGAATACCATGCGGGCTCCCAGCGCCAGGCATTTGATGACATCGGCGCCGCGGCGGATTCCGCCATCTATCATGATGGGAACGGACGGGCATTGCTGTACCACCTGGGGCAGCATTTGCAGCGGCGATATCGCGCTATCCAGTTGCCTGCCGCCATGATTGGAGAGAATGATGCCATCTGCGCCGTGGTCTACGGCCCTTGACGCATCATCCGGACTCTGCAGACCCTTGATGACCAGGGTGTGGCCCCACAGTTCACGTATGCGCCGGATATGGTCCCAGTTCAGTCGCCCCCGGTCCGAGAAGTCGCGCTCGACATTGCGCGAAATAATGGCTACCCCGCGGCTAGCGTAATTGTTTTCAAAATGCGGAATCCCGTGCTTGAGCCATGTTCTCAGAAAAGTACTGGCCAGCCACCCCGGGTGCGTCATTCCTTGCCATATCAGCTGAGGCGTAAGCTTCAAGGGCGATGAGAAGCCGTGGCGCAGATAGTTCTGCTTGTTGGGGTTCACCGGCGTATCGACGGTGATGACCAAGGTGCGGAATCCGGCGTGGATAATGCGTTGGATGAGCGCCTCGAGCTTCTCGGGATCGCCTGGCACATAGGCCTGGAACCAGGCATTGGGATTATGCTGCGCCACGACTTCCATGGGAATCAATGACGAAGAGCTCATGATCATGGGGATGCCGCGGCTGGCTGCTGTCTGGGCCAGCACGACGTCGCCCCGGTAGGTGTAGAGCGCACTCAGCCCCATGGGCGCGATGCCGAACGGCTGCGTATACTGCTGTCCAAACACCGAGACACTGGTGTCGCGCACCGACACATCGACCAGCGCCTTCTGAATGAAAGCGTAGCGGTGGAATGCGTTCAGATTGTTCCGGTACGAGACGCCGTCTTCCGCGGCGGCCGAGACGTAGCCATACAAGGGGCGTGGCAATACGCTGCGCGCCCCGGCCTGGAAATCATCCAGGCACAAGCAATTATCCAGCCGTCGGCTCATGAAAGTCTCTTGAAGCAGGAAAGCAAGAGGACGCCGCGGGGCGGGGCGCAGTGCAGCCGTAATCGTTTCACATCGGTCTCCGGGGCGTTGTGGTTTTTCTGGATTATAGCGAGGCGTGCTTTGCTTTATCATCAGGCATGGGCGGATGCCCGCGCACAGGCGGCGCCTTATCCTGGAACGGAACACACTATGAATCTATCGATCGATCTTAATTGCGACATGGGCGAAAGTTTTGGCGCCTGGAAAATGGGGCTGGATGACGAGATCCTCCCCTACGTGAGCTCGGCCAATATCGCTTGTGGCTATCACGCGGGGGACCCGGCCACCATGCGCAAGACAGTGGCCGCTGCCATCAGGCATGGCGTGGCGCTGGGCGCGCATCCAAGCCTGCCCGATCTGGTGGGCTTCGGCCGCCGCAGCATGGATATCAGCCCCGAGAACGCTTACGACATGGTGGTGGTGCAGATAGGCGCCCTGGCCGCCGTGGCAGCCAGCCAGGGCGCCCGGCTGCACCATGTCAAGGCGCATGGCGCCCTGTACAACATGGCGGCGCAGAATCGCGACTTATCCATGGCCATTGCGCAGGCGGTCCACGATGTCGATCCTTCGCTGATTCTGTACGGCCTGGCCTGCAGCGAGCTGGTTCAGGCGGGCCAGGACGTGGGCCTGAGGGTGGCCCAGGAAGTCTTTGCCGACCGAACTTACCAGGCCAATGGCTCATTGACTCCGCGCAGTCAGCCTGGCGCCATGATTGAAGATCCGCAGGTGTCCATACGCCAGGTGCTGCGCATGATCATCGAAGGCAAGGTGGCTACGCAGCAAGGCCAGGACATCATGGTCAATGCTGATACATTGTGTATACATGGCGACCAGGCCGGTGCGGTGGTTTTTGCAAAGGCCATTCGCGCCGCGTTGGAAGAAAACCATATCTCGGTTGGCCGGCCGGGTGTCCGCGGCTAACGCTTTTTCGCTTCAAGTGTTTACAGCACTTGGTTCGCTACAAAAGCGGCTACAGGCTGATGCGGTGGAAATTCAGTCAGCATTTGCGCCAACGTTGCGATAGACGTCGTTCTTGAGAAAGCCGGGTGTGGCGCGGGCTGTTCCGGCTTCGCGCGCTACGGCCCAGGCTCTGCCTGGGCTGCCCGGTTCAGTCCAGCCTGCCGGGGCGTCCGCGGAACTCGCCCGGTCGGGCCAGTGGCCCGACACCCGTCGGGCTCACACAACCGCGGACTTGCATCCCCGCCAAGCCGGCCTGAACC
>JBATWU010000140.1:0-69848 GCA_049672825.1 Pusillimonas sp.
TGGCGATAACGTGTCGATGAAGGTCAGCCTGATCGCGCCGATCGCCATGGAAGAAGGCCTGCGTTTTGCCATCCGCGAAGGTGGCCGCACCGTCGGTGCCGGCGTCGTCGCCAGCATCACCAAGTAATTTACTTGCCAGGACGGGGGCGATATTGCCCCCTGTCTAATTCGTTCTTTAGGAATTCCCATGAAAAACCAGAAAATCCGCATCCGTCTGAAAGCTTTCGACTACAAGCTGATCGATCAATCGGCAGCCGAAATCGTCGAGACCGCCAAGCGCACGGGCGCGGTTGTGCGTGGTCCCGTACCGCTGCCCACTCGCATTCGCCGCTACGATATCCTGCGTTCACCGCACGTGAACAAGACATCGCGCGACCAGTTCGAAATGCGTACCCACCAACGCCTCATGGACATCGTTGATCCCACAGATAAAACGGTTGATGCCCTGATGCGCCTGGACCTTCCCGCCGGTGTGGACGTAGAGATCGCATTGCAGTAAGTCTTGCTCAAGCGCCTTCCGGGGCGCCAATAAAAACGCCATGCCGATGCATGGCGTTTTGCTTTGGGCTTCGAGCGTTTACAGCACTTGAACCAAAAATGCACTAGCCCGCATTCACGGCAAACAGCCTTCCCGAAAGCGGCGCGGAAGCCAGGGCGTCCAATGAAACGAACTGGCGGGCGCTGGTGATATACAGAGTGCCCCTGTCGGGCTGGCCCAGGGCCAGGTCGGTTGGACAAGGCACCGGCATGCCTATCACCCTGTCTACATTGCCGTCCAGTGAAAAGCGGATGACGCTCCAGCCATCCCGAAGCGCGACCCATAAACCGCCGCGGCCGTCCAGCGACAAGCCGGCTGGCTGGCCCGAACCCCTGGGCATGCTGACGAAGCGCCTGATGGTCTGGTTTGCTGGATTCAACATGAGAATCGAGCCCGATTCAGGCGCTGTCATATACAGCAGATCTGCCTCGGCATCCCACTGCAGGCTGCCGCTGGCTTCATCGAGACTCCACAGCGGCTTGTAGTCACCCGAAAGACTCGCCGATCCGCCAGTGAAAGAACCATCGTCCGCTTCCAGAACCATCCAGAGTCTGCCGGCAGGGCCGGCGCACAGCGCCTGGATCCGGCCCGGCAACTCCAGATCGATGGCCCGGGCCCGGCCCGCGGAGTCGAGCAGCAGGCCGCCGCCTTCGTGCGATACGAAAAGCCCTGCGTCGGTCAGTGCCATGCCGTGAATGGGCGCTGCGACTCGTGCCAGTTCGCGGTCGGTGTCGCCTTTCATGACGCGCACGGCGGGGGCCAGGGTATCGGCCCAGTATAGACATTGTTCCGAAGAGGACCAGATTGGGAAAGCGCCATGGAATGCCCAGGGCCCCGGCACCGCGGCGGCCTCGTTGGGCACCGTCGGCTCGGGTGCATCGACCGTCAGCTGGGACCCGACACGCCGGGCGGCTTCTGCAACCTCGGGACCGAGCAGGTCCAGTCGCTCCCGCGTCAGCCGGTAGGCGGGCCCTGCGACGCTCAGCGCACCCCTGACCTTGCCTTGGCTATCGACGATAGGGGCGCCGACACAGCGTATGCCGGGCTCGATTTCCTCGTCGTCGATGGCGTAGCCGCGCGCCGCCGTAATGCGAATCTCGGCGTGCAGTCGCCGCCGGTCGGTAATGGTGAGCGGGGTGACGGGACGCAGCGTGATTTCTTTGATGAGCGTGTCTCGCGATGCATCGTCCAGCGCGGAAAGAATGGCTTTGCCCTGGCTGGTGCAATGCAAGGGCTTGTGCTTGCCCAGAATGGCCTCGGAGCGATAGCTGTGAGCACCGTCTGCCCGATCCAGCGAGAGCACTTCCAGCCCATCCTGCACCGCCAGGTAAGTTGTTTCGCCGGTCAGGTCGCGCAGGGCGCGCAACTCGGTCGACGCCGCGGCAACCAGGCCGGGCATTGAATAGGCCTGCCGGGCCATTTCGAAGCTTTGCAGGCCCAGGCAGTAGACCTTGCGCAGGGGATCGCGCCTGACCATGCCGCGGGCGACAAGGGTGGCCAGCAGGCGGTACACCGTGGTGCGGGGCAGCTTCAGCAGCGAGGCCAGTTCCGCCTGGCTGGCGCCTTCGGGCGCGGCGCTGATGGCCTGAAGCAGATCGATCGCCTTTTCCAGGGATCCGGTCCCATTGCCGAAGTTTGCTGACATGTCGTGCCTGTGCTGGTGAGAGGCGGGGACGTTGCATACGGCAGTGATGCAAACATCCCCGCGAGAGGCCGTAAAAAGCTTAGTTGGCGGTGGGTGGTTTGATGTCGGCGTCCTTGATCAGGTTGCCCCACTGCTGGATTTCCTCATCGACGAACTTAGTGTATTCCTCGGAGGTGGAGGTAACCACCACAAAGCCTGTGGACTCAAGCTTGGCCCGGGCCTCGGGTTGCTTGAATACTTTGATCAAGGCCTGTTCCAGCTTCTTGACAATAGGCATGGGCGTGCCGGCCGGCGCGGACAAGCCTGCCCACGACACCGCCAGAAAGCCCGGATAGCCGGATTCCGCTACGGTGGGCACGTCGGGGAACTTGGGATTGCGCTCGGCGCTTGCCACGGCCAACGCCCGCAGCTTGCCTGCCTGTACGTGCGGCAGTACGGCATCCTGGTTGACGAACATGGTTTGAACTTCGTTGGCCAGGACCGCGGTCAAGCCAGGCGCGCCGCCCCGGTAGGGGATGCCCGTCAGATCGATGCCGGCCTTGTACTTGAGCAGTTCCATCGACATGTGGCCCGATGCGCCGAAAGTAACGGCGTAGTTCACATCGCCCGGGTGGGCTTTCGCGTATTCAACGAACTCTTGCAGCGTCTTGGCCGGAAAGCTCGGGTTGACCACCAGTACGTTGGGGCCGGCCTGCAGTTGCGAAATATGGACGAAATCCTTGAGGGAGTCATAGTTGGGCTTGGGTTCCAGGCCGTGCACGATGGCATTGCTGCCTATGCCCGACAACAGCAGCGTATAGCCGTCGGGCTTGGCTCGCGCCGCCACAGCGGTGCCGATGATGCCGCCCGCGCCACCCTTGTTTTCGACCACAAAAGATTGGCCCAGCTCTTTGCCGAGTTCGTCGGCCATGAGGCGTGCCATCAGGTCGCTGGTGCCGCCGGCGGGAAAGGGCACCAAAATGGTGACCGGCCGTTCAGGGTAGTTTTCCGCCTGGGCGAATCCTGTTACCGGAAGGGCGGTGGACGTGGCTGCCAGTACGCAGGCGGCCAGGAAAGTACGTTTTTTCATCATGATGGAGTGTCTCCTTCTGGACTTCTGATGGTGGTGTATTGCAAGCGCTGCCAGGCAGCGCTGCGCTTATGTCGGGTGCCCGCCGCATGCGGCTGCCCCCGGGTGTATCCAGCCAGTCCGTATCCCACTCGATAATACCGCCCTGAGTCGACTTTAGTATCGTTCCGCGGTGGGTGGGATTCCGATATGAACTTGGGACAGCTGTATTGACAGGAATACAGCGGACCGGTGCCCTTATTCTTGTGTAGTGTTGGAGGCAGCGCAATACGGAGTTTGCCGCAGCCCTTTTTTTCGCACCAGTCTTGTCCCGCAATTTGGGAGTTTCCGGTCTGGACGCTGCCTTCACCTTGCAGTAAGCTCTATTGGAGCGCTTTAAGCGCAAATCAACGCCATGCTCGCAGCATGGCGTTTTGTCTTGGATGGTCCGGGCAGGAGGTCCTCGCGCCCGCACAAAAAGGAGCCCATCTGCATGAGCCTATTGCCGCGCCTGCTTGGAGTGGTGGCTGTATGCCTGGCCGCCGCGCTGCCCGCGGCAGCCAGCGCCCAGGCCGTATCGTGTAATGGCGGAAAGCCTGTCAGGCTGGCTGATCTGAGTTGGGAAAGCGCCTCGTTTACCACGCATGTCATCAGCAAGATACTCAGCGCCGGCTATGGTTGCGTAACCGAGGTCGTGCCGGGCGCGTCGGCCGCCGTCGAATCGGCCCTGGTTCAGGACGACCTGCAGGTCATTGCCGAAATATGGTCGGGCCGATCGACCATCATCGAAGAAGGCATACAGCAGGACAAGGTAAGGATCGTGGGCGATACGCTGGCCGGAGGGGCGGAGCAGGGCTGGTATGTGCCCGATTACCTGGTCCATGGCGATCCGGAGCGCGCCATCAAGGCGCAGGCCCCCAATTTGCGCACCTGGCGCGACTTGCCGCAGTACAAATCGCTGTTCACCGATCCCGAGGATCCAGGCAAGGGGCGCTTTCTTAATTGCCCCTCGGGCTGGGTCTGCGAGAAAACCAATAGCCGGCTGCTGGCGCTGCATGGCCTGGAGGACGACTACACCAACTTTCGGGCCGGCACGGGTGCCGCGCTCGACGCCGCGATCAGTTCGGCCTACGACCGGGGTCAGCCCATACTGTTCTATTACTGGCAGCCGGCGGGCCTGATGGCCAAGTACAAATTCCACAAAATAGAGCAGGATCCCTTCAATCAGCAATGCTGGGACACCATTGTCAGCGGCGAAGGCGAATTGTGCTCTTCCGACTTTTTGCTGGCGCGGCTGGCTGTGGCGATATCGGCGCCTTTCGCCGGGCAGAATCCCGAGCTCGTGGCTTTTTTCGAGAAGCTTCAATTCGAGCCCGCGTTGCTGAACCGCATGATCCTGATGATGTCTGAAACGCGCACGGGCGGAGAGGCCATGGCCGACCAGTTTCTGCGCGAGCATCCTGAAATCTGGCATGCGTGGCTGCCGGCGGAAGTGGCTGCACGCGTTAACGCCGCACTGGGTGTCGGCCCTGCGGCCAACGCGGCGGGCGGGCAGCCCGTTGCCGGCCAGACCGAGGCGCCGGCCTGGGGCGGCATCTTCCCCGACTGGTCTGCTGCCGCCTTTGTGAACAGCCAGTTGATGAATGTGGTCAAGAAGTACGGCGGCGTGTTTCGGCAGGCGAGCAACTTCATGCTGACCGCAGTGCTGCTGCCCGTGGAGCGCCTGATGCAGGCGATTCCGCCGTGGGCCTTTCTGCTGCTGGTGGCGGCACTATCATGGCACGCCACCCGCAAGCCGGTGGCGACGGTGCTGTACGTCGTCTGCCTGTACCTGATTGGCGCGGTGGGTTTGTGGGACAAGCTCATACAGACGTTTTCGCTGGTGCTGGTCTCGACCCTGGTGTCCATCGTCCTTGGCGTGCCCATAGGCATCGTTGCCGCGCGCAGCCGCCTTCTGCGCCGGGTATTGACGCCGGTGCTGGACGTCATGCAGACCTTGCCCAGCTTCGTTTACCTGATTCCGGTGCTGATGCTGTTCGGGCTGGGCAAGGTGCCGGCCTTGTTCGCCACTATTATTTATGCCGTGCCGCCGCTGATCCGGCTGACCATACTCGGCCTGCGCCAGGTTGATCCCGACATCATGGAGGCCGCGCAGGCTTTCGGTGTAACGCGCTGGCAGATGCTGACCCGGGTCACCCTGCCGCTGGCCCGCCCCAGCATCATGGCCGGAATCAACCAGACCACCATGATGGCGCTGGCCATGGTTGTGGTGGCGTCCATGATAGGCGCGCGCGGGCTGGGTGAAGACGTGCTGGCAGGGATACAGACCCTGGATGTGGGCCGTGGCCTGCAGGCGGGTGTGGCCATCGTGATACTGGCCATTGTGATAGACCGGATCACCCAGGCCTACGGCCAGCCGCGCCGCCGCCGTCCCGCCGCGCTACAAGAGAAACTGTAATGACCGAAGTCAAAATAGAAATACGCGACGTTTACAAGGTTTTCGGGCCCCGGGAAGGCGGCCCCCAGGAAGCCAGGGCGGTGGCGCTTTTGCGCCAGGGCGCGGACAAAACCAGCGTGCAGGCCGATACTGGCTGCAATGTCGGCCTGGCCGGTGTCAGCGCAAAACTTCCAAATGGGCAGATTTCCTGCATCATGGGTTTGTCCGGTTCCGGCAAATCCACGCTGGTCCGGCATCTGAACCGCCTCATCGATCCATCGTCCGGACAGATTCTGGTCGATGGCAGCAATATCCTGGCGCTGAGCATGCCCGAGCTTCGCGAGTTGCGCCGGCGCCGCATCAGCATGGTGTTCCAGAATTTCGGACTGCTGCCGCATATCAATGTCATCGACAACGTCGCGTTTGGCCTGCACGTGCGGGGTGAAAGCCAGGCTCGGGCCCGCGAGATTGCCAGCGCCTGGCTGGAGCGCGTGGGCCTGCTCGAGTACGAAAAAAACTACCCCGACGAATTGTCGGGCGGGATGCGGCAACGGGTGGGGCTGGCGCGCGCGCTGGCGATCGACGCCGACGTGCTATTGATGGATGAAGCTTTCTCGGCGCTGGATCCCTTGATACGCTACGACATGCAGGATCAACTGCTCGCCTTGCAGCAGCGCTTGCAGAAAACCATTGTCTTCATTACTCACGATATCGAAGAGGCCCTGCGCCTGGGGCAGAACATCGTCATCCTGCGCGATGGCAAGGTCGAGCAGGTAGGCTCGCCGGACGATATCCGGAACCATCCAGCCAACGAGTACGTGGAAAGGTTTGTGGTGCGGCGCACTTCGGCCTGAGCAAACAGCTCAGTGCTGCTTTCACGCCATCCTGATTGCTTTGCATGCTGTCGACGCGGATAAGGCCGGCTCGTCCTCCGGAACGTGAAGCATGGGTGCGCGCCAATAGCTATGACCTTTCCTGATCGGGTGTCTTGTCACTTGATCGTACGTGCTGGTAGCGCGCCGTCGCGCGCATTGCCATAAACCTGCCAAGCGCCCTCCAACTTACGATGGGCTGCCCGACCGCCGGGCGGCCTCGTGCTTTCCGCATCAGTCATAGTAAAGATGTACCGTTGACATCCTTCTGATGTACAATTAAAATACACAACATAAATTCCATGCCGTAAGAATGGAAACGGTCAATCGCACAATGGAGACATGCATGTATACGCAACTGGAATATGGTTTGGACGGAGTGGTGGCCACGATCACCCTGAACCGTCCCGAACGCATGAACGCTTTGACCAAAGTGCTGGAGGCGGAACTACGCCAAGCCATGGAGGAAGCGGACCGGGATGCATCGGTGCGTGCCATTATCCTGACTGGCGCTGGGCGCGCGTTCTGCGCTGGCATGGACATGGACGAACTGGAGGTGCTGCCTCCGGACGATATTCAGCGCCAGGAATGGATGCGTCCTTTCGACATGAACCGCCGCGCCGACTACCAGACACGCTATACCTATTTCCCCGCAGTGGGTAAGCCCATCATCTCCGCCATCAACGGAGCAGCCGCTGGTTTGGGGCTCATATTCGCGTTGTACAGCGATTTTCGCCTTGCTTCCCAAGCAGCGGTCTTTGCCACTGCCTTCGCCAAGCGCGGCTTGATAGCGGAGCATGGCATCGCCTGGATTCTTCCCCGTTTGGCAGGACACGCGAACGCGATGGATCTGCTAATGACATCACGAAAGATTGACGCGACCGAAGCGGCCCGCATGGGGCTGGTGCATGAAGTGCTGCCGGCTGCGAACCTGCTTGCGAAAGCGCGAGAGCTGGCGCTGCAGCTTGCCGAAGATGTCTCGCCCCGTTCCGTGCGCATCATGAAACGCCAGCTGTGGGAATCCCCTTACCAGTCTCTGGGCGAGGCAGTGGCTTTGGCCAATGAAGAGATGTACCAAAGTCTGCTCAGCGATGATTTTCGTGAGGGCGTTGCGCATTTTCAGGAAAAGAGAAAAGCGCAGTTCACCGGCAGTTAATGCCAATCAAAACAGGCTCTTTCAGAGCCGCCATTCATAAAAAGACAAGGAGGCGTATCCATGCCAAGCATCGCTGAGGTGCTCAGCCAATTAACGAACGGTGTCATCCTGGGGTTGATACTGGCGCTAGTGGCTACAGGTTTCACCATGGTGCTCGGCGTCATGGGAATTCTGAATTTCGCGCATGGCCTGTTGTTTGCGCTGGGTGCTTATCTGGCGCTCAGCCTTTACAAGACGACAGGCTATTGGCTGGCATTGTTGATCGCTCCCGCGCTGGTCGGGCTTCTCGGCATTGCCATGGAGCGTATCTTCATTCGAAGGCTCTACGGGAAGGACCCCCTGTTCGTGCTGCTTCTGACTTTCGGCATCGCCATGGCGGGAGAGGATGTGATTCAGATGGTCTGGGGCAAGCTGGCCTACTCGATAGACCCGCCCGCGATAGTCCAGGGGGTTCTGGATCTGGGCTTCATGATGTACTCGAAGTACCGCGTATTCATGGGGCTGCTGGCGCTCACCACCATATTCGGCATTTGGCTTTTCATGTCGCGTACGCCATACGGCGCCATTATCCGGGCTGGCTCGCATGATAGTGAAATGGTCGGCGTCCTGGGAAAGAACCTGCCCTTGATTCGATCATTGGTCTTCGGCCTGGCGGCGGCGATGGCCGCCCTGGCCGGAATCATCGCGGCGCCTCTCTGGAGTGTGCGGCCGACGTTGGGGCTCGACGCGCTTCTGCCGGCATTCCTGATAGTGGTGATCGGAGGGATGGGCAGTTTCTGGGGGAGTGTCCTTGGCGGCTTGCTCGTCGGAATTTCGAATTCGATAGCCGTAATGTTCATTCCGCGCTTCTCGGATCTCATGATGTATGTGCTGGCGGTCGTCGTGCTGCTGTATCGCCCTCGTGGCCTGCTGGGCACACGCAGCGTCCTGGAGTAAATCATGTCGCAAACCACTTCTACTGCTACGCGGGCCGATGCCCCGGGCAAGCGTCTTCCATTGCTTCAGTTCTCGGTGACGCTGCTGATATTTCTGATGCTGCCCGCAGTGCTTCCCATGCTGGGCATCAGCCTGAACCTCGGCACCGAGATCATGATCATCGCCCTGTTCGCCATGGGGTACAACATTCTCCTGGGCACCACAGGCCTCCCGGCCTTCGGCCATGCGGCGTTCTTCGGCGTTGGCGCATATGCCGCCGCCATCGTCAACCTGCAGGGCTGGACTGGTTTCGTGCCCGGCCTGGTGGCGTCCACGCTTTCAGGAGTGATCGCAGCTTTCCTGGTGGGCATACTGGTCATGCGCAAGCGGGGCATCTACTTCGGCCTGCTGACCCTCGCATTTGGGCAGATGTTCTTCATCCTCGCGCTTCGGCTTGATGAGGTAACTGGCGGCGAGACGGGCCTGACCGGATTGCGCCGTCCGTCATTGCTGGGCATGGACCTGGCCGACCCCGCAAACTTCTATTGGGCGGTGCTGATCGTGTTCGCACTGTCGGTACTGCTGATCTGGAAGATTACCCATTCGCCCTTCGGCAGCGTGTTGACGGCGATCAAGGGTAATGAAATACGTACTCAGTACCTGGGTTACCAGACTGCTCACTACAAGCTGGTTGCCTTCATGATATCGGGTGCTTTCGCAGGGCTGGCCGGTGGCCTATTCGCCTGGCACCAGTACGCCGCCTATCCGCAGACGCTATTTTGGGTCGAATCAGGAAATATTGTGATCATGACCCTGCTGGGAGGCGGCCTGACCAGTTTCCTGGGGCCCGTTCTCGGCGCCGCCGTGTTCGTGGGCGCTCAAGATTTCATCAGCAGCTACACAGAGCATTGGATGTTCTTCTTCGGCCTGTTGTTCATCCTGGTCGTGACCACTTGCCCCAACGGGCTGCCCGAGGCCACATCCCGCCTGTGGAATTCACTTCGCAAGCGTCTGGGCCGCGACGATCGACGCACTCAAGCATTGGGCAAGGAGAGCAAAGCATGGAAATCCTGAAAGCGGAAAACCTGTCGGTGCAGTTCGGCGCTGTCAAGCCGGTGGATAACGTCTCGATCTCGATTCAGGAAGGAAAGCTGACTTCGATCATCGGGCCCAACGGGGCCGGCAAAACGTCATTCTTCAACCTGCTGACCGGTTTGTATGCCCCTACCAATGGACGGGTCCACTTCAATGGCCAGGATATTACCGACCTGCCGATACACGAGAAGGTCAGGCGCGGTCTGACCCGGACCTTTCAAATCCTGAACGTGTTCGACGCGATTACGGTGGAAGAGAACGTGCGGATCGCCGTACAGCGGCGCCAGGGCAGGCATTGGACGCTGTTTCAGCGCGCCAACGCATTTCCTGAAGTCGAGGACGAGGTGGCGCATGTTCTACAGCGCGTGCGTCTTGCCGACCAGCGCCATACGATGGCGAGCGAACTCTCGCACGGCCACCGGCGTCATCTTGAAATCGGCTTGTCGCTGGCGACACGTCCGCGCGTACTGCTGCTGGACGAGCCCATGAGCGGACTGGGCATGTACGAAAGCTCGGTCATGAGCGATTTTATCCGCGAGCTCGCCGGCGAACTGACCGTCGTGCTTGTCGAGCACCACATGCCTGTCGTGTTGTCCATCTCCGACACCATTGTAGTGCTCAGCAGGGGCCGCTTGATCGCCCAGGGGGCACCGGCCGAAATCCAGAATAGCAAGGAAGTTCAAGAGGCTTATCTTGGCACTCGTCGCTTCGATATCCAGTCGGGAGTAAGCAGCCATGCTTGAGGTGAAAGGGATTAATACTTTTTATGGGCAGGCCCAGGCGCTGTTCGATATTTCCCTCCAGGTGCATGCAGGAGAGTGCGTATCTCTGCTGGGCCGCAACGGTGCCGGGAAGAGCACCACGCTCCGAAGCATCATGAATTTGAATCGCCCCGCCAGTGGAACCATCAAGTTCAAAGACCAGCCGACGATAGGACTGGCCTCCTATCAGGTGGCGCAGCGCGGTATCGCGTTTGTTCCGGAAGATAGGCGTGTCTTCCCGACCTTGTCAGTGGAGGAAAACCTTCAGTTGGGGGCCAAGAAAAATGCGGAAGGACAAGCCCCATGGCCCTTGGACCGTATTTATCAAGTGTTTCCCAAGCTGCTCGAGCTGCGCGCCCGCAGCGGAGGGAACCTTAGCGGCGGTGAGCAGCAGCTCTTGGCCATTGCCCGGGCGCTCATGGGCAGTCCCGATCTGCTGCTCTTGGACGAGCCCACTGAAGGGCTGGCGCCTATTGTCGTAGAGAACCTGGTGCAAGCCATACAGACACTTAAGGACGAGCGCATGACGGTACTGCTGGTCGAGCAGAACCTGAACGTGGCGCTGGAACTGGCTGATCGCTGCTATGTACTGGATCACGGCAGCGTCGTTACTCAGGGAAGCGCCGCCGAAATCCGGGCCGATGAAGCATTGCGCCATGACTTGCTGGGCGTTTGACATGTTCACTGAAACAAGGAATGCAGTATGAATAATCCATCTTCCTCCCCCAGCACCCGAGACGAATGGCGTGCGCGGGCGCAAGCGTTGGTCTTTCGCACCGGGGTCTACATCGATGGCAGCTTCCACGATGCCCAATCCGGAGCCACGTTCGACAGCACCAGCCCTATTGACGGCCGGGTTCTGTGCAAGGTCGCCGAGGGCGATGCGGCAGATATCGACCGTGCCGTCGGCAGCGCCCGGAAGGCCTTTGAAAGCGGTGTATGGTGCCAAATGCCGCCTGCGCGCCGCAAGAAGATCCTGCAGAAGTTCTCTGAACTGATTCTCGAGCATCTGGATGAACTGGCGTTGCTCGAGACTCTGGATGTGGGTAAGCCGATACGGTTTACGCGTACGGTGGATATCCCCCTGGCGGCCGAATGTGTCGCCTGGAACGCAGAGTTGATCGATAAACTGTACGACGAGGTTGCTCCTACCGCGCCCACGGTTCAAGCCACGATCCGGCGGGAACCTGTAGGGGTGGTCGGTCTGGTCGTTCCATGGAATTTCCCGCTGCTGATGGCTGCCTGGAAATTTGCCCCCGCCCTGGCTTCCGGGAATAGTGTGGTGCTCAAACCCGCAGAACAATCCCCCCTGACGGCGCTCCGCGTGGCCGAACTGGCGGTGCAGGCGGGCATCCCGGCCGGTGTCTTCAATGTGGTGCCTGGCTTTGGCCATACCGCCGGACAGGCTCTGGGGCTGCATTCCGATGTGGATATGGTCGCCTTCACGGGGTCGACGGAAATCGGCAAGCGCTTTCTTGGCTATTCGGCGCAGTCGAACATGAAGCCCGTATGGCTGGAATGCGGCGGAAAGAGTCCGCATATCCTGTTTGAGGATGCTTACGATCTGGATGCCGCGGTGAAAGCAGCGGGCATGGGAATCTTCTTCAATTCGGGGCAGGTATGCAATGCTGGGTCCCGGCTGCTGGTACAGCGATCAATTTACGACGCCGTTATCGAAAAGCTGGTCGTCTTTGCGCAGCGCATGGTTCCAGGAGACCCGCTGGACCCGAAAACAATCCTGGGCTCGGTTGTCAGCCGTCCGCATCAGGAAAGCATCCTGAACTACATCAAGCTCGCAACAGAAGAGGGGGCGAAGCTGCAATCGGGAGGAGCGCTGGCGTCTCCCGTCGAAGGAGGCTGCTATATCCAGCCCACGGTCTTTTCCGATGTCGACAATGCTATGCGTATCGCCCAGGAAGAGGTGTTCGGCCCCGTGCTGTCCGTCATTCCGTTCGACAGCGAGGATGACGCGGTACGTATTGCAAACGATTCCGTCTATGGACTGGCGGCGGGGCTCTGGACACGGGACTTGTCACGCGCGCACCGGCTTTCACGAAGCTTGCGCTCGGGAATTGTGTGGGTCAACACCTACGATGCCGGCGACATGACCGTCCCGTTTGGCGGCGTCAAGCAGACTGGCTTCGGGCGCGATCGTTCCGCGCACGCCTTTGATAAGTATACGCAGCTCAAAACGGTCTGGATCCAGACCGGCTGAGGAGCGCATTACCGCCGGCCGTGCCGGCCGGCGGGTTTGAAAAACCACTATCAACTCGCGCCAAGGGGCGCGCCATAACATAGGAGTAGACATGAAATCACCTCGTATCCTGTTGAAGCTTGCTTTTGCAGCCAGCCTTGCGCTTTCGGCCCATGCACAGGCGCAAGACACACTCAAGGTAGGTGCCTTATTGCCATTGTCGGGGAACTACGGCTTTCTCGGCATAAGTGAGCGCATGGGCATCGACCTCGCCGTCGATGAGATCAACCAGGCCGGCGGCATACTTGGCCAGAAGGTAGAAGTGAAGTATGAGGATGCGGGCACGCCGGCGCAAGCGGCGAGAAAGGCTACGCAGCTATTGGAAAACGATAAGGTGGCATTTTTCGTCAATGGCGGCGGCAGCGCCGTCAGCTCGGCCATCTTCGAGTTCGCGCAGCGCAACAAGATCATCAATCTGGCTATTGATCCGAATGCCGAAGAACTGGTCACGTCCAAAGCCAATCCTTATGCATTCCTGGTGCCTCCGCCGAGCAGCATGATCGCCAACGCCGTCGCTCCTGAAATGGCAAAGCTTGGAAAGACGGTGTTCTTCCTGACGCATGATTACTCTTTTGGCCATACCCAGACTTCGGAACAGCGCCGGGTTCTCGGCAACTTTCCGGAGGTCAAGGACCTGGGCGAGATCAAGATTCCGCTGAATACCCGCGATTTCAGTTCGCAGATTATTGCCGTGCGCAACGCCAAGCCCGAGATCCTGGTGGTGAACGTGGCCGGCGTGGATTCCACAGCCTTGCTGCAGCAGATATGGGAGTTCGGCCTGTACAAGGAAACACAGATCGTCATACCGTTGCTCGACTTCGAGGATAGCTGGGCGATTGGTGCCGACAAGAACACCTTGATCGCGCTGGCGGGCGTAGAGTGGCACTATGATGTTCCGTCGGAAGATGCGCAGGCCTTCAAGCAACGCTATCAGCAAGCCTACCCCAAGGCCCAGTACCCGGTTCCGACGACCAACGTGGTGAACGCCTATCTCGGCGTGCGTGAAATGCTGCGCGCCATCGAGCGTGCTGGCAGCACCGACAGCGATAAAGTCGTATCGGCCCTGGAAGGCCATGTGGTCAAGGACGCTCTGAAGCCTAATCCGATGACTATCCGGGCTTCCGACCATCAATGGGTACAGGACTTTTTCATCTACAAGACGAAAGCCCCGTCCGAATCGAAAGAGGCGGGCGACCTCTATGAGCTGGTTGCCGTTGCCAGCGGCAACGACATTGTGGTACCCGATGCTGAGCGCAGCGGCGTACTTAAATCCCAGTAATTATCCTTATGCCGAGACCCCGCATCATGTCAGATCTGCTCATGTACGATTGGATTGCTTCCCATGCGCGCAGCCGCCCCTCGAGTCCGGCGCTGATCGACGATCACTCGTCTCGCGTATTCTCGTACGCGGACATTGATGCAAGGATAGGCAGGCTGGCCCGATATCTCCGCGACACGCTGGGGATCCGGGCCGGCAATCGGGTCGCAACGCTGGCGCACAACTCCACGAACGGCTTCGAAGTGCAGTTCGCATGCCTGCGTTTGGGGGCGGTTTTTGTGCCCCTGAACGTGCGGCTGGCAGTGCCTGAGCTGCTTGAGATCGTGCAAGACTGCGGAGCCGCTGCCTTGCTGTACGACTCCGAATTCGAGCAGGCCGCTGGCGACCTGCAGGCGCAATGCGGCATAAAGACGATATTGATGCATGAAAAGGGGGGGGCGGGCCCCTACGATGACGCCGTCCGCAATGGTTGCATGCTGGAAGAATGCCACGTCAACGCCCTGGACGATTGCTGGACGTTGATCTATACCTCGGGCACTACAGGACGCCCCAAGGGCGTAATGGTTTCGTACCAGATGGTGGTCTTCCATGCGATCAATTACGGTTTTGCCACAGGCGTTACCCCCGATAGCCATTGCCTGACCTTTCTTCCGTTGTTCCATATCAGCGGGCTCAACCTGGCCGCCAACCCTTGCCTGATGGCGGGTGGCAGCGTCACAGTCATGCGCCGTTTCGATCCGGCGCGCGCCTTGGCATTGCTGCCCAAACATACTCATGTATTCGGAGTGCCGGCCAACTATTTGTTCATGCAGCAGCTCGCCGAGTTCGAGCAGGCCGACATCTCGGGGATCCGCAGCATGGGCGTCAGCGGCGCGCCAATGCCCATTCCGCTGCTTGACGCTTATGCGCGCAAAGGTGTTCCCATGCAGCAAACCTTTGGCATGAGCGAGACGGGACCAACAGTTACGGTGCTCAGCGCGGAACGCGCATTCGATAAGTTGGGGTCATCCGGCCTGCCCGTCGTGCATATCGATGTGCAGGTGACCGACGCGCAGGGCGAGCCCGTGCCGAGAGGCGAAATCGGCGAGTTGCGTGTACGCGGCCCTTCGGTGACACGAGGCTACTGGAATCGTCCGGAGGAGACCCGCAAGGCTTTTGAAGACGGCTGGTTCCGTACGGGCGATATGGTGCGACAAGACGCGGATGGTTATTTCTATGTCGTGGATCGCAGCAAGAATATGTACATTTCGGGTGGCGAGAACGTATATCCCGCCGAGGTGGAGCGTGTGATTGAAAAGCTGGACGGCGTGCGTGAAGTTGCCGTGCTCGGCCAGCCTCATGACAAATGGGGCGAGGTGGGCCATGCGTTGGTGGCCATCAACGCGCCGGGAGCACTCGATGCTTTAGAGATTCTGGCCCACTGCCGGCAACATCTGGCCGGCTATAAGATTCCCCATGCGATTACATTCGTTGACCATCTGCCACGTAACGCGACCGGCAAGGTGGATCGCCGCGCGCTGTCCTTGTTGATTCCGGAGGCCGAGGCTGCTTCGCTGACCTAGCTTTACAATTTATAGGTTCCACAATGCGACGGCAACCACTTACTCTGGATGATAGGACTAAAACAAACATGAACACGACATCCATGACGGACGAGGCGTCCACCTCGGCGGATATTGAAGACACCCTCAACCTTTCCGACCGCGCGTATCAGGTCATAGAGGCCCGGATCGTGCAAATCAAATATCCGCCGCAGCACTTGCTGGCGGAGCAGCAGCTTAGCCAGGAACTGGGCATTAGCCGCACCCCTATTCGCGAGGCCTTGCGCCGGCTGGCCGACGACAAGCTGATTCAGATTCTTCCCCGCAAGGGCGCGTTTGTCACCGACGTTGAGATTAAACAGTATCTTCACCTGCTTGAGCTGCGCCGCGACTTGGAGCGCTTCGTAGCCATACGCGCGGCCAAACGCCGGGACGGGCAACAACGCGCCCGCATGGAGAAGCTGATCCGCGAGTTGCGCGATGGCATCATGGCCCCCGACCAGGCTGTTTTCGTATTCTCGGACAAGGCTTACAAAGATCTGATCGTGGAGGCTGCGCGCAATCCCTTCGTCAACACCATGATAGGCCCATTGCATGCGCATTCCCGCCGGTTCTGGTACTACCATCGAAATCGGTGGGACGATGACGAGGCCGAACATGCCATCGAACGCCATCTGGCCGTCATGGAGGCCGTCGCGCAGGGAGATCCCGACGCCGCCGAGCATGCCGTGACCAAGCTGTTCGAATACCTTGAAGGCTTTGCGCATCGGGTCCTCCAAAGCGAACATTCCCTGTAATAAATCTTTTCGAGCCATCCTATCACCATGACTCTCTTGCGACTCCACCACCCGCAGCCCGATATTGCCGTTCTTGAACTGGCGGGAGATGGGCGTTTGAATCTAATGTCCTACGCCATGTTGCGCGAGCTATGGCATGCGGCGAATGAGCTGCAGATGAACCGATCCGTGCGGGCGGTTGTTGTCACCGGGACCACTGATGCGTTCTCCGCGGGCATGAATCTCAAGCAGGATGAGATTCGAAACTTTGAGCAATACTCCGTCGAAGAGCGCCTGGACATCCACGCTTCGGGCGCGCGGGCATGCGCGGCATGGGAAGCACTGGACGCCGTAACGATATGCGCTGTCGAGGGCTACTGCATCGGAGGAGGCCTGGCCTTTGCGGCCGCTTGTGACTGGCGCGTCGCGTCGACGTCGGCGCAGCTGGAAGCTCCTGAATTGCGCAACGGCATGAATATGAGCTGGCAAAGCATACCTAGGTTGGTCGCATTGATCGGTCCCGCCCGTACCAGGCGTCTGGTGATGCGGGCCGAGCGTATCGACAGCGCCACCGCGCTTGACTGGGGCCTTGTCGATGAACTGGCGGCGCCTGGAGAGGCTTTGAGTATCGCCCTGGCGGCGGCGCGCGGCCTTCTTGAAATGCCCGTCGCACCCTTGAGAATGAGCAAGCGCGCCATCAATGCGGCAGCCCTTCCCTTGGGGCAGGCGGTCAGCTACATGGACGTGGACCAGTATGTTCTGTGCCAGTCGACGAACTTCCATCGCGACGCCGTCGACCAGTTTTTTGCCCGCGGCGCCATGACAAATGGCGCAGTCGATACCCGGCAACAATGATGGAGCCTCGAAAAGCATTTTGCGCGCCGCTGTATGAGTTCGCGCTGCGCACGCCCGCCAAGAAATTCCTGGCGGATGCCGAAAGGACACTAACGTACCGGCAGTGCGCCGAAGCGGTCGATGGAATCGCCCGCGCCCTCCAGCGTCAGGGATTGCGTTCCGGTGATCGCTGCCTCTTGTTCATGGCCAATGGCATTGACTATGCGCTGGCCTGGTTGGCCATGTGCCGTTTGGGAGTTATCTCGGTACCACTGAATCAGGCTTATCGAGGCCCCATCCTGGTGCATCAGGTACGCAATGCGGCCGCCCGGGCGATGATCGTGGATGAGCGCCACTACGGCACCCTGGCTGAAGCCGCGCAGGGGCTCGAATGTCTGGAGCGGGTATTCTGCTTCAGGAATGAGGGCGAAGCGATTCCTTCGGAGCGCGCGCGGCTCATTTCTGGCGAGGCGCCGGATGTGCCATTGGACGCGCCCTGGCCAGCCGGCCATGACATCTTGTCCATCTTTTATACCTCCGGCACTACCGGCCCCTCCAAAGGCGTGCTGTACTCCCATCACCAAGCCGCCGTCACGGCATCCACCGTGTCCCGCTACCTGGACGCCGATGATGTGTTTTACATGGTCAATCCCATGTGCCACGTCGGTTTGCCTCACTGTCTGGGGGCCGTTCTGCAGGTTGGCGGGGCGTTGATCGTGCGAGAGCGTTTCTCGGCAAGCGCTTTCTGGCCCGAAGTGCGCAAGAGCGGTGCCACGGTCACCATGATGCTTGGCTCCGTCGCCAATTATTTGAATGCGGCGGCGCCCGATGATCAAGATCGTTCCCATGGCTTGCGCAAGGTTCTGATGGTGCCGGTACTGGCCGATGCCAGAACCTTCTGCGAGCGCTTCGGGGTCGCTGTGATGAGCTGGTTCAACATGACGGAAGTCAGCGTGCCCCTTCATACACATGGGTTTTCGAATGACCCCGACGGAGGTTGCGGGATGCCGCGGGAAGGCGCAACCGTGCGCCTGGTGGATGCCAACGATAGGCCTGTGCCGCGGGGCACGCCGGGCGAACTGCTTGTGCGCGACGACTCGCCCTGGGCTTTGAGCCCCGGCTACCTGAATGATGCCCAGGGCACGGTGGATGCCTGGCGTAACCTGTGGTTTCATACGGGGGACCTGTGCGTACAGGACTCCGGCGGGGCCTATCATTACGTTGATCGAATCAAGGACTGCATTCGTCGGCGGGGCGAGAATGTATCTTCCCATGAGGTCGAATCCCAGATTCTTACACATCCCGACGTCCAGGAGGCGGCGGTGATCGGCGTCGCAGCCGATGTCGGCGAACAGGAAATCCAGGCCATTGTCATATTGAACCCGCAGGCAAGGGTGACCATCGCCGGGATGCTCGATTACCTGGCCCCGCGCCTGCCGCATTTCTGCTTGCCCCGGTTCATTCATTTCGTCGACGCGCCATTGCCGAAAACCGAAACAGGCAAGGTTCAGAAAAGCCGCCTGCGGGAACTGTACCCGCAAGGACGCGGCGATCGAGAAGCAATCGGTTACAAGGTTCAGCGATGAGCGGCGGGACGGTACGTATTTCGTCGTCAGTAGTGGGTAGAACGCTGCCCCGTTCCTTGTTCCGGGCCACGGCGCGCTCGATGATGAGTTACGCCGCTGCGGTGAGCGCCGACGAAGATATTTATCTGGATGATCTGCATCCGGGCGGTTTGCATGCGCTCCCACCGTTCATCGTCAGTCCGGAGTGGCGTGTCATGAATGGGCAGCCTTATCGCCAGGCCTTGGGCTTGGACGATGCGGCCATGTGGAAATGCCTGCATGTACAGCAGGATTCCCGGTTCTTGCGCAGTCTTCGCCCTGATCAAACGTTGAGCACCGAAGGGCGTATACAAAGCTTGCGCCAGACCCGCGCGGGCGTATATGTGGCGGTACAGCTACGCACGATATCAGAATGCGATGCCTCTCTTTTGGCAGACAGCTGGTTTTGCGGAATTTTCCTGGATTCCGTTTTGGACGGGCCGGACCGGACGCTTTCCGCCGCGCCGGAGCTGACGCCATGGCAAGCCGGTGAACACGCCCTTGTGAGGCCACTGCAGCAGATCGGCAGGATGTTGCCTCATCTTTATACCGCGGCCGCTGATATCTGGAATCCTATTCACACCGAGCGCAGGGCGGCGCTCGACTCCGGGTTAAGCGACATTCTTTTGCACGGTACCTGCACCTGGGCCATGGCGGGTCGAGACCTTATCCGGCACTATGTCCCCGGCAACCCGGCGGGCCTGCGCCGCCTGGCCGGCCGCATGGCGGGAAAGGTAGCGGTTGGGGCGGACCTTTCGCTGCTGCACGATGTCCAGCCTTCGGACGGAGACAGCAGTCTATGCGTGCGCTATCAGGTGGTGGACGCGCAGGGAAAAGTCGTGCTGGCCGACGGCCTTGCGGAGTTCGATTTGTTGTGACCACAGGGGTCGTTATACAGCGGCTTGTGCGGTGGGCAATATCCGTGCTATAGTGCTAATCTTGACCAAAAAATCTTGGTGCGTTTGCTATCGCAGCGGACGAGGCCATCATGGTCAAGAAAGTTTCAAGAAATCGTGTGCGCATAGGCTGTAAGTAAACAAGTTATGCGCACTGTAATTAGCCCCGACCAATCGCAGTCGGGAATGGAGAAAACGATGTCGAACTCGACACCTACACCCGCCGCTCATCGGCTGGGGCTTGTGGGGCGTAAAGTCGGCATGACCCGTATTTTTACCGAGGAAGGCGAGTCCATCCCGGTAACCGTACTGGACGTGTCGAACAACCGCATTACCCAGGTCAAGTCACCAGAAGTCGATGGCTATGCGGCAGTGCAAGTTGCCTACGGTACCCGTCGCGCCACGCGCGTGACCAAGCCTCTGGCAGGGCACTACGCCAAGGCCGGCGCCGAAGCCGGCAGCATCCTGAAAGAATTCCGTCTCGACCCCGCCAAAGCCGCTGAATTTTCAGCCGGCGCTGTCGTGGCCGTGGAAAGCGTCTTCGAAGCAGGCCAGAAAGTTGATGTAACCGGCACGACGATTGGTAAAGGCTTTGCCGGCACCATCAAGCGCCACCACTTCGCCGGTCAGCGCAACTCGCACGGCAACTCGCTTTCACACCGTGTTCCTGGCTCCACCGGTATGGCCCAGGATCCCGGTCGTGTGTTTCCCGGCAAGAAGATGTCGGGCCACCTGGGCGATGTTACCCGCACCGTTCAAAACCTCGACATCGTGCGTGTCGACGCCGAGCGCGGCTTGTTGCTGGTCAAGGGCGCAGTGCCTGGCCACAAGAATGCCGACGTCATCGTGCGTCCCGCCATCAAAATGTCGGCCAAGAAAGGAGCCTAATCATGGAACTCAAGCTCCTGAATGACCAGGGTCAATCCTCTTCCACGGTTGCCGCGCCCGACACCATCTTCGGCCGCGACTTCAACGAAGCGCTGGTGCACCAGGTCGTCGTGGCCTTCCAGGCCAATGCCCGCAGCGGCAATCGCGCCCAGAAAGGCCGCGATACCGTCAAGCACAGCACCAAGAAGCCATGGCGTCAAAAAGGCACCGGCCGGGCCCGTTCCGGCATGACTTCCTCGCCCATCTGGCGTGGGGGTGGCCGCGCGTTCCCGAACTCGCCCGACGAGAACTTCTCGCAAAAGGTCAACAAGAAAATGTATCGCGCCGGTTTGCGTGCGATCCTTTCCCAGTTGGCGCGTGAAGACCGCATCGCCGTGGTCGATACCTTCGTCCTCGACGCTCCCAAGACCAAGCTGGCGGCCGACAAGCTCAAAAGCATGGGTCTGGAGTCGGTGCTCATCATTACCGACGTGCTCGACGAAAACGTTTATCTCGCTACGCGCAACCTGCCGCATGTTGCCGTGGTCGAACCGCGTTATGCCGATCCGCTGTCGCTGATCCACTACAAAAAAGTGCTGATCACCAAGTCGGCTATCGCTCAACTCGAGGAGATGTTGGGATGAACGCCGAACGCTTACTGCAAGTTATCCTGGCTCCCATCGTGACTGAAAAAGCCACGTTCGTAGCCGAAAAAAATCAGCAAATCGCTTTCCGTGTAGCGGCTGACGCTACCAAGCCCGAAATCAAGGCCGCTGTCGAACTCCTTTTCAAGGTCGAAGTCGAGTCCGTGCAGGTTTTGAACCGCAAAGGCAAGGAAAAGCGTTTTGGCCGTTTCATGGGTCGCCGCCGTAACGAGCGCAAGGCATATGTGTCGCTCAAAGACGGTCAGGAACTCGACTTTACAGAGGTGAACTAAATGGCACTCGTAAAAGTCAAGCCGACTTCGGCCGGCCGCCGTGGCATGATCAAGGTCGTCAGCCCTAATCTGCACAAAGGCGCGCCGTTCGCAGCTCTGCTCGAAAAGAAAAAGCGTGGTTCTGGCCGTAACAACAATGGCCACATCACTGTTCGCCATCGTGGCGGCGGTCACAAGCAGCACTACCGTCTGGTCGATTTCCGTCGCAACAAAGACGGCATCCCGGCCAAGGTCGAGCGCCTTGAATACGACCCCAACCGTACGGCGCATATTGCTTTGCTGTGCTATGCCGACGGCGAACGTCGCTATATCATCGCTCCGCGCGGCCTGGAAGTCGGCGCAACCCTGTTGTCCGGCCTGGATGCTCCCATCCGCGCTGGTAACACGCTGCCCATCCGCAATATTCCGGTCGGTGCCACCATACACTGCATCGAAATGCTTCCCGGCAAGGGCGCGCAAATCGCACGCTCGGCTGGTGCCTCGGCTGTCCTGCTGGCCCGCGAAGGTACTTACGCCCAGGTGCGCTTGCGCTCCGGCGAAGTCCGCCGCGTCCACATCGACTGCCGCGCAACCATAGGCGAAGTCGGAAATGAAGAACACAGCTTGCGTCAAATCGGCAAAGCCGGTGCCATGCGCTGGCGCGGTGTTCGTCCTACGGTTCGCGGCGTTGCCATGAACCCGGTCGATCACCCGCACGGTGGTGGCGAAGGCCGCACTGGCGAAGGTCGCGAACCGGTCAGCCCATGGGGCACGCCGGCCAAGGGCTACAGAACCCGTAGTAACAAGCGCACAGACAATATGATTGTCTCGCGCCGCAAGCGCAAGTAAGGGGCGAACAACATGTCACGTTCGATCAAAAAAGGCCCATTCGTCGATGCGCATCTGATCAAAAAGATCGATGCGGCCGTCGAAGGCAAAGAGAAAAAGCCGATCAAAACCTGGTCGCGCCGTTCCACCATCCTGCCCGAGTTCATTGGGCTGACGATTGCTGTGCACAATGGCCGCCAGCACGTTCCCGTTTACATCAACGAGAACATGGTCGGCCACAAGCTCGGCGAGTTCGCACTGACCCGTACGTTCAAGGGCCATGCTGCGGACAAAAAGTCCAAGAGGTAAGTGATGGAAACTACAGCAATCATTCGTGGAGTCCATATTTCGGCCCAGAAAACGCGTCTTGTAGCGGATCTCGTCCGCGGCAAGTCCGTTGCGCAAGCCCTGAATATCCTGACTTTCACACCTAAAAAGGCCGCGGGCATACTCAAGAAAGCACTTGAGTCCGCGATCGCCAACGCCGAGCACAACGACGGCGCCGATATCGATGAACTCAAAGTCACCACTATTTATGTTGACAAGGGTCAGTCGATGAAGCGTTTCTCCGCGCGTGCAAAAGGCCGCGGTAACCGTATCGAGAAGCAGACTTGCCACATTGTGGTCAAAGTCGGAGCTTAAGGAGTCGCAATGGGACAGAAAATTCACCCGATTGGGTTCCGCCTCGCGGTCAACCGCAACTGGAGTTCGCGCTGGTACGCCGACGATAAAGCTTTTGGCGGCATGCTCGCCGAAGATATCCGCGTGCGCGAATACCTGAAAAAGAAACTGAAAAGCGCTTCCGTTGGTCGCGTGGTCATCGAGCGTCCCGCCAAGAACGCCCGCATTACGGTTTACTCGGCTCGCCCGGGTGTCGTTATCGGTAAACGCGGCGAAGACATCGAAAGCCTCAAGGCCGACCTTCAGCGTCTTATGGGCGTGCCCGTGCACGTCAATATCGAAGAAATTCGCAAGCCCGAAACCGACGCTCAGCTGATCGCCGATTCCATCGCGCAACAGCTTGAAAAACGCATCATGTTCCGCCGCGCCATGAAACGCGCCATGCAGAACGCCATGCGCCTGGGTGCCCAAGGCATCAAGATCATGAGCTCGGGCCGTCTGAACGGCATCGAAATTGCCCGTACCGAATGGTACCGTGAAGGCCGTGTGCCCCTGCACACCCTGCGCGCCAACATCGACTACGGCACTTCCGAAGCCCAAACCACATACGGCATTATCGGTATCAAAGTCTGGGTCTACAAGGGCGACATGCTGCCTAACGGCGAATTGCCTCCCGAGACCGCCGCTCCTCGTGATGAAGAGCGCCGTCCGCGTCGTGCGCCCCGTGGCGAACGCCCCGATGGCCGTCGTCCCGGTGGTGGTGGCCGCGGTCGTGGAGCCCCTCGTAAAGACGCTGCGCCAGCTGCCGCTGCCGCGCCCGCGCCTGAAGGAGAATAAACATGCTGCAACCTTCACGCAGAAAGTACCGTAAAGAGCACAAGGGCCGCAATACCGGCCTGGCGACTCGCGGTGCGCAAGTATCGTTTGGCGAGTTCGGTCTGAAAGCCACAGGACGTGGTCGCCTGACCGCGCGCCAGATCGAAGCCGCCCGTCGTGCGATCAACCGTCACATCAAGCGTGGCGGCCGTATCTGGATCCGTATCTTCCCCGATAAGCCGATTTCGCAGAAACCTGCTGAAGTCCGTATGGGTAACGGTAAAGGCAATCCTGAATACTGGGTCGCAGAAATTCAACCCGGCAAGGTGCTCTATGAAATGGAAGGTGTAAGCGAAGAGCTTGCACGTGAAGCTTTCCGCCTGGCCGCCGCTAAGTTGCCCATTTCCACGACCTTCGTGTCGCGGCACATTGGCGCTTAAGGAGACCTCATGAAAGCCAGCGAACTCCGTTCCAAAGATGCTACCGAGCTCAGCAAAGAGCTCGAAAGCCTGCTGAAAGCACAATTCAACCTGCGCATGCAGCGTGCCACCCAGCAGCTTTCCAATACCAGTCAGATCGGCAAGGTCCGTCGCGATATCGCGCGTGTCCGTACCATCATGACTGAGAACGCAGGAAAGTAAAATGAGCGAAACTCAAAATATTCAAGCCGCCGCCAAGCGCCAACGTACCCTCATTGGTCAGGTGGTCAGCAACAAGATGGACAAAACCGTCGTGGTCCGCGTTGAGCGCCGCGTCAAGCACCCCATCTTTGGCAAAATCATCATCCGCTCCAACAAGTACAAGGCGCATGATGAAACCAACCAGTACAACGAAGGTGACACGGTTGAAATCGCGGAAGGTCGTCCGATCTCGCGCGACAAGTCGTGGACTGTTGTACGTTTGCTGGAAGCCGCGCGCGTCATCTGATGCTCCGGCCTCCGGTTGGCGCTGCTAAGCGCCAACCAACAAAAAACCCCAGGATGCATGTGCTGCCTGGGGTTTTTTTTATATGTGCGTCATAAACCCCTGCAACGCCTAGCCTCCGGCTTATTGCAGCGAGGCGCCGTCTTGCGGGTCTGGCCGGAGGCCCGGACAGGCAGCCTGGAATACCAGCGTGTCGCCGACGCCTTTCAGCACCAGCATAGTGACATCGTCCAGATCCTGGCTTACTTTCTCCCGGATCATCCGGATCGCTTCCGCGCCGCGATGTTCGATGATGTCGTCGGGTACGAAGATGGCATGATCACGGCTGCGCAAATAAATCAAGCAGCCGTTTTGTCCTTCTTTGCTGTCGTACGCGGTGATCTTGTTTTCCATTCCCTTGGCAAGCTGTTGCATGAATTTGCCGTACTCCATTTTCCTACCTTTTGCGGTTCGCGAAGAACTGTCGAATGTGACTGGAGACGGATTTTAGGGGATCGGCGATGCGGGAGACAGATGCCTTTGTACTATACGGCATAGTGTTTTTTACACAGGCGCAAGTGCCAGCCGCCCGGCGCTCGCAGTACCGGCGGCGCCTGCCGGTCTGACGCTGCATGAACGCGAGGCGTGGCCCAACCGCCCGCCGGCATGAATGATGCCCGGATTGGTGCCGCTCAGTGCAAATGCAGCAACGGCAATTTGAGCCTCCCCGCTTTTGGGAGGGCGTTCTTACTCCTGCCGCGCCGCTTGTTCGGGTTCGGGATCTTTAAGCTCGCGCCGCAGAATCTTGCCTACGTTGCTGCGGGGCAGGTCGTCGCGAAACTCAACGAACTTGGGGGCCTTGTAGCCCGTCAGTTTGCTGCGGCAAAACTTGATGAGTTCTTCTTCTGTCAGCGAGTCGTTCTTGCGGATGACATACAGTTTGACGACTTCGCCGGAGTGTTCGTCGGGCACGCCTATGGCTGCCGCTTCGCGCACATCGGGATGTTCCATGGCCACGGCCTCGACCTCGTTGGGATACACATTGAAGCCCGACACCAGGATCATGTCTTTCTTGCGATCGAGTATGAATACATAGCCTTGTTCATTCACATAGCCGATGTCGCCTGTACGCAGAAAACCGTCTGGATCGAATGCCTTGCTGGTTTCGTCGGGGCGGTTCCAGTAGCCGGGCGTGACCTGGGGGCCGCGTACGGAAATCTCGCCGCTCTCGCCCTGGGGCAAATCCTGGCCGGCCTCGTTGCGTATGGAAATTTCAGTCGAGGAAACAGGCAGGCCGATGGAGCCGTTGAAATCGGTTTTGTCCAATGGATTGATGGTGACGGCGGGCGAGGTTTCGGTCAAGCCGTAGGCCTGGGCAATTGGCTTGCCGGTCACTTTCAGCCAGCGCTGGGCGATGACTTCCTGTACCGCCATGCCGCCGCCCAGCGCCAACTGGAGCGAGCTGAAATCCAGTTTGGCAAAATCAGGATGATTGAGCAGCGCGTTGAACAAGGTGTTGACCCCCGTGATGGCGGTAAACCGGTGCTGGCTCAGGCTTTTGATAAAGGCGGGGATGTCGCGGGGATTGACGATCAGCAGATTGCTGGCACCCAGCTTGATGAAGGTCAGGCAATTGGCGGTCAGCGCAAAGATATGGTACAGCGGCAGGGCGGTGACGATCAGTTCCCGGCTGCCATGCAGGTAGGGGTTGACCCAGGCTTCGGCCTGGCATACGTTGGCCACCATGTTGCCGTGCGTCAGCATGGCGCCCTTGGCGACACCGGTGGTGCCGCCGGTGTATTGCAGCAAGGCGATATCTTTGTGTGATAGTTCGGGGCGCGTGTAGGGCAAACCGCGGCCCTCGTCCAGCGCCTGTTTCAGATTCAGGGTGCCCGACAGCGAGTAGGCGGGTATCAGCTTCTTCACGTGCCGTACCACCAGGTTGGTGACTGCGCCCTTGACCGTCCCCAGCATGTCGCCCAGCGAGGTCATGACGATGGTTTTGATGGGCGTGTTAGGCAGCGCCTTCTGCAGGGTATGGGCGAAATTTTCGGCAATGACTATGGTTTCGGCGCCCGAGTCTTGCAATTGGTGTTCGAGTTCGCTGGGGGTGTAAAGGGGATTGGTGTTGACGACGACCGCGCCCACGCGCAGTACGCCGAACAGGCAGACCGGATACTGCAGCAGGTTGGGCATCATCAGCGCGACCCGGTCGCCTTTCTTGATGCCCCGGCCCTGGAGCCAGGCGGCGAAGTGCCGCGAACGTTCATCGAGCTCGGCATACGTCAGCTTTACGCCCATGCTGATGTAGGCCACGTTTTGCGCATGGCGCGAGCAGCTTTCGTCGAACATGGCCACCAGCGAATCGTACTTGGCCGCTTCGTCGGTGATGTCGGCCGGGATGCCGGATGGATAATGGTCTAGCCAGATAGGTTCCATAATATGTGCCCTTTGAAAAACACCGTTACGCTAGCCGAGGCGACGTTCCGCCTTATGGTAGCACCCGCCATGTATTCAGGGCGGTGCCGGCACGCCCTGTAATTTCTGCTTGTGATGATGCTTGTCGGCGATATATACCATGCGCTCCACCACGGTGTATATATTCCCGATATCGTCCCTGAGCTCCACGGTGTAGCGGCGCAAGGTCTCGTGCTGTGCGTCGAGCTCTTGCGCGATCTGCTCCAGCTCGTCGGGAGCGAGCCTGAAGTCGGCGTACAGCGTGGTGTATGCAGGCCTGCGGTAGCGTATCGAGGCGGCCTTGTCCCAAATGATGACGTCGCGCTCCATCAAGGTCAAGAGCATGGCGACGTGCACGCCATCGGTCACGGAGAACAGCGAGCCGCCGTACAGCGAGCCCACAAAATTGCGCGTGCGCCGCGCCAGGGGCAGGCGTATGCGCACGTGAGCGAGATCTGGCGAGATATACGCCACGCGGCCGCCGGTGCCGCGAAAGGCCGGGTGGAAATTGAAGCCCACCCGCATCGCCCACGCCCGCCACCGCAGCGGTACCCGCTTGAGCGTGGAAAGCCTCATGCTGCGGATGCCGCTGCCGGCATCAGAAGCGGTGCGACACTTGTACGCCAACAATATTGGCGTTGGATGAGTAGTCGCCGCGCACGGTGCCTTTGCTTGCCGCATCGGTGTCGTTGTCGATCGAGGTGCTCTTTACAAACAGGTGGGCATAGCCGACGTCGATGCTGGTGCGTTCGTTAAAGTTGTACTGCGCGCCCAGGGATACCCAGTAGCGATCATTGTCGGGCAGCGAGGTGGGGCGATACTTGCTGCTGTCCACGGGCGACTGATCCCAGGCCACCCCGCCCTTCAGCGTCCATTGGTGATTCAGCTTGTAGTTGGCGCCCAATGCAACACGCCAGGTATCGCGAAAACGCAAGTCCAGTTCGTCGTTGAACGCCGGATTGCCGTTGTCGATCTTCAGCGACTTGATGCTGCTCCAGCCTGTCCATGAGACATCGGCCAGAAGCTGCCACCGACTGTTCAGATCGTGCACGACACTGAGAATCGCAGTATCGGGCAGTTCGACCGTGGCCTTGGCGTCGAAGTGGGTGGGAATGGGAACCGGTGTCGTATTGTCGATATTGGTATCGCCGTCGGCTTTGATCTTGACCTTGGATCGATACGACAGGCCCAGCCTGGTGTCGGGGGTGATCTGGTACATCAGGCCCAGGTTCCAGCCCCATGCGTCCCCTTTCATCTTGACTTGCGCCTCCATGTCGGGTGAATTCAGCAGCACTGGCGCCAGCGGATTGGTCATGCCGCCAGGCAGCTGGCTGATAAGGCCTGCGGCCGGACTGTTGCGGCGATAGTTGGCATCGAGCTGCATCCAGTTGATGCCCGCGCCTACGGATAACTGGTCGTTGACCTTGTAGGCCACCGACGGATTGATATTGATGCTCTTGATGCTGAACTTTTTGGAGTGGTAGCGCCCGACCCAGCCTTCGTCGTACTCGGTCATCAGCCCGAAAGGAGCCCCTATGCCCAAACCCACGTACCAGTTGGGATTCACTTCCCACGATACGTAGGCGTTGGGCACCAGGCCCAGCGCGCCTGCGTCGCCGCCGTTATCCGTTCCCAGGGGGAGCCCGCCGGGGCCCGTGCTGCCGCCGTCCTTGAACTTGAATGACGGCTTGATGGCGGTGAGGCCGCCCGAGACATTGATGCCCGGAAGCCGGGTCATGCCCGCCGGATTGAAATAAATAGTACTGGCATTCTCGGCAATCGCTGCCGATCCGGCGTAGGAGTTTCCGATTCCGCTCGCGTTCTGCTCGAGCAGTTGGAAGCCCGCCGCCTGGACGCCCCCCGCGCCCAGGCCCAGAACGAATACTGAAACCATACGTAAAGACTGCGTTGCCTTCATATGCCACCTCCGGTTGAATCCGTGCCGATTCATCAATAACTGAGTAAAAATTTCTTCTTGTGGAACGACGGGTATTGCTGGATAAGGCCCTGATAATCAAGGCCTTGGCGGACCTGCTTACGGTTTCTTGCTGCTGTAATGCAGGGGGCCGCCGGTAAAGGGAGCAAATCCCGTGCCGAAGACCACGCCAGCATCGGCCAGATCGGCGTCGGCCACGACGCCCTGCTCGAGCTGCTGGCGGGTTTTGTCTATCAAAGGAGTGATCAGACGAGTTGCAAGTTCAGGCGGTATGGCCCCCGCGTCCTGCTTGACGGGTTTGCCGTCTTTCCAGCGGTAGAACCCTTGCCCCGATTTGCGGCCCAGCTCGTTGCGGGCCAGATGGTGCTCCAGACAGGCCGGCATGCTGGCTTCGTCCGACAATTGGCGCCCCGCATCACGGGCGATGTCCAGACCGACGGTGTCGATCAGTTCAATGGGGCCCATGGGCATGCCGAATTGCAGCATGGCCGCATCCAAGGTTTCGGGTTTGATGCCTTCATCCACGCAGCGCATGGCCTCGAGCATATAGGGCGCCAGGACGGCGTTGACCAGGAAGCCGGGGGTGCTTTGCACCGGCAGGGGCAGCTTGTCGATCGCGCCGACGAAGGCGCAGGTGGCGGTGATGACCTCTGCGTTGATGCCGTCGGTTTCCACGACCTCTACCAGGGGCATTTTGGCCACGGGGTTGAAAAAGTGGATGCCGATAAAGCGTTCCGGCGCGCGCAAGCCAGTGCGCAATGCTTCAAGCGACAGGCTGGACGTATTGGTGGCCAGAATGGCGCCGGGTTTCATCAGAGGCTCAATTTGCGCATAAAGACTGCGCTTGATGTCTGCATTTTCGGTAATGGCTTCGATGACAACGTCGGCGCGCCGGACACCGTTGCCCTTGAGGTCGGGTGTCAGCCGGTCGGCGGCGGCCCGCGCGTCGCGCGGGCTCCTGGTTTTGCGCGCAAACAGTGTGTGGGCCCGGCCTTGCGCCACCGCAATACGCTCGCGATCCTGGTCCTGCAAGGTTACGGTCAGACCTTTCAACGCGCACCAGGCGGCAATATCGCCGCCCATGACGCCCGCGCCGATGACATGTATATGCCGGGCGGGGAGGTGTCCGCGCCCGGCTTTGCCGAATGCCTTCAGCCGTTCCTGCAGCCGGAAGACACGCAGCAGGTTGCGGGCCGTATCGGACCGGATCAACCGGTCGACCAACTGGGGGGCCTTAAGCGCATTGCCATCATGCTCGGCCCAAATCCGCAGGATGGCCCTTGGAGCCAGATAATGGCGATAGGGGTCGCGGGCGTCCAGCTTCCGGGTGGTTTGCCGGACGACCAGGGGGCGCATCAGTGGGTGGTTGGGCAGCGCGGGCAGGCCTCGGGCCCGGCGCCGCGGCTTGCCGCTCAGCACCAGTGCCTTGGCTGCCTGTTCGGCCAGTCGGGGCGCGACCAGGCCATCGGCCAGCCCCAGCCTGGCGGCTTTGCGGGCATCTTGCGGTTTGCCGCTAAGCATCATGTCCAGGGCTATCGGTGCGCCAATGAGCCGTGGCAGACGCCGCATGCCGCCCCAGCCCGGGAAAATGCCCAGCATCACTTCGGGCAGCGACAGCGATGTGCCGGGCTGATCCACGACAAGGCGATAGCGGCACGCCAAGGCCAGCTCCAGCCCCCCCCCCAGACAATGGCCGCGTATCAGCGCCAGTGTGGGGTAGTCGACCTGAGCCAGGCGATTGAACAGCGTCCACCCGCGCGAGACCAGCTCCATGCCCTTATCGGGTGTATTCAGGCTGGCGAATTCGTCGATGTCGGCCCCGGCGATGAACCCGGCCTCTTTGCCAGACAGGATCACTACCCCCGCCGGACGTGTCTGGTCGAAGTAGTCCAGCGCCAGGCCGAACTCGTTCATGACAGAGGCCGAAAGCCGGTTGACTGAGCTGCCGGCGCAGTCCAGGGTAAGCCACGCCACGCCTTCCTTGTCCAGATGGCAGCGGAAATGGGTCAGTCCCAATGCGTCAAAATCGTGCGTCATGGTCATCCCTCGTTGTGGCAGGTTTCGATCAGCATCGCGCCGCCTTGCCCGCCGCCTATGCAGATGGCGGCGATGCCGCGCTTGAGCTGCCGCGCGTGCAGGGCATTGAGCAGATGAAGCACAATACGAGCGCCCGATGCGCCGACCGGGTGGCCCAGGGCAATGGCGCCTCCGTCGATGTTCAGCCGCCCGGGATCCAGTTGACCCAGCGCGCTGCGGCCCAGCTGCTCCCGGCACCAAGCCTCATCGTTCCAGGCGGCCAGGCAGCCAAGCACCTGGGCGGAAAAGGCCTCGTTGATTTCCCACAAATCCAGGTCGTTCAGACCCAGTTGGTGACGTTCCAGCAGAGGGGTCGAGGCCATGACGGGGCCCAGTCCCATGACGGCGGGATCCAGTCCCGCCCATTGCGCATCGGTAATACGCCCCAGCGGCTTCAGTTGCCAGCGGTCTACCGCCGCCCGGGAAGCAAGCAGCAGAAGCGCCGCGCCGTCGGTCACCTGAGAGCTGTTGCCGGCCGTGATATTGCCCCAGGGCTTGTCGAACACGGGTTTGAGCTGCGCCAGTTTCGCCGGCATGGAGTCTGCGCGGATGCCGTCGTCCTGGGCGTAAAGTTGGCCTTTTCGGTCGGCAAGCGGCACCACTTCGTGGAAAGCGCCCGACTGCTGCGCTGCTAGTGCGCGCGCATGGCTCTGAGCAGCATAGGCATCCATGGTCTCGCGGTCGATGCCGAATTGGTGGGCCAGGTTTTCGGCGGTCTGCCCCATGGACAGACCAATGACGGGGTCGGTCAACCCTTTGAGCAGTCCGATGACGGGCGCCAGGTACTTGGGCCTCAGAGTTTTCAGGGTGGCCAGTTTCTGGGCCAGGTTGCGGCTGTTGCCCCAGGCCGCCAGCCAGTTCACCATGTCGTCGGACAGCAGGACCGGCGCGCGCGACAGGGCATCCACGCCGCCGGCCAGCACCAGGTCGGAACGACCGGTTTGAATGGACATCAGCCCCGAGTCGAGCGCCTGCATGCCCGATGCGCAGTTGCGCATGACCGTCCAGCCCGGCACCTTGTGGCCGCAGCCCAGGCGCAGGGAAATGACCCGCCCGATATTGGTTTCGTCTGGCGAGGGGGCGGCGCAGCCGATAATGACCTCGTCCAGGTCGCCGGGGGCAAAAGCCTGCCGCAGCAATAGTTCGCGGCCCGTTTGCACAGCCAGGTCGGACGCGGCAAAGGGGCCTGGGGCGTTGCGTGCTTTCAGGAAGGGGCTGCGCGCGCCGTCAACAATATATACCGGTTCAAAAGCCATATGTCTTGTCCTTATGCAACGTTGCGCGCGGCCGGTGCCGAGACGCCGGCGGTTTGCGCCATGTCGAAGGGGAAATCGTCCACGGCAATCACGCGGTCGCGCAGCGTGTTGCGGCGTCCAATGCGTTCGTACTCTTCGTCGCTGATGCCGCGGGCGGCATGCACGGCCTGGGCAATATCGCGCACGTTGGCCAAAGGATTGCCGTCCAGCTTGCCGCTGCGTTCGAATTCGCGGATCTTGTGATCTATGGCGGCGGTTTCCAACGTGGCGGTAAAGGCCGCTTCGATGGCGCCCACGGGGTCCTGCGTGTCTTCAGGCACAAAGCAGTCGCGCGTCAGGCGATCGCGGCTGGCGCCAGGCTGGATCAGCAGCTTTGCCACGTCCTGGCCGAGTTGATCCGAGGGCGGGCCGAAAGGGTGGCCGAAGGGGAAAACCAATACCCGCAGGGCGCCCGCAACCAGGCGATTGGGAAAGTTCGCCAGCACGCCTTCAAAAGCATCCTGCATTTTGTGCAGGGCGTCCTGTATCGCCCAGTGCGCGAGGGGCGCGTCGGCGGCCTGGCGGCCTTCGTCTTCGAAGCGCTTGAGCGTTGCGGAAATCAAATACATCTGCGACAGGATGTCGCCCAGGCGGGCCGACAGACGTTCGCGGATTTTCAGCGAGCCTCCCAGCACGAGCATGGCGGCGTCGGCCAGTACGGCGAAAGCACTGGAGTAACGGCCAAGCTGCCTGTAATACACGGCCATGTCCGCGGCCACGTCGGTGTCTATCTTGGCCAGCCTGGCGCCTGTGAGGCCGTGGCCCAGCGCCCGCAGGACATTACCGAGGATGTATCGGACATGGCCCCAGAATGCCTGGTCGAAGTCATGCAGGCCCTGCCTGGCGTCGGTGTGCCGGGCGGCGTGCATTTCGTCCAGTACATAAGGGTGGCAGCGGATTGCGCCCTGGCCGAAGATGATCAGGCTGCGGGTCAGAATATTGGCGCCTTCCACGGTGATGCCCACGGGAATCTGCTGGTAGGCGCGGCCCAGAAAGTTCGAGGGGCCCAGGCATATGCCTTTGCCCCCTATGATGTCCATGCCGTCGTTGACGACACTGCGACCGCGTTCGGTCAGGTGATATTTGACGATGGCTGAAACCACCGAAGGTTTTTCACCCAGGTCGACCGCCGTGGCCGTCATGCGGCGGGCCGCGTCGATCAGGTAGGTGTTGCCGCCTATGCGTGCCAGGGCTTCCTCGACGCCTTCGAACTTGCCGATGGGCGTGCGGAACTGATGGCGGACCAGGCAATACGCGCCAACGGCGCGCGTGGTGATCTTGGCCATTCCGGCAAATGACGAGGGCAGGGAAATCGAGCGTCCGGCCGCCAGGCACTCCATCAGCATGCGCCATCCCTGGCCGGCCATGGCGGCGCCGCCAATAATGAACTCCAGCGGCATGAATACATCGTGGCCGCGAGTGGGGCCATTCATGAACATGGCGTTCAGGGGAAAGTGGCGGCGGCCGGTTTCGACTCCCGGATGATGGGCGGGCACCAGGGCGCAGGTGATGCCGATGTCTTTCTGGGTGCCCAGCAGGCCATCGGGATCGTACAGGCGGAAGGCCAGCCCCAGCAGGGTACAGACGGGCGCCAGCGTGATGTAGCGCTTATCCCAGCTGACTCGCATGCCGAGCACTTGCCGCCCTTCCCATTCGCCCATGCAGACGATGCCGCTGTCGGGAATGGCGGCGGCGTCGGAGCCGGCCCAGGGGCTGGTCAGGGCGAATGCGGGAATGTCTTCACCCGTGGCCAGGCGAGGTAAATAGTGCTGCTTCTGCTCGTCGGTGCCGTAGTGCAGCAAGAGCTCGGCGGGCCCCAGCGAGTTGGGCACCATGACGGTGACCGACAGGGCCGAGTTGCGCGTGGACAACTTGGTCACCACCTGCGAATGCGCCAATGCCGAGAACCCGCGGCCCCCATATTTCTTGGGGATGATCAAGCTGAAAAAGCGCTTTTCCTTGATGTACTGCCAGATCGGTTCGGGCATGTCGTACAGTTCGTGGGTAACCTGCCAGTCGTCTATCATGCCGCATACTGTTTCCACCTCGTGGTCCAGGAAATCCTGTTCTTCCTGGGTCAGCTGTGGCTTGGGGATGGCGTGCAGTCTGGCCCATTGCGGCCTGCCGCGAAACAGCTCGGCTTCCCACCATACTGTGCCGGCCTCCAGCGCATCGCGCTCGGTGTCGGACATTTGCGGAAGAATTTTTTGATACAGCGCGAAGATCCGGCGTGTCAGCAAAGCCTGGCGCAAAGGCCGCAGCGCCAGGACCAGGGCTGCGGCCAGAACAAGGGCAGCCAGCAAGACAATGAAAACGTTCATGAAAGACTCCTGTCTCCAGGTGCGATTGCAGGAGGCGGTTCGTGCTTGACGTATACCGGCAAAGCGTCGACGCCGGGAAGAGGCGCGCGCAGGCCGCCCAGCAGAAAGCTCATTAGCCTATCCAGCAGCAATTGCGTGCTCCCGGCCTCGCCGTCTTGCACGCCCGACAGATTGGCGGCCGCACGCAGATCGTTCGTACCGCTGATGGCGTAGGACGTCGCGCCCAGCATGAACTGGAAACGCCAGACGATTTCATCCTCGGGGACGCCGGGCAGCGATTCCAGCAAGGCACGCTTGAAGCGCGCGAAAACCCCGGAGTGTTCGTCGATGATGGCGGCTCGGATGAAGCCACCCGGGTCGGACATGCTGCGTTCCAGCAGCGGGACGAAGGCTGTTGGACGAGCGCCGGAGCCGCAGGCGTGGCGCACCAGCGGGCCGAAGAAAGCCTCGACGATTTGCGATGGCTTCAGCGCCAGACCCTGCGCCTGGCTTTCCAGTTCATCCAGCAGGGCAAGGCGCTCGTTGTTCAGAGCGGCCAGGCGGCGTTGAAAAACAGCCTGCACCAGCCCGTCTTTGGAGCCGAAGTGATAGTTCACCGCGGAAAGGTTGACCTTGGCCGCCGAGGTGATTTGGCGCATCGAGGTATTGTCGTGGCCCTGGCGGCCAAATAGCTGTTCGGCGGCATCGAGAATGGTGTCGCGGGTAGAGGAAGGGCGTGGAGTGGCCATGGCGTCTTGCGATGAGAGGGTTGTCGATTTGATTCAAACGTTTGTTTGAATTTACGCGGAATGAAAGAAAAATGAAAGCTGGGGTTTGCCCCAGGGATGCGTGGGCAAAACAAAACCGCCATGTCCTTTACAGGAACATGGCGGTAAATAAAGCCAGGGGTTTATCCCATTTCCAGATCAAATATAAACAAGAAGGTAAATCGCAAGAACAAACTGGCGCAAGGCGAGCGAAGCCTGCAAAGTAGACGCTTGATCCAGCCAGAGGAATCAAATATGCGTCACAAACTTGGTAACTAAATAGCCGTCGAAGGTTTCGGTGCCGCCTTCGCTGCCGATGCCGCTGTCTTTGACGCCGCCGAACGGCGTTTCGGGCAGGGCGCTGCCGAAATGGTTGATGTTGACCATGCCTGCTTCGATGCCGTTCGATACCTTGGTGGCGGTTTGCAGCGAGTTGGTGAACACGTAGGACGACAGGCCGAAGGGCAAGGAGTTGGCGCGCTTGATGACGTCGTCGGTATCCGAAAACCGGGTCAGGGGTGCGATGGGCCCGAAGGGTTCTTCTGTCATCAGCATGGCGGTTTCGGGCAGGTCGGTGACCACGGTGGGCGAGAAGAAATGACCCTTGCGATCCAGGGGCTCGCCGCCAAGCACCACTTTACCGCCAACCTGCAGGGCGTTCTCGACGAATTTCTGCATGGTTGGGACCCGGCGTTCGTGAGCCAGGGGACCCATTTGCGTGTCGGGATCCAGGCCATCGCCAACTTTGACGGTTTTCAGGGTGTCGATGAAACCCTGCAGAAACTGATCGTAGACTTTTTCGTGAATATAAAAACGGGTGGGCGATACGCAGACCTGCCCGGCGTTGCGTACCTTGAAGCGTGCCAACTGCTTGGCAGCGCGGTCGATGTCGGCGTCGTCGAAAACCAGCACGGGCGAGTGGCCGCCCAGCTCCATGGTAACGCGCTTCATGTGGGCGCCTGCCAGTGAAGCCAAATGCTTGCCGACCGGAACGGAGCCAGTGAACGATACCTTGCGCACGATGGGCGAGCGGATAAGGTAGTCGGAGACCTCGCTGGGCACGCCCCAAACGATATTCAGCACGCCGGGCGGCAGGCCTGCATCGTGGAACATGCGGGCGATGGCCATGACTGCGCTGGGCGAGTCTTCGGGGCCTTTCAGAATCATGGTGCAGCCCGCTCCGATGGCCGCGCACACTTTGCGGATGGCCTGGTTGTAGGGAAAGTTCCAGGGCGTGAAGGCGGCGCATACACCGATGGGCTCGCGCAGGACCATTTGCCGGACTTCGGGCGAGCGCGGCAGAATGACCCGGCCGTATATGCGGCGGCATTCCTCGGCATGCCAATCGGCATGGTCCGCGCAAGACATGATTTCACCCACGGATTCGGCCAGCGGCTTGCCCTGGTCCAGCGTCATATTGCGGCCGATTTCCTGGGCTCGCTCACGCGACAGCTGTCCTACCTTGCGCAGGATTTCGGAGCGCTGCATGGGCGAGCTGTGCCGCCACGTTTCAAAAGCCCGGGCGGCTGCAGCCAGGGCTCTGTCCAGGTCGGCCGTGGCGGCGTGCGGCAGATGTCCCAGCACATCCAGTGTGGCCGGATTGGTGACCTCTTCGGTTTTTCGGCCTCCGCCATCTATGAATTCGCCGTCGATGTATAGGGCCAGAGTCTCGTACATACTTGTTCTCGCTGTGGATCGGAAGGAAAAAAGGGGGGGTGCTGTCCTGGTGGGCGGCCGGTCATTTATAGCATGGGCTTCTTGCTGCTTGAAGTTGCATCGGAACAACGCTTTGGTTTTCTATTTGTTGCCTCTGATTTCGGGCGGTTTCCTATGGGCGGCAAGCCGAATACCGGCTAAGACGCCGAAAAACAGCACGAGTTGACAGTTCTTGTGTAAAAAAACGCATGGGCTGCTGCTTATAGATAGTCATATTAGACATTTATCGATACAATTGCCGCAGAATGCCGGGCCCATGGTGCAAATGTAGCGCCTTCATCAACGGTAAGAAACCGACCGCACGCTGCCCAGCCATTCTCGAGACGCAAGGTTATGCTCCAAGAATACGGGTCAGAAACCCGTAGCTCCGCCTTGCCATATGTAAGAGCTTTACGTGAGATTCTCCGTCAAGGCCCATTTGACCGTCAGCAAACAATTCTTATGCCCGACAGTGCCGTTGGATGGCTTCCGTGCGCTTGCTGCGCCTGAACGTTCAGTACGGCGCCGTGGCGGAAAACGTCCGCCCATGGCGGTACCGGGCATAAGCTCCATTCCTCTTCGTCGCAACACCGTAATGAAGCCAATACGCAAGGCAGTATTTCCCGTGGCCGGCTTGGGCACACGTTTCCTACCCGCCACCAAAGCAATGCCCAAAGAAATGCTGCCGGTGGTAGACAAACCACTGATCCAGTACGCGGTGGAAGAGGCGCTTGCCGCCGGCATTACCGAACTGATCTTTGTAACCGGACGCCATAAGCGTGCCATCGAAGACCACTTCGACCGTTTGCCCGAGCTCGAGGCGGAGCTTCAAGCCAAGAACAAGCAGGTATTGCTGCAGACGGTCAAAAGCATCATTCCCTCATCTGTTACATGCATCTACACCCGCCAGGCCGCGCCATTGGGCTTGGGGCACGCCGTGCTGTGCGCAGCCCCCATCGTGGGCAACGAGCCGTTTGCCGTGCTGCTTGCCGATGACCTGATCGACTCGGACGTGGCGGCAACCCGCCAGTTGGTAGAGGCCGCACATCGTCACGATGGCAGTGTGCTGGCCTTGCAGGACATACCGCGTGAACACAGCTCGCGATACGGCATTGTTTCGGGCAGGCCGCTCGACCGGCATTGCTTGCGGGTCGAGAACGTAGTTGAAAAGCCTGACCCGGCGGACGCGCCCAGCACGCGGGCGGTGGTGGGGCGATATGTACTGGAGCCGGAAATATTCAACTGTTTGCGTTCTACCCCGCCCGGCGTCGGTGGGGAAATTCAGCTTACGGACGGCATTGTCCGACTATTGGCTCAGCGCAAGGTTTATGGCTGCGAGTATGCGGGCATCCGTTATGACTGCGGCAGCAAAGAAGGGTTTTTCAGGGCTACCGTCGAACTAGGGCGCAAGTATCACGGGCTGATGGTCTAGTTTGGCAAATCCGGCCAGCCGGCCTGAGACTTTAATAAAGAGGGCTTTCATGCAGAAGAAATATGTAGAGTACTTGAGCAGTCAGCTGCATTCCGAGCAGTGGGCATTTTTTCTGGGGGCTATGTCGCAGGAACTCCTGCATCAACTTTCCCCTCAGGACGTGCGCAGTCTGGCCCGCAATGCGGGAATGCGAGCGGGCCGCGCCCTGTCTTTGCCGGAATGCGACTCTCTCGAAAAAATGGAACAGGCGGCCAACGCGCATTGGTCGCGACTGGAATGGGGCTTTGTCAGCTTTGAAGAACAAAGCGGTCATCTGGCAATCGAGCACCATCTTTCACCATTGAAGGCGACGATGGGGAGCGATGCCATGCACTGGTCGGCGGGCTTTCTGGAAGGGGTTTACCAAGAATGGTTCTTGCTGCTTGGCGCCAGCAGCGAGCTGCAGGTTACGCAGGTTGGCGAGGCGGATGAATCCGGCGGCCTGGTATTCAGGCTAGGTCGTTAACGAGGCTGGACGGAGTCTGGTACTGACAAGGATGGAATGCAATGACTAGCTTGGCTGACATGGTAAAGCGGTTCAAATCCTCCAACAAGGATGCTGCGGGCGGCTATCACGAAATTGCCGATCGCGCGCATGCCGGTCGTGAATCCACGCACCAGCAAGATGACGAGACGCGTGACGAAGGGAAGCTTCAGGAGCTGTTCAAACGCCTTGGCCAGCCGCAACAGCGTGAGCCGCTCTTGGAACAGACCTTGCCCTTGCCGACGTACGAATCCACCCAGGCGGAACAAATTTCGTCTCTATTCCAACGCTTGCGCCAGCCATGAAGATAGTTTCAGTTGTCTCGGCCAGAGCTAGGTTTTAGGAGGTAAGAACAAGATGAAAGAGCTCAGTGATGTAACCAAGCTGTTTGCGCGTTTTGGTGGCGATAAGGCTACGCAATACCGCGAGGTGCGCGAGGCCGACCAACACAGCGAAACACATGAGCGGTGGCCCTTGTTCAAGCAGGTGCAGGTTGGTTTCGGCCGGGCCATGCCGCAGGCGTCCGAGGCCATCCGGCCAACCGAGCCATCCGGGCGGGCGGCGGGAAGTGCCGCTTTTGACGCATTGATGGGCGCGAATAGACAGCAGCCCGCGGCGATTGAACCGCTTGCTGCCGTTTCTGGCATCCAGCCAGGGACTCAGGCTCCCAGGCCGGCTTTTGTCATGGCTTCGCCCAGCGTGGAACAAGCGGCAGGTCAAGACACGAACGATGCGGGCGGCGTGGAAGACCCTGGTAATATGCCGGCCCGATCTTCGGATGAAGACGGGCGCAGCCTGCGCTCGCTATTCCTCCGACTCGATAATCCCCACCAGCCCGCCGCAATTGCCGACCCCCCCGCGCCCAGCGATCCCGGTCAGCAAGCTGGTTCTATCCGATCCCTTTTCGATCGTCTGCACCTCTCATGAATGTCCTATCCATCGTATCGGCTAAAGGGGGCGTTGGAAAAAGTACGGTAGCGGCGAACCTGGCCGTTGCCCTGTACGAGCTGGGACATCCTGTGCTGGCGATCGATCTCGACCCGCAAAACGGATTACGGTTTCATTTTTCGTTCGAGGTAGGGGCTGGCAGGGGGCTTGCGCATTCAGACGGGAGCGCGGCGTCTCTGGCTGATTTGGTAGAGGCCACACCGTCCGGCGTGGCGCTGATCCCGTACGGCTTGTGCGACGAAGCACAACGACAGGCCTTCGAAGATCGCCTGGCTCACAACCCGTCCTGGTTGGTGAGGGCGTTGAAAGGACTTGGGCTGCCCGGGAATACAGTCATCGTACTGGATACTCCGCCCGGCCCGTCGGTATATATGACGCAGGCCCTGACGGCGGCATCGCTTGCCTTGGCCGTCACCCTGCCTGACGCGGGCTCATACGTGACCCTGCCGCAGTTGCGTGCGCTGTTCGAGTCGTACAGCCTTGGCCGGCCGGATTTCCGCGATTACGGCATTGTCGTCAATCAGGTCGACCAGGGCCGGCAGCTCGGCCGCGACGTTATGGCTATGTTGCGCGCCTCGTTTGGCGAACACATCATTGGCCGCATTCACCAGGACCAGGCCATGAGCGAAGCGTTGGCGTATGGGCAAAACGTCTTTCAGTATGCGCCACATAGCGAGGGTGCGCAGGACATCATGGCTTGTGCCAACTGGGTCAGCAGCCTCCTGGGGATATCCGGCGGGGGGACGGGCTAATGGAAGCGCGTGTTAGACAGGTGTTTCTTCGAGTTGGAAACTGGCTCGTGGGCTTCGCCCTGTGGAATAGTCTGCCAGTCCGGATACTTGCGTCGATTATCGCGCTGGTTTTCTTCCTTGGTGTGATCGTTACTCCGCTTAGCCTTCGCGATCAGGCGCTTTTCGGCTTGCTTACTTTCGTCACGGCCTACGTGCTGAATCGCATTTCGCAGGCGCGACTCACGGTCTTGCTGCTCATGGCAATCTCCTTGGTCGCCTCGCTGCGCTACATGTACTGGAGACTTACCGAAACGCTAGGATTCGAGCATTGGGTCGATGCATTGTTTGGCTATGGGCTGTTGCTGGCAGAGTTCTACGCTTTGACTACGTTGTTCCTGAGCTATTTTCAGTCGGCCTGGCCTCTGCGCCGCGAGCCCGTCCCGCTGCCTGACGACATCGAGCAGTGGCCCAGCGTTGACATCTATATCCCCACCTATAACGAACCGCTCAGCGTAGTGCGTCAGACTGTATTGACGGCCAAGGCGCAGGATTGGCCCGCCGACCGTCTGAATATCTATGTGCTGGATGACGGACGGCGTGCAGGGTTTCGTGCGTTTTGCGAAGAGGTCGGTGTCGGGTACCTGACCCGTCCGGACAACAAGCATGCCAAGGCGGGCAACATCAACGCCGCTCTGGCGCACACAAACGGCGAGTTCATTGCCATTTTTGATTGCGATCACATCCCGACGCGTTCGTTTCTACAAATCTGCATGGGCTGGTTCATGAAAGACCCCAAGCTGGCCATGCTGCAGACGCCCCACGTATTCTTTTCACCCGATCCCATGGAGCAGAATCTGGATGTGTTCCATAGGGTTCCCAATGAGGGGCAGCTGTTCTATGGGCTGACGCAAGATGGCAACGACTTGTGGAATGCGACCTTCTTCTGCGGATCGTGCGCGGTGCTGCGGCGCGAGCACTTGCTGCAGATCGGCGGAGTGGCTGTTGAAAGCGTCACCGAGGACGCGTTAACCGCGCTGAAGATGAACCGGGTCGGGCTCAACACAGCCTATCTGGGCATACCTCAGGCGGCGGGTTTGGCAACCGAGAACCTGTCGCGCCATATCGGCCAGCGCATTCGGTGGGCCCAGGGTATGGCGCAGATCATGCGCAGCCATAATCCTTTGTTGGCGAGCGGCCTGAATTTGGGCCAGCGCATCTGCTATATCAGCGCATCGCTGCATTTTTTCTACGGCTTGCCCCGTCTTGTTTTCCTGACGGCGCCGCTGGCCTACCTGTTCTTCGGCGCCCACGTATTCCAGGCTTCGGCGTTAATGATTCTGGCCTACGTCCTGCCGCATATTGTGCATGCACAATTGACGAACTTCCGGGTCCAGGGCAGATTCCGGCATTCGTTCTGGAACGAGCTGTATGAGTCGGTACTGGCTTGGTATCTTTTGCGTCCGACCTTGGCGACCCTGATCAACCCCGACAGGGCAACGTTCAACGTTACCTCCAAGGGCGGCACCAATACCGAAGCCTATTTCGATTGGAAGTTGGCCCGGCCCTACATCGTGCTGCTGGGCCTGAATATGGCCGGAATGCTAGTGGGCATCTGGTTGCTGATACAAAGCGGCGGCGATCGCGGCTTGATGTATACCGCATTGTTCAACATGGCCTGGACCTTGCACAATATCGTCATCTGCAGCGCCAGTGTGGCCGTGGCCGGCGAACAGCGCCAGATTCGTTCGTCGCCGCGCGTCGAGGTCGAGCTGCCGGCGACCTTGGGTCTTGCTTCCGGGCACCGCATCGTCTGCGAAGCCAGCGATTTTTCGTCGGAAGGGCTGGGGTTGACCATGAGCGCTCCCGCGAGCATACAGACTGGCGATAAGGTGCATGTATCGCTCTTTCGGGGCGGTGAAGAGCAGGTATTCCCGGCAGAAGTGCGATTCGTTCGTGGCAAACAAGTCGGGTTGTATTTCCATGGCCTTACCATTCCTCAACAGATCGAACTGGCTCAGATGACTTTTGGGCGGGCCGATATCTGGGCCGCGGCATGGGATGCATCGGTGCCCGATGCGCCCCTGACGGCAATCAAGCAGATTGGCGGGGTGGGTGTGCGCGGGTTTCTCATCCTGACCCGCGAAGCAGGCAAGGCGCTGGGCAAGCATGCTGTCAAGCTGTCCAGGCGCGAGGTGAAACAGACATGATCCGCACTGGGCGCTTCTGGGAAATCGCCAGGACATGTATCTTCGGATTACTTGTCAGCGCTACCAGCGCGGCGTGGGCGCAGCCAACTGCCGCGGACCGCGTCGGTGACGCCCTGCACAGCAGCTATGCGGTAAGCCTGGAGCAATACAATCGCTATGTGCAATGGCGTCTGCACGGGGTCAATGGGCGCCGGGGTGTGGTGTTCGGTTTGCGGGCTGATGAGCAGGTCAAGGGGCTGCAGCTCGACTTGGCCTACCGCTATTCGCCTGCATTGCTTGAAGACTTGTCCCACCTGAACGTCATTCTCAATGGTGCAGTCGTCGCGTCCCTGCCGCTGCCGCAGCAGCAAGCGGATCATGCCGGCAAGACAATGGTCGATCTGCCGCTCGCGCACCTGCAGCCTTATAACTACCTTGAACTCCAGCTCATCGGCCACTACACCATGGGTTGTGAAGACCCGCTCCATGCCGATCTGTGGGCAAACATCGACGAGTCCAGTCGTTTGGTATTTGACGTTGCGCACAGCAAGCTGCCCGATGAGCTCAGCTTGTTGCCCACGCCGTTTTTCGATCCGCGTGATGTGCGCGGCCTGGACCTTGCGTTTGTACTCGGTGAGCCTACCGACAAGCGGCTCGAGGCGGCTGGCATCGTGGCGTCGTGGCTGGGAGCGCTAGCTGGCTATCGTGAGGCACGGTTCGAGGTAAGCGCACATGATATTCCTGAACGAGGCCATGCGATTGTCGTGCTCGGCCCGAATGAATCCCTTGAAGGCGTGACATTACCCACAGTCCAGGGGCCGACAGTAGCCATGCGGGCGAATCCGCATGATCCTGCCGGAAAGCTATTGGTGATTGCCGGACGTGATGACAATGAGATCCGCAGTGCGGCCGTGTCGCTGGTGCTGGGCGCCCAGGCATTGTCGGGGCCAACGGCCACTGTCGCGGCGATACAAGAACAAGTCCGCGAGCCTTATGATGCGCCCAACTGGCTGCCGACAAACCGTCCGGTCGCCTTGGGCGAGCTTCTGCCTTTGCGCGATTTTACCGTCTTGGGTTTCGACCCGCCGCCAGTCGACATCAGTTTGCGGCTGCCTCCAGATCTTTCCGACTGGCGTACCAAGACGGTGCCTTTGGAATTGCTGTACCGGCATTCGGCTGTTGATGAAAGAGGTGGCGCGACGCTGGATGTTTCAGTTAATCAGCAGCCCGTAGAAAGTATTCCGTTGGCGAGCAATAAAGAAGCCGCCCACCGGCTGGTATCGCGGGATGACTCGGTGCTGAGCGAGACGGTGCTGCTGCCGATGTCCATGCTTGAGTCCCTGGCCGGCCTGCAGTTTCAGTTTCGATACCCTGTTCCCAACCAACGCGAATGCCGGGGCAGCCTCGTTGATGTATGGCGCAGTGCCATCGATCCTCGTTCCACCCTCGATTTGTCAGGCTTGCCCAAGCATAAGGCCATGCCGGATTTGGCTGCGTTCAGTACGTCCGGCTTTCCATTCACACGCATGGCAGATTTGTCCGAAACAACAGTGGTGCTGCCGGCAAAGGCGGGCGAAAACGAATTTTCAGCCTTTCTCTCCCTGCTTGGAAAGATGGGGCAGGTCACCGGGTATCCCGCAACGGGTGTGTCACTGACGCGCGATGGCACCGGCTTGATGGATAAAGATCTGCTGGTGCTCGACGCGGGATCAAGTTCTGAAGTGTTGTCGCAATGGTCTCGATATCTTCCCGCGGCGCGGCGAACAGATTCGTCGTCGACCACTGGCGGCGGGATCGGCGGCTGGATCGGCGGCTGGATCGCCGCGCTGTCCGATCTGCTGGTTCAAAGCCCGTTGCGCCTATCGGCTGCCGGTCCGGTGTCCGCCTCGACGGGGGGCGCCTATGCCGCAGGTTTCGAGTCCCCCGTATCGCATGGGCGTAGCGTTGTCGTCGTCGCCGGAGCCGATGGCCCGAGCCTTCGAGCCGCCGTCGAGCTAATGCTTACAGACGAAACCCAGAGCCGCCGGTTGCAGGGCAGCCTGGCTCTGCTGCGTGATGGCCGCATCGAATCACTGTCGGACTCGAAAACCTATTACGTCGGCAGTCTTGGGCCATACCAGACCATGGCCTGGTTCCTGTCGACGCAGCCCATATTATTGTTCTTGCTTTACCTTGCCGCTGCGGTATTGATCGCAATCGTCCTGTATCTGTCACTGCGTGCGCGAGCCCATAGGCGTCTGGGCGCCGGACGTTCCGGAACGCAGTAAATGAAAAGAGAATAGCCGATGAAAAACCTCTCCTTGTCCACCCGTTCGATTTCGATGCTGTTAAGCGCTTCAGTGTTGGCGCTGGCGTGTGTCAATACGGTTTCCGCTCAAGACGCAAGCCCTGAGCAGGGTGCCGGTTTGTCGCTATCGCGTGATGAAATGCCGCCGCTTGAAGAAATCAGCCAGCCGGAAGAGGCCGTATTGTTCGAGCCCGAGTATCAGTACACGCTCGAGGAATTGGGAGCGCGTTATCCGTTCAACCTGCGCGGCATCGACGGCAGCAATAGCGTGCCATTCAATGTTCGCGCGGACGAAGTCGTGACGCGTGCCGAGGTTGACATGACCTACAGTTATTCGCCGGCCTTGCTTAGCGATCTGTCGCATATCAACGTGCTGATCAACGATGAGGTGGCTGTCAGCCTGCCCGTGCCCCGTGAAGAGGCGGGTAAAAGTTTGCAGCGCACCATCCCGCTGCCCGCTCACTTGATCACCGAGTTCAATCGCCTGCGTTTCCAATTGATTGGCCATTACACGCTTGAATGCGAAGATCCATTGCATTCCAGCCTTTGGACCAACATCAGCAATAAAACTCAGTTGAAGCTTGATGTGCAACACGTGCCGTTGAAGAATGATCTGTCTATTTTGCCCTTACCGTTCTTCGACCATCGTGACAGCCGCCGTGTGACGATGCCCTTTGTTTTTGCCAACGACAAAAGTACGGCAAGCCTCGAGTCGGCGGGGATGATCGCATCCTGGTTTGGCGCGATGGCGGCATATCGCGGTGCGGAATTTCCCGTGCAGTGGAATGGCGCCTACCCTGGCAAGGGCAACGCCCTGATACTGAGCCTGGGTGCTGAAGCAGGCGCGGAGGCGTCGTTGCCGGCCATATCAGGGCCTACGCTGGCGATCACCAATAATCCAAACGACCCGTACGGCAAGTTTCTGTGGGTGATGGGACGCGATGCCCAGGAACTCAAGCTGGCGGCGCAGGCCTTGATCACCGGAAGTGCAACCTTGTCCGGCCAGGCGGCCACCATTCAGCAACTGGTGCAGCTCAAACCCCGCAAGCCTTATGATGCGCCCAACTGGCTGCGTACCGACCGTCCGATCACGTTCGGCGAGCTTTTGCCAGAGACGGAGCTGGATGTGTCGGGCTATAACGGCGCTCCGGTCCGTCTTGATCTGCGGCTGCCGCCCGATTTGTTCGGCTGGCGGGAAAAGCCCGTGCCGGTCGACTTGCGCTACCGCTACACCCCCCAGCCGGGCCAGGTCAACTCCTCGCTGCTGATCAGCGCCGACGAGCAGTTCCTCAAATCCTTTCCCCTGCCGTCCGTGGATCAGATCAAGGACGAGTCGTGGCTCAAGGCCTTGACTGAAAACGAGATGCTGCCGGTGCGGGCCCAGATGCAGATCCCTTTGCATCGCCTGATGGCGCGTTCGGAGCTCGAGTTTCTCTTCATGTACGACTACATCAAGGAAGGCCAGTGCCGCGACATTATTATCGACAATGTCCGAGGCCGCATCGATCCGGATTCGACCATAGATTTAAGCCATTATCCGCACTTCATGCCCTTGCCCAACCTGGCGGCATTTGGTGAAAGCGGGTTCCCGTTCACACGGCTGGCCGATCTGTCTGAAACGGCGGTGCTGCTGTCGAGTCAGCCGGCCGAGCAGGATATCTCCACCTATTTGACTGTCATGGGGCGCTTTGGCGAGTCGACCGGGTACCCGGCAACGCATGTGTCGGTGGCGCAGGGCGCGTCGGGACTGCAGCAGGGCGACAAGGATATTGTCATTATCGCGTCGGGTGAGCTTTCCTGGCTTTCTGACTGGACCGAATACATGCCCGCAATGCTTGTTGGCCAGAACAAGCGTTTTGATCTATCTGATCGCGTTTTCAAACCCAGCCACTGGGTCACCCCCGATCCGCGGGCGTCGCAGAGCCCCGCCCGCGTCGACCTGACGTATAGCAGTGCCGGTGAGAGCGCAATCTTCGCTGGCTTCGAGTCGCCAGTGGCAAAAGGGCGCAGCGTGGTGCTGATTGCCAGCAGTGAGCCACAGGGGCAGGCGCTTGCCGCCAAGGCGATGTTGGATGACGAGGATTTTGGCAATGCCTTGCAGGGCAGTCTTGCCGTCGTCAACGACAGCGGGGTTCATCCCTTGGCGGCTGAATATACGTATTCGATCGGCAAGCTGGGCCTGTGGCGCAGCATAGAGTGGAATTTGGTCAAATATTGGCCAGGAGTGCCTTCGTTATGGTGGCTGGTGCCAGCTTTACTCGTGCTGCTGCTGTTGCTGCTGATTGGGCTGGTCTGGCGCAGGTCGCGTGGACGGCATGCCGCATGAAGACGCCCGTTGTACCCACATGCGTTAAACGACTCCTGGCCGGGTGCGTGATGGCGCTTGCCGTACTGAACGGAACTGTAGCCGTGGCGGCGCCTGCCTGCGGTGCGGCCGATTGGCCTTTATGGAGCGATTTCCGCACACATTTCATCCAGGACAGCGGTCGTGTCCTGGATGCGAGCACCGCAATGAGCCATAGTTCTTCCGAAGGCCAGTCCTACGGAATGTTCTTTGCCTTGGTGGCCGGTGATCGCCCCACGTTTGATCGCCTGTGGGATTGGGCTGTCAATAATCTTGGCGGCGGGGATCTCAGCCAACGCCTGCCCGCCTGGATATGGGGCAAGGCGCAAGACGGCACCTGGCGGGTGATTGACGATAACTCGGCTTCCGATGCGAACTTGTGGTTTGTCTATGCCCTGCTGGAAGCGGGGCGGCTTTGGCAAGAGCCGGCCTATACCCGGCGCGCGCTCGACATGCTGGCCTTGGTCGAGTCGCAAGAAGTCGCTGACTTGCCGGGCTTGGGGTATATGCTCTTGCCGGGCAGAGACTGGTTCAGCAGGCCGAGCGAGCGGGCTTGGCAGCTCAATGCCAGCTACCTGCCCCTGCCTGTTTTGCGGCGTTTGGCTAATGAGCGGCCGCAGGGCCCTTGGGGGGATATTGCGGAAAATACCGCAATAATGACCGAGGCCACGGCGCCTCACGGCTTTGCTCCCGACTGGACGCGATACCAGGCGAAAAATAATCCACCTTCCTTTGTCGTCGATACGATTAAAGGTCCGGTTGGCAGCTACGACGCCATACGCACCTATTTGTGGGCAGGCATGACACCATCCAGCGACCCGTTGTTTTCGCGCATGCTGCACGCCCTGGACGGCATGGTTGGCGCTACCCGCAGCGGCAACGGCGTGCCGCCCGAGTCGGTAAACACCCAGACGGGCGAGTTCACTGGCCGGGGGCCCTTCGGTTTTTCCGCAGCCTTGATCCCCTACTTCAAAGCCAAAGGGCAGGAGCTATTGTTCGAGCAGCAAAAGCCCTGGGTTCGTGCCATGTTGCATCAATCGACCTCATCGACGGCAGCCGCAGGCCAGCCCCCTTATTACGACTATGTGCTCAGCCTGTTTGGCATCGGCTGGCTGGACGGCTTGTTCCGGTTCCGGGCTGATGGAACTTTATATTTATCGTGGGAGAACGAATGCGTCGTTACAACCAAATAGCCTGCGGCCTTCTTGTGACATTGCTGCACCATGCCGGCTGGGCGCAGAACGATGCCAGTCAGGTACTGACTGAGCAAGGTATCTTTTGGCAGGCGCAGCAGGATAGCCAACGGGCGGCCCAAGCGTGGAATAAACTGCTTTTGATCAGCCCCGAGAATCCGCAGGCCTTGTATGGCCTGGGCATCATTGAGCTGTATGTCAAGAAACCCGAGGCTGCGCGCGCTTATCTGGAGCGCCTGAAACAGGCCCAGCCCAATCATCCCCTGGTCACTCAGCTGGAGCAAGATATTCTGCTGAGCTCAGATGAAAACCGGGCTTTGCTCGAAGAGGCGCGTCAAGCCATTGCTTCTGATGACTCCGAGGTGGCGTTGGCCAAGTACCGGCAGGCCCTTGGCGGGCGTAGTCCGGTAGGGGAAGTCGGGCGCGCTTATTACAGCGTGCTGGGCTATACGCCGGGCGGTTTGAGTGAGGCAATTGCCGGCTTGCAGCATCTGGTTGGCCAATCGCCCGAGGATTCCGGCCTGCAACTTGCATTGGCCCGTCATTTGGCTCGCAACGAGTCGACACGTCTGGAAGGCATACGCCGTTTGGCTCGATTGTCGGCGCGCAGTGATATTGGAAGCGAGGCAACCGAGAGCTGGCGCGGAGCGTTGACGTGGCTTGGGCCGCCCCAGCCTGACGCCAGGCCTTTGTTCACCGAATACCTGGCCAAGCACCCCGATGACGCGGATATCCGCGCACAGCTGCAACAGGGTGTGGCGATGGGTCAGGGCCAGACGAGCGTCCGCGGGGCGGCCGTCCCGCGTCCGGACCCTTTGCGCAAGCGCACCGACGCGGCCATGAAGTTGGTCGAGTCGGGCGACACGACCAGAGCGCGGGCTGAATTCGAGGCGATTCTGGCAAAGCGTCCCAATGATTCAGAGGCGCTTGGCGGTATGGGTGTGCTGGCCATGCGTGACGGAAATTGGCAGCAGGCCCACGAGTATCTTACGCGTGCGCGGCGCGGGAATGCGGCGTGGCAGCCGTCACTTTCGAAAGCCCAGTACTGGATCGATGTCGAAAAGGCCCGGGCCCTTTACCAGGCCGGGAAAACAGATGAGGCTCGCAAACTGTTGAACCAGGCGGTGAAGCTGGCGCCCAAGGAGTCGGCGGCCAATGTTCTACTCGCCGACATCAAGCTGGACGAAGGCAAGACGGCTGAAGCCGTTCAGGATTATCGCGCCGCCCTCCAACGCCGACCCGACGATATCCAGGCCGTGACGGGCTTGAGCAAGGCGGCCAGATCATCGGGTGACGATGAAGGCGCCCGCAAGCTGCTTGAAAACGCCCTGGCCAAGAATCCGGATAATCCCTGGCTGCGCTACCAGTTGGCCGAACTCTACCAGGACGCCGGGCGGGAACAAGAGGCGCGCGGTCTGATCGATGGGCTGCTCGTCACCCATCCCAACGACCCTGTTGCGCTATACGCCAGTGCGCTGTTTTCGGCGAGTAAGCAGCAGTGGATCGAGGCCCGGGACAAGCTTGAACGCATACCCGCCGCGCAACGCACCTTCCCCATGAATCAACTTCATGCCATGGTCACTCGCCGATCGCAGATCGATGAGGCGGTGAGCTTGGCTCACGGGGGGCGGAAAGCAGAGGTACTGGCCTGGCTGGGCCAGATCGAAGCGGATTCGGCGAATGATTTCGATATGCTCAGCGCAGTGGCTCGTGCTTATGTGGATATCGGTGAGCCCGCCCGGGGCCTGGCCTTGCTGCGACCGTTGCGTGAGCAAGGCCAGGCGCGCAGCGTGGATGCGTCGATTGCCTATGTCGGCCTGTTGCTGGCATCAGATCAGGATGTCGAGGCTTCCATCGTGTTGCGTCAACTGCAGGGCAAGAACCTCACGGTCTCCCAGCGCAGGATGCTCGCAGAGCTGTCGGACACCTATCAGATCCGGCAGGCAGACTTGCTCACCGAACGGGGCGATCTGGCCGCCGCCCATGATACCTTGGCCCCTGTGCTCGAAAGGCGGCCCAATGATCTGGCGGCGCGCGGCACCTTGGCTCGCATATATGCTGCGTCGGGGCAGGGCGATAAGGCGCTGGAAATCTACGAGGCATTGTTGCGCTCCGATCCCGACAATCCAGACTTGCATTTGGGCCTGGCTCAGATTTCTCAGCAACTGAGGGAATACCGCCAGGCGGAGCGCGAGGCCGAGATTGCCGTCTCGCTGGCGCCTGAAGATGTCAAAGTGCTGACCGCCGCGGCCCGTATCTATCGCTTGTCCGGCAAGTCGGGCGACGCAGCCAAGTTGCTGGAGCGAGCCGTCGCGCTGGAAAGCGGCAGTGCCAAGACGGCGGCTGCGCAACTTGCCGCTCGTCCTTCCGAGCCCGCTCCGAGCACTCTCTTTGCGGGCGCCGCCGGCCAACGCGCAGCGCCGGCCTCGGCCACATCACGGTCTTCCACGCCTGTTGCGAGTGGCCCGGCGCGCTCGCCGGGCACCGCTGCGCGCGGGGGCACTCCCCGGGAAGCAGGCGGTGGAGCGCTTATCGCCCCCGAGACCATGACCTCGTTAAACGCAGAGGTCGCGTTGTCGCCCGACTCGTCCCGCATGCAACCGGCTGCTATACAGCCAGCTTCATCGCCAGCCGCAGCCCCACAGCAGCCGCAGGATCGGGCTCAAGCGGCGAGCATGGCCATGGCCGGTTCACCATCGTTGGCTTCGAGCGGCTTGCAGCGGGCCGCGGCTGAAGTGGATCCGCCCGTTGACGCCTCTGCTTCTCTTTCTTCGGCGTCAGCCGCCGCGCGCGAGCTCGACGAGGTCTATCAAGAACGCAGCACCCAGGTGCGAATTGGAACGGAAGTGCGTTCACGCAATGGGGACGAGGGCACGAGCAGCCTGGTGGAAACCCAAGTTCCCATCCAGGTGGACTTCCCGGTTGGCAATGACCGCATGAGTGTACGGGCCACGCCGGTTGTGCTGAGCGCTGGATCCATCGGTGAAGGGTGGACGTCGGGCGGGCCAGCGAATTTGCTCCCCTACAGCCCTTACGCGGTAAATGACGAGCGGCAGCGCGGTATCGGTTTGTCGCTGGGCTATCAAACCCGCGGCATGGAACTCGACGCCGGTGTCACCCCGCTGGGCTTCCAGGAGGTGGATTTCACAGGCGGCGCCCTGTTCAATGGGACACTGGGCAAAGCGGGCACGGCCAGCTATAGCCTGGACATTTCACGGCGGCCGGTCACTGATAGTGTGCTGTCCTTCGCCGGCCGCAGGCAGGATGACCTGGGGCTGGAGTGGGGCGGCGTGTCGGCGACAGGCGCCAGGCTTACCTTGTCCAAGGATTTTGGCTCGGGAGGGATTTATGGTTCGGCGGCGTGGCATAGCCTGAACGGGAATAACGTCGCATCGAACCACCGCACCGAGATCAATACCGGCGCCTACTCTCGTGTCATAAACAAGGAAGATGCCAAGTTCATGGTAGGCGTGAATCTCAATGCCACTTTCTTTGACAAGAACCAGTCGTACTTTACCTATGGGCACGGCGGCTACTTCAGCCCTGAACACTTTTACGCACTGAGTATGCCGCTGACCTGGGCGCAGCGCACCGGCCGCTTCAGCTATCGCATTGACGGGGCTGTCGGGTGGCAGCACTTCACACAGGCCGATGCGCCGGTGTTTCCCAATAATTCCGATCTCCAGGCCTATGCCGAACAATTGGCCGGCACGGGCAGTCTCTTTGGCGATGGCTACTATCGCGGCTCAAGCAAGACAGGCATCGGCTACAACTTGAAGGCGTCGGCGGAGCACCGCCTTAATTCCAATCTGGTGCTTGGCGCAACGCTTGGCGCAAACAACGCTGACGATTATAGGCAGTGGATGGGCGGGCTATACCTGCGTTACTACTTCTATCCACAAAGAGGCCTGCTCGATCTACCTGTCGAGCCCTACCGTTCGCCTTATGGCAACACTTATGGCCGATAACACTGTAACCAAGGAGGAATAAGCATGTTGACTTCGGTAGTGGCTGGACTGTCGATCCTGATTATCGGCGATAGCCATCTAACAGGCCCGCATTATTTGATTGACACCTTGCACATGAGGCTGGAGCGCCAGGGTGCGCAGGTGCATACCGTCGGTGTGTGTGGCGCCAACCCCGGCGATTGGCTCAAGGCGGTCAAAGGCACTTGCGGCGGGGCCGAACGCATTGGGAAGGACCCTGTCACGGTCAAGGATGTGAACGCGGCGACCTACCCGATTGTTGACTTGCTGGCGAAAGACAAGCCCGACCTGCTGGTGATCGTGATGGGCGATACGACCGCTGCCTATACCAAAGATGTTTTCCCCAAAGCGTGGGCCTGGCAGCAAGTAACGTCCCTGACGCAGGCTGTTGCCAAAACCGGCACGGCGTGTGTTTGGGTAGGACCGGCCTGGGGTACTGAAGGCGGCAAATATCGTAAAACGTTTGGGCGAGTCAAGCTGATGTCGGCTTTTCTGGGCGCCAATGTGCAGCCCTGCACATACATCGATTCACTGGAGTTTTCCAAGCAGGGCGAATGGGCGACTGTCGATGGCATGCACTATACCCGGGCAGGCTATGAAGCCTGGGGCCAGGCACTGACCCAGCAGCTGCTGGAGTCTTCTGTCGTTAAGGGACTAGAAAAAAAATGATATTCCTCTTTGTTTCCAGATGGATTGCAGCACTGGCTGGTCTGATAAGCCTCTCTGCGCATGGCGCCGACATCAAGCTGTATCCCACGGGGCCAGCCGAAGATTCGGCATTTGTGCGTTTTGTGGATGGCAGCGGGGAAGGCCTGCGCGTGACGGCTGTGGGCTCGCAGGCTGTCGTTGATCTTAGCGATGACTCGCCGGCCACGGCCTACATGCCGGTGGCCGGCAACACGACGATCGGCGGCGAACTGGCTCGGGGCGACCAAAAACAAGTGGTTTCGGCCAAGATTCAGCCAGGCGAGTTTGTCACCGTGCTGGGTCTCAAGACCGATCAGGGTCTAGAGGTACAGACACTGCACGAAGAGGCGGACGGCTTTACCGCTGTCAGGGCCTCCATCGCCTTCTACAACCTTGACAAGGCATGCGTGGATGCGGGTGTTCAGGTTGCAGGCCGGGCGGTTTTCTTGTTTGAACACGTGGTTGTGCGTGATTGGGTGCGTCGGCAGGTCAACCCTGTGCCGCTGAGCGTGCAGTTGGTGTGCGCAGGGCAAGCGGTTGGCGAGCCGCTGAACCTGGGTACGCTGCAGGCAGGCGAGCGCCACAGCCTTTTTCTGGTGCCGGGAGATCCGGGCAAGGGTTTTTTTCATGTGAAAGACACAGTGGCCCAGTGAGCCTGCGATGGTCTTTACATCGATTGAATTCCTGACGCTGTTTCTGCCAGCGTTTCTGCTGATCTATGCGCTGGCTCCCAACGCCTGGCGCAACGCTGTCCTATTGGCGGGGAGCTGGATCTTCTACGGCTGGTGGAGCCCGGTCTTTCTGCTGCTGTTCATTGCCCTGACTATCCTGGCCTGGACGGGCGGGCTGGTTCTGGCCGTTCAGCCTCCGGGCCTGCGGCGCAAATGCTTGCTGGCTTTGCTCGTCGCTGTCAATGCCAGCACCTTGTTCTGGTTCAAGTACATCAATATCCTGGTCGAGACATACAACGAGCTGGTGCCATTTATAGGTGCCATGCCACTGCAATGGCAGCGCGTCGCGCTTCCCATAGGCTTGTCCTTCATCATTTTGCAGGCCATCTCGTATCTGGTCGATGTTTATCGGGGCGACGTCCGTCCTCAGCGCCGTTTCGTCTGGTTTGCCTCCTATCTGGCGATGTTCGGACAATTGATCGCCGGCCCCATTCTGCGCTATGAATGGGTCGAACGCGAACTGATCAGCCGGCGCTTCACCTGGATGGACTTCTCCGCCGGGGCCCGGCGCTTCATGGTCGGAATGTGCATGAAGGTGCTTATCGCGGATACCCTGTCGCCTCTGGTGGACGTTGCCTTTAGCGTGCCCGAGCCAGGTTTCATGGATGCCTGGCTGGCGTGTCTTGCCTATTCGCTGCAGTTGTTCTTCGACTTCGCCGGATACAGCGCCATGGCTATTGGCCTGGGGCAGATGCTGGGCTTTCATTTTCCCGAGAATTTCAACCATCCTTATCTGGCGCGCAGCATTCAAGATTTCTGGCGCCGCTGGCACATTTCGCTATCGTCCTGGATTCGTGATTATCTGTATATCCCTTTTGGCGGCAATCGCAAGGGCGCCGTTCGCGCCTACATCAACCTCGTCATCACGATGGCGATTGCGGGCATGTGGCACGGTAGCGATAACTGGAACTTTTTGTTGTGGGGATTGATGCACGGCGCCGCGCTGGCTATTGCGCGGGGCTGGAGTCGTTCCGGCCTGGCGCCGGTTCCCGTGCCGCTGTCGCGGGTGGCCACTTTGCTGTTTGTCTGCATGGCTTGGGTGGTCTTCCGGGCAGCTGATTTTGAAACGGCGAGGTCGCTCTATGCCGCGCAGCTGGGGCTGCACGGATGGGCGCTGGGCGATGCCCTGCGGGTGACGCTGCAAACTTCCCACTTAGTGGCGATACTGCTTGGCCTCGCCTGCATTGTGGCGCCTTTGTTTCGCGAGCCTTTCCGCCACCGTGTGCCGGCAGGCATATTGGCCGTGGTTGATCTATGGCCGGTATGCGGCTTCGTGCTTGCGATGGCGCTGGTGGCGAGCAGGAAGGCGGTTCCATTCCTGTATTTTCAGTTTTGACGGTAAAAGAGGGCGACATGGCTATGGCTGATCCGGTCGAAACACGCAATTTGTCTTCTCGCCAGGCCAGGAATGGCGCGGGTGTCGTTTTTCTGATTAGCCTGGTCGCAGGCGCCGTATCGATAGTCTGGTATATCGCGACAGGACAAATGAGCCAGGCCGCTTCGCACTGGACGCGCGCGCAGCTTGCGCAGGGCGAGTTGGCCCGGAGCCTGGCGGAGGAGCTGGCCCACGCGCCGCTTCCCGTTGCATTGGCCGATGCTGAAAGGGCGGCGTCGTGGCTGTCGGTGGGTTCCTTGGGGCCGCGCGTACGTCAGGGCTGCGGCCAGTGGCTGTTTCTGGCGGATGAACTCGTCGTGCACCCCGACGCGGCACGCAGCGCTCAGGCGCGACTGAATACCGTTGTGAAGGTGCGCGATCGCCTGCGCCGACTTGGTGTCGAGCTTGTGATCGCTACTGTGCCTGACAAAAGTCGTGTCCAGCATGCGCAGCTTTGCAATACCTATCGCCCCGTCTCGTTTCAGACTCGATTGAGTGCCTGGGAGGCGGGTCTGGCCGAGCGCGGAGTCAGGCACGCCTCTTTGCTTCCGGCGTTGGAGGCCCTTAAGCAGGCGGAAGGCCTCACCCCTTTTCTGAAGAGCGATACGCACTGGTCCGAAGCCGGGGCGCAAGCCGCTGCGCAGACTGTGGCCGCAACGGTCAGTCAGATCGGCGTGGCGCTGACCCCTCACCAGCGCTATGTGTTGAAACGCGGCGAAACGCAAACCCGGGAAGGTGATCTTGTGCGCCTGGCTGGCCTGGACTGGCTACCCATCGCGCTTCAGCCCCCGCCTGATAGTGTGTCCCCCACACATTTCAGGACTGCAGACGCTCTGGTCGAGGCGTCTTCCTCGGGCAGAAATGATGCGGCCGACGATCTGTTTGGTGATACCAACCTGCCGTCGGTAGCGTTGATTGGGTCCTCATATTCCAGAACTTCCTCTTTTGCGCAGTTTCTTGAGGCTGCGCTGGAGACGCCCGTGCCCAATCTGGCTCAGGATGGCGGTGATTTTTGGCGAGCAGCCAAAGCCTACCTGGAGGCCGCTGAACTGCGCGACGCCCCGCCCCGGGTTGTGATTTGGGAAATACCTGAACGTGTGCTGCAAATGCCTTTTGCCCAGGAAGAAAAAGCCTGGATGGAAGGGTTGGAAAACGGCGCATCCTGATCGGTAGCAGTCTAGGACAGCCCGTCGGGGCAGATGCGGGATTTTTGTATCAGTCTCATATAGAAATAAGGAGTAGTTACTATGGCAACAGCAGCGGCGGCATTGGCGGGTCTCAGTTTTCTTGTCATTGGTGAAAGCCATATGATGTACGAACTGCACGAAGCCATTCACACCGACTTGAGGGCGCAGGGTGCGGCTTATGTGCACACCGTTGGTGCTTGCGGTGCCAGCGCCATCGACTGGGTTCAGCCCAGAAAAGTCGATTGCAGCTCGGAAAAAAAAGGGCAGGAACCTGTCAAATTCAATTCGAAAGGGGGGCAAACACAAGCGATCAAACAGCTTATTGCCTCCGACAAACCCGATGTCGTGCTTTTGATTATTGGCGATACGATGGGTTCTTACGATAATGAAGTCTTTCCCAAGGCATGGGCGTGGCAGGGGATCACGAGCTTGACCAAGGAAATTTCGGGCACGCACACACCCTGCGTCTGGGTCGGGCCAGCCTATGGTCGGGCCGGCGGAAAATATGACAAACGCAATGACAAAGTCGAGCGCGCCGACAGGTTTCTGGCGGCCAATGTCAGCCCATGCGTCTATATAAACTCACTGCAGTTTGCCAAGCCGGCGCAGTGGCGCACCTTTGACGGCCAGCATTTCGCTGCAGAAGGTTACGCGGCCTGGAGCAAGTCCATCGTAACCGAACTCACACAGATACCCATGGTTCAGCAGCTACAAAAAGAAAAGCCTCACTGACATGCGGGAGAAGGTAGGGTTGAGGGCGGCACGCCGGTCGCCTGCGGGCTGGTGTAGCTGCGTTGGTAGATCGGGTCTTGAAAAGCACTTCCTGGATCGATAATGCGCCAGCCATTGTGCTTCAGCAGATCCAGCAGATCGGGAAGCACGGCGGCATTCAGATGATTGGTGTGGAGCAGCAGCACATGCGCAGGGCTGCGCTTCAATATCTTGAACCAGTGGGCTTCCTGCGTTTGTATCTGCGTCCATAGCTGTTGAACGTAATTCTGCCGGAAAGTTGCCGCGTCGGTATCGGAGCCTGATTGCAGGGTGTCCAGATAATGCTGTGCAAATTCCCAGTCGGGCAGCGAAACGGTGACGGCGGCGACGCCATAACCCTGTTGCGCCAGCCACTGCATGGCTTGATTGTGCAGGGCTTGGGTATTGCCTTCATCCAGATAAGGAAAACGCAGCCGGGGACACCATCCGGGCAAATCTTGCAGTATGTTTTGAGCGTGGCTCACATCGGCAAAATACTGCTCCGCGTCGGTGTTGCTTAGCGAGGTATGGCGGTAGGTGTGGTTGCCAATGGCGTGGCCATGTTGGCTCCAGGCACGCACCAGCGCCATGTTTTCAAGGTTATCCAGGGCTGGCCCGGCTGGGAACAACATGCCGCGCACATGGTGTTGCTTCAAAGCGGCCAGCATTGCCGCATTGTCCGCAGCTGCTTGGCCACCGCTGCTAGAGACATCAAACCCGTCGTCAAATGTAAAAGCGATGGATTGGGCGTGGCAAGTGATGGCTTGCGCAGCGAAGAACCAGGCCCCGAGTATCCACATGCCTCCGATATGTCGCAGGCGTGAGCGTACCGAAGCAAATGGCTTGATGGACTGCGAGGCCTGGAAGGGAGAGCAGCGTGAGATTTGCATAAACTGGCGATGGATCCGCCGCCACCCAATATGTAAGAAAATAAGTCCTCATTATAATTGGGAAGTTGGCGCCGCACCCCTCGATCTGTTCAAAAAGAATCTCGGGATCGGTAGTTGGATTGCTCATTTGAAAGCGGAAGCGCCAACCGTCCAGGATACATGCGGGTCGTTTTTGGACTTTATGCCACACACTCCGCCCATTTGCTTGCAATCATTCTCGAAATACTCTATTATTTAGAGCTTGCCTATTTTAGGTGGCTGCACAAGCCCCTAAATATGCGCAGGGCTTATTTGGGCTTGGTGCCTGAAAAGCCGTGCCAGCAGGGCGAAAGCAGGCAAAAATACTAGTTTTAAGCAGCAAAAATATTCGTGCTTCAGGCAAAAGTTCAAGCGGAAGTATGAATGTTCTAGCAGATTTCAACCCAGGGCCGGGTGCTGTTGCCGGGCCTGACGGGACCAAAACTGGTTGTGTGGCGTCATCTATTGTTGGTGATGCCGTGCATCTAAGTTGGAACAGGAAAAATCATGATCCAAATGCAGACCACGCTGGACGTGGCCGACAACACTGGCGCACGTTCTATCATGTGCATCAAGGTGTTAGGCGGCTCGAAGCGCCGTTATGCCGCCATCGGTGACATTATCAAGGTTAGTGTCAAAGATGCGGCCCCTCGCGGACGCGTCAAGAAGGGCGAAATCTATAACGCAGTAGTGGTTCGTACCGCTAAGGGCGTTCGTCGCAAAGACGGTTCGCTGATCAAGTTCGGCGGCAATGCCGCTGTACTGCTCAATGCCAAACTGGAACCCATTGGCACCCGTATCTTCGGACCTGTCACGCGCGAGTTGCGTACAGAAAAGTTCATGAAGATCGTGTCTCTGGCTCCAGAAGTGCTGTAAGGAGCCCATCATGGAAAAAATCCGTAAAGGCGACGAGGTCATCATACTGACCGGTCGCGACAAAAAGCGCCGCGGCACCGTACTGAAGCGTGTTGACGCCGACCACGTACTGGTCGAAGGCATCAATGTTGTCAAGAAGCATGTCAAGGCCAACCCCATGGCGGGTACGCAAGGCGGCATCATCGACAAGACCATGCCCATCCACATTTCCAATGTGGCCCTTTTCAATCCCGAGAGCGGCAAGGCCGATCGCGTTGGCGTGAAAGTGGTAGATGGCAGCAAGGTCCGTGTATTCCGTTCCAGCGGCGCAGTCGTTGGCGCCAAGGCTTAAGGGGCGAAGAACATGGCTCGTTTACAAGAGTTTTACCGCAGCAAGGTCATGGCCGACCTGCAAGCCAAATTTGGCTACAAAAGCATCATGGAAGTGCCGCGCATCTCCAAGATCACCCTGAACATGGGTGTGTCCGAAGCAGTTGCCGACAAGAAAGTCATCGAGCACGCTGTCTCTGACTTGACCAAGATCGCAGGCCAAAAGCCGGTTATCACCAAAACACGCAAGGCTATCGCGGGCTTCAAAATCCGTGAAGACTACCCAATCGGCTGCATGGTCACCCTGCGTGGCCGCCGCATGTACGAATTTCTTGACCGCCTGGTCGCCGTGGCATTGCCGCGCGTGCGCGACTTCCGCGGTATTTCGGGTCGTGCCTTCGACGGACGTGGCAACTACAACATCGGGGTAAAAGAGCAAATCATTTTCCCTGAAATCGAATACGACAAAATCGACGCCGTACGTGGGATGAACATCAGCATCACCACTACAGCCAAGACCGACGACGAAGCCAAGGCACTGCTTAGCGCCTTCAGCTTCCCGTTTCGCAATTAAGGGGCGATGACGTGGCAAAACTTTCACTCATCAATCGCGATATCAAACGCGCCAAGCTGGCAGAAAAATTTGCACCCAAGCGTGCCGCACTGAAAGCAATCATCGACGACCAATCCAAGTCCGACGAAGAACGCTACCAGGCTCGCCTGCAACTGCAACAACTGCCGCGTAATGCAAACCCGACCCGTCAGCGCAACCGCTGCGTGGTAACCGGTCGTTCGCGCGGTGTTTACAGCAAGTTCGGTTTAACTCGTCACAAATTGCGCGAAATGGCAATGCGTGGCGAAGTGCCGGGCATGACCAAAGCCAGCTGGTAGGAGAAATACACATGAGCATGAGCGATCCCATCGCCGACATGTTGACCCGCGTGCGCAATGCGCAACAAGTCAACAAGACGTCGGTCAGCATGCCCTCCTCGAAGCTTAAGGCAGCCATTGCTGCCGTGCTGAAAGACGAAGGCTACATCGACAGTTTCCAGATCGTCGGCGAACAGGCCAAGCCTGTTCTCGAGATCACCCTGAAATACTACGCCGGCCGTCCGGTCATCGAGCGCATCGACCGCGTTTCCCGTCCAGGGCTGCGCATCTACAAAGGCAGCAAGACCATTCCTCAAGTCATGAATGGCTTGGGTGTCGCCATTGTATCGACGCCGCGCGGTGTCATGACCGATCGCAAGGCCCGCGCCAATGGCGTGGGCGGCGAAGTGCTGTGCTACGTGGCATAAGGAGAATCACATGTCACGTATTGCTAAGTACCCGGTCCCCGTACCCCAAGGCGTAGAAGCCACCATCAGCGCAGGCCAGATTGCCGTCAAAGGTCCCCTGGGCACGCTGACACAAGACCTGACGGGCGACGTCGTCGTTCGCCAGGAAGACGGTCAACTGACATTTGCTGTTGCCAACGATTCCCGCCAGGCCAAGGCCATGTCGGGCACATTGCGCGCATTGGTTGCCAATATGGTAACGGGCGTCAGCAAAGGCTTCGAGCGTCGTCTCAACCTGGTCGGCGTGGGTTTCCGCGCGCAGGTGCAGGGCGAGGCACTGAAGCTGCAGCTTGGTTTCTCTCACGACATCGTTCACAGCATGCCTGCAGGCATCAAGGTCGAGTGCCCCACTCAGACCGAGATCGTCATCAAGGGCTCCAACAAGCAGGTCGTTGGCCAGGTGGCTGCTGAAATCCGCGCTTATCGCGAACCCGAACCCTACAAGGGCAAGGGCGTGCGTTACGCTGATGAACGCGTCATCATCAAAGAAACCAAGAAGAAATAAGCGCGCAGGCAAGGACGAATTATGGACAAGAAAATCTCCCGTTTGCGTCGTGCGGTTTCGACTCGCCGGAAAATCTCCGAGTTGCGCGTACATCGCCTCTCGATTTACCGCTCGAATCTGCACATCTACGCGAACATCATCTCGCCGGAAGGCGATCGTGTGCTCGTCAGCGCTTCCACGCTTGAGCCCGAAGTGCGCAAAGAGCTGGCCAGCCAGAACGTCAACGGCGGCAACACTGCCGCCGCGGGCCTGGTCGGCAAGCGCGTAGCCGAAAAAGCAAAAGCTGCCGGTATCGAGCTGGTTGCATTCGATCGTTCGGGCTTCCGTTATCATGGCCGCGTCAAAGCGCTGGCCGACGCCGCGCGTGAAGCCGGCTTGAAATTCTAAGCAAGGAATTGTCAAATGGCTAAAGCACAAGGCAGGCAAGCCGCCGAGAAAGAAAACGACGACGGCTTGCGTGAAAAAATGATTGCGGTCAACCGCGTCAGCAAGGTCGTCAAGGGTGGTCGCACCATGAGCTTTGCTGCGTTGACCGTAGTAGGTGATGGCGATGGCCGCATCGGCATGGGCAAAGGCAAAGCCCGTGAAGTGCCCGTCGCCGTACAGAAAGCAATGGAACAGGCACGCCGCGGTCTGGTCAAGGTGTCGCTCAAGAACGGCACGCTGCACCACACTGTCGTTGGCAAGCATGGCGCCTCTACCGTACTCATTTCGCCAGCCGCTGAAGGTACCGGTGTCATCGCCGGCGGCCCAATGCGCGCTATTTTCGAAGTGATGGGCGTTCGTAACGTGGTTGCAAAGAGCCTGGGCTCCAGCAATCCGTACAACTTGGTCCGCGCAACGCTGAACGGCTTGCGTGCCTGCTCGACTCCTGCCGAAGTGGCTGCCAAGCGCGGCAAGTCGGTAGAAGAAATTCTGGGGTAAGTCATGGCACAGAAGCAAATCAAAGTAACTCTCGTGCGCTCTGTTATCGGCACCAAGGCATCTCACCGCGCAACCGTGCGCGGCCTGGGCCTGGGCCGCATCAACAGCAGCCGTGTGTTGGTCGATACGCCCGAGGTGCGTGGGATGATCCGCAAGGTGGATTACCTCGTTACCGTCTCGGAAGCCTGAAAGGAATCGGGATGTCAGAAACTCAACTTAATACGCTAAAGCCGGCCGAAGGCAGCAAGCATGCGCGCCGCCGTGTCGGTCGTGGCATCGGCTCGGGCCTGGGTAAAACCGCTGGCCGCGGCCATAAAGGTCAAAAATCGCGCACCGGCGGTTTCCACAAGGTTGGCTTCGAGGGCGGTCAAATGCCTTTGCAACGCCGTCTGCCGAAACGCGGCTTCACGGCCATGGGCCAACACCTGTCCGCCGAAGTCCGCCTGTCCGACCTCGAACGCCTGCCCGTCGACGAAATCGACGTGCAAGTGCTCAAGCAAGCGGGCGTGGTGGGCCAGGCCGTTCGTTACGCCAAGGTCATCAAGTCCGGTGAACTGACGCGCAAGGTCGTCCTGAAAGGGATCGCCGCAACGGCCGGCGCTCGCGCCGCAATCGAAGCTGCTGGCGGCTCGCTGGCTTAAGGGGCAACGGTGGCTAAAGCTCAGGCACAGAGTAAATCGGGTTCCCGATACGGCGACTTAAAACGCCGCGTCGTGTTCCTGGTGCTCGCCCTGGTGGTCTATCGGTTGGGAACGCATATTCCCGTCCCTGGCATCAACCCCGACGCGCTGGCCGACATGTTCCAGCAAAACCAGGGCGGTATCCTGGGTCTGTTCAACATGTTCTCGGGCGGTGCGCTCGAACGGTTCTCCGTTTTTGCGCTGGGCATCATGCCGTACATCTCCGCGTCCATCATCATGCAGTTGATGGCGGTCGTGGTGCCTACCCTCGAGGCGATCAAAAAAGAAGGCGAATCGGGACGGCGCAAAATCACTCAGTACACCCGCTACGGCACGGTGTTTCTGGCCCTGATCCAGGCGGTCGGTATTTCGGTTGCCCTTGAATCGCAGCCGGGGCTGGTCATCGATCCGGGCCTGATGTTCCGCTTCACCACCATTGTTACGCTGGTGACGGGCACCATGTTCCTGATGTGGCTGGGCGAGCAAATTACCGAGCGCGGCCTGGGTAACGGTATTTCCATCCTGATTTTTGCCGGTATTGTCGCGGGCCTGCCCAGCGCACTGGCCGGAATGCTGGATCTGGTGCGTACCGATTCCATGTCGGTCCTGTCGGCGCTGTTCATTTTCGTGCTGGTCATTGCGGTGACTTACTTCGTGGTGTTCGTCGAACGCGGCCAGCGCCGCGTCACGGTCAACTACGCCAAGCGTCAGGTCGGCAACAAGATCTATGGCGGGCAAAGCTCACACTTGCCGCTCAAGCTGAATATGTCCGGGGTCATCCCGCCCATCTTCGCGTCGTCGATCATTCTGCTGCCGGCAACCGTAACCAGTTGGTTCTCCAGCAATCCGAACATGCGCTGGCTGGGTGATCTGGCCGCGGTATTGTCGCCGGGACAGCCGCTGTACATTACGTTGTATTCCGCCGCCATCATTTTCTTTTGCTTCTTTTATACGGCGTTGGTGTTCAATAGTCGTGAAACGGCAGACAACCTGAAGAAAAGCGGTGCATTCGTTCCGGGTATCCGGCCAGGTGAACAGACTTCGCGCTATATCGACAAGATATTGATGCGGCTGACCCTGGCGGGCGCCCTCTACATCACCTTGGTGTGCTTGCTGCCCGAGCTCATGCAGGTGCGCTGGAATGTGCCGTTTTATTTTGGTGGTACTTCTCTGTTAATTATCGTGGTGGTGACCATGGATTTCATGGCGCAGGCTCAGGCCTACATGATGTCGCACCAGTACGACTCGCTGCTCAAGAAGGCCAACTTCAAGGGTGCGGGACTGCCAATGCGGTAGAAGAGGATGGCAAAGGACGACGTCATACAAATGCAAGGAGAGGTTCTCGAGAACCTTCCCAACGCAACTTTTCGCGTCAAGCTCGAAAATGGCCATGTAGTGCTAGGCCATATATCAGGCAAGATGCGTATGCATTACATCCGGATTCTGCCGGGTGACAAGGTCACAGTGGAGCTCACGCCCTATGATCTTTCACGCGCCAGAATTGTGTTCCGCTCTAAATAAGCGGCCGGTCAAAGGAAACTAGGAGTCAACCATGAAGGTAATGGCATCGGTAAAGCGGATCTGCCGCCACTGCAAGATCATTAAACGTCACGGCGTGGTGCGCGTCATCTGCACCGACCCACGTCACAAGCAGCGCCAAGGCTAACGCCAGGCGCAACGGATTTAACAAGGAACAGTCATGGCCCGTATTGCTGGCATCAACATTCCGCCGCATCAACACGCCGAAATCGGTCTTACCGCGATTTTTGGGATTGGTCGTACTCGCGCTCGCAAAATCTGCGAAGCCGCGGGCATCGAACTCTCCAAGAAAGTCAAGGACCTGACCGACGCCGAACTCGAGCGCATCCGCGAACACGTTGGTGTGTTCACGGTTGAAGGTGATTTGCGTCGCGAAGTACAACTGTCGATCAAGCGTCTGATCGATCTGGGAACTTATCGGGGCATGCGCCACAAGCGTGGCCTGCCTGTGCGCGGCCAACGTACGCGTACCAACGCCCGCACCCGCAAGGGGCCGCGTCGCGCTGCTGCTTCCCTGAAGAAATAATCGAGGAATAGAAGATGGCGAAAGCTTCCAACAGCGGCGCATCGCGCGTACGCAAGAAAGTCAAGAAGAGCGTATCGGACGGCATTGCGCACGTTCACGCGTCCTTCAACAACACGATCATCACCATTACCGACCGTCAGGGCAACGCCCTGTCGTGGGCGACATCCGGTGGCGCTGGCTTCAAGGGCTCGCGCAAATCCACGCCGTTCGCGGCACAGGTAGCAGCCGAATCGGCCGGCCGTGTAGCGTTGGAATATGGCATCAAAACACTAGAAGTTCGCATCAAGGGCCCCGGTCCTGGCCGCGAGTCGTCCGTGCGTGCGCTGAATGCGCTGGGTATCAAAATCTCCAGCATCTCAGACATCACGCCCGTGCCGCATAACGGCTGCCGTCCGCCCAAGCGTCGTCGCATCTAAGGGGAAGCATCTTGGCACGTTATATTGGACCTAAATGCAAACTCTCGCGTCGCGAGGGTACAGATTTGTTCTTGAAGAGCGCACGTCGCTCACTCGACTCGAAATGCAAAATCGAGTCCAAACCCGGCCAGCATGGCCGTACTTCGGGCGCTCGCACGTCCGACTACGGTGTGCAGCTGCGCGAGAAACAGAAACTCAAGCGCATGTACGGCGTTCTGGAAAAGCAGTTCCGCAAATACTTTGCTGAAGCCGAGCGTCGCCGTGGCAACACTGGCGAGACCCTGATTCAGTTGCTGGAATCGCGTCTGGACAACGTCGTCTATCGCATGGGCTTTGGCTCCACGCGCGCAGAAGCTCGCCAACTGGTGAACCACCGCGCCATCGAGCTCAACGGCCACACGGCAGATATCGCCTCGATGCTGGTCAAGGCTGGCGACGTTATCTCGATACGCGAAAAAGCCAAGGCGCAATTGCGTATTCGTGAATCGCTTGACTTGGCCACCGGCCAAGGCCTGCCGCAGTGGGTCGAAGTCGACACCAACAAGCTGACGGGCACCTTCAAGCAGGCTCCCGATCGCGCTGATGTCGCCCGCGACGTCAACGAGTCGATGGTTGTCGAGTTGTACTCGCGCTAATAGCAGTATTGCAGTAATTCCGCATACCGCCCACTTCTTCGGCTTCCAGCCGAACAGTGGGCTTTGCGGTTCTATTTGCCGGTCCGCCGGCTTGTCCGTCAGCCTTATCGGTGTAACGAGCCGAGGGTATTGAAAAGGAACACTCATGTCGTCTCAAGGTTTTCTGAAACCCCGTTCTATCGAAGTCGAACCCGTTGGCAAGCATCACGCGCGTGTCGTGATGGAGCCGTTCGAGCGCGGCTATGGCCATACACTGGGCAATGCCCTGCGCCGTATTCTGCTGTCTTCCATGACCGGCTACGCGCCCACTGAAGTCCAGATGACTGGCGTGGTCCACGAGTACTCGACCATTGCCGGCGTTCGCGAAGACGTGGTCGATATTTTGCTGAACCTGAAAGGCGTGGTGTTCAAGCTGCACAATCGGGAAGAAGTCACACTGGTGCTGCGCAAGCAAGGCGCCGGTGTTGTGCTGGCCAGCGATATCGAACTGCCGCATGATGTCGAGATCATCAATCCCGACCACGTCATTGCCACGCTGACCGAAGCCGGCAAGCTCGAAATGCAGATCAAGGTCGAGCAAGGCCGCGGCTATGTGCCCGGCAATATCCGTGCCCTGTCGGATGATCGCACCCACACTATCGGCCGTATTCTGCTCGACGCATCGTACAGCCCGGTGCGCCGTGTCAGCTATGCCGTCGAAAGCGCCCGTGTCGAACAGCGTACCGACCTCGACAAGCTGGTGCTCGACATCGAAACCAACGGCGTTGTCTCGCCTGAGGAAGCGGTTCGTCAATCGGCTCGCATCCTGATGGACCAGATCTCGGTGTTTGCCGCCCTGGAAGGCGCCGGCGATTCGTATGAAGACTCTCCGTCGCGAGTGGCCCAGCAAATCGATCCGGTGCTGCTGCGTCCGGTCGACGACCTCGAGCTTACCGTGCGTTCGGCCAACTGTCTGAAGGCCGAAAACATCTACTACATCGGCGACTTGATCCAGCGTACCGAAAACGAATTGCTCAAGACCCCCAACCTGGGCCGCAAATCGTTGAATGAAATCAAGGAAGTCCTCGCCGCGCGCGGCCTGACTCTGGGCATGAAGCTCGAGAACTGGCCACCGTTGGGCCTGGAACGCCCTTAATCGTAGTCTAGCGGGTTGCTTCGGCAACCTGCTGATAAAGGGACAACAGCACCAATGTGCTAAAGTCCCGCCCTCACCCGGACCGCAGCATTGCTGATAGAAGAGCCGGTTAACCAGCGGATTCGTTCGCTTATTTAGATTCAAAGGAAAACATCATGCGTCACCGTAGTGGTCTGCGTAAACTCAATCGCACCAGTAGTCACCGTCTTGCCATGTTCCGGAACATGGCTGTTTCGCTGCTTACCCACGAAGCCATCAAAACCACGTTGCCCAAAGCCAAAGAGCTGCGCCGCGTTGTCGAGCCGCTGATCACGCTGGGTAAAGAACCCACGCTGGCCAACAAGCGCCTGGCTTTTGCCCGTTTGCGCGATCGCGACGCCGTGGTCAAGCTGTTTGCTGAAATCGGCCCTCGCTACAAAGAGCGCAACGGCGGCTACACCCGTGTCCTGAAAATGGGCTTTCGCCAGGGCGACAACGCCCCCATGGCATTCATGGAGCTTGTCGATCGTCCCGAAGTGGAAGAAGTCGAAGCCGAATAAAGGCTAAAGCACTCCAGAAAACGGGCCTTGGGCCCGTTTTTTTATACACGGTAAAATTGCCTGTCCGCAGTGACTTGTCAGGTTGATGTCCATGAGCTCCTCCTTGCCGCCAAGCCGGGCGAACGAATGCCCATCCGATACGCCGGCATTATCGTTTTCCGCCCACGATGTCGTCGTGATCCTGAGCAACGCGCCCGATATGCTGCTGGCCAAACGCATTGCGCATGTGCTGGTCGAAGAGCGTCTGGCCGCCTGCGTGAACCTTGGCGCCCCCAGCTTGTCCATGTATATGTGGCAGGATGAGCTGGAAGGGACGGAAGAGGTGGCCATTACCATCAAGACGACCGGATTGCGGGCGCAGGCCCTGATGGAGCGCCTGATGACGCTGCACCCTTACGAGGTTCCGGAAATCCTGGTGCTGCCCGTCCTGGGCGGCTCGGCCAGCTATCTGGAATGGGTGCGGGCTCAAGTGCGGGTTTAAAGGAAATTTTATGCGGTACATGCCGCTGGCCAAACACATCACACGAACGCAGAAGTTGGGCATATCACGGCTATCCGGCATTAATGCCTGCCGCTCGTGCGCGCCGCTGACGGTTCGAAAACTGCTTTCGCTGACCGCGGCGCTCTGCGTTGCGCTGATGCTTGCCGTGCTTCTGTTGCGCGTGGGGCCGGCGCAGGCTGAAGAGGAGTTCCTGGACCCGGAAGTCGCGTTCGTGCTGTCGGCGGCAACACAAACACCGGACGCGCTGGACGTTCACTTCAAGATCGCGCCCAACTATTACATGTACCAAGAGCGCTTTGAGTTCGCGGTATCGCCAGAGTCTGCTTCGTCCTTGCTGGGTGCGCCGGTCTACCCGGCCGGCATCGTCAAGTACGATCCCACTTTCGAGAAAGACCTGGAAGTCTATTACGACCAGGTTACGGTGCGCCTGCCCCTTGTGCCGGGCGGACAGGCCTTTACCCTGGCGGTGACCAGTCAGGGTTGCGCCGATGCGGGCTTGTGCTACCCGCCCATGACCAAGGAAATCAGCCTGACGCCGGTGGCCGGGGGTTATCAGGCGCAGGGTCAGCATGTCGTCGCCAGCGTGCCTGCGCCGCGATCCCAAGCCGAACTGGTTGCGGCTGGGGCAAGCACGGATAGGGTGGCCAATACCGGCATAGGCAGCGCCTTGACGCTGGGCGATACCGGCTTCGCTGCCTATCTTGCAGGTGCCGGATGGGTTGAAATCATTCTCTTGTCTTTGCTGCTGGGCCTGCTGCTGTCGTTTACACCCTGCGTTTTGCCCATGGTGCCCATATTGCTGGCGATACTGGCTGGCAGCGCCGATGCGCAACAGAGGATCTCTCGCTGGCGCGGCCTGTCTTTGGCGGCAATGTTTGTCCTGGGCATGTCCATCGTATATACCATTCTGGGTGTTGCCGCCGGCCTGATCGGCGCCAGCCTGGCAAACTGGCTGCAAACGCCCTGGGTGCTGGCTTTGTTTGCGATACTGCTGGCCGTCCTGGCGCTGGCGATGTTCGATATATTCACCCTGCAGGCGCCCACCGCCATGCAGACGGCGCTCAATCATCGCCTGTCGCGTTTGCCCGGCGGCCGCTATGGCGGGGTATTCCTGATGGGGATGGTGTCGGCGCTGATCGTCGGCCCCTGCGTGGCCGCACCGCTGGCGGGCGTGCTGCTGTTCATTTCCCAAACCGGCGATCTGGTGCTGGGGGGGACGGCGTTGTTCGCGATGGCCTGGGGGGAGGGCCTGCTTCTGCTTGCCGTGGGGGCGACGTCGGGCCTGTTGCTGCCCAAGGCCGGGCCATGGATGAATGGCATCAAGCGGCTGTTCGGCGTTTTGCTGCTGGCAACGGCCTGGTGGATGGTCAATTCGATATTGCCCGCCTGGCTGAACATACTGGGCTGGGCGCTGCTGGCCTTATGGAGCGCCGTCATGCTGGGCGCGTTCGACGCCATGCCGGCGGGCGCGGGCGCCGGACGCCTTCTTAACAAGGCCCTGGGCGTGCTGCTGGCGCTCTGGGCCGCCG
>JBATWU010000141.1:0-25712 GCA_049672825.1 Pusillimonas sp.
CGTCGATGCCCGCAAACTTCTTGAACAGCACCGCCTTGCCTTCCATGACCGGCTTGGACGCCAGCGCACCGATATTGCCCAGACCCAGCACCGCCGTCCCGTTGGTGATCACACCTACCAGGTTGCCGCGACCGGTGAAACGGAATGCATTCATGGGGTCGCTGGCGATTTCCTCGCAGGCGGCCGCCACGCCAGGCGTATAGGCCAGGCCCAGATCGCCCTGCGTTGCCAGCGGCTTGCTGGCAACGACCGACACCTTTCCTGGAATGGGAAACTCGTGGTAATCCAATGCTGCTTGCCGATCTGCTGTACTCATTTCCTAGCCTCATCCATGGGTCATGTAATGCTGCCATTCTATGTCCTGACCATAACTTAATTATTCTGATTTAATATGGTTTCATATCAATATAGTTATTTACTGGAGTATCCATGGCTGCTTTCGACCCTGACGAGGTGGTTCGCAAGCTGACCCAGCGCCTGAAAATGCGTCATTGCGTGCTGCTGCTGCGCATTGAACAACACGGTTCGCTGACGCGCGTGGCCGAAGATATGGCAACCAGCCAGCCGGCCATCACGAAGGCGCTGGCCGAACTCGAGACCATGTTCGGCGCGGAACTCTTCGACCGCTCGGTGCGCGGGATGGCGCCGACGCCGCTGGGCCGGATCGCACTGGCCCGCGCCCGGGCCATGGTGCATGACCTGAACCACCTGGCGCGCGACATGGAAGCCGTTGCCGCCGGGCACGCGGCCCATCTGCACGCGGGCGTGATTCCCTTCATTTCCGGCCAGATCCTGTCCAGCGCCATCCAGCACGCCACCTCGTCAGGTGAGCGGCGGCTGGTCATGACCCTGCGCGAGGGCGACAGCCATCAGTTGCTTGCACAGCTGCGCGACCACACGCTGGACCTGGTCGTGGGCCGCGCATCGGCAGCGGTCGACCTTCAAGGGCTGGACTTCGACGTGCTGTACAGCCAGCAGCCCCGCCTGATCTCCAGCCGCCGGCTGGCGGCGCAGCTTGCCCGCCGTCCGCCCGACTGGCACAGACTGGTAGAGCTGGACTGGATACTGGGCGCCGTGCACACGCCGGAACGCGAGCAAGTCAGCAACGTTTTCCTGGAAGCCGGCATCACGCCGCCCACGCCTATCGTCGAGAGCTATTCCACCAAGCTGATTGGCGAGCTGATCGCAGCCAACGACCAGGCCATCTCCATTGTTCCCGCCGACGTGGCGGAAGAACTCGTACGCATCGCCGGTGTTGCCATCGTGCCTTATTCATTCAACTGGACCCTGCCGCCCATTGCCCTGTTCACCCGCAAGCGGGATCAACGCCGCCAGGCCTACGCCCTGCTGGCCGATGCCTTGCGCGATGTCGGCAGAAAGCACGCCGGCAGAAGCGTGTAGCAGTACGTTGGCCGACGCCTGATTTTACAAAATAATACAATTTGGGGTGGAAACCGCCAGGCGCCCGATGCCGGCCGAGTTGACAGAACATACTCGATAATTCGACAAAATTAGCCGAACTCCGCTTAAACCACCTTCTATTTCACGCTTTCGCACGCTTGCAGCGGGGCGGGCGCGCTTCTAATATGGCCGTCATGAAACATGCCCTCCCCGCACAGGCACCCCATCGGCCACACGCCCGGCCGGTTCAAGCCGACGCCCAGCCAACCTGGTCCGTAAAGCAAATCCTGCACCTCTACGAGCTGCCCTTTCTCGACCTGGTGCATCAGGCCCAGTCCGTCCATCGCGCGCATCACCAGCCCAATGCCGTGCAGCTATCCAGCCTGCTGTCCATCAAGACCGGCGCCTGCCCTGAAGACTGCGCCTACTGTCCGCAGTCCGCGCGCCACGATACCGGCGGAAGGCAGGAACCCTTGATGCCTGTTGAAGAAGTGCTGGAAGCCGCCAGAAAAGCCAAGGCCAGCGGCGCGCAGCGCTTCTGCATGGGCGCCGCATGGCGCTCGCCCACCGCCCGGCAACTGGACAGCGTGATCGAGATGGTAAGCGGCGTCAAAGCCATGGGGCTGGAAACCTGCGTCACGCTTGGAATGTTGAAGGCAGGCCAGGCAGAGCTTCTGCGGGACGCGGGGCTCGATTATTACAACCACAACCTGGACACGTCACCGGAGTTCTATGGCAGCATCATCACCACGCGCAGCTACCAGGACCGCCTGGACACCCTCGAGCGCGTCCGTGCAGCCGGCGTCAACGTCTGTTGCGGCGGTATTGTGGGCATGGGTGAATCGCGCGGTGAGCGCGCCGGGCTGATCGCCCAGTTGGCCAATCTGTCCCCCTACCCCGAGTCCGTTCCCGTCAACAATCTGGTGAAAGTCGCAGGCACACCGCTGGACAACACGCCCGATATCGATCCCTTTGAGTTTGTCCGCACCATCGCGGTGGCGCGCATTACCATGCCCCGCGCGGTCGTGCGGCTCTCGGCCGGACGCGAAGCCATGAACGACGCCATACAGGCCCTATGTTTCATGGCGGGCGCCAATTCGATTTTCTACGGCGACCAGCTGCTGACCACGGCCAACCCGCAAGTACGCCGGGACCAGCAACTGTTCGAACGCCTGGGCCTGGCGCCGGCCCCAGCTGACCCCGTTGCGGACGCCGGGCCGCAACACAATGCCCAAACCGCCCTTGCCTGACCGCCCACCCACCTAATTTCCGGACTTGCCCAACCTCATGTACACGCTGATCATCAGTATCACTTGCAGTGTCGCTGTATCCATCCTGCTGAAGGTCGCCCGGCGCCAAAGTATCGACATCGACCAGGCCATCGCCGTGAACTACGTTGTGGCGGCCAGCCTGTGCCTGTTCATTCTGCAGCCACAGCCGGCCACGCTGCTGAATCCTTCGACGCCGTGGTGGGTGCTGATCGCCCTGGGTGTGCTGCTGCCCACCATCTTCCTGGCCATGGCCGGTGCCGTCCGGCACGCGGGCATCGTACTCAGCGACGCGGCTCAGCGCCTGTCGCTCTTCATTCCGCTGATTGCCGCCTTCGTCCTGTTCGATGAAGCACTCTCGGGCAGCAAGCTGGCAGGCATTGCCGTTGCCCTGACGGCACTGGTATGCCTGTTGCTGCGCCCGCGCGCGCAGGCCGGATCGGGCGACACCGCCAGGACGGTGTTCTACTTGCTGGCCGTGTGGCTGGGCTACGGCACCATAGACATTCTGTTCAAGCAGATGGCCAAGAGCGGCGCGGCATTCTCGAGCAGCCTGCTGGCGGCGTTCACGCTGGCGGGCATACTGATCTTTGCCTACCTGATCGTCCGGCGCAGCGTATGGCGCCGGCGCAACGTCGTGGCGGGCGTCATACTGGGCCTGCTGAACTTCAGCAATATCTATTTCTACATTCGAGCCCACCAGGTATTTCCACAGAATCCAACCCTGGTTTTTTCCGCGATGAACATCGGGGTGATTTCACTGGGCACGCTGGTAGGCGCCGGCTTCTTCAAAGAAAAGCTGTCACTGGTCAACGCGCTGGGAATTGCCCTGGCCATCAGCGCCATCGTGATCCTGATTCCCCGATGAGGCGGGGTCGATCGGCTCGGCGGGCTTGACGGCCTCGTCGGTCTCCACTGGCTCGAAGGAAATATCACTTTCCACGTCGACGCGCGGATCCAGGGTGGCCACCACATCGGAGTTGTGCAGGGTATCGGCCATCGGCACGAATTGTGTCGGCGCGTCCTCGCTGAGATTGGCGCCGGTGACCCGCTGCGGACGAATGACGGCTACCAGCACCACCGCGCACACCGACACGAAAACAAAATACACGCTGCTTTCCAGCTCGCGCATCAGCAGACCCGCCACCAGGGGCCCAATACAGGCGCCCACGCCATAAATCATGTAAAGAATGGCGCTCAGGCCCACTCTGCGTTCCGGCTCGACGTTGTCATTGGCAAAGGCCGCCCCCAGCGGATACAGCGTGAACTGCAGCACACCAAAACCACAAGAAAACAGCACCAGCACCCAATATGGAAACTCCCACCAGCCCCATAAGGGAATACCCAGCAGGGCCAGAACCATTGCATTCACGCGTATCATTGCCACGCGGTTGATGCGATCGGCCAGCCAGCCCAGCGGCCATTGCGCCACCACGCCGGAAGCCACCGACGCCGCCAGGAAAACCGCGATCTGACTGCTGGTGAGGCCTTGCTTGGCGGCATACACCGGCGCCAAGCCATAAAACGCCCCCGTAATGGCGCCGGCCACAAACAGCACGGTCAACGACAAGGGCACGCGCGACACATAGTATTTGACGTGCAGCGGCGCCGGCAATTGCAAGGCGGGGTGCAGGCGCCGCGTCAATGCTACGGGCACCAGGCACAGCGCCGAGCACATCGCCACGAAAATAAGGGGCTGATAGTTAAGCAGGGGAAACAGCGTCAGCGACAGCTGACCCAGGACCGTGCCCAGGCTGGAGCACACCATATAAAAGGCGAACACCCTGCCGCGCTGGTGATTCTCGGTTTGTTCATTGAGCCAGCTTTCGAGCACCATGAACTGCGTCACCATGGCGATGCCCGCCACGAAGCGAAAGCCCAGCCAGACCCATAGGTTATCAACCAGCGCCAGCGCCAGAACCGTGACGGTCACAATGGCGGCCGTTGCCGAATAGGCGCGTATATGGCCGACCTGTATGATGATCTTGTGCCCTATCCGGGCGCCGAACACCAGGCCAAGATAATAAATGGCGATCAGCCCGCCCACCCACAGCTCTGACACCGATAGCGCCGTCAGGCGCAGGCCCAGATAAGTATTGAAAAGCCCCGACCCCACCAACAGCAGTATCGTCGCCAGATACAAAGAAAAAAACGCGCCTATCATTTGCACCATTGCGGGTACCGGGGCCTTCTGGAACAGTAATGAAAAAAGACCCGGGCGAATGCCGCCCGGGCGGATGCAGGCTTAAACCTTAAGCGGTCTGCCCAAGCAGCGTCTGGGCGTCGCTGACCTCGAACTGGCCAGCCTGCTCGATGTTCAGCTGCTTGACCACCCCGTCGTCCAGCAATGCCGAGTAGCGTTGCGACCGCAGTCCCATGCCCCGTGCCGTCAGGTCGAGCTCGAGCCCCAGCTCGCGCGTCCAGGCGGCGCTGCCATCGGCAAGCATGCGGACGCGTCCGTTGGCGCCCTGGTCGCGGCCCCAAGCACCCATGACGAACGGGTCGTTGACCGCGACGCACCAGATTTCGTCCACGCCCTTGGCCTTCAATTCGTCGTGCAACTGCAGATAGCCTGGCAGATGCTTGGCCGAACACGTGGGGGTAAAGGCCCCCGGCACCGCGAACAGCGCGATCGTCTTGCCCTTGACCAGGTCTGCCACCTGGAAGTTGTTGGGCCCCACCGCGCAAGTATCGGTCGCGGTTTCAATAAATTCAGCCAGGGTGCCGTCCGGCACCCGATCACCCACTTTGATGGTCATTGCGCTCTCCAGTTGAAAGAAACCATCATAATACGACGCGGCGCGGGCCCATGTCTTGTATCAGGCCGCCCGCCACCGATTGATACATCTCACTACCCTTTATTCATGCGACTGTAAACTTTGTCCAGCACAATGGTTGTCCGGCCTGGAGCAGGCAACGCATTACCGGGAGTCAACGTTGATACTACCCAAATTATCGGCCGCCATACTGGCCATGTCTTTGCTGGGCAGCGCCTTTGCGGCAAGCAGCCTGGAACGCGATATCTCGCTGGATCAGTGGGTCATGATGTGCGGCGCCGTCAACGGCGCCGCCGACGAAGTTGGCGCCACCGATGAAGACCGGCGCAAGCACCGCCTTACATCGAAAGCTCATCTGACACGTTATGCCACCGAGCGGGGCCATGCCCTGAGCGAGTTCGACGCCCTGTTCGACCAGGGCATTATCGAAGGCAAGAAACTGACGGCAGGCAGGCTGGGAACCGATCCGGGCAAGCTGCAGCGCCTGATGAGCGGCTTCCAGCGCGACACGCGCATACCCTACCTGGATGTCAAGAACGCGCTCGATACGACCTGAATTGCGTATATGATAGGGCTGTCGTTCCGATAGCACACATAGACGCAATGAGCACTCTTTCCACCGAAACGCCCGTTCTCAGCCATCTTGACGAATCGGGCCAGGTCCGCATGGTCGATGTCAGTGGCAAGGCGGCCACGCAGCGCACGGCCGTCGCCGAAGGCCGGGTCCGCATGAGCCCGGCCGCCTACCAACTGCTGTCCAGCCAGCAAAACGCAAAAGGCGAAGTGCTCAATACCGCCCGCGTGGCCGGCGTCCTGGCCGCCAAGCGCTGCGCGGAACTCATTCCGCTGTGCCACAGCCTGCCGCTCAGCTTCGCCGGCATAGAATTCCTGCCAGACGACCGCGCGCACAGCATCACGATCACGGCAACCTGCCGCAGCGACTACAAGACCGGGGTCGAAATGGAAGCCATGACGGCCTGCAGCGTCGCCGCCCTGACCATCTACGATATGTGCAAGGCGGCCGACAAGGGTATCGTTCTGGAAAGCATACGGCTACGCTATAAATCAGGAGGCAAAAGTGGTGAATGGCGCAACGATTAAAGTGCTGTACTTTGCCCAGGTGGCAGAGCTCACCCGGGTGCGCGAAGAGCAATGGCCCTTGGCCGAAGCCATCAGTGGTTCGGACTGGCTGGCCGGATTGGCCCGGCGCTACCCCCAGCTTGCGCCCATCAGCCGCCTGAAGCTCGCCGTCAATCAGCATCACGTTCCACACAACAGCCTGATTCAGCCCGGCGACGAAGTCGCGGTGTTCGAGCCGGTCACCGGAGGCTGATCCATGGTCATCGTGCAAGAAGCCGACTTCGATGTCGCCGAGCTGACCGCCGGGTTGCGCCAACGCTGCGCCGGCCGGGCGGGGGCTGTCGTCAGCTTCACCGGGTATGTGCGCGACTATGCCCAGGACGCCGCCACGCAATCCCTGTTTCTGGAACATTATCCAGGCATGTGCGAGCGCGAGATCGAGTCGCTGTGCGCCACCGCGCAGTCGCGCTGGGACGTGCAGGAATGCCTGGTCGTCCATCGTGTCGGCGAACTCCAGAACACAGACCAAATCGTATTCGTTGCCGCCGCCAGCGCGCACCGGGGCGACGCCTTCAGGGCCTGTGAATTCATCATCGACGCCCTGAAAACCCGCGCGCCATTCTGGAAGCGCGAAACCCTGGCCAGCGGCGAGCGTTTCTGGGTCCGGCAGCGCGAGGCCGACGCCAGCAAAACATCACAATGGGATGCCTTCCCATCCAACACATAAAAACTCCATAAGGTATTCGATGAGCAAAGCAGACACCAGCAAACCACGCGTTTCATTGAACTGCGCCGTCCTGACCATCTCCAACACCCGCGACAGCAGCAACGACACCTCTGGCGACTACCTGGTCGACAGCCTGCGCGCGGCCGGCCATCGCTGCGATACGCGCGCCATCACGCCGGGCAATCTGTACCAGCTGCGCAAGATCATCAGCGACTGGATCGCCGACGGCGCCATACAAGTCATACTCACCAACGGCGGCACCGGATTTACCCATGGCAAGTCCACCGTCGATGCCATCGCCCCGCTGCTTGACCAGACCATCACCGGTTTCGGCGAGCTGTTCCGCCACTTGTCCTATCAAGACATAGGCAGCTCCACACTGCAGTCGGACGCCTTCGCGGGCGCGGCCAACAACACACTGGTGTTTTGCATGCCCGGCTCCACCGGCGCATGCAAAATCGCCTGGGACGGCATCATCAAAGAGCAGCTCGACAGCACGCACCGTCCGTGCAATTTCGGCAGCCACTACCATGCTTGATTTCGACACCGCCCAGGCCCGCCTGGCCGCCGCGGGCGGCCATCCCGCCATCACCGAAACCTGTGCGCTGGGCCAGGCAAGGGGCCGCGTGCTGGCCCAGACGCTGTTCGCCACGCTGGACCTCCCCCCCGCCAGCAACAGTGCCATGGACGGCTACGCAATTCGCCACGCCGACCACGCCCCCGGAAAAAGCCTGCCGGTGCAGCAGCGCTGCTACGCGGGCGTCAAGCCCCAGGCGCTGCAGCCCGGCAATACCATTCGGCTGTTCACGGGCAGCCTGATTCCCCCGGGGGCCGACACCGTCGTCATGCAGGAAGACGGCGAGGAAAGCAATGACGCCTTGATCATCCATGCCCTTCCCGCCAAAGGCGCGCATATCCGCATACAGGGCGAGGACATCCGGGCCGGCGAACAGATGTTTGCAAAAGGCACGCTGCTGGGCGCGGCCCAGATTGCCATGCTGGCCTCACAGGGCTACGCCGAAGTGCCCGTCTATACAACGCTCAAGGTCGGCATACTCACCACAGGCGACGAACTGGTCAGCCCCGGCCAGCCGCGTGGCGACGAACATATCTACAACTCGAATGGCGCCATGCTGGCCGCGCTGGTGGAAAACATGGGCGCCAGGGCGGTGCATGTGCTGCATGCGCTCGACACCGAGGCATCGCTGCGGGCGGCCTTTGAAATACTGCTGCAAGACTGCGATCTGGTGCTGACGGTCGGCGGGGTATCCGTCGGCGAAAAAGACCTGGTCAAGCCAGCCATTGAACAATTCGGCGGCACCCTCGACTTATGGCGGGTCTGCATGAAGCCGGGCAAGCCGGTGGCGCTGGCCCATGCCGCCAATAAACCCATCGTGTGCCTGCCGGGCAATCCGGTGTCGGCCTTTGCCGTTTTTGCGGTGCTGGTCTCGCCCTTGCTGCGCAGCATGCAGGGGCGGGCGCAGATCATGCCGCCGCTGCAATACGGGCGGCTTGCCACGGAAAAAACATTCAATGACAGCCGCGAAGAGTTTCTGCGCGTCAGAATGCAGGCGAATCAGGACGGCGTATCGCAGTTGCTGCCCTACCCGCAGCAGGGTTCGGGCGTCATCAGTTCGCTGTCGTGGGCCAGCGGCCTGGCACGCATTCCGGCAAACACCCCGGTAACAAACGGCACGGTCGTCCCGTATTACGATTTGCCGCACTGGCTGGCATAGCGCAGGTCGTCGGGCGTATTGATATTGAAGAACAAATCGGTGCCCTCGAACACGACAGGCACCGCATGGTGCCTGTCCTGCCATAACTGCACTTTGCGATCGCCCGCCAGCAGGTAGGCGCGCAAGCTTTGCGCCAGCCCGGCGTGCAGCGCCATGCACAGTGGATGCGCCCGTTCCGGGGTGATGGCATAGGCAATCGGCGCGTCTTCCGCGTGTACCGCCCCCATCAATTGCCCGACCAGGCCGGCCGGCAGGTTCACGACATCCACCGGCAATACCAGCAGCCACGGCGTCTGCATCAGGGCCAGCGCCCGTTCCACACCCGCCAGCGGCCCCAGTCCGCTACCCAGCGCCGGATCGTCGGCGACGACTTCCCCGTAACGGGCATATAGTTGCTCATGGCGATTGGCGCTGATCAACAGCGAGCCCACATGCGGCGCCAGAAAGCGCCGCGCGTGCGCAACCAGCGGCTCACCGCGTAAATCCAGCAAGCCCTTGTCGACGGCCGGCCCCATACGATGGAGCTGCATGCCGGCGTGCAGGCCATGCATTTGCACGGGATGTTCATGCCCGCCAGCGCCGGCCGCGCCAGCCTGCATGCGCCTGGCCTGCCCGCCCGCAAGGATCAGGCCCGTCAAGGACGCAGGGGCCATCATCCGCCTATATAGCTCATTTCGATTTTTCCCTGGCCGGCGGTTTCCTGCCCGCGCAACTCCGAATAACGGTCGTCGCGCCCGGACCAGATGCCGGCCAAGGTGGCAGTGATTTGCGCGTCGCTGCCGCCGCCGCGGACGAGAGCGCGCAAATCGTGGCCCTGGGACGCAAACAGGCACAGGAACAGCTTGCCTTCGGGCGACAGGCGCGCGCGGGTACAGCTTCCGCAAAACGGCTGGGACACGCTGGTGATCAGGCCGATCTCGCCCGCCTGGTCGGTATAGCGCCAGCGGCTTGCCACCTCCCCCTGATAACCGGCCGCCACGGGCTCTAGCGGAAACTCGGCGGCCAGCCGCTGCAGGATCTGGGCGCCTGTCAGGACTTCGTCGAGATTCCAGCCATTGGTCGTGCCCACGTCCATGAATTCTATGAAACGCAGAATATGACCGGAATGCCGAAAATGACGGGCCATGGGTACGATCTGCCCGTCGTTCATGCCCTTGCGCACGACCATGTTGACCTTGACCGGCGCCAGCCCCACGCGCGCCGCCTCGTCGATGCCGCGCAATACGGTGCCAACGCTGACTTGACTGTCGCTCATGCGCTCGAACAGCGGTTCGTCCAGCGCATCCAGGCTGACCGATACCCGGGTCAATCCCGCTTGCTTGAGTGCCAGGGCTTTCTTCTGCAGCAAGGTGCCGTTGGTGGTCAGGGTCAGTTCCACCGGCAGGCCATCGGGTGTGCGCAACTGCGCCAGCATTTCGATCAGGGTTTCAATGTTCTTGCGCAGCAGCGGCTCGCCGCCGGTAAGCCTTATTTTCTGCACGCCCAGTTGCACGGCCACACCCGCAATGCGGGTGATTTCTTCGAAACTGAGCAACGCCGAATGAGGCATGAACTGATAGCTGCTGTCGAAAACCTCGCGCGGCATGCAGTAGGTGCAGCGAAAGTTGCAGCGGTCGGTGACGGAAATACGCAGGTCGCGCAAGGGTCGGTGCCGGGCATCGAGCAATGGCGCGCCGGCGATCAACGGCCGGCCCGGCGTGGCGGCGCGCGCAAGGCCGCCAATCTGCTGCGGCCGATGGAAAATCACTTTGCTCATACTGTAATCATAAACCTCTTGCCCTACGCGCCCAGCGACGCCACGAAGTCCGCGCCAAACGCTTCTTCCAGCGTTTGCACCTGCCCCATGCATCTGGCATCGTAGCCTACCAGCTGCGTCACATACGCCTGATACTGATCCCCCTTCATCAGGTCCAGCAGGCGCTGCATATTCGGCGTTTCCAACGTATCGCGATGCACCGCAAAGAAATACCGTTCCTTGACCAGCGGGATGAACGCCAGGCCACAGCGCCAGGCGGCCGTTTCGACACCTATGCCCACGTCTGCCATGCCGCTGGCGATATGCGCGGCAATCGCCATATGTGTGAATTCACTGCTATCGAAACCCTGCACCTGCGCCGTATCGATCTTCAGTTGCTGCAGCATCAGCGCCACCAGAAAACGCGTGCTGGAGCCGATCTGCCGGTTGACGAAACGAACGTCATCGTTGACCAGGTCGGCCACGGAGCTGATGCGCTTGGGATTGTCGGGCTTGACGAACATGCCGGTGTTGCGCACGGCCAGATGTATGAGCCTATGCCGGTCGGGGTCGAACCACTGCGCATAACGGCTTAGAATCGGCCGCTCGAACTCACCCGACGGCACCTGGAAGCCGGCCAGATCGCACTCGGCGCGATCAAGCGAAGCCAGCGCTTCGATGGCAGTCCGGTAGCGCAATTCCAGCGGCGACATATCCATGCCATTGGCCAGTTGCATCAGGCCTTCGACCGCAAACCCATGGCTGGCGTGCAGGCGCAGGCGCTGCGGGCTTTCCGGATACAGGCGTTCCAGCTCTTCCTGCAGTTCCGACGCCATGCTTTCCAGCGTCGGCATCAGGCGCGCATCGAGCCGCCGATTGGCCCATATCAGATGCTGTCCGAAAGTGGTGAGCTTGGAACCCTGCCGCCGCGAGGTTTCGATGAGAGGGGCTTCGAACTCTTTTTCGGCGTTGCGCAAAATGCCCCAGGCATGCCGGTACGACAAACCACAGGCCTTACAGGCGCCGGCGATATGCCCGGTGGCATCCACGGCCGCCAACAATCGCAGCACTTCGCTTAAGGATAAAAGTGTGCCCGAGGGCTTTTCGAGCACCCATTCCGAGCTTAATCGCGCCTTGAATTTATACGTCATTTGTCACCTCGAGCCGCTATGTACGCGGCTTTAATATGTTTTTAATTTCCTATTAATGAAATGTGGGAAATTCGTTATATGTCAATTTTTTCCTATTGATCGATTGCTATATCGCGAGTAGATTACCCTAAATCCAACAAGAACATATATGCAAAATAAAGCATATTAGAGACAACTCCAACAAAATAACTAGACCACCTTCAAGGAAGGAAAGCGTTATGCATACGCCACCAGATTCAAGCGAATTCAGTCCGTCCGAAGAGACCGTGCAACAAGTCGCCCGCCAGGCGCTTCTGCGATACGAAGGCCAGCCCGGCAGCCTGTTGCCCATACTGCACGCCGTTCAGCATGTGCTGGGCTGTATACCCGCGGCGGCGGTTCCCGTGCTGGCTGGCGCACTGCAACGATCACGCGCCGAAATCCAGGGCGTCATCAGCTTCTACCCGCATTTCCGCGAGAAACCCGCCGGCGCCGTCGTGCTCGAAGTCTGCCGGGCCGAGTCCTGTCAGGCCATGGGCGGCAATGCCCTGGCCGAACATGCCCGTCAACGCCTGGGCTGCGACTTCCACGGCACCACCGCCAATGGCGCCGTAACGCTGGAACCGGTTTATTGCCTGGGCCTCTGCGCCCAATCGCCGGCCGTCATGGTCAATGGGCAGCCGCATGCCCGCATGACGCCCGAAAAACTCGATCGCCTGCTTCAGGCAGAAGGGGGCATTGCATGAGCACGCCCATCAAGATCTTTGTTCCCAAAGACAGCGCCGCCATCGCGGTGGGCGCCGAAGCTGTTGCGCAAGCCATTGCCCGCGAGGCCGAGCGTCGTGGGCTCGCCATTCAGCTCGTGCGCAACGGCTCGCGCGGCCTGTTGTGGCTGGAAACCCTGGTCGAGGTGCAAACGCCAGCCGGCCGCGCGGCCTATGGTCCGGTCGAAGCGGCCGACGTTGCAGGGCTGTTCGACGCGGGCTGGCTCGAAGGCAAGCCCCACGCATTGGCGCACGGCCTGACCGACGACATTCCCTACCTGAAACAACAAGAGCGGCTGACCTTCGCCCGGGTCGGCATCACCGACCCGCTTTGCCTCGACGACTATCAGGCCCACGAAGGCTTCAAGGGCCTGGAAAAAGCGCTGGCCATGGCGCCCGCCGCCATTGTCGACCAGCTTGTCGAGTCCGGCCTGCGCGGGCGGGGCGGCGCCGCCTTTCCCACCGGCATCAAATGGAAGACCGTGCTGGCCACGCAGGCCGACCAGAAATACATCGTCTGCAACGCCGACGAAGGCGATTCAGGCACCTTCTCCGACCGCATGCTGATGGAAGGCGACCCCTACGCGCTCATCGAAGGCATGGCCATCGCCGGCCTGGCCGTGCAAGCCACCTACGGCTACATTTACGTGCGCTCCGAATACCCGTACGCCATCGCGGCGCTTGAAGCGGCCATCGGCCATGCCCGCGAGGCCGGCTGGCTGGGTCCCAATATCCGCAACAGCGGCCACGCCTTCGACCTTGAAGTCCGTACCGCCGCCGGCGCCTATATTTGCGGTGAAGAAACCTCGCTGCTGGAAAGCCTGGAAGGCAAGCGCGGGCTGGTGCGCGCCAAGCCGCCGCTTCCGGCCATAAAAGGCCTGTTCGGCAAGCCCACGGTCATCAACAACGTGATCTCGCTGGCTTCGGTGCCCATCATTCTGGCACGCGGCGCCGCCTTCTATCGCGACTACGGCATGGGCCGGTCCACCGGCACCCTGCCCTTCCAGCTGGCCGGCAACCTAAAGCAGGGCGGCCTGGTCGAAAAAGCCTTTGGCCTGACGCTGCGCGAGCTCCTGTACGACTTCGGCGGCGGCAGCGCCAGCGGCAAGCCGCTGCGCGCGGTGCAGGTGGGCGGCCCGCTGGGCGCCTACCTGCCCGAGTCGCAATGGGATGTCCCCATCGACTACGAAGCCTACGCCGCCGTCAAGGCCATGGTCGGACACGGCGGGCTGGTTGCCTTCGATGACACCGCCGATATGTCGGCCCTGGCTGAATATGCCATGGAGTTCTGCGCCGTCGAATCCTGCGGCAAATGCACTCCCTGTCGCATCGGTGCCGTGCGCGGCACCGAAGTCATCAGCAAAATCCGCCACAACGAGCAGCGCGAAGCCCAGGTGGTCCTGCTGCGCGAGCTGTGCGACACCATGCTGGCCGGCTCGCTTTGCGCGCTGGGCGGCATGACACCCTATCCGGTGCTGTCCGCGCTCGAGCACTTCCCCGAAGACTTCGGCCTGCCCTCCCCACAAACAACAAGCGCGCAAGTCGCCTGACGGAGCCCACCATGCTAGAAACCATCGTTACACGCGAACGCGATTTCGGCACCCCCGCATCGACCAGCACCGAAACCGTCGCCGTCACCATCGACGGCACCGAGATGACGGTTCCCGCGGGCACCTCGGTCATGCGCGCCGCAGCCGAAGCAGGTATCAACATTCCCAAGCTGTGCGCCTCCGACAACCTGGAAGCTTTCGGATCCTGCCGCCTGTGCCTGGTGCAAATCGAAGGCCGGCGCGGCTATCCGGCCTCATGCACCACGCCGGTCGAGGCCGGCATGGTCATCTGGACTGAAACGCCCAAACTGCATGAACTGCGCCGCAATGTCATGGAGCTGTACATTTCCGACCATCCGCTCGACTGCCTGACCTGCCCGGCCAACGGCGATTGCGAGCTGCAGGACATGGCAGGCGTGGTGGGCCTGCGCAATGTCCGCTACGGCTTCGACGGCGCCAACCACCTGAACGACACGGCCGACGAGTCCAATCCCTACTTTAGCTACGACCCCAGCAAATGCATTGTGTGCAGCCGCTGCGTGCGCGCCTGCGACGAGGTTCAGGGCACCTTCGCGCTCACCATCACCGGACGGGGCTTCGATTCACGCGTCACGGCCGGGCAGCACGACACCTTCCTGGGCAGCGAATGCGTTTCCTGCGGTGCCTGCGTACAGGCCTGCCCCACGTCCACGCTCATGGAGAAATCCGTCATCGAGATGGGCCAGGCCGAACATTCCATTATCACCACCTGCGCCTATTGCGGCGTGGGCTGCGCTTTCAAGGCCGAGATGAAAGGCCAGGAAGTCGTGCGCATGGTGCCCTGGAAAGACGGCCAGGCCAATCGCGGCCATTCCTGTGTCAAGGGGCGTTTCGCCTGGGGCTACGCCACCCACGAAGACCGCATGCTCAAGCCCATGATACGCAGCAGCATCGCCGACCCATGGCGCGAAGTCAGTTGGGAGGAAGCCCTGAGCTACGCCGCATCGGAAATCAAGCGCATCCAGGCCAAGTACGGACGGAACTCGGTCGGCGGCCTGACTTCTTCGCGCTGCACCAACGAAGAAACCTATCTGGTCCAGAAACTGGTGCGCGCGGCCTTCGGCACCAACAACGTCGATACCTGCGCCCGTGTGTGCCACTCGCCCACCGGCTACGGCCTCAAGACCACCATAGGCGAATCGGCCGGCACGCAAACCTTCGACTCGGTCATGTTCACCGACGTAGCCATTGTCATGGGAGCCAACCCCAGCGCGGCCCATCCCGTATTCGCGTCGCGCCTGAAACGCCGTCTGCGCGAAGGCGCCAAGCTCATCGTCATCGACCCGCGCCAGATCGAGCTGGTCGACTCGCCGCATATCAAGGCCGACTACCATCTGCCTGTGCGCCCGGGCACCAATACCGCCGTGCTGACATCCATGGCCCACGTCATCGCGACAGAAGGCCTGATAGACGAAGCCTATGTCGCCGAGCGTTGCGAACAGCTGGCGTTCCAGCAATGGCGTGATTTCGTTTCCCTGCCCGAAAACTCGCCCGAGGCGATGGAAGCCGAGACCGGCGTCCCCGCGGCCGACCTGCGCGGAGCCGCCCGCCTGTATGCCACGCATGGCAACGGCGCCATTTACTACGGTCTTGGCGTCACCGAGCACAGCCAGGGTTCCACCACCGTCATGGCCATCGCCAATCTGGCCATGGCCACCGGCAACCTGGGCCGCGAGGGCGTGGGCGTCAACCCTTTGCGCGGCCAGAACAACGTGCAGGGCTCCTGCGACATGGGCTCCTTCCCCCACGAACTGCCCGGCTATCGCCATATTTCCGACGACGTGGTGCGAGGCCAGTTCGAAAAGGAATGGGGAGTGACGCTGCAACCGGAACCGGGACTGCGCATTCCCAACATGTTCGACGCGGCCATAGGCGGCTCGTTCAAGGCCTTGTACTGCCAGGGCGAGGACATTGTCCAGTCCGACCCCGACACGCAGCACGTTGCCGCTGCGCTGGCCTCCATGGAATGCATCATCGTGCAGGACATCTTCCTGAACGAAACGGCCAAATATGCGCATGTATTCCTGCCAGGCTCATCCTTTCTTGAAAAAGACGGCACCTTCACCAACGCCGAGCGGCGCGTGTCGCGCGTACGCAAAGTCATGGAGCCCAAGGGCGGCATGGCCGACTGGGAAGCCACCTGCGCGCTGTCCAACGCCCTGGGCTACCCCATGAACTACAGCCACCCCAGCGAGATCATGGACGAAATCGCGCGTCTCACCCCCACCTTCGAAGGCGTGTCATTCAAGAAAATCGACGAACTCGGCGGCAGCGTGCAGTGGCCATGCAACGCCGCCGCACCCGATGGCACCCCCACCATGCACGTCGATGAATTCGTGCGCGGCAAGGGCAAGTTCATGATCACCAAATACGTGCCCAGCGACGAGCGCAGCACGCGCCGCTTTCCCCTGCTGCTTACCACCGGCCGCATACTTTCGCAGTACAACGTCGGCGCCCAGACGCGGCGCACCCCCAACGTCATGTGGCATGACGAAGATCTGCTTGAAATACACCCGCAGGACGCCGAGGACCGAGGTATCCGCAGCGGCGACATGGTGGCCATACAAAGCCGTTCCGGCGAAACCGTATTGCGCGCCGACGTCACCACCAAGGTGCAGCCCGGTGTGCTGTACACCACCTTCCACTTCCCCGAGTCGGGCGCCAACGTGGTCACCACCGACAGCACCGACTGGGCCACCGACTGCCCCGAATACAAGGTAACGGCGGTACAAGCCAGGCTGGTGACCGAGCCATCGCAGTGGCAGGCCAGGTGGTCGCGCTTCAGCGATATTCAGATGGAACTGCTGGAACAGCGCAAGCAAGGCGCCGGCGAACTCAAGCCGTCCGAGGAGCCGGCCAAGCCTGTCGCGCCCAAGGCTCCTGAACCCGTCACGGCCTCGACACGGGCATTGACACCCGCAGAATAGGTCTTCCAATCGTCATGAAAACAGCCAGCCAGCCCGACACCAACAGCAGCCTGCGCCAGGCGGCCGCCGGCGCTGGGCCGGCACCGGCTGGCCGTGGCGCCGTCGATCCGTCCACCGGCCACAGGCCATACACCGTATGGCGCTCCGATGCCCTGGGCAACGGCCACGCCGAAGACGACAACATCGCGCAGGAAGTGCCGGTGGCGCTGGAATTCAATGGCATCAGCCATGCCACCCTGCTGCTGACGCCCGCCGACCTGGAAGATTTTGCCTACGGCTTCTCCTACACCGAAGGCATCATTCGCTCGGCCCGCGACATCTACGGCCTGGAGATCGTCAAACGCCCCCAAGGCCTCGTCATCCAGGCCACCATCGCCAGCGCCTGCCTGAACGAACTCAAGCTGCGCCGGCGCAATCTGGCCGGCCGCACCGGCTGCGGACTGTGCGGCATAGAAAGCCTGGACGAAGTACAGCGGGAGCTCGCCCCCCTGCCACCTCGGCCGGGCCATTTTTCGGCCCAGGCCATTTCAAGCGCGGTTGAGCAGTTGCGCTCCATGCAGGCGCTGCATCAAACCACGGGCGCCACGCATGCGGCCGGCTGGGCAAACAGCACGGGCACCGTCGAATATGTACGCGAAGACGTCGGAAGGCACAACGCACTGGACAAGCTAATCGGCCACCGCCTGCGCCAGTCGCCGCAACTGTCCGGCACCGGCCAGGACGGCATCGCCGTCATTTCCAGCCGTGCCAGCTTCGAGATGGTGCAAAAAACGGCCGCGGCGGGCATTTCGGCCCTGGTGGCGGTGTCGGCCCCCACATCCTATGCCGTCGACCTGGCCACGGAGCTGAACCTCTTGCTGGCGGGCTTCGCCCGCGGCAGTCTGTTCACCGTATACAGCCACCACGAATTCCTACGAAACAGCGGGAGCGCTTCTTGAACAACATAGAACACCTGATCAAACTGGCCAATCGCATTGGCGCTTTTTTCGAGGCCCTGCCCGACCGCGAAGAAGGCCTGGCCGGCATCGCCAACCATATCCAGAAATTCTGGGAGCCCCGCATGCGTATCGCCATGCTGAGCTTTCTGGAAGAGCAGCCCGATGGGCAAGCGGGCAACATCGCCCTGAGCGATATCAGCCTGCAAGCCATCACGCAAAATAAGGAGCAACTGACTCCCAAGACATTGCCCACCCCCTGACCATTCCCCCTCGCCACGCAGCACCGTCCACACAACGATTTCCGGTCGTTGCAGGGGAGTATTTTTTCTTGCTTCTGCACATCAGTATTGCAGGCCGCGACAAAGCAGCCACAAGGAGACAACATGAGCACAGCTTCAAAAGACAACGGTTTCTTCAGCAAGGAACGCATCACCGCTCCACCGGGTTTCAACCGCTGGATGATTCCACCCGCCGCACTCGCTGTTCACCTGTGCATCGGGCAGGCCTATGCATTCTCCGTATTCAACAACCCCATGACACGCCTGCTGGGCATTACGGAATCCACCGCGGCTGACTGGGACCTTCCCACGCTGGGGTGGATCTTCAGTCTGGCCATCTTTTTCCTGGGCCTTTCGGCCGCCTTCGCCGGAAAATGGCTGGAAGAAGTGGGGCCTCGCAAAGCCATGTTCGCCGCCGCCTGCTGCTTCGGCGGGGGTTTCATGGTTGCGGCGGCAGGCATCGCCCTGCATCAGATATGGCTGGTATACCTGGGGTATGGTGTACTGGGGGGTGTGGGCCTGGGCATAGGCTATGTGTCGCCCGTCTCGACCCTGATCAAATGGTTTCCCGACAAGCGCGGCATGGCCACCGGAATGGCCATCATGGGCTTTGGCGGCGGCGCGTTCATCGCCTCGCCCATGTCGGTCGCCCTGATGAACTACTTCAGCACACCCACATCCGTGGGCGTGGTGCAAACGTTTGTCGTCATGGGCGCCCTGTATTTCTGCTCGATGATGATAGGGGCGTTTGCCATACGCATCCCGGCCGCCGACTGGAAACCCGAGGGCTGGACGCCTCCCGCCAACCAGAGCGCCATGATTTCACGCAATCACGTGCATATCGACCAGGCCTTGAAGACTCCTCAGTTCTGGCTGCTGTGGTGGGCATTGTGCCTTAATGTCACGGCGGGTATCGGCGTGCTCGGCCAGGCATCGGTCATGATCCAGGAAAGCTTCAAGGGCGCCATTACCCCCGCCGCGGCCGCGGGCTTCGTAGGGGTGATGTCGCTGGCCAATATGCTGGGCCGCTTTTTCTGGTCATCGGTGTCCGACTACGTCGGCCGCAAGAACACCTATTCCATCTTCTTTGTACTGGGCACCGCGCTGTACTTCCTGGTACCGGGCATGGGGTCCGCGGGCAACGTGGCACTGTTCGTGCTGTTCTACTGCATCATCATTTCGATGTACGGCGGCAGCTTCTCGACGGTTCCGGCCTATCTGGCCGATCTGTTCGGCACCCGCTATGTCGGCGGCATACATGGCCGCCTGCTGACGGCCTGGGCGGCGGCGGGCATCTTCGGCCCCGCGCTGGTCAATTACATACGCCAATATCAGGTTGATCATGGCGTGCCCGCGGCGCAGTCCTACACCGCCACCATGTTCTTGATGTCAGGCCTGCTGGTCGTGGGCTTCATCTGCAACATGCTTGTGCGGCCGGTTGCCGCGCACCATCACATGAGCACCGAGCAGCAGAACAACCTGATGTCGCCCGCCATGGCCACCAAATAATCAAGGAGCCAATATGGAACAAACCACCGCCACCGCGCCCGTGCGCTCGACCCCTTCGCCCATTGTGGTGATTCTTTTCTGGCTATATGTAGGAATACCCCTGGGAATCGGGGTGTGGGAAACCCTGCTGAAGGCAAGCGCGCTGTTCAAATAAACAGCAGCGCCATTCCCGGCGGCTTGGTTGCCGCCGGGAATGGCGCTTTTTTGGTTTGTGCGTGGCCTGTGCTAGTCGTTGCTTTCTTTGACCCTGTATACCAGCACAGCCGTCTTGGCCAGGCTGAGCACCTTGATGGTGACGCTGCCCAGCAGCAAGCGCGAGAGGCCGCTGCGGCCGTGGCTACCGATGAAGATCAGATCGCAGCCTTCTTCTTCGGCTGCCTGTACCAGGCCGTCGGCGACATTGAAGTTCGAGACAGCCTTGCCGGTAGCCTTGACACCGGCGGTTTCCGCCCGGTCGAGCACGGCTTTCAGGTATTTTTGAGCCTGCTGCTGCGCGGTTTTATCGTAGTCTTCGTCGGTAATGGCGTACGCCGCCGCCATGCCATCGAACCCCACTGTGGCCGCAAAGGGCTGGGTTACATAAAGCGCAACGACTTCGGCGCCGGTTTCGCGGGCGAAGCATACGCCCTTGTTGGCCGCCTGCGCCGACAATGCCGAGCCATCAGTTGGAATAAGTATTTTCTTGAACATGACAACAGCCCCCATGGGTTATCGGATGAGCCAAGCTTAACCGCTACGGCAAGGAAAATATAGCTGGTATATACACGGTTGTTTGATCGACATCAAAAGTAATCATTTCCTTTCCAGGCCACGCATGAACGCTAAGGCCGAGCGCAGGCCTTACTGATGCAAGGCGAGGACAGCCGGCAAAGTGCACGCTTGGCATGGCAAGGGAATCACAGGGCGCTGGCTGCCTGGAACAAATGCATGCACCGGGTGCCTGTGCGGCAATAGGCCAGCACAGGCGTGGGGAGCGATTCCAGGGCTTGCGCAAACTGGAGAACGTCTTCGGATGTCATGGCCCCGCTGACGACGGGCTGGTACACGACCTCGAGCCCCGCTACCCGGGCGGCCGCCATGACTTCGGTCGACATGGGCTGATCGGGCCCGCCCTCGAGATCGGGACGATTGATAATGACACTTTTAAAGCCGGCGTCCGCAACAGCCTGCATGTCGTCGGCGGACAATTGCGGCGCCACGGCGAAGGTATCGGTGAGCGCATTGATGGGAACAGACATGGTGACCTCCTGATGTATATTACTAACGTGCTGTTTGCTTGGCTCGCATATTCAAATTCGAATCAGCCAAACAGCGCGCCAGAACAATTTGACTCTGCTTTTTGCCCGAGGAAATAGTATGACCAGCGCCCTTCGCGCGCAAGCCCCCGGCCCGGCCGCTGGTGGCGACAGCATCATAATACGCGACGCCACGCCCGACGACATGGCGGCGGTCCAGGCCATTTACGCGCAGCATGTCCTGCAGGGTACGGCCACTTTCGAAGAAGTCCCCCCAACTGTCGAGGAAATGCGGGAACGCCACGCCCGCATCGTGGCGCTCGGCATGCCCTACCTGCTTGCCCAGACCCATGGCCAGGTGGCCGGGTACTGCTACGCGGCGCCTTACCGCCCACGCGTCGCCTATCGGTACACACTGGAAAACTCTATTTACCTGGCCGAAGGCCAGTACGGCCACGGGCTCGGCAAAGCGCTGCTTGCGGCACTCATCGAACGCTGCGAACAAGGGCCCTGGCGCCAGATGATCGCGGTCATCGCCGGCAACAGCAACCTGGCCTCCATTGGACTGCACCGCAGCCTGGGCTTCACCCACGCCGGTACGCAATCCGCCACCGGCTTCAAGTTCAATCAGTGGATAGATGTTGTTTTCATGCAGCGCGCCCTGGGGCCGGGCAGCTCAACGCCGCCCGCCGACTGGACCCCCTCCATGCCCTGAGGGGCCAATATTCGCCTATTGAAGCAGGGAGGGCCGCTGGCGCCCGCCGTCTGCCCGCATTGACGGGAAACCCGTTTTTTTATAAGATTACTATTAAATAAATCTTTAAGCCGCGGGCGCTGAATTCTTGGCTGACGCCCGGCTGGTTTTTATCCTTCCTTGCCGGACTCCCCATGGCTCGAACCGAACTCTGTACCGAAGAAGAAATTGCCACTCTGGTCTATGGTTTTTACGACCGCGTGCGCGCAGACGCCCTGCTGGGCCCCATTTTCAACAACCACATCCACGACTGGGACAAGCATCTGCGCATCATGGTGCAATTCTGGTCGTCCCTGCTGCTGGGCACAGGCTCGTACAGCGGCACGCCCATGCCCAAGCACGTGGCCCTGCCGGGGCTGCAGGCCGACATGTTCACCCAATGGCTGAGCCTGTTTCACCAGACTGCCCAGGAATTGCCCAACCGGGTCTTCGCCGAACGCGCCGAAGAGTTCGCGCAGCGCATCGCCCGCAGCCTTTGGTACGGCTATCAGCTCAACAACCAGCCCAACCGCCTTCCCACGGAGATCAGCAATGGCTGAAGCGCTGCAAGCCCGCCCGCCCGCGCGGGCACCCTCCAGCCAACCCGACATGCGGGCTTTTCTTAGCCTGGGGTTCAGGCCTTTGTATATTGCCGGCTGCGGCTGGGCGCTGATCTCGATCGCCATCTGGATTTTCGCGCCTCATTGGCTCCATTCTCCGCTGCTGGGGCTGGCCTGGCATGCGCACGAAATGCTGTGGGGCTTTATTGCCACCATCGCCGTCGGCTTCCTGCTTACGGCCAGCGCCACCTGGACGGGCTTCAATCCTTTAAAGGGCACGGCGCTGGGGCTGGTATGCCTGCTTTGGGTGGTTGCGCGCGCGGGCTTCCTGATCGGCGGCGATACGGCCACCCAGGTGGCCTGCGCCAGCGAGCTGGCCTTTTTTGGCGTCAGCGCCGCCTGCCTGATGCGAGTCATGATCAAAGGAAAAAGCCGCCGCAACTACGGTCTGCCCCTGCTCGTGCTGGGGTTGGGCGCGGCCGACGCCCTGTATTTGCGCGCCGCGCTCAGCGGCGACTACCTGCTGCTGATGCAGCGCTTTGACCTGGGCCTGATCTGCATGGCCGTCATCGCCCTGCTGATCGCGCGGCGCGTCATTCCCTTCTTTTCGATGCGCATGGTGCCGGGGCTGGAAATTCCCATGCAAGTGCGCAGCGGCCACGTACAAATGGTCATCGGAACACTGGCCATTGTTCTGGGCATCGCTGGCCAAGGGCCGCTCATGGCCGTGGCGCTGGCCGCTGTCGGCCTCATCAGCCTGTACCAGACCCTGCGCTGGAAACCGCTGGCGGTATTGCACAAACCCATGCTGTGGATTCTGTATCTGGGCTATATCGCAATGGGCGTGGGCCTGTTGTTCGCCGCCTGGCATGCCAGCGGGCTGGCCCAGGGCATCCTGGCGCGAGCGGCCGTGCACGTACATATCATTGGCATGGGCGGCTTTGCCGTCCTGATCATAGGCATGGTCACGCGCACCGCCCTGGGCCACTTGGGCCGCCCCCTGCAACTGGACCGCAGCATGCTGCTCAGCTATTACCTGATGCTGCTGGCCGTCGCGCTCAGGCTGGCAGCGCTGTGGCCCAGCAGCGCCGGGCTGTGGCTGCTGCAGGCCAGCGCCCTGTGCTGGATGGCTGCGATGGCGCTGTATCTGTGGCGTTTCATTCCTATTCTTGTACGCCCTCGCGCTTCGCAAGGACACTAGCACCACCATGCGACTGACCACCATGACCGATTATGCGATGCGCCTGCTGATGTACGTGGGCCGGCATCCCGATCGCCTGTGCACCATTGCCGAAGTCGCCCAGGCCTACGGCATATCCGAACCCCACCTCATGAAAATCACGCACCGGCTGGCGCAGCGCGGCTGGCTGGAAACCATACGCGGCAAGAACGGCGGCATGCGGCTGGCGCGCCCGCCGGGTGAAATCAACCTGGGCGCGGTGGTGCGCGATACTGAAAACGACTTGGCGCTGGTCGAGTGTTTTGTGTCCAACAATGCCTGCACGCTAAGCGGTCAATGCGGCCTGACCGCAATCATCGAAGGCGCCCTGCAGCAGTTCCTGCAGCACCTCGACGGCTACACGCTGGCCGACATCATTCCGGACGCCGCCACCAGCCGCCCGCTCCCGCGATTCCCCATCAAGCTCGACAAGGCATTGGCCGACTGATTCCCGTTCCCGATCAAGCGTGCACTTTGCCGGCTTCGCTTGTCATAGGCCAGCAACGCCTGCGGTTCGCCATCGCGCTCACTCTTGATCGGGAACGGGAGTGACCGCCTTGCGGACATCCGGCAGCCGGACACGGCGGCCAGACAGCCTGGGCGGTATCATATCGTCGTACTTTCAACCTATTCCAGTGAACAAGATCATGGCACTCGATGACGAAACCTTCTCGGTCCTGCGCTCGACCGTGCAGCGATTCATTGAACAGCGGCTCAAACCTGCTGAAGACACCCTGGAGGAAACCGACGACGTTCCGGCCGATATTGTGGCCGAAATGAAAGAGATCGGACTTTTCGGCATTTCCATACCGGAAGCATATGGCGGCTTTGATCTGTCGATGGCCCAGGAGTGCGATGTCGTCTACGACCTGGGCCATACCGCGTTTGCCTTTCGCTCGGTGTTCGGCACGAATGTCGGCATTGGCTCGCAAGGCATACTGATGGATGGCACCGAGGCGCAAAAACAGGATTGGCTGCCCCGCATTGCCTCGGGCGAGGTCATTATCTCTTTTGCGCTGACCGAGCCGGGCGCGGGCTCCGACGCGGGATCGCTGCAAACCCGGGCAGTAGCGCAAGACGGGCATTACATCCTTAACGGAACCAAGCGTTTCATTACCAACGCGACCCGCGCCAACGCCTTCACGCTGATGGCCCGTACCGGAGGACCGGGCGCGGACGGCATCACCGCCTTCATCGTCCCCGCCGATTCGCCGGGCATATCCCTGGGCAAGCCTGATAAAAAAATGGGGCAGCGCGGCACCAAGACTTGCGACGTCGTGCTGGAGGATGTCAGGGTCGACGCGGCAAATATCATCGGCGGCACACCCGGAAAGGGATTCCGTACCGCCATGAAAGTGCTGGACCGCGGCCGCCTGCATATTTCCGCACTGGCCTGCGGCATGGCCGACCGGCTGATCCACGATGCCGTCGACTACGCCAAGCAGCGCAAACAGTTCGGCCAGCCCATCGCCCAGTTCCAGCTTATACAGGCCATGCTGGCCGATAGTCAGGCGGAACTGTATGCGGGGCTGTCCATGATGCGCGACTGCGCGCGCATGTATGACGCCAACCCGGCAGGCCAGCGCAATCCGGAACTGAGCATGGCCGCTTCATGCGTCAAGCTTTTCTGCACGGAAATGGTTGGCCGGGTGGCCGACCGGGCCGTGCAAATTCATGGCGGTTCGGGCTATGTCAGTGAATACAAAGCCGAGCGCTTTTACCGCGACGTCCGCCTGCTGCGGCTTTACGAAGGCACCAGCCAGATCCAGCAATTGATCATTGCCAAGCATTTGCTGCAACGCTAGCAGGCTGTTTGCTTGCTTGGTGCCGAGTCAGTCCAGCGGCATGCTAGCGGCGGCGCAAGCTTTTTCGTCTTTGACGATAGCCGGATGTGCGGTGGCGCTGTTTGTTCTTGAACAGGGCGGATTGATTGGCGCTCGGACTAGGCTTCGTTCTTGAGAAAGTCGGGTGTGGCGGGAGCTGTTCCGGCTTCGCGCGCTACGGCCCAGGCTCTGCCTGGGCTGCCCGTTTTCTTCAACCCAATCGGGGCGTCCGCAGAACTCGCGCGGCGGACAATCCCCCGGATTGTCCGCAATCGTCGCGCTC
>JBATWU010000142.1:0-2090 GCA_049672825.1 Pusillimonas sp.
GTGTTCGGCCCTATCCCGCGCGCATCTTCGGCCTGCCGAAGACGCACGCCATCGTCCATGCGACGGCGTCGGAGATTGATCAGGTCGACTTCCATGTCTGGAGCCTGTCCTTTTTCAGCGGCATGCGCTTCACGATTACCGAGGCCGGCTTTCTCGATTCGACACCGATCGAGCCCGGGGTTCTCGTCGACTTCGTGCTGATGGGCGGCAGCCTGCCGAAGTCGATCGAACTCGCCGAAGCCTTCTGGATCGATAATCGCGCAGTTCCGGAGCGAGCGCGCATCTGGGTGGCCGCAGTACACGCCCTCTTCATGAGCCAGAATCCGCAACATCTTCAGTTCGAGCGGTTCACGCTGCTCTACACGGCGCTCGATGCCTGCTTTGCCCTCGCAAAGTCCATAAACCCGCCTCCCAAGAACCTCACGCATTCCCAGCGCATCGCGTGGATGTGCGACTGGCTCGGAATGCCGGTTCCCGCATGGGCCGACCCCGCGGGCGGTGGCGGTGCGCAAGTTGCCGGGATGCGCAATCCGACGGTGCATGAAGCCCTCTATATGGGCGAACCGCTCGGCTTTGCGCTGCACGGCGTCGGCGGGGGACCGAACCTCACGCTCGAGATGTCCGGCCTTGTGTCGCGTCTGCTCGTCGCCCTCCTCGGCGCACGAAACAATCGTTACATAAGCTCATCCACAGGCACACGCCAAAGACAGGGACTCGATCTTGGCTGAACGCAGACCGCATAATTTCGCCATCCGCTTCCGCTCGGCGATGCAGGAAAGACGATCGTGACGGAGCCGCAAGGCGTCGCGGGTAGCGACGACAAGGCGGCAGCGCCGAGCGCCAAGGCTGCTCCGGCGGTGCCGGAACGCCAGCATCCATCCATCTTCCACTATCCGATCGACGCCTGCGACGTCAGCGACAAGGCCTCGCTCGAGGCGTTTCGCGATAAGCTCCAGCATTGGTCCGAGCTGTTCGAGCGCGATCCCGATGCATCGCTTGCCGGGCAGTTCGCCGACATGATGTGGTTCGACATAGCCTGGCGCACGGCGAACGAGGCGCGGCAATTCGCTGATGACGACGGCACCCGCGGCTCGACCGCGCCACTGATCGCCATGATGCTCGACCGCGGCTATCTTGCCGGACAGGTCATCGCCATCACCCGGCTGCTCGAGAAACCGCCGGCGAACCAGCCGAAGAAGGCCGTGATCTCACTCCCACGGATCGTCGACGAGATTCGCGCGGCGCGCGAGCTCATCACGCGCGAGAATTTCGTGTGCCGCGACGCGCTGCCTTATGATTATGAAGCGTTGCAGGCGGCGGAGCTGGAGCGGCTTGCCGCCGAAATGGCCGCCAATCCAAACAAGGCGCGGCGCGTAAACCTCAGCCTGTCGGGACCCGAAGGGTTCGACCAGGCGCGTATGGAACATGAGCTGTTTGACCAGTTATCGGGTGTCGCCCCCGAAGACCGGGCGCGCGGCGACCTGATTGGCGAGGCCTTTTTCGACCGGCTTGACGAGCTGCTGGCAAGCACGCCACTTCCCGAGATCAAGGCGCTGCGCAACAAGAGCATAGCCCATGCGGCCGATGCCTTTTCGCGCTCGCAGGCGGCCGGGCTTCGGTCGGGTCTCACCATCCACGATCTCGACCGGGCCCATTATCTGCTGTTCGCAGTGTTCCAGACGCTTTCCGTGGTGCTGTTTGGCCTATCGCGCGCGTCGCCGGTCCCCATACCGCAGCATAATATGTTCGAGCATCTCACCGAGCCCTTTCTTGCCGAGAAGAGGCTCGAGGCGATGCGCGGTTTCTGGGACAAGCACATCGGCGAGCGCGAAGGCTGGATGAACGATGGTTTCCACGAGGTCTTGCCCGACAAGAAAGCGGCGAAAAAGGCCCCGCCCGAAGGCGGGGCCTGATCGATCCGTCAGCTCGGCGGGTTCCAGATAAGCACCTTCTTCATCGAGTCATCGCCGGGCGCGTTGGCGATGTTCGCGTAGATGGTGCCGAATTCGGGGGCCGAGAGAGTGACCGAGACATATTCGGTGCCGTTCGACTGCGACGTGCGGGTCCAGCCGGCGCCGACCTCGTAGCCG
>JBATWU010000143.1:0-2980 GCA_049672825.1 Pusillimonas sp.
CGTCGATGCCCGCAAACTTCTTGAACAGCACCGCCTTGCCTTCCATGACCGGCTTGGACGCCAGCGCACCGATATTGCCCAGACCCAGCACCGCCGTCCCGTTGGTGATCACACCTACCAGGTTGCCCCGGCCCGTATAGCGGAACGCATTCTGGGCGTCGGAAACGATTTCTTCGCAGGCGGCCGCCACGCCAGGCGAGTAGGCCAGCGCCAGGTCGCGCTGATTGGATAGCTGTTTGGTTGGCGTGACCGAGATTTTTCCGGGGCGGCCATGCTCGTGATATTCCAGAGCAGCTTTACGAAGCGTTTCTTCCATGATTGTTTCGCCGTGCAGAATAAGAGAAACTCATTTTATATGTCTTGCCGCGCTTTGGAACACAACTGATACGCAGCAGAAGCAGACCGCCCCCACCCCTGCTGCCTGCTTATAGGTCCTGCCCAGGGTAGGGAAAACGCTCGGCGCCATCGAACAAAGCCTTCACCCCCGTGTCCAGGTCGCCAGACTGTGCAAGCAGTTCATCGCGTCCCGCGCGCGCGGGGGTATAACGTTCAGCATAGGATGGCTCGGCGTGCGGGCGCGCCTGTTGCTCATCCAGCACCAGCCACTCGACCCAGCCCAGGTCGCCGCCATGGCCCAGCAGCAGATGCGCGAGGTTCACCGTCTGCCCCGGCTCGGGAAGCAAGGCATCCAGGCGATAGCGCGCCGGCCAACGACGGCTTGCGCGGCATGCCTGGGCGTCGGCCCCGGCCGCCAATTGAAACAATGAGGACACCAGTTGCTGCAGACGCGCGCCTTCGAGCGGCTTTTTGTTCTGCTCGCCAAAGGGTCCAAGACTGGCCAGCGTGCCATCGGCCAGCAGCACCGAGGCGTGCACCAGCCCCGAGTGCGCCGTGGCGCCGGCATCCCAGTCGCACAGCGTGCGATCCGCCAGCCAGGCGGCAACCGTGATATGGCAGGGCAGGTCGGCAAACTGGCTGAGCCCGGCCGCCTCCAGCTCGCCCAACAGGCAGCCCGGCTGCACAAACCATTTCGATCCGTCCGGCTCCAGCTTCTGGCACAAGCTCATATCGCGCCCCGGCTCGACCCACAAGACGTGCTGATCGTTCAATCGGGCGGCATGCGGCACCCCGTCGAGGGCCAGCAGCACACCATATTCGGCGCACAGGGCGCGAGCCTGATGCACGTCGGAAGCCTGCTTGGGAACCAGGCGCGCGCTGCCCATGCCGTCGTGCAGGTCGAACTCGTAAAAAGTACCGGCAGCCACATTGCGCAAACGCCGGCAAAAGGCTTCCCACGGGCTCTGGGCCGAGCGCCGTCCGGTCAGGAATGATCGCCGGGAAGTTGATTGCATGGGTGGTTCCTTACTGTTGCGTGCCAAAACACCCCGGGCAGCGCAGCGATTACAATCTTGCTTTTGCCTGAGATTTCTGCCATATGCCCCGCCTAGCCAAGCGTACTGAACATGTGATGCCATTCTACGCTGTGGAATTATTCAAACAGGCCAGCGCGCTCAATGCGCAGGGCCAGGATATTATCAGCCTGGGAATAGGCGAACCTGATTTTACGGCGCCGCCGCAGGTTGTCGAGACCCTGCATCGCGCCGCTCAGGCCGGCCTGAGCGGCTACACCCCGCCAGCGGGCATTTCGGCGCTGCGCGCTGCGCTTGCCGACTACTATCATCAGCAGTTCGGCGCGGCCGTTGACCCGGGCCGCGTGATTGTGACGTCGGGCGCATCGGGCGCCCTGCTGCTGGCCACCATGGCCTTGATCAATCCGGGCGACGAAGTACTCATGCCCGACCCGTCGTATCCGGCCAATCAAAATTTCATTACAGGCGCGGGCGGTGTGCCGCGGCTGATCCCCTGCTCCGCCGAGCACCGTTTTCAGCTCAGCGCCGATACGGTGCGCGAGCATTGGACGCCGGCCACGCGCGGCGTGCTGATCGCTTCGCCCAGCAACCCCACCGGCACTACGATTGCACGCGAAGACCTCAAAGCCCTGATTGCTGAGGTCAGGCAGCGCGATGGCTTTGTGATCATGGATGAGATTTACCTGGGTCTTTATTACGACGGCGCTCCTCAAAGCGCGCTGACGCTTGATGACAGTCTCATCGTCATCAACAGTTTTTCCAAGTATTTTCACATGACCGGCTGGCGCCTGGGCTGGATGATCGTTCCTCCCCACATGGTGCAGGTGATCGAGAAGCTGGCCGCCAGCCTGGCCATTTGCGCGCCGTCGCTGGCGCAGCATGCCGCCCTGACCTGTTTCGATCCAGAGGTAATGCCTATCTATGAAAAACGGCGGCTGTCGTTCAAGCAGAGGCGCGACTATCTGCTGCCGGAGTTCGAGCGGCTGGGCCTGCATGTTCCGGTCGTTCCCGATGGCGCGTTTTATATTTATGCGGATATTCGTCAGCATAGCCAGAACAGCGATGATTTTTCACATCGCTTGCTGTACGAGGCCGGGGTTGCCGCGGTTCCTGGCCGCGACTTCGGTCCGGCTCATGCTTCTTACTCTATGCGTTTCTCGTATGCCACGGGTCTGGACCGGCTGCAGGAGGCCGTGGCCCGTATCGAACGTTTCCTGGGCTGATCGCTTTTTACGGCGTGGCTGGTTTTTTACGGCGTGGCCGGGTGAGCAAAGGGTAAGTCGGCGCGGCGTGCTTGTTTCCGTGCCTTGCTTGGCTGGACGGGCGTCGGCTGAAGGGCTGCCTGGGTCTTGTTTCAGCTTGTGTTCTTAACCGACGCCGTGCCTGATCGCTGCTTCAGTTTCTGTTCTTAACCGACGCCGTGCCTGGCGCTGGATGCCGCTCAGATCGCACGATCCCGGCTGCGCCGGGATTGCCCGCCGTTGCGGGCGGTATCGGAGCGGCCACAAAACTCGCGCGGTGGACAATCCCCCGGATTGTCCACAAGCGTCGCGCTCAAGCAGTTGTGGCCTTGCCTCTCCGATACCGCCAGCAACGGTGGCGTGCTCAAC
>JBATWU010000144.1:0-35795 GCA_049672825.1 Pusillimonas sp.
ATGGACAGCCGGGGGCTGTCCATTCGGGCGAGTTCCGCGACCGCCCCGATTGCCTGGCTTGAACCAGGAAGCCCTGGCAGAATGCCAGGGCCGCAGCGCGCGAAGCCGGAGCGGCGGCCACCACGCCCGCCTTCTTAAGAATTGGAAACAACAGGAACAGCGGCGTGCTCAACCCTCGCTCTATCCAGCGCCAGGCGCGGCGTCTTGAAGCAATGAGAATGCGGGCCATACAGCAACCATGCATACACTGTCAGCAAACCAAAAGGGCTTCGAGAAAAGAGCCACCTACTTCGCCCGCTTATCGATCACCCGCCTGGCCTTGCCCGTCAGCGTGCGCTCCACCTGCCCCGCCGTCTGCACCGTCACCCGCGCCGAAACACCGATGTAAGTCTTCACCGCATGCTTGAGCTTGTCCGCCACCGCGTCACGCTGGGCAACGCTCAAGTGATCGAACTCGGGACGCACCTCGGTCAGTATCTCCAGTTCATCAAGATTGCCGCTGCGCGTCAGCACCAACTGATACTGCGCCGCCAGCTCGGGCACCTTCAACACAACCTCCTCGACCTGGGTCGGAAACAAATTCACGCCGCGGACAATCAGCATATCGTCGCTGCGGCCCGTGATCTTGTCGATGCGACGCATGCTGCGCGACGTGGGCGGCAGCAAACGGGTCAGGTCGCGCGTGCGATAGCGGATCACCGGCATGCCCTCTTTGGTCAGCGACGTAAAGACCAGCTCGCCCTCTTGTCCATCGGGCAGCACCTTGCCCGTATCGGGATCGATAATCTCGGGATAAAAATGATCCTCCCACACCACCGGCCCGTCCTTGGACTCGATGCACTCCATGGCCACGCCCGGCCCCATGACCTCCGACAGGCCATAAATATCGACCGCATCGATACCCGCGCGCTGCTCAATATCGTGGCGCATCTGCCCCGTCCAGGGCTCGGCGCCAAAAATACCAATACGCAAAGAACTTGCGCGCGGGTCCATGCCCTGGCGCTCCATTTCATCGATGATGTTGCAGAAGTATGAAGGCGTCACCATGATGATGCCGGGCTCGAAATCATGAATCAGCTGCACCTGCTTTTCAGTTTGTCCGCCCGACATCGGCACGACGCTGCAGCCCAGCTTCTCGGCGCCATAATGCGCCCCCAGCCCGCCGGTGAACAGGCCATAGCCATAGGCCACATGCGCGATATCGCCCGGGCGCCCTCCGGCCGCCCAAATCGAGCGCGCCACAAGATTGGCCCAGTTTTCGATATCGTTCTGCGTATAGCCCACCACGGTAGGCTTGCCCGTCGTGCCGCTGGAGGCATGAATACGCACGATCTGCTCGCGCGGCACCGCAAACATCCTGAAGGGATAGTTATCGCGTAAATCCTGCTTCGCAGTAAACGGAAAACGCGATATGTCGGACAATTGCTTCAGGTCATTGGGATGGACGCCCGCCTTATCAAACGCCTTCTTGTAATGAGGCACGTTCTGATATGCATGGTTGAGCGACCACCTCATGCGTTCAAGCTGCAGGCTTTGCAGCTCATCCGTGCTCGCGTGCTCGATAGCGTCACGGCCGGCGTTCGACAGTTTGGCTTCAGACATTTTCGGCTCCTACCCTTTTGCTTTTTTTAATCAATGATTCGATTTCCGGGCGCGCCGGCATACGTCGGCGCGAATGGACCGCGGCATTATTCGCCGACCACCTGGCCCTTGACGCGATACGAGCGGCCGCGGAAAACCGCGATACGACTGTCGTCCTGATTGACCACGTGCACATCATAGATACCGGTACGGCCAGCCAGCGAATATTCGGCGGCATGCGCCGTCAGAACATCCCCTTCGAATGCAGGCGCCAGATAGTCGATCGTGCAGCCCGCGGCAACCGTCACGGCATTGCGTGAATTGCAGGCGAAGGCGAAGGTACTGTCGGCCAGTGCAAAGATAAAGCCGCCATGGCAGGTCTTGTGTCCGTTCAACATGTCGCCCCGCACCGTCATGCTCATGCTCGCCCGGCCCGGCCCCACCGATACCACGCGAGCGCCCAAGGCCTGCGACGCCGGATCGCTGGCATACATGGTCCGGGCCGTCAGCTCGGCCAATGCCTGGGGGTCATCCGGCGGGAAATTGCCCGGCGCCTCTTTGGCGCTTATTGGCAAAGAGCTCATTACTTCCCCTTGAAAGCGGGCTGCCGCTTATTCAGAAAAGCCGAAACACCCTCGGCGTAGTCCTCGCTGGCGCCCAACTCACGCATCAGGTCGCGCTCCAGATCGAGCTGGTCGTCCAGGTTGTTGGACAGGCTTTCATTCAGCGCCCGCTTGGTATAGGCCAGCCCCTTGGTGGGCGCGCTGGCAAAATGGCTGGCCAGCTCGGCCAGGCGGGCGTCAAAGGCCTCGTCGGCCACGCATTCCCAGATCAGGCCCCACTGTTCCGCCTGCTGGGCGCTCAGCTTGTCGCCCAGCAACGCCAGGCCCATGGCCCGGGCTTGGCCGACCAGCCGCGGCAACACATAAGTGCCGCCGGTATCGGGCAACAGGCCCAGGCGGCAAAATGGCTGGATGAAGCTGGCGCTTTGCTTTGCAATGACGATGTCGCCCGCCAGCGCGAGGTTGGCGCCTGCTCCCGCGGCCACGCCATTGACCCCCACCACCACGGGCATGGGCATGGCGCGCAGGCGGCGAACCAGCGGCGCGTAGTACTTGTCTATGGTCTCGCCCAGGTCGATCGCGTCGCCGCTCATTTGACGTTCCGACAGGTCCTGTCCGGCGCAAAAGCCTCGCCCGTTTCCCGTCAGCACCAGCACGCGCGCGCCGCCTGCCTTGCCCAGCGCATCGGCCAGCTCGGCATGCATGGCGGCGGTGAAGCTGTTCAACTTGTCGGGGCGGTTCAGGACGATGCGGGCAACGCCCCCATCCAGCTCAAACTCTATGTTTTCATAGCTCATGATGTCTCCGGGATGAATTAGGCGTGCCAGCGGGTTTGGACCACGCGGAAGCGATTGGCGACATAGGCCGAGTCGGACAAGGCCGCGTTGGCGGCCGGGTTCGCTCCGGTGCCATGAAAGTCGCTGAACGCCGCCGTCTGATTCACAAACACAGCGCCAGTCAGATTCAGCGACAACGACACGCCAGCGCGCTCGGCGGCCTTTTGCGCCTGCTCCGCGACCGCCGCATCGGTGGCATAGGCCGACAGCGACAGCGCCCCATGATCGACGACGGTTTGTCGGGCCAGCTCGATGCTGCTGTCGGTGGAATCAGTGGCCACCACAAAAACAATGGGACCAAACCACTCGCGCTGAATGGCGGGATTGGCGGCATCGGTTTTCAGCAGCAGCGGCGTGCGCACCTTGGCGTTTTCAAATTGCGGATGCGCCAGGTTCTGGCTGTCGCACAATATGGGCAGGCCCAGCGCGCGTGCTTCATCCAGCCGCTGCGCGATGCCGTCATTCTGGATGGCCCCGGTAATTTCCACTGCGCGCGCCGGATCGGCCACCAGCTTTTCCACTGCCTGGGCCAGGCCGGCCGCCACCTCGTCGAAGCTCATGCGGCCACCCGCTGTCTTGATGCCGTCGCGGGGCACATACACGTTCTGCGGCGCTGTGCACATCTGGCCGGAATACAGGGCAAATGAAAACGCCAGGTTGCGGGCCACGCTCTTGAAGTCGTCGACGGAATCGATAATGACCTGGTTGACCCCCGTCTTCTCGGTGTAGACCTGGGCCTGGCGGGCATTCTGTTCCAGCCAGTTGCCATTCGCGCTGCTGCCCGTGAAGTCGATGAGCCTGACGGCTGGGTCCAGGGCCAAGGCCTGGGCGGTGTTGTCGTCCGCCGCATGGGCGGCCAGTTGCATGACATCAGGGTCGAAGCCCGCCTCGGCCAGCACTTCGCGGGCAATCTTCACAGTGATCGCCAGCGGCAGGATAGCCCCCGGATGCGGCTTGACGATGAGGGTGTTGCCGGTGGCCAGACTGGCAAAGAGGCCGGGATAGCCATTCCATGTGGGGAAGGTGGAGCATCCGATGACCAGGCCGATGCCGCGCGGCACCACCGTGAAGCGCTTCTGCATCTTGATGGGATCGTGCTTGCCCTGCGGTTTTTCCCAATCGGCCAGGCCGGGGATGCGGGCCATTTCCTGCCAGGCATAGGCCACCGCTTCCAGCCCGCGGTCCTGCGCATGCGGCCCGCCCGCCTGGAAAGCCATCATGAAGCCCTGCCCAGTCGTGTGCTGCACGGCATAGGCCACTTCAAAACTGCGCCGGTTCAGGCGATGCAAAATTTCCAGCGCCACCCCCACCCAGGCGCGCGGACCAGCCTCGCGCCATGTGTCCAGCGCCGCCTGCGACCGGGCAATCAGCGACTGCACGGAACACTGTGGATAACGAATGCCCAGCGGAAACCCGAAGGGCGAGACCTCGCCCCCCGTCTTGCCAGTCTCGCCCTCCTGCCGCAGGGGAAAGTCCTGGTCGTGATAAGCCTCGAAGGCCGCCCGGCCATCATCGTTGGCGGTTTCGCCATAAGCGCGAGGGCTGGGCGACTCGGAAAAAGGACTCCAGTAACCACGCGAGGCCGCCGCCGCGACAGCCTGCTCCAGCGTATCCTGGTGGGTCTTGAAAAAATCGATGGACACAGTGCTTGCTCCTGGTAGGACCGCTCCCGGCACCGGGTTCGGTCAATATGGTTCAAATTTAAAACAAAATCCAAGGTGGCGATAGAGACGTTTTTCTCGAAGCCGAAAAATTCTTGGCGGGCGGGCCCGCATGCCGAAGGGACCGCATACAAAAGCCTCAGGTTTCCTGGTCGAAATCAATCAGCAACTTATCGCTCACCGGAAAGCTCTGGCAACACAGCACGAAGCCGCGGGCAACCTCGTAGTCCTCAAGCGCAAAGTTGGCATCCATGTCGACCTCGCCTTCCACGACTTTGCACCGGCAGGTGGAACAGACGCCGCCCTTGCAGGAATACGGCAGCTCGATGCCCTGGGCCAGCGCCGAATCCAGCACGCTGTCCTTGTTCTTCTCGATGGTCAGCGTGCGTGTCAGCCCGTCGTGCACGACGGTGACCTCGCACAGTTCCTTGCCTGGGGCCTTGCGTGCATCGTGGCCGGTTCGCAGCGCGCGGGGCCCCTTGGGCGAGCCAAAAAGCTCGAACTTGATCCGGGACTTATCGAGTCCTTTGTCCTGCAAGGCCTGCGTGACGGACTCCGTCATATCCTGGGGGCCGCAGACAAAGGCGTAGTCGATCCGGGAAGGGTCCGTCCAGACGCTGAGCAACTGCTCGACCTTGGCACCGTCCAGGCGCCCATTGAACAAATCGATATCCTGGTGCTCGCGGCTCATGACATAGACGAGCGAAAAACGCTGCATATAGCGATTTTTCAAGTCTTCGATCTCTTCGCGAAACAGCACGGCCGACGAGGCCCGATTGCCGAAAAACAGGGTGAAACTGCTGGCCGGCTCGGTTTCCAGCGCCGTTTTGATCAGGGACAGAATAGGCGTGATGCCGCTGCCGACGGCAAACGCCGCATAGTTGCGCGCATGCCCGGCGGAAAAGTCGATGGTGAAATGACCATCGGGCGGCATCACATCGAGCATCTGCCCGCAAGCCAGATGCTCATTGGCCCAGCTCGAAAAAGCGCCATCGTTCAAGCGCTTGATGGCGACCCGCAATTGCCGGTCGCCCGGCGCCGCGCAAATGGAGTACGAACGGCGCAATTCGTTGCCATCGAGCTGCGTGCGCAAGGTCAGGTATTGGCCGGGCCGGAAGGTGAACTTGTCATCCAGATCGGCCGGCACATCGAATGTCACCACCACCGCATCGCGCGTATTCTTGGCAACCGAAGCCACCTTCAGGGGATAGAACTGGTTCATGCCTTCGTGGCTCCTTCAATAGTGTCGACAAGCCCTAGTGCGCTTTAAAGTAATCGAACGGCTCGCCGCAGGCACGGCAGCGATACAGGGCCTTGCACGACGTCGAGCCAAAATGGCTGATGACCCCGGTGCGCTCCGAACCGCACAGCGGACACGCGACCACCAGGCCGGTTTTCCTGCGGGTGATTCCAGAAATATCGATGGCTTTTTCAGCAGGCGGGGCAATGCCGTAGCCTTTCAGCGCCTCGCGGCCCTTCTGGCTCATCCAGTCGGTCGTCCAGGCCGGCGAAAGCCGCGTCTCGATCTGCACCTGCTCGACCCCGCGCGCCAGCAGCGCCGCCCGTATGTCGGCGGAAATTTCCTGCATGGCCGGACAACCTGAATAGGTGGGTGTAATGGTGACGACACAGGCATTGCCGTTCCAGCCGAGCTCGCGAACCAGCCCCAGGTCGACAATGGACAGAACCGGAATCTCGGGGTCGGGCACGGTCGCCAGCCAGTGCATCAACTGATCGTGGCTGGGACGCTGGATGACGCTGCTCACCAGGACGCTCCGGGATAGCTGCGCTGCAGATGCTGCATTTCCGCCAGCAGATAGCCCAGCGCTTCGGTGTGGCGTCCGTTCACGCCACCGCTGTGGGCGGGATGCCTGGCTTCGTCGATATCGGGCATGGCCAGCGTGGCTTCGGCGAGGGTCGGCCCGACATGATCGAGCCAGGCGGGCCACAGGCTGGCGTGAGCCGGGGCAAGCCCTCGTTCGGCCAGCGCCCGCGTCACATCGTCGTCCAGAAAAAGTTCGCCGCAGAAGCGCCACGCATCGTTGATGGCGTCCTGCATCCGGGCATGGCTTTCGGCGGTGCCGTCACCCAGCCGAACCAGAATATCGGACGAGCGCCGCACGTGGTAGCTGACTTCCTTGACGGACTTTTCGGCAATGGCGGCCACGCGTTCGTCCGAGGACGTACAGAGTGCCTGAAGCAGAAAGTAATGCCACGCATCGAACAGAAACTGGCGCGCAATCGTATTGCCATAGTGGCCGTTCTCCCGCTCTACCAGCAAATAGTTGCGGTACTCGGGCGCATCGCGCAGATAGGCAAGCTGGTCTTCATCGCGGGCGGCGCCTTCGAGCTCGCCGGCCAGTGTCAACCACAGGCGGGCCTGGCCCAGCAGATCGAGCGCCACATTGGTCATGGCAAGGTCTTCTTCGAGCGCCGGGCCATGGCCCGTCCATTCCGACAGGCGGTGTGAAAGTATCAGCGCGGTATCGCCCATGCGCAGCGAATACTGGAACAAAGCTTGGTCCATGGAGCCTCCTACATATGCTTGATTTCTTCGGGCATGGGGAAGAAGGTGGGATGACGGTAGACTTTGCTGTTGGCGGGCTCGAACAAAGGCTGCTTGTCGTCGGGGCTGCTGGCGACGATATCGGCCGCCTTCACCACCCAGATGCTCAGCCCCTCGTTGCGCCGCGTGTAGACATCACGCGCATTGTTGATGGCCATTTCGGCATCGGGCGCATGCAGGCTGCCAACATGCTTGTGGGCCAGGCCATGCTGGCTGCGGATGAATACCTCCCACAGAGGCCATTCTTTTTGACTCATGATCGTCTCCTTGATGGCTTGCGGCCGGCCCCGCATGCCATGGGTTGCTGTCGGCGCGAAGGATCAGGCCACGGCCTGGGCCGGCGCGTGCTTGTCGGCATAGGCGGAAAAAGCATCGCGCACCCAGCCGCCCTCGTCGTGCGCGCGGACCCGCGCCGCCAGGCGTTCGCGGTTGCATGGGCCATGGCCCTTGATGACCGCGTAGAACTCGTCCCAGTCGATCGGCCCAAAATCATAGTGGCCGCGCGCTTCATTCCATGTGAGATCCGGGTCGGGCACTTGCAGGCCCAGGTACTCGGCCTGGGGCACTGTTTGATCGACCATTTTCTGGCGCAGCTCGTCGTTGGTGAACAGCTTGATGCGCCATTGCATGGACTGCGCGCTGTTGGGCGAGTCGGCATCGGACGGCCCGAACATCATGAGCGCGGGCCACCACCATCGGTTCAGGGCTTCCTGGCACATGTCTTTTTGCGCCTGGGTGCCGTAACGGCACATTTGAATCAGCAAATCGTAGCCCTGGCGCTGGTGAAAAGACTCTTCCTTGCAGACGCGCACCATGGCCCGGGCATAGGGCCCGTACGAACAGCGGCACAGAGGAATCTGATTGATGATGGCCGAGCCGTCGACCAGCCAGCCTATCATGCCGATATCAGCCCAGGTGAGCGTGGGGTAATTGAAGATGCTGGAATACTTGGCCTTGCCCGAATGCAGATCATTGACCAGGTCATCGCGCGAGACGCCCAGTGTTTCGGCGGCACTGTACAGGTACAGGCCGTGGCCCGCCTCGTCTTGCACTTTGGCCAGCAGTATAGCCTTGCGCTTGAGCGTGGGGGCCCGCGTTATCCAGTTGCCTTCCGGCAGCATGCCCACGATTTCGGAATGGGCATGCTGCGAGATTTGCCGGATCAGGGTTTTGCGATAGGCCTCGGGCATCCAGTCTTTGGCTTCGATCCGCACGCCTTCGTCGATGCGTTGCTGGAACGTTTGCTCGGGCCCCGTCAGTTGATCGACGGAACGGACGCTTTTGACCCCGGTTTCAACGAGTTGCGCATACATGATGGCTGCCTCCTGTAAGCGGGCTGCGCAGTGGCATGCTGCGCCCGCATTTGTTCGTTACCATTATTTAATACAAAAATATTGATGTCAATCAAATTTTAGTATCAAATAGGATCGAAGCACTGTCCCTCAGGACACTTTCGTATAAGATGGCCTGCCGCCACGGGACACTACGCCATGCACGATACGCAGCCCACCCTGCAACGCCTCATCCACACTCTGCTCGAACGGGATCCCCCCCGGGCGAAATCGCTGTGCGTGACCTTGCTGGGCGATGCAATCGAGCCGCACGGCGGCAGTATCTGGCTCAGCAGCCTGATAGAACTGGTCACCCCCTTGGGCATCAACGAGCGGCTGCTGCGCACCAGTGTGTTCAGGCTGGTGGCGCAAGACTGGCTGCAATCAGAACGGCATGGGCGCCGCAGCCTGTATCGACTCAGCGAGCACGGCCGGGAACTGACGCGCCAGGCTTCGGCGCATATTTACGATGGCGCTACGCCGCACTGGCAGGGAAATTGGACGCTGGTGGTGCTGCCGCGCTTTGGCAATGCCAGCCTGAGCAAGCGCGGCGAAGTGCGCCGCGAACTGATCTGGGCTGGCTTCGGCGCCCTGGCACCGGGTGTCTTCGCCCTGCCTCGCGACCATAGCGCCGCGGCGCACAAAGTGCTCGGCAAGCTCAAGCTCAGCGACCACGCGCTGGTACTGGGCGCGCATGAAATGAATGAAGGCAAAGGCTTGCTGATCGGCGACCTGATCGCCCAATGCTGGGATATGGATGGGGTTGCCGGGCAGTACCAGAACTTTCAGGATACCTTCGGCCCCATGCTGGCCGCCATCGGCGACGACATGCGCCCATCGCAGGCCTATGCCGTCCGGGCGCTGACGCTGCACGAGTGGCGGCGAATCGTGCTTCATGATCCACAGCTGCCGCAGCAAATGCTGCCGCCGGACTGGCCGGGGCACGCCGCGCGCAAACTGTGCGGCACGCTGTACTGGCGGGTATTCGAACAGGCCGAAGCGCATCTTGACGAGGTGCTGGGCCAGGACCCTGAACGCTACCAGCCCATCAAGCCCTATGCATACCAGCGCTTTGGCGGCCGCGACAAACTGCCGGGGTCACAAGCAGCATGAGCGGTGCCTGTCCAGCCGCCTTGTCGCCGGTGCGGCGGCGGGGTTCATATTTTGATGAAGTGTTCGCGATAATGCTTGAGTTCGTCGATCGACTCGTAGATATCGGCCAGCGCCTCATGCCGGCTTTTCTTGACAAAGCTTCTGTAGACTTCCGGCTTCCAGCGCAGCGACAGCTCTTTGAGCGTGCTGACATCGAGGTTGCGGTAATGAAAGAAAGCTTCCAGCCTGGGCATGTACTTGACCATGAAGCGGCGGTCCTGGCCGATGGTGTTGCCGCACATGGGCGATTTTCCGGCTGGCACGTGCTGCGACAGAAAAGCCAGCAACTGCTCTTCAGCCTGCGCCTCGGTCAAGGTCGAGGCCTTCACCTTGTCGATCAGCCCGCTCTTTCCATGCGTCGCCTGGTTCCATTTATCCATTGCATCGAGCAGGGCATTGCTTTGGTGTATAACCAACACAGGGCCTTCGGCCACGAAACTCAGGTCGGCTTCGGTCACCACGACCGCGACTTCAATAATGCGTTCTTTTTCCGGGTCCAAGCCCGTCATTTCCATGTCGAGCCACACTAAGCGCTGCTCATTCGACGCCATAACTGTAATCCTTCTTTAAAACAGAGATTCTCTCACACGCCCGCTTCCTATGTTTACATTGCTGTTCATCGCCTTTCTGATTACGGATATCATTGTCCGGCTCTGGCTCGATTCCCGCCAGCTGCGCCATGTACAGGCGCACCGGGGCAAGGTTCCCGACGAGTTCGCCGACCGCATTGGCCTGCACAGCCATCAGCGCGCGGCCGACTACACCATCGCCAAGATTCAATTTTCCATGGTGGAACGCATCACCGAGGCGGCTGTCCTGGTGGGCCTGACGCTGCTGGGCGGCCTGCAGTTCATCGACATGCGCCTGGGCCTGCTGATCGACAACGAAATGCTGCGCCAATTGACCCTGATCGGCTGTGTCCTGGCCGTCCTGGGGGTCATCGGCCTGCCGTTCTCGGCGTGGCGCAAATTCAAGCTGGAAGCCCGCTTCGGCTTCAATCGCGTCACGCCCCGCCTGTTCATCCAGGATGCCTGTAAAACCCTGGCCCTCACACTGGTGCTGGGCACCCCCCTGGCCGCCGGCGTGCTGTGGATCATGGGCAATACCGGTGTCAATTGGGTCTGGTGGGCCTGGGGCATCTGGGTCGGATTCAACTTCCTGATACTGTGGCTGTTCCCCACCGTGATCGCCCCCATGTTCAATAAGTTCACGCCGCTCGACAACCCCGAAATGGCCGAACGCATCCACGCCTTGGCGCAGCGCTGCGGCTTCTCGCTGGGCGGATTGTTCGTGATGGACGGGTCGAAACGCTCGGCCCACGGCAACGCCTATTTCACGGGCTTCGGCAAGGCGCGGCGCATCGTGTTCTTCGACACCCTGCTGGCCCGCCTGAGCATCGACGAAATCGAAGCCGTACTGGCACACGAACTGGGGCACTTCAAGCATCGCCACATCATCAAGCGGATGATCATCAGCTTCAGCCTTGCGCTGGCATTCTTCCTGCTGCTGGGCTGGCTGTCGACACAAGTCTGGTTCTACGTCGATCTGGGTGTGCTGCCCCAACTGGGCAGGCCCAACGATGCGTTGGCACTGGTCCTTTTCTTCCTGGCCATGCCTGTCTTTACTTTCTGGGCCACGCCACTGGCCAGTTGGATGTCGCGCCGCGATGAATTCCAGGCCGACCGCTACGCGGCCGGCCAGTGCCCTTCCTCGTGCCTGATTTCCGCCCTGGTCAAGCTGTATGACGATAATGCCGCCACATTGACACCCGATCCGGTACACTCTGCGTTTTACGATAGCCACCCGCCTGCCGTGCTGCGCATACAACAGCTCAAACATGGATAAAGCCCCCATCCTGGAAGGGCGCATTATCGCGGCTCACGGCCGTCACTATACCGTCGAGCTTCCCGACGGCAGCCTGCGAAAATGCTTTCCCCGGGGCAAAAAGGCGGGCGCTGTGGTGGGCGATCGTGTGCGCATCAGCCCGCAGGGCGCCGACGAAGGCGCCATCGATCAAATCCTCGACCGCCGCAACCTGCTTTACCGATCCGACGACATGCGCACCAAGCAGTTTGCCGCCAATGTCGACCAGTTGCTGATTGTGGTGGCGCCCGAGCCCATGTTTTCCGAGGACCTGCTGGGCCGCGCGCTGGTGGCCGCCCATAGCGCAGGCATAGACCCCGTCATTGTCCTGAACAAGATAGACCTGGAAGCCGCCCTGCCCCGCGCACGGGACCGTCTGGCTACGCTATCGAAAGCCGGCATACACATTATTGAAGTCAGCGCCACCGACCCAGAACAAGTGCGCGCCACGCTGTCCCCGCTGCTGCAGGGCCGCAACAGCCTGCTGCTTGGGCAAAGCGGCATGGGAAAATCCAGCCTGCTCAACATTCTGGTGCCGCAGGCGCGGGCTCACACCCAGGAACATTCTCAAGCCCTGGGCACGGGGAAGCACACCACCACCAGCACCCGCCTGTATCACCTGCCCGGCCACGGAGGCGACCTGATCGACTCGCCCGGATTCCAGGCTTTCGGCCTTTATCACCTGAGCGCAACAGATATCGAACAGGGATTTCCTGAATTCAGCGCAGGGGTGGCGCACTGCCGTTTTTATAATTGCACGCACCGCCACGAACCGGGTTGCGGGGTGCTGGCCGCCCTGGCGCGCGGCGACATCCCGGCCGAACGCCACGAACTGTACAAGCGGATATTGGCCGAGAACGAGGCCCAGGGTCGGTATTGAAGAGGGCCTGGAGTCAGGCGCAACACTCGGCACCTGCGCCTGCGCCTGCGCCTGCGCCTGCGCCGTTCAAGGATGAGGCTGGCTGGCTTCCGGGGCCTGGGCTTCCGCCGCAGCCAGGTAATGGTAGAAATTGCGTATCAGCGCCGCCGTGGCACCCCAGATAAAGTAGGAGTGCCAGCTAATGGAAAAATAGAAGCGATGCCCGCCATCGGGAAGATTGGCCTGATGCAGCCGGTGCAGGCTCGTGTCCATCAATACCGACAAGGGGACCTCGAAAACCTCGGCCACCTCGGTTTTGTCGGGGGTAATCGTAAAGCCGGGCCGTATCAGCCCGATGATGGGCTTCATGGTGAAGCGGGTCGACGTCAGAAAACCGGGCTGCGAGCCTATCAACTGAATGAACTCGGGCGCCACGCCAATTTCTTCGTGTGTTTCGCGCAAGGCGGCCGCTACCGCATCGCTGTCGGTGGGCTCGATGCGGCCGCCCGGAAAGGAAATTTGGCCGGCATGATCGTACAAATGCGAGGCGCGCCGCGTGAACAGCACATGCAGCCCTGACGGGCGCGACACCAGCGGAAAGAGCACCGCCGCCTCGATGACATTGTCGAACTGAACCGTATCGGCCTGGAAAGACTGGGCAAAAATGGGCTCCACCTGCCATTTCACGGGCGAGGAAAAAGCGGAACAAATGAAGTCGGGCTCGAGGCTGGCTGGCGCCAGCGGCTGCAAAGCTTCGCTCTGGACAATAGGCTGTGTCAGGGGGTCAAAACCCGCGGCAACAACACGCCTGCTTCGAGAAGGTAATAGGCTTTGCGACATAACACTCATAAAACAAAGGCACCCGCCGGGTGCCTTTGCTGGTTTGTATCGGGAAACGACAGCTTATACCGCTGCAGCCTTCTTGGCCGATTTACGTACCAGTTTTTCTTTAATACGAGCGGCTTTACCCGAGCGGCTACGCAGGTAATAAAGTTTAGCACGGCGAACATCGCCGCGGCGCTTGACTTCGATGCTGGCGATTTGCGGCGAATAAAGCTGGAATGTACGCTCGACCGCTTCGCCGGAGGAAATCTTGCGAACGATGAAGGACGAGTTAAGGCCGCGATTGCGTCGGGCAATAACAACACCTTCGTAGGCCTGCACGCGCTTGCGTGCGCCTTCAACCACGTTTACATTGACAATCACGGTGTCGCCAGGGGCAAATTCGGGCTTGGCTTCGCCGCCGGTCAGGCGGGCAATTTCTTCTTGTTCAAGAAGTTCGATCAGGTTCACGTTGAACACTCCAGGTTTCATCTTGAATCAGGCGGCATTATTGCTGTTGTTGCCCCGCTTATTGCTCTGTGCTTGCAGGCTGAGCTGCAAGTTACGCAAAAATTGGCGCAAAGCCCGTCAGAGGATGAGTTAGCAAAGCCTGCTATTGTACAAGCAAATGTCGTTTTTTAAAAGCCGCCCATGGCCCCCAGCCACATTAGGCCGGGAATGGTCGCGCCCCATACCGCCACCAGGCAAACGTCAGCCACCATGCCGCCGCGCGTCAGGCTGGCCGATTTCTTTTTTCCGGGACGCGCGGGGAAAGGCCATTTCGAAGGTGGGTTCTTGGGTTGATACGTTTTCATTTTTGTCTCGCATAAAGGCGGCCGATGCGGACATAAGGTGCACTGCCTGCAAAGCAGCGTGCCACAATCCGCAAACAACACTGTTTAAATACACAGCTAATCCACAAGATGAACTGTACAAAACAACAGTATTATTTGCAAGCGTTTATTTTCATGTGAGATTGGCGCAACACCTCATGCGGCACACCACCCAAAAGCAAGAAGGCGGCCCCTTTGCCGGAAAGGGCCGCCTTCTTGCTGCTTTGCACGGCGACTTGCGTACCGCGCGCCGCGCTAAAGTCCCAGGGCTTCTTTCAACAAGGCAACCCGGGCGTTGAACGGCCCTTCCCGGAAAATCAGGGCCACCACGCTGGAATGCGGCTCGGGCACGACGCGTACCTGCTTGACCGAGTCTGCTTTCAGTACGCTGTGATGCAGGAGCGCGACGTCGGGGACGACGCCTATGCCCAGGCCGGCGGTAACGAATTGAAGGCTTGTCGTGGGGCTCGTCGATTCGATCACGGGCACGGGAACCGGCACGCCGGCATGCGTGAAGCTGTCCTCGATAAGTTTGCGGCCCATCGAGCCTTCCGCCGGCATCACCCATCGCTCCCGTGATAAGCGGACCCAGTCCACCCTTCGCAAACGGACAAGCGGATGTGCCGTGGCGGCGACGACGGCGAACTGCACTTCGAACAACTTCGCATACTGGAACGCGCCCGCATCGGATTCCAGCATCTGCAGGGGAAAGGTGGTGATCAGCGCATCGAGCTCGCCCCGCTGCAGCGCGCGGATCAAGGCGGGAACCCGCTCTTCCTGAAGCTGTACCCGCACGGGCACCGCGCGATTCACCAGTTTTTCAATCACGCCGGGCAGATAAGTTTGTGCCACGAATGGGGGCGCGCCAATGCGGATTCTGGCGGCAAAACGATCGGCCGCGACGGCCTCGGAGCGCAAATGGGTGAGTTCTTCCAGCAGCAACGTTGCGCCGCGCAGCACCACTTCCCCCTGCGCGGTTGGCGTCAAGCCGCGTGCCGTGCGCGAAAACAGCGCAAAGCCAAAGGCGCTCTCTATTTCCGTGAGCGCCTTGCTTAACGCCGGCTGCGTAAGGCTGAGCGCCTGGCTTGCGGCCCTGAGACTGCCCTTGGCTTGTACTTCCGTCAGCAGGCGCAGATGGCGAAAGCGCAGCTTGGCTACCAGATAGTCGGGCTCGATCAGTTCGCTCATCCGCAGATATAAAACTTAAAGTTATCGATATATCAAAATATATCACTTTTTCTATACGCCTCAATTCGCTACCCTTTATGCATTACAAGGAGACAACATGCAACGCCGCAACTTTTGCCTGGGCGCCTTGGGCGCCAGCCTGCTGTTCAGGAACGCAGCGCAAGCTGTCGAAACCTATCCTTCCAGACCGTTGCGCGTCGTGGTCCCCTACGCCGCCGGCGGCGGGCCCGACATCATGCTGCGGCAGTTTGGCCCCAAGCTCAGCGCAACGCTGGGGCAAGCCGTCGTGGTCGAAAACAAGGTCGGCGCGGGGGGCGTGCTGGCTGCCCAGTATGTTGCCAACGCACCCGCCGACGGCTACACCGCGCTGCTGGGCTCGAATTCGCACCTGATTCAGAAAGCATTGCAACCCAGCCTGATGTTCGACCCCGTCAATGATTTCGCGCCGGTCACCGTCATCGCCACTTCTCCCACCGTGCTGGTCGTGTCCGCCGACTCGCCCTATCGCACCATCCAGGATCTCATTGCCGCATTGCGCGACCATCCCGGCAAACTTAATTTCGCGTCCGGCGGCATTGGGTCGGGAGCGCACTTGGGCGGGGCCACCTTCGTGTCGCTGCTGAAGGCCAACGCGGTGCACATCCCATTCAAGGGTTCGGTGGAAATTCCAGTCTCGCTCATGCGTGGCGACACCGACTTCGCGTTCACCATCGCGGGAACCGCCATTCCACAGGTCAAGGGCGGCAAGCTGCGCGCCCTGGCTGTATCCAGCCGCGACCCCATGCCCCAGCTCCCCGATATCCCTACGCTGAACGAGATCCTGCACAGCGAGCTGGCCATCCAGGAGTTCTGGTTCGGCTTCTGGCTGCCCCGGCAATCGCCCGCCGAAGCGGTCGACAAGCTCTACGCCGCGGTAACGGCGGCACTGAAGGACGCCTCCGTCAAAAGCATGTTCGAGGCGACCGGCAACCGCGTGATCCAAAGCGACAGCCCCCGGGCCGATGCGGCATTCGTGCGCAGCGAATACCGCAAATGGGCCGAAATCATCAAACTCACCGGCATCACCGCCGGCTGACCGGAGTTGTTCATGGCCAAACCACTCGAAGGCGTGCGCGTGCTGGATCTGTCGCACGTCATTGCCGGCCCCCTCGCCTCGTTCTACCTGGCGCAATTGGGCGCTGAAGTCATCAAAGTGGAGCCGCCGCTGGCGGGCGAGGTCCTGCGCTCGATGAAGGACGGAACGGACACCGATACGCCTAACGGATTCGCCGCCATCAACGCCGGCAAACAGTCGCTGGCACTGGATATCAGAACACGGCAAGGCGCGGAACTGCTCCGGACGATTGCCGCCTCTGCCGATGTTTTCATAGAGAACTTCCGGCCCGGCGTGGTGGCCCGGTACGGACTCGACTACGCCTCCATCAAGGCAGTCAGGCCTGACATCGTCTACTGCTCCATCTCGGGCTTCGGCCAGCAAGGGGACTGGGCGCAGCGCGGCGCCTACGACCACGTGGTCCAGGCCTTGACCGGAATGATGATGATGTCCGGCGAAGGCGATGACGCGCCCCCGCTCAAGGTCGGCTTCCCCATCGTCGACGTGGCGGTCGGCATGCTCGGCGCGCTGTCCATAGTCTCGGCGCTGCACCGCAGGTCGCGCGACGGCACCGGTCAGTACATCGACGCATCCATGGTCCAGGCCTCGCTGATGCTGATGTACCCCAACACCTGCGCCTACCTGAACGACGGAACGCCGACGCGCCGCATCGGCAACCGCGGATACACGGGCAGCCCCGCGGCCGACACTTACCAGTGCGCGGACGGCTGGCTGGCGGTCGCCGCGAACACGCCGGCCCAGTTCCGCAAGCTGGCGGCCGTGATCGGGGTCGAAGAACTGTGCGAGGACGCCCGGGCGCTCGATCTGGACGCGTTCAAGCTTCCCAACGGTTTTGTGGTGCCCAATGACCGCGGGTACGTCGTGGAGCGCCTGCGCAAGGCGTTCGCAACCCACAGCGCGACACGGCTTGAAGATAGGCTGAGCCAGGCCGGTGTGCCTGCGGCCAGGGTAAGAAAGCTGGAAGAATTCCTCCATGAGGCCGAGACCACTGGCTGTGTGAGTCTGCCCGACCACCGCTTCCGCCAGGGCGAGCGCGAGCTGCGGACCCGGGGAATCGGCTTTGCTTTCGAGCAGGACGGCGGGCCTACCCCGTCCGGTGCGCCTTCCTTGGGCCAGGGCACCCGCGCTATATTGGCCAGCGCCGGCCTGGATGACGAAACCATCGCCGCCCTCGAGCGTGCCGGGATCATCCGGACACATGTCGACGCGGCCGCACCCCTGGCATCCTGATCCTCGCATTCCGATATTCCACAACCCGGAGAACCCATGAAACAACTTCTACAAGGCCGTGTCGCCATTGTGACCGGAGCCGGCCGCGGCCTGGGCCGTTCACATGCGCTGGAACTCGCACGCCATGGCGCCAGCGTTCTGGTCAATGACAAGGCCGCCGACGAGCCAGGCTCCGACGCGCAGGCTGTCGTGGACACCATTCTTGCGAACGGCGGCGACGCATGCCCGCACGGTGCCGACGTGACCGATCCACAGCAGGTCCAGGCCATGGTGCAGCTGGCTGCCGCGCGATGGGGCCGCGTCGATATTCTGGTCAACAATGCGGGCATCCTGCGCGACAAAAGCTTCGCCAAGATGAGCCTGGAAGAATTCCGGCTCGTGATGGAGGTCCACCTGATGGGCTCGGTGCACTGCACCCATGCGGTGTGGAACGCCATGCGCGCCCAGAACTATGGGCGCATCGTGATGACGACGTCCTCGTCCGGCCTCTATGGCAACTTCGGACAATCCAACTATGCCGCCGCCAAGATGGCGCTGGTCGGCCTGATGCAGACGCTGGCGCTTGAAGGCGAGCGGTATGACGTGCGCGTAAACTGCCTTGCCCCCACGGCCGCCACGGCCATGACCGACGGCCTGCTGGACCCGCAGGCGCTCAATATGCTTTCGCCCGCATCGGTCAGCCCCGCCCTGGTCGCCCTGGTGGCGGAAAACGCCCCGAACCGGACCATCCTGATGGCAGGCGCGGGGAGCTTCGAGCAGGCGCACATCACCATGACGCAGGGCATATGCATGGACGAGGCCGAATTGTCGGCAAATGCTCTGATCGAGCGTATGGGCGAGGTTTCCGATCGCCAGGAAGAAACCGTCCCCGTCACCGGTTTTGACCAATTGCGCCACGAGATCGCCAAGGCTCATGGACTTCGGGGATCCCTACTTCCACGATGACAAGCCACCACCCGCAGCCTCCTTCGGCAATCCAGCAGTTCGACTCGGTCCAGTCGCTCGTCGACTTCATGGGTCGTCCGGCGATCGTTTCCAGGCCCATGGTGATAGACCAGCAGATGATCGATCAGTTTGCGCAGGTCACGCGCGACGAGCAATGGATTCATGTGGATCGCCAGCGCGCGATGGCGGAGTCGCCGTATGGGCACACCATCGCCCATGGCTTCCTCGTGCTGTCCCTGCTGACATATTGGCAGGCGAGTTGCATCGCCTTTCCGCGGGCGGCCATGGTGCTGAATTATGGTTTTGACAAGATCCGCTTCACCGCTCCCGTTCCATCCGGGTCATGTGTATCGGCCAGATTCGCCCTGGCGCAGGTTGCAGAGACCAGGCCCGGCCAAGCCCGTTGTTCCTGGAATGTCACGGTCGAAGTCGACGATGCGCCGCGTCCATCGGTATATGCCGATTGGCAAATCATGGTCCGATACTAGGATGGTTGCGAATTAACCAAACAGGACGCCAGGACATGGCACCGGCGAAAAAAAGCCCCTTTTTTCAAGAGGCTTTTCCTGAGTGGACGGGCCGGGGGTGGCGGCCCGCTTGCGGCCAATTACTTATTGGGCTGGGGCGTGACGCGCAGATAGGGGCGCACTTCCTTGTAGCCTTTGGGAAATTTTTCTTTCAGGACGGCTTCGTCCTTCAGGGACGGCACAATGATGACGTCGTCGCCGTCTTCCCAGTTGACGGGCGTGGCAACGCTGTGGCTGTCGGTCAGTTGCAGCGAGTCGAGCACGCGCAGGATTTCGTTGAAGTTGCGGCCGGTGCTGGCTGGGTACGTCAGCGTCAGGCGCACTTTCTTGGCGGGGTCGATGATGAAGACCGAGCGAACGGTGGCGGTGGTGCTGGCATTCGGATGAATCATGTCGTACAGCGTCGAGACCTTGCGATCCTGGTCGGCCAGGATGGGGAACTCTACCTTGGTGTTCTGGGTGTCGTTGATGTCTTCGATCCATTTCTTGTGCGATTCGGCATCGTCGACCGACACGGCAATGACCTTGGCGTTGCGCTTGGCGAATTCGCCGGCAACGATGGCGGTATAGCCCAGCTCGGTGGTGCAAACCGGCGTGAAATCGGCGGGATGGGAAAACAGAACGCCCCAGCCGTCACCCAGGAACTCGTGGAATTTGATCTTACCAACAGAGGAATCTTGTTCGAAATCAGGGGCGGTGTCGCCCAAACGCAGTGTCGTCATGGCAGCTCTCTTTATGTTGAAACAACAGACAAAAATGGTATGCCATATATTTTGACAGCATAAGCAAGCTATAGGAAATAACTTTTACATATAACCTTATGTTGCCTGGATCGTACCGGCATACCCGCTAGCAACCCCTCCCTCGAGCACGGAAGCCGACAAGGCTTCCGCGCGCGGCAGTATCTGGGCGGCGTAGAAAACACTGGTCGCCATTTTCTGCCTGTGAAAATCCGAAGCATTGCCGCTATCGGCCCGCGCAGAGCACGCCAGCGCGGCGCGCGCCATTTGCCAGCCAGCATGCACAATGCCCGCCAGCATCAGATAAGGCACACTTCCCAGGAACACGGCGCGAATATTGTCACCCGCATGGTCCAGCACAAAGCCGGTGGCGTTTTCGTAGGCCTGTATGCCGGCCTCGAGCCGCCGGGCGATAAGCGCCAGCCCATCCGCATCCGTTTTTGACGCAACGGCCGCTTTTTCAAGCTGCGCGACAGTGGCGCGCATTTCCTGGACCAGCGCCTGCGCAACCGCGCCGCCGTCGCGCAACACCTTGCGGCCAACAAAGTCATTGGCCTGTATGGCTGTGGTGCCTTCGTAAATAGGCAATATCCGGGCATCGCGATAGTACTGGGCGGCCCCGGTTTCTTCGATGAAACCCATGCCGCCATGCACTTGTATGCCCAGCGATGCCACCTCGACCGACAGCTCGGTCGAAAAACCTTTTACCACCGGCACCAGATATTCATACAAGGCCTTGTTCCTGGCCCGCTCGGCCGCATCGGAATGGCGGCGCGACTTGTCGCAAGCCGCCGCCGCCACATAGGCCAGGGCTCTTGCGCCCTCGGTCAAGCTCTTCATGGTGAAGAGCATGCGCTGCACGTCGGGATGGTTGGCGATGGCCACCGGCCCCGCCGAACCTTCCAGCGCCTGGCCCTGCGCCCGCTCATGCGCATAGGCGATGGCCTGCTGCAGCGCCCTTTCCGACAAGGCCACGCCTTGTATTCCAACAGCATAACGAGCGGCGTTCATCATGATGAACATGTATTCCAGGCCGCGGTTTTCCTGGCCAACCAGGTATCCCACCGCGCCTTCGCCCACGTCGCCCTTGCCCGAGCCGTACAGCAATACGGCGGTGGGGCTGCCATGTATGCCCAGTTTGTGCTCAAGCGAGGCACACCAGACATCGTTGCGCGCGCCCAGCGAGCCGTCTTCGTTGACCAGGTACTTGGGCACGATGAACAGCGAAATGCCTTTGACGCCCTTGGGCGCGTCGGGCGTACGCGCCAGCACCAGGTGCACGATATTTTCAGCCATATCATGCTCGCCGTAGGTAATGAAGATTTTCTGGCCTGAAAGGCGATAGGCGCCGTCGTCCTGCTTGACTGCCCGTGTGGCGACCTGTGCCAGATCGGAACCCGCCTGCGGTTCCGTCAGGTTCATCGTCCCCGTCCAGCGGCCTTCAAGCATGGGAGGAATGAACAAGGATTGCTGCTCGCGGGTGCCCACCACGGTCAGGGCTTCGATCACACCGTCGGTCAGCAAGGGGCACAAGGAGAACGCCAGGTTCGCCGCATTGATGTTTTCGCTGGCGGGAGCGCCCACCAGCTTGGGCAGGCCCTGCCCGCCCCATTCCTGTTCGTGCTGCAAGCCCTGCCAGCCGCCTTGCGCAAACTCGCTGAAGGCCTGCTTGAAGCCAGGTGCCGTGCTTACACTGCCATCCGACCACTGCGCCCCGGACGTATCGCCATTGCGATTGAGCGGCGCAATCGCCTGCTCGACGAAGCGTGCGTTTTCGTCCAGGACCGCATCGACAAGATCTTCCGAAACCTCTTCAAACCCAGGCAAGGCAAGAACGCCGTCCAGATCGGCCAGTTCTTTGATAACAAAACGAATATCCTGGGTAGGGGCGTGATAGCTCATTGATACTCCGTCACAGAAATGATGGGTGAAGCGTTGAGACTAATCACTATACCTTAGCTGCTATCTACCTATCCATAGGGGTTTTTTCTTCTCGAGAAACGCATCCATCCCGGTCCTGAAATCACGACTGCCATAGCATTCGCGGATCAGGTCTTCGTTGGACGAAGAATCACCCGCGATGATCCTCCGCATCGTCTCTTTGGCCGCCTTCATCGTCAGGGGCGCATTGCCGGACAAGCGCTCGCACAGGACTTTCGCCCTCGCCTCAAGCTGGTCGGCCGCGACGATCTCGTGCACGAAACCACAAGCATGGGCTTCCTCCGCTTTGATGCTTTCAGCCAGAATCAGCATGCGCGCGACACGGTCGGGACCAAAACTGGCCAGCAGGCGCGCCGTATTGTTCGCAGACAGGCAATTCCCCAAAGTGCGGGCGATCGGCACACCGAAAACAGCCTCGGGCGCGGCAATGCGAAAGTCGCATGCCGCCGCCAGGGCCAGGCCGCCGCCCATCGCATAGCCATCGATGATGGCAAGTGTGGGAAAAGGCAGTTTTTCGAGCTTCGATACATAAGCTTCGACAGCGCTTTCATAGCGTACACCGTCCTCCGCTCCCGAAAAATCGCGAAACTGCTCAATATCGGTACCCGATATGAAGGCTTTTCCTCCCACGCCCCGAATCGTGGCCACACGCACATCAGGATCGTCCTGCAGCTTATCGCAGGCCGCCGCGAGCGCGTCGTACATGGACCATGTCATGGCGTTTCTCGCCTCGGGCCGGTCGATCAGCAGGGAAGCTATGCCATCCTGGATAGATAAGTGGATTGTTCCGTCGCTCATTTCGTAAATGCTCCCTCGCAGGCCATGCGATCCACTTCGTCGTCGCTCATGCCCATTTCAGCCAAAATTTCCCGCGTGTGCTCGCCCAGCAAAGGTGGGGGCCGGCGCACTTGCGCCGGCGTTCCGGACAGCTTGACCGCAAAACCGATATTCGGAATCTGCCCTTCCACTGGATGCTCGATGTCGATACGCATTTTACGGTGCACCGCGTGCTCGCTCTGGAACGCCTCGGGATAGGTCTGCATCGGAGCGGCCGGGATGCCGGCATCGAGCAGTGTACTCGTCCAATCATCACATGTACGCGTGACGAATGTTTTTTCAAGCTCCTCGATCAGGATCTCCCTGTGGGCCAGCCTGGACGAGATATCTTTGAATCGTTCATCACGCAGAAGCTCGGGCCGGTCCATGGTCTGACAAAGCTGCTTCCAGAGTTTGTCATTGGTGGCGCCCATGACGAAATAGCCGTCCGAGGCCTGCACGGCCTGATACGGCGCACTCATTCGATTGGCGGTGCCGACGGGGGTTGGGATTTTGCCGGTCCCCCAATACTCGGAAATGTCCCATACCGAAAAAGCCATGGCCGCATCCATGAGCGAAGCGTCGATGTGCTGACCCGCGCCGCCCGTCCGCTGCCTGCCGATGTAGGCGGACAGAATGGCATAGGTGGTGAAGAGCGCGCAGCCGATATCCCCCACGGGAACGCCCGCCTTGACGGGCGGCCCGCCCACATGTCCCGTTACGCTCATGACGCCGGACATGGCCTGCGCGATCAAATCGTAGCCCGGCCGCGCGGATAAGGGGCCCTCTTGGCCGAACCCGGAAATACTGGCGTAAATCAGCCCCGGATTCAGCGCGCTGACGGTCTCGTAGTCCAGGCCGAAGCGCTTCATCACACCGGGACGAAAATTTTCCAGCAGGACATCCGCCCCGTCCAGCAAGCCGAGCAATACTTTGCGGCCTGCTTCAGTTTTCAGGTTGAGCGTGATGCTGCGCTTGTTGCGATTCAGATTCAAGAAACCCAGGCTGTCCGTGCCCTTGAGCTTGAACCCCATCGCCCCGCGCGTCTGGTCGCCGGCCCCGGGCGGCTCCACCTTGATGACTTCGGCACCCATATCCGCCAACAGCATCGAGCAGTACGGGCCGGCCATGACCTGGCTTAAATCGATGACCCGCAACCCGGCCAGGGGTTGCGGGCGGGCCACCGCCGCCTTGGCCGCGGTGGCAGCATCAGTCTGGTAATTCATTCTTGCTCCTTTCATATCGGTTCCTCCCTGCTGCCGCCGGCTCGCCTGATGCATCCATCATCGCCATGCAGAAACAGGCGGCGGGCCGGGACGACGCTTTCGTCACGTAGCCAGTGAAGGCCAGCGATCCGACCAGGGGTGCTGTCTTTCATATTCGCGGGCGATTCCGCACAACAGCTCGTCGGCGCCCTGTGGGCCCACCAGTTGAAAACCGATGGGCAGACCGGACTGCGCCGGCCGGCAGGGCAGATTGAGCGCCGGCAGGCCAGCCGCATTCGCGAATGCGGTGAAGACCGCATGCCCGCGCGGCCCGACCTCGCGCCCGTCTATCCGTGCCGGATAGACTTCATTTGCCGGCCACGGCAAAGCAGCCGCCGTAGGCATCATCAGTGCGTCATAGCGTTCGAACAGGAGCGATAGTTCCCGCTTGACCTGCGCAATCAGGCTCAAGGCGTGCAGGTATTGGCTGGCGGACAATTTTTCCCCCGCCCGCGCCATCTCGATCAATTCGGGATTGATGCGACTCTCCCAATCGGGATAATCACGCAGCAGCCAGGCGAGACCGGTCTGGCCCACCACCGGCCACACCAGCTCATTGATAGGGTCAGCCATCGTGAAATTCGCGCAATGCTCCACCCGATGGCCGATCTGCGCCAAGTTGTCCGCGGCCTGTGCCACGCTCTGGGCAATCTGCGCATCGACCGGACAAGCGGAGAAGGCCTCCACGTACAGAATGCGGCAAGACATCTGAGATGCCATGGGCTGGTATGGTCTGCCGGCGTAGGGCCGCGACATCGGGTCGCGTGCATCCGGCACCCCCATGACCTGCATTGCGATTTCAACGTCGGCCACCGTTCTGGCGATGGGGCCGATGACCTCGCACTCGTGCAGGATGGCCGGCAACCCGTCGCAGCGCGGCACTCTGCCCGCCGACGGCTTCAACCCCACCAGCCCCGTATGCGATGATGGACGCCGGATGGACCCGCCGCCGTCAGTCCCCAGCGCCAACGGGCCTATGCCGGCCGCCACCGCCGCGACTGCGCCGCCGCTCGATCCGCCCGGGGTCAGGTCGGAATCCCAGGGGTTGCGTGTGGCGCCGAACACCAGGTTATCGGTATAACCCTGCAAGGTGAACTCAGGCACATTGGTTTTGCCCAGAATCACGGCGCCCGCCTCCCGGACCTTCGCAACAGGCAGTTCATCGACCGGCGGAATGAAATCCGCGAACAGCCGGCTGCCCCAGGCCGTGGGCATGCCCGCCGCGTTGATGTTGTCCTTGACGGTCAGGGGCACCCCATCGAGCGGCGACAAGGGCTCGCCGCTGCGCCAGCGCGCCGCGCTGCGCGCCGCCGCCATGAAAGCCGCCTGCCGGTCCGAAAAAATCACCGCGTTCAGCAAAGGGTTGACCTGCTCCAGACGCGCCTGACAGCTCTCGAAGACATCAATCGGCGTGAAGTCTGCCTGGGAATAGCCCCGCGCCAGCTCTTGCGCGGAAAGCGCCCACAAATCGCTACTCGATTTCATGCCTGTTCCTCAAGACACATGCCGTGGCAGCCACAGGACGATTTCGGGCACGTACCAGATTACAAAGGTGAATATCACCAGCATGAACACATAGGGCGTCACGCCTCGCAGAACATCGCCCACCGGGCCGCCGTCCCGCCGCACCCCTTGCACCACGAAGATATTCATTCCCACTGGCGGAGTGATCAGGGCAATTTCGCTCATGAGCACAATAAAGATACCCAGCCACACAGGATCAATACCCAAGGCCATGGCAATCGGGAACACGATGGGAATCGTCGTGACCTGCATCGACAGGACCTCCAGAAACATGCCCAGCACGATGTAAAAGACGATCAGGGTCAGAAAGAACTGAGTGGGCGTTATGCCGGTGGTCAATACGGCCCGGGACAGCTGCTGCGGCACATCGAGCGCATTGAGCGTCACGTTGAGCACAAACGCCCCGACGATGATCAACGCAATCATGCCGGTCAGGGCCGCGGTCTGCCGGAAGCTCTGATGGAGCATGCCAAAGTTGAAACGCCCCATTATCCACGCCATGAGGATGACCAGGATAACGCCCAGTCCCGCGGATTCGGTGGGCGTGGCGATGCCGCCATAAATGCTGCCCATTACCACCAGAAACACAATGAATGGCGGAATCAGATGCCGCGACAGGCGCAGTTTTTCAGCCAGCGGGATTATCCGCTCCTCGCGCACCGTTGCCATGTACTTCCGGCTGCTGAGCGCGATCCAGGCCATGAAGAAGAGCGTCAAAAGGATGCCGGGTATTATGCCGGCGATAAACAGCTTGCCAATGGAAACACTGGTCATCGACCCGTACACCAACAGCGCGATGCTGGGGGGAATCAGTATTCCCAGTGTCCCGCCGGCGGCCAGGGAACCCAGCGTGGGCGCCATAGGATAATTACGCTCGCGCAAGGCGGGAAGCGCCACCGTGCCGACCGTGGCCGACGTGGCGACGGACGAGCCGCTGGTCGCGGCAAACAGCGCGCACGCCGTCATGTTGGCATGCATGAGCCCGCCCGGCAGCCGTCCCACCCAAGCCGACAAGGCGATGTACATGCTATCGGCCAAGCCGCTGCGCAGCAAAAGTTCGCCCAACAGAATGAAAAGAGGAATCGCGGTCAGGGAATACTCATTCTGCACTCCCCACACCACGCTGCCCAGCGAATCCACGATAGGCCAGCCTATGGTGGCGAGCCCGCCCACCATGCCTACGCCCGCCAGCGTGACTGCCACGGGCGCGCTCACCAGCAGGACGAGCAGCGATACCAAAAAACCAACTACGAGAGTCGAGATTGCCATGTGACGATCAACCTTAATGTAAACGCTGCTCAAAGGCGGCGAGCTCTTCTTTCAGCTCGTCGGCCACGACCTTGAGCCCATATTCATGCCGCAAACGATCGAAACGGCGTGCCAGCAATAGACGGGTTGCCTGGACAAATGTCAGAACCGCCGTTACGAAGAACAGAACCAGGGTCGCCACCCAGAACCCCTGCGGCCACACCATCGGTGTCGCCCAGGGCGTCGGCGCGGTACTGCCGAATTCGATGGTTTCCTGCAAGGTCAGAACCCCGACGTAGCACAGCAGCGCCGACATGCCGGCCACGAGCAGCAATGAAAACCAATCCAGCCAGGCCCGGGCGGTCTTGGAGCAGCGATCGTAGATAAGGTCGATTCTGATGTGGGCGCGATCCACCAGCGCGATCGTGAAGGCCAGGCCGGTGGTTACGGCCAGAATGTAGCCGCCCAGTTCATCGACGCCCTGCAGCGAAAAGCCGAACCACTTGCGCCCTATCGTTTCCAATACAACCAGCACGGACAGGAGCAACAAGGAATAGCCGAAGACGGCCGACAGAAGATCCGTTATTTTTTTCATGCGTGACCTATCAAATTGATGGCATGCCCGGCGCTGAACTTTAAAGCTCCGGCCGGGCATGCGATGGCATGCCGCTTATTGAATGCCTACCACAGGACCGATAGAGGATTTCCAGACAGCCTCGCAACCCTTGTAGCTCTTCTCGCAAACCTCGGCCCATTCGGGCAGCGAGATTTTCGACATGGCTTCGCGGATCACTTGCTTGTCCGCATCGGACACGGCCACTTCCTTCATTTGATAAGAGCGCACGGTCGTGCACGGCTCCTTGCCGACATTACAGCGCACCGCATCGTCAAAAAGCTCTTCGGAATACTTGAACAACTCGTTCTCATAGTTCTGGAAGATCTCGGTCAACTTGGCCTTTTGCTCGTCATTGAACTTGTTCCAAGTCTTGAGATTCATGCCGTAGGCCTGCATCCCCACGGAAAAACCTATCGGCATGAAGTAGTTGGAGACTTCGGGCCAGCCCGCGCTATTGGCGGAACTGGGGCCTGTAATTGCGCAATCGACCAGGCCGCGCTGCAGCGCCTGCTGAACTTCGCCGAATGCCAGCGTAACGGGGATGCCGCCGATATTTTCTATGAACTTCGCCAGCGACTGGTCGTACACCCGCACTTTCTTGTTCTGCAGGTCTTTGAGGCCGGTGATCTCGGGCTTGCAGAAAAGCACTTGAGGGCCGAAGGGCCAGACTGCCAGCAGTTTGCCGTTAAAGCGCTCCTGCAGCCGCTTGTCGAATTCGTCGCGATAGGCATCGACGACTGCGCGAGTGGTTTTGTAATCCGGATTCAAGCCGACCAGATCCAGGCCCAGGAAAAAGGGCTCGTCCCGCGCCACCTGGTTCAGGCGCAGCGAGACAACGTCGAACAAGCCCGAGCGCAAAGTACGCAGACCTTCAACGTCTTTTATGCCCAGCGAATCCATGGGCTTGTAGTCCACCTCGACGGGGAGCCCGCTGTGCTTTGCGAAATCGACGAAAAAGGGCTGCTCTTTCTTTTCCAGGATCAGCCCCGTTGCCAGCAAGTTACCGGCCACTCTCAATTTGATCGGCTCTTGAGCCAGGGCGGTCTGGACCCCTCCCAGCATGGACACAGCCAATACGGCACTGCAAAAAATCTGCCTCATTCCTACTCTCCTTGAAGATACTGCCTATAGTTATCAATAAACATACTGCATCATCGAACTCAATGGCCGGACGCTGAACAGCTCTTTTCGCTCAGTTTCCGGAAAAAACAGGGACGCGTTTTTCTTTCCATGCGCGCGCCCCTTCCAAAATGTCGCCGGAGGCTTCCGAAAGCCGGACAGCCTCCTGGATGTCCTCGACTTGAGTACTGCCGTTGGCGATCAGATTCAAATGCTTCTTTATACCCAGTAGGGCCATAGGCGCCATCCCTGCAAGCAGAGCGCTGAGCTCATCCAGACGCGGCTTCAGTTGTCCGCTGTCGACCAGTTCCGTCAGGAATCCTATCTTGAGCATTTCCTCCGCGCCAATTTTCTCGGCTGTCAAGAAAAGGCGCTTGGCTTGATTCGTGCCCAGCCTGGACAGATAACGTACCATGCCGCCCGGATAGAAATGCAGGCCCAGCCTGGCTGCGGGCATGAACATATTGGACTCGGGCACGCCTATCCGAAAGTCGCAAGCCAGACACAGATCCGTACCGCCACCGTAGACACCCCCGTTGATCGCCGCTATCGTGACCGGACGCGCGGATTCGATCAGATCGACCGTTTCGCCGAAAAAAAGAGAACTCGGCGCATCAGCGGCCGCCAGCGATGAGATATCGTAGCCGCTGCAGAAGTATTTCCCCTCTCCGGTAAATCGCAGCACCAATATCTTGTTATTTCGATTGACGGTATCAATATGCTGGCGCACGGTGTGTAAATCATCCGGGCTCAGACGGTTGGCTACCTCGGGGCGGCGGAACCGAAGGGTTGCGATGGGACCGTCCACTGAAAGCTCTGGCGCCGCGTCATGCTTGGGCTTCATTCTGCTTGCTTCTTCTAACATACTATCGTTGTCCAACTGGGTAATCCGGGAACACTAGCTTAAGCCGCACCCCCTCTTTATGCCGCCTGATGTATCACTTTGCGTTCAATCAGACGCTCTATTTCTGCTGTCGAGAAACCATAGTCGCTGAATACGGAACTCGTATGCTCGCCCAGCACAGGCGGCGCGGAACGCACCGACGACCCGCCTTCCACGGCACCCATCTTCACGGGCAGGGCCACTTGGCTCAACGTCCCGACAACAGGATGCTCTACCGTCTCCACCAGTTTGCAGGCCAATACCTGGGGATCGTTGAAAACATCTTTGAGTGTGTTGATGGGCCCCGCCGGAATACCATGTTCTATCATGATGGGGGTCCACTCCATACGGGTCTTGCGTTTCAGGCTGACTTCAAGAAGCGCTTTCAGATCATGGCGATTTTTCATTCTGTCCGCGTTGGTCAGGAACCGAGGATCAGAGGCCAGTTCATCGATAGCAAGGACGGAACAAAGCTTCAGCCACATCGACTGCGTCGCCGGGGCCAGATTCAGTGGGCCGTCCGCCGTCTCGAATGTCCCATAGGGGGCAATCACGGGATGGGTATTGCCGCAAGGCTCGGGTACATCCTGGAGGCTCAGATAGCGCTGACCCTGGACACTCAACAAGCCCAGCAAACTGGCCAGAAGAGAGGTTTCTACATGCTGCCCAAGTCCCGTGCTCCGCCTTTGGACCACGGCAGCCAACACACCAATCGCCGTCCACATGCCTGAGGTCAGGTCGCCGATGGCAGTGCCTACCCGCATGGGGCCTGAGTCCGCATTGCCGGTCAGGCTCATGAAGCCGGAATAACCCTGGGCAATCTGATCAAAACCAGCCCAATGCTTGGCCGGCCCGGTGCTGCCGAAACCCGAGATCGAGGCCATGATGATTTCAGGTTTCTCTGCAGCAAGCGCTTCATAGCCGAGGCCCATTTTTTCCATGGTGCCAACTTTGAAATTCTCGACAACGATATCGGATTGCAGCGCCATTTTCCTGATCAGGCCCAGCCCCTCCTCGCTGCGAAAGTCTATTCCTATGCCTTTCTTGTTGCGGTTGGCACTAAGATAATAAACACTTATGTCTTCATCGAAGGGGCCCCATTGCCGTACCATATCACCACCCGGCACGGGCTCGACCTTGATCACCTCTGCCCCCAGGTCTCCCAGAATCATAGTGCTGAAAGGCCCTGAAAGGGCACGAGTCAAGTCCAGCACCTTGATTCCATCTAATGGTCGATTCATTATTCTTCTCCTCTATACGAAACGATTCTAGACAGAGTGCGCAAGGGAAGAAAATACTTTTTTATGATCTTGCCATAAGATAAACTTATTTCTTTTATATAGAGGGCACACGGGTGAACCTTAGGCAGCTAAAGTATTTTGTGCGTATCTGCGAAATGCAGAACATGACTCGCGCGGCCGAAAGCCTGCATCTTGCACAGCCAGCCCTGAGCCAGCAGATATCCATACTGGAGGAGGACCTGGGGGTGCAACTGTTGGTGCGAGGGGCCAAAGGCGTGCATGCGACACCAGAAGGTGTTTTGCTGTATCGGCACGCGCAAACCATACTCAGGCAGGTGGACTCAACCCGAAGCCTGCTCGCCAAACGGGACGATCAGATCGCCGGGACGGTATCGGTGGGCTTGGCCTCGAGCACTGCGCGCATGCTTGCCCTGCCGCTGATGCAGCGAGTCAAGCAGGAACTGCCTTCCATCATTCTGGAAATCGTGGATATCTTCAGTGCCGATCTGACCAAGCTGGTACTGCAAGGGCGGGTCGATTTTTCCCTGTCTCCCGACCAACAACCGATAAAAGGGATCTCCCGCACTCCCTTATTGATCGAGGATTTATTCTTATTGACCCGCTCCAGCTCCGACCTACCCAAAACAGGCCTTACCTTGAGCAGTATTACGGATTTACCCCTGGTGCTGCCCAGCTTGCCGAACAAGCTTCGCGCGCGGGTGGACCATGCTTTCCTGACCGCCCGACTGACGTACAACCTATTCGCGGAAGCAAGCACATCGGCCATTTTGATTCCGGCGGTACGAGAGGGCCTGGCAGCCACCATACTGCCCTACTCTGCGGCAAGCCCCGAGATCATTGAAGGCGTCATCACGCCGCATCGGCTGGATTTCGAACTATCCCGAGAAATTGTCCTGTGCTCAAGCGACAGCATGCCTTTAACACCCGCAGTGCACAAAGTGATCGATCTTTGCAAAAAATTGATCAAGCAATTGATCGCGGAAAACGAATGGCAGGGCTGTGAAACCCTGTACTAAGTCGTTGCGGCAACAAGCGAACGCCTGAAAAAAAATGCCGGACCGCGCCGCGGGAGGTGAACATGTATGTCAACCTTTGCGGCGCAGTTCGGCACTTGCGCGTTGTTCCTAAAAACAAATCGCGGCGATTACAACGCCTCGACCAGCTCCGGAACGGCCTGGAACAAATCGGCTACCAGACCGTAGTCGGCAACGCCGAAAATAGGCGCTTCGGCATCTTTGTTGATGGCCACGATGACCTTGGAGTCTTTCATGCCGGCCAGATGCTGGATTGCGCCCGAAATACCCACCGCCACATACAGCTGGGGCGCCACGATTTTTCCAGTTTGGCCCACCTGCCAGTCGTTGGGCGCATAGCCGGCATCGACCGCCGCGCGCGAAGCACCCAGCGCGGCCCCCAGCTTGTCGGCCAGCGGGTCGAGCAACTTGAAATTCTCGGCGCTGCCCATGCCGCGCCCGCCCGACACCACGACCGAGGCGCCGGCCAGTTCGGGACGATCGCTTTTGGCCACTTCGCGGCCGACAAATGAAGACAGCCCCGAATCGGCCACGGCGGTGACCGATTCCACGGCGGCGCTGCCACCCTGCGCGGCAACTCCGTCGAACGCCGTGGTACGCACCGTGATGACCTTGATCTGGTCGGCCGACTGCACCGTGGCGATGGCATTGCCCGCATAGATGGGACGCGTGAAAGTGTCGGGCGATTCGACCGAAATAATATCGGAAATCTGGGCGACATCGAGCTTGGCGGCCACGCGCGGCGCCACGTTTTTACCGGCGGCCGTGGCCGGGAACAGGATGTGGCTGTAGCCTTCGGCCAGCGCCAGCACTTGCGCGGCCACGTTTTCGGCCAGGCCTTCGGCCAGCGCCGGGGAGTCGGCCAGCAATACCTTGCCCACGCCCGCGGCCTGGGCAGCCTGGTCGGCCACCGCCTGGGCGCCGCTGCCGGCGACCAGTACGTGTATGTCGTCGCCCAGCTCGGCCGCCGCAGCAATCGCGTTCAGGCTGGCCGATTTCAGCGTAGCGTTATCGTGTTCAGCAATTACCAGTATCGTCATTTAAACCACCTTAGCTTCGTTCTTCAGTTTGTCGACCAGCGTAGCCACGTCGGGCACGGTAATGCCCGCCGAGCGAGCGGGCGGCTCGGAGACCTTGAGCGTCTTCAGGCGCGGGGCGACATCGACACCAAGGTCTTCCGGCTTAACGACATCCAGTGTTTTCTTCTTGGCTTTCATGATGTTGGGGAGCGTGACGTAGCGTGGCTCGTTCAGGCGCAGGTCGGTCGTGACGATGGCCGGCAGCTTAAGCGACAGCGTTTCCAGGCCGCCATCGACTTCACGCGTTACCGCGACCTTGTCGCCATCGACTTCGACTTTGCTGGCGAACGTGGCTTGCGGCCAGTCGAGCAGGGCCGCAAGCATCTGCCCTGTTTGGTTGGCATCATCGTCGATGGCCTGCTTGCCCAGAATGACCAGCGAAGGCTGCTCTTTGTCGACCAACGCCTTGAGCAGCTTGGCCACGGCCAGCGGCTGCAGTTCCGCATCAGTTTGCACCAGAATCCCACGGTCGGCGCCGATGGCCATGGCCGTGCGCAGGGTTTCCTGGCATTGCGCCACACCGCAAGAAACGGCGATCACCTCGGTGGCGGCACCTTTTTCTTTCAGGCGCGTGGCTTCTTCGATGGCAATTTCGTCAAAGGGGTTCATGGACATTTTTACATTAGCGATATCCACAGCGCTTTGATCCGACTTTACGCGTACTTTGACGTTGTAATCAACCACACGCTTGACAGGTACCAATACCTTCATCGAGCATCCTCCAGGGGAACTTTAGAAAAAAAAACCGTAAATAAAATCTTTTGTATTCTACAACTTTGCCAAGGCCCTGATGTGCGCATCCACACTGCGGCCCAGCGCCGACAGGCTGTATCCGCCTTCCAGAAAACTGGCCACGCGTCCGTGGGCGGTTTCATCGGCCAGCCCGACCACCTGTTCGGTGATCCAGGCATAGTCTGACTCCACCATGCTCAACTGAGCCATATCGTCTTCGCGATGGGCGTCGAAACCCGCCGAAATGAACACGAACTGGGGCTGGAACGCCCGCAGCCTGGGCATCCAGACGTCGCCGACCAGCGCGCGCAGCGCATCGCCCTGGGTGTAGGCGTCGACCGGTATGTTTACCATGTTTTCCGCGGGCGGGTTCTGATACTGGCCGGGAAACAGCGGATACTGGAAGAAACTGCACATCAGCACACGCGGGTCGCCGGCAAAGATGTCTTCGGTGCCGTTGCCATGATGGACGTCGAAGTCAATGATCGCCACGCGCTCGAGACCGTATTTTTCAAGGGCGTACGCCGCCGCAATGGCGATATTGTTAAGAAAGCAGAAGCCCATGGCCTGCGCGGGCCGCGCATGGTGGCCCGGAGGCCGCACCGCGCAAAAGGCCGTGCGATGCGTCTGCTGCATGATTGCATCCACGGCGGTAATGCCCGCGCCCGCCGCCGCCCAGGCGGCTTCCAGCGTATGCGGGTTCATGAGCGTGTCGGGGTCGATCTGAAAATAGCCTTCGGCGGGTGCGTGTTCGCGCAGGTACGCTATATGCTCCTGCGGATGCACCCGCAGGACATCGGCATCAGTGGCCTGGCGGGCATGCCGCTCGTCGACGACATCCATCAGGCCGCTGGCCACAAGGCGATCATTGATGGCGTCCAGCCTGTCGGGGCACTCTGGGTGCCAGTTGCCCATTTCATGCAACCGGCAGGCGGGGTGAGTAATATATAGTGTCTCCATAAGGATGATTATGTTCAAACCCGTTCGTATATTGCAAGTCAGCATCTTCAATCTATTGCTGGTGGGCTGCGCCGCCACCCAGACAAGCTCCCCGCCAACCAATGCACATTCAACACAGCCCGCACCAATGGCAAGCGATAGCGGCATGGGGGCGACCACCCTGACTGTACCGGATGCGGCTCCTTCCATCCAGGCCGGGCGGTCCCTGCCCGGCAGCGGCGGGTTTTTGCAGCCCAATGGTGAACTGACTTCCAATATCCAGGCCTACGCCGACGAGGTCGCCCGTGCGCGCGGCGTGCCCATTGGCCATGTCGAGGCCTTGTTGAAGCAGGCTCAATACAACGCGGCGGCGGTCAAACTGATGACACCGTCGAAAAACCGCATCCGCCGCAGCTGGGTCACCTACCGCAATCGCTTTGTCGAGCCGGTCCGCATCAATGCGGGGGAAAAATTCTGGGCTGAAAACAAGGCTGTCCTGGACCAGGTCGAGCGCAATTATGGCGTGCCCCAGTCCATTATTGTCGCCATCATCGGGGTTGAAACCGTATACGGCAGGAATACCGGCAGTTTCCGGGTACTGGATGCGCTCACGACGCTAGGGTTCCGCTACCCCGACAGCAGCCGGCCGGAACGCAGCCAGTTGTTCCGCGATCAGCTGGCCGACCTGATTGAGCTGGACTACCAGAACAAATTGGACGCGCGTCAGGCCACGGGGTCGTTCGCCGGCGCCATGGGCTTGCCGCAGTTCATGCCCGGCAGCCTGATGCGCTACGCGGCCGATGGCAACAACGACAGCCATATCGATCTGTACAGCGTCGATGACGCCATCGCATCGGTGGCCCGCTTCCTGCGTCTGCACGGCTGGGCGCCGGGCCTGCCCGTATTCGCCCCCGCCATCCTGCCTCAGAATCCTCAGGCGTTGGTCGTTGGCGGCCTGTACCCCACGCTGGACTGGGTTCATCTACAGGCGCAGGGCGCCAAGCTGCGCCCCGCCATGGGAAATGCCGCCGCCGTTTCGGGGCAAGGCGCAAACGCCGCGCAGAATCAGGACTGGACGCGGCACAAGCTGGGCGTGGTGGATTTGCTGGACGAGCCCAGGAATACTGCCGAGTACCGTTTGGGCACCCCCAATTTTTTTGCCATCACGCACTATAACCGGAGCTATTTCTATGCGGCCTCGGTGGCCGACCTGGCGCAGGCGCTGGCCGACCGCATGGGATACGGCTGGCCCAACTAGGCAAGGGCAATGTCACGCCGATGGGGTAATGAAATTGGGCGGCATTGACGTCAGAGTTGTTCTCTGCGGCGTTGCCAGGGTGCTGGGCCGGTACCGGCTCCATCGCTGCGCCCCCTGCGGGGGTTCCCTTGCACGGGCTGCCAGGCGCGGTCGGCCGCGAACTTGCCTAAAACCGTCCCCCGGACGCTTTTAGGCTTCGGACAGCGCGGCCTCTTACGCCCGCCCCTGCCAACCCGTGCCGCGGCTGGCTCAAAGTCGCCCGGCACCG
>JBATWU010000145.1:0-9407 GCA_049672825.1 Pusillimonas sp.
CGCCTGGCTTGAGCCGCCCGGCGCCCGCAACCGGGCCCATCAGGCCGGCGCGTGCCGGGTGATGTAGTCCCTGACCAGTTCGGCCTTGCAATCGAGCACCACGACACGCTGCGGCAGCGAGGCCAGATCCTGCAGATGAGCGGGAACCGGGGCGGGCTTGCCTGTGGCGGCCTCGATGGTTTCGCTGAATTTGGCCGGCAGCGCGGTTTCCAGCACCAGCATGGGAATGCCCGGCTCGAGATGGCTTGCCGCGACCTTTACGCCATCTGCCGTATGCGGATCGATGAGCACGCCGGTTTCCCGCTGGATATCCCGTATGGTCTGCAGCCTGTCGGCATGCGTGCTCACACCGGCCACAAACCCATAGCGCGACTCGAGCTCGGGCAGCATGGCGCTGAGGTCGAACTGGCCTGTACGGGCCAGTTCAGCCCAGCATGCCCGGACTTTGTCCGCGTTCCGGCCCAGAAGATCGAATACGAAACGCTCGAAATTGGAGGCCCGGGAGATATCCATGGACGGGCTGGTGGTGGCATGGGTTTCCGATGCGGGACGAGGCCGGTAGATACCCGTGCGGAAGAACTCTTCCAGCACATTGTTCTCGTTGGTCGCCAGCACCAGACGCCGTATTGGCAGCCCCATTTGACGCGCAATATGCCCGGCCAGAATGTTGCCGAAATTTCCCGAAGGCACTGCGAACGACACCTGCTCGCCCGTGGCCTTGGTGGCGCGCAGCCAGCCCCAGAAATAATAAACGACCTGCGCGGCAATGCGCGCCCAATTGATGGAATTGACCGCGCCCAGGCTGTGCCTGGCCTTGAAGTCGAGATCGCCCGCCAGCTCCTTGACGATATCCTGGCATTCGTCGAAGACACCCTTGAGCGCAATATTGTGAATATTCCGGTCTTGCAGGGAATACATCTGGGCGCGCTGAAAGTCGCTCATACGGCCATGGGGCGAGAGCATGAACACCGACACGCCACGCTTGCCCCTGAGCGCGTACTCGGCCGCCGAGCCGGTGTCGCCCGAGGTGGCGCCCAGAATATTCAGGCTTGCCTGGCGTTTGTCCAGCACGTACTCGAACACCTGGCCAAGAAACTGCATGGCCATATCCTTGAAGGCCAGTGTCGGGCCTTCCGACAGTCCCAGCAAAGCCAGACCGTTGTTCAGAGGCTTGAGCGGAACGATCTGCTCGCTGCCGAACACCTGGACGTTGTAGGCGGCATGCGTCAGGCGCGACAGATCGTCGCGGGGTATGTCGTCGATGAAAAGCGCCAGAATCTCGGTGGCCAGATCGGCGTAGCCCAGCGCGCGCCAGGACTCGAGCGTATCGGCGCTGATCGAAGGCAGGCTTTCGGGCAACGCCAGGCCGCCATCGGGCGCCAGCCCTTCCAGCAAAATATCTGAAAATGGCTGCGGCGCCATGCCGCCGCGGGTGGATAGGTATTTCATAGCAGATTCTCTACACGCAGACGGATTACCTTTGAATGCACGAAAGGCAGCGAATGGATGCGCTCCAGCGCCGCGTCGATTGCGCCTTCACGCGCCTGATGCGACAGGAAAATAATATCGGCCTCGGCCTCGCCGTGCGGCTCCTGGAACATGGAATCGATGGAAATATCCATATTGGACAGAATCCCGGCGATATCGGCCAGCACTCCGGGGCGGTCCTGAACACGCATGCGCAAATAATACGCCGAGACGACCTCGGACACCGGCAATATCGGCGTATCGTCCATGGCGTCCGGCTGGAACGCCAGATGCGGCACGCGGTGCCCCGGGTCGGCCGATTCAAGCCGCGCAACATCGACCAGGTCGGCCACCACGGCGGAAGCCGTGGGCAGTTCGCCCGCGCCTTGTCCGTAGTACATGGTGGGGCCCACGATGTCGCCGCTGACCAGCACGGCATTCATGGCGCCTTCCACGTTCGCCAGCAGGCAGGTCACGGGTACCAGGGTGGGATGCACACGCAGCTCTATGCCTGCATCGCAGCGGCGTGTAATGCCCAGCAACTTGATGCGGTAGCCCAGCCGCTCGGCATGGGCGATGTCCTCGGCCGCCAAAGAGGAAATGCCTTCGATGTACGCTTTGTCGAACTGCACGGGCATGCCAAACGCCAGGGACGCCAGCAAGGTCAGCTTGTGGGCGGCGTCGATGCCTTCGATATCAAAGGTGGGATCGGCTTCGGCATAGCCCAGCTGCTGCGCCTCGGCCAGCACCTGCTCGAACGGCAGGCCCCGGGAGCGCATTTCGGACAGAATGAAATTGGTAGTGCCGTTGATGATGCCCGCGAGCCACTGGATGCGGTTGGCGGTGAGGCCCTCGCGTATTGCCTTGATAATGGGGATGCCACCGGCCACGGCGGCCTCAAAGGTCACCATGACGCCTTTGGCGTGCGCCGCCGCAAAGATCTCATTGCCATGAGTGGCAAGCAGCGCCTTGTTGGCAGTGACCACATGCTTGCCCTGGGCAATGGCTTCCATGATCAGGTCGCGCGCCAGGGTGTCGCCCCCCATCAGCTCGACCACGATATCGATATCGGGATGCCGCACGACCTCGAGGCCGTCCTGCGTGACCAGCACCTCGTCGCCCACCAGGCGCCGGGCCTTGTCGATATTGCGTACCGCCACCGCCGTCACTTCGATGCGCCGGCCCGCCCTGCGGGCGATTTCCTCGGCGTTGCGTGTCAGGACTTTCCAGGTGCCGCCCCCGACAACACCCAAACCCAGCAAACCTACTTTTATAGGACTCATTTACCTAATCCGTCCTTGCGGAACATATCTTTGATACCGCGCACTGCCTGGCGGGTGCGTTGTTCGTTTTCAATCAGTGCGAAGCGCACATAGCCGTCGCCATATTCGCCGAAGCCGATGCCCGGCGACACCGCCACCTTGGCATCGGCCAGGACGCGCTTGGCAAATTCGAGCGAGCCAAGATTTTCGTAGAACTCGGGAATCTTCGCCCAGATGTACATTGAAGCCTTGGGAATGTCGACCATCCAGCCGGCTTCGTGCAGGCCCTTGGCCAGGACATCGCGGCGATTGCGGTATTGCTCGACGACCTGCGCCACGCATTCCTGGGGCCCCTCCAGCGCGGCGATGGACGCCACCTGGATGGGTGTGAAAGTGCCATAGTCATGATAGCTTTTGATACGGGCCAGGGCATTGACCAATTCCTGGTTGCCCACCATGAAGCCAATGCGCCAGCCGGCCATATTGTAGCTTTTGCTCATGGTGAAGAACTCGACCGCCACATCGCGCGCGCCCTCGACCTGCATGATGGACGGCGCCCGATAGCCGTCGAAGGTGATGTCGGCATACGCCAGATCGTGCACCACCAGGATATTGTGCTCTTTGGCCAGGGCGATGATGCGCTCGAAAAAGGACAGGTCCACGCATTGCGCCGTGGGGTTGCTGGGAAAGCCCAGTATCATCATCTTGGGCTTGGGAATGCTTTCCCGCACGGCCCTTTCGATTTCCTCGAAGAAGTCCAGCCCCGGCGTCATCGGCACCGAACGGATATTGGCGCCCGCGATGACCGCGCCGTATATATGGATGGGGTAGCTGGGATTGGGTACCAGCACCGTATCGCCGCGGTCGAGCGTGGCGAGCATCAGGTGGGCCAGCCCTTCTTTGGAGCCTATGGTGACAATCGCTTCGGAGTCGGGGTCGATCTGTACGTCATAACGGCGTTCGTACCAGCCGGAAATAGCCTTGCGCAAGCGCGGTATGCCCTTGGAAACCGAGTAACCGTGCGTATCGGGCCGGCTGGCGGCCTCGACCAGCTTGTCGACGATATGCTTGGGCGTGGGGCCGTCCGGATTGCCCATGGACATGTCGATGATGTCTTCGCCCCGCCGGCGCGCCGCCATTTTCAATTCTCCGGTAATGTTGAATACGTAGGGCGGTAGACGTTCTATGCGGGGGAAATTCGTCATGATGATCCAGGAGCGGAAAAATAGGGATGGTTATCGATGAATGCAATGCAACAAGACTGGCCAGGGCCAGTATCGGGAAATAAGCTGACAAGTGTAATCCATCCGAAAAAAACAGGAAATCGACTCGACCCGGGTGGGCTTTGCGCTATGATCAAGAGGATTCTGGGAGTTTTCTGTGCAATTACAAAGCGAATCCAATCCCGCGCTCAATACCGTCACCGCTTACGGGCGCGATTACGTTGAAATCAACGAAATCAGCTATGCGCATCCCGTGTATTTCGCACCGGAAGGCGACATACACCCTTGGCATGTCGCCAAGGCCGACGATATTACCGCCACCGCCTTGCGCGAAGTGGCCGGACTGGCCGATGCCAAACCCGATCCCATGGCTTTCCTGGACGGCGGCGCTGCGCTGCAAAAACCACCCGGCGCGCCCGAGGTCGTACTGATAGGCACCGGGCTCAGGCAGCACCTGCTGCCCAGCCACGTCACCCAGCCGCTGCTGTCCATGGGTATTGGCGTCGAAGCCATGAGTACGCAGGCCGCCGCCCGTACTTACAATATCCTGATGTCCGAAGGGCGGCGCGTCGTCGTCGCCCTGTTACCTTATGAGGAGGCCGCATGAGCCAGATTGCCGTGGGCAAAGCCATTCCCGATTTCACCGCCACCAGCACCCAGGGCGAGATCAGCCTCAAGGGCTTGCGCGGACATCGCGCCGTGCTGTATTTTTATCCGAAAGACAACACCCCCGGCTGCACCACCCAGGCGCAAGGTTTCCGCGACAACTATCAGGCCTTCGTCGATGCCGGCTGCCAGATCATCGGCGTTTCGCGCGATTCGCTCAAGTCGCATGTCAATTTCACCGACAAGCACGAACTGCCTTTTCCCCTGATCACCGACCCCGATGAAACCTTGTGCCAGCTGTTTGGCGTCATCAAAATGAAAAACATGTACGGTAAACAGGTACGCGGCATCGAACGCAGCACTTTCCTGATCGACGCCAGCGGCGTCCTGCTGCGCGAATGGCGCGGGCTTCGGGTACCGGGGCACGTCGACGAGGTACTGCAGGCCATACACGACAACGGATGAACATATACCGGCAAGGCAACTTGCCACACCTTGCAAAGCCACAGGTATAGAACTACAGGAGCACTCTCTTTATGCCGCTACCCAAGTTGCCGACCCGCATGGGCACCATAGTTTCCGGTTCGACCGCAATACTGACGCCCGATGCCCCTGATGACGAAACACCGGCAACTGCCCGCAACAAACCCGCCGCCAAGAGCCAACCGTCAGCCAGGGCCGATGCCGCGCCGCCGACGCCGCCCGCGGCCGAGCAGCCCGTTCTGTCGGTGGTGACGTCCCGCTCGCCGAAAAAGACGCGCCTGCCCGTTTCCAGACGCAAGCTGTTCGTGCTGGATACCAACGTCTTGCTGCACGACTCCAATTCCCTTTTCAAGTTCGAAGAGCACGATATCTTTCTGCCCATGATGGTTCTGGAAGAACTCGACCACCAGAAAAAAGGCATGTCGGAAGTCGCGCGCAACGCCCGCCAGGTCAGCCGCTTCCTCGACGGCCTGGTCAGCGGCAAGAGTCTGCAGGAAAAAGGCGTCGAACTTGATGCGCTGGGCAATCAGGAAGCGCTGGGCAATCTTCATTTTCAGACTTCCGCCCTGCATTCGCAGCTACCCATCGAGCTGCCGCTGGGCAAGGCCGACAATGCCATCCTGAATGTGGTGCATGCGCTTCAGCTGGCGCACCCCAAGCGCGAAGTCATCCTGGTGTCCAAAGACATCAATATGCGGCTCAAGGCCCGTTCCCTGAGCCTGCCGGCCGAAGACTACCTGAACGATCACGTGCTGGACGACTCCGACCTGCTGTACGACGGGGTCATGCCTCTGCCAGAGAACTTCTGGCTCAAGCACGGCAAGGATGTCGAGTCCTGGCAACAGGGCGGCACCACCTATTACCGTATCAAAGGTCCTTTGTGCGCCGAGTTCATTGTCAATGAATTCGTCTATTTTGACGGCGAGCTGCCCCTGCAGGCGCAGGTCAAGGAAGTCAATGGGCGCAGCGCGGTGCTGGCCACCTTGCGCGACTACAGCCACGGCAAGAATAATGTGTGGGGCATCACTGCCCGCAACCGCGAACAGAACTTCGCCCTGAACCTGCTGATGAATCCCGACTGCGATTTCGTCTCGCTGCTGGGCCAGGCGGGTACGGGCAAGACCCTGCTGGCGCTGGCCAGCGCCCTGACCCAGACGCTGGAAACCAAGCGGTACAACGAAATCATCATTACCCGGGCTACGGTGCCGGTGGGCGACGATATCGGCTTCCTGCCAGGCACCGAAGAAGAAAAAATGCTGCCCTGGATGGGGGCGCTGGAGGACAACCTCGAGGTCCTGCACCTGGGTGCCGGGAATAACGAAATGGGCGGCGGCACGGGCGGCCAGGACTGGTCCAAGAACTCGACCATGGAGCTGATTCGCTCGCGCATCAAGGTCAAGTCGCTGAACTTCATGCGCGGCCGCACCTTCCTGAACAAGTTCCTGATCATAGACGAGGCGCAGAACCTGACGCCCAAGCAGATGAAAACGCTGGTCACGCGCGCCGGGCCGGGAACAAAAATCGTCTGCCTGGGCAATATCGCCCAGATCGACACGCCCTATCTGACCGAAGGCAGCTCCGGCCTGACCTATGTGGTCGACAGGTTCAAGGGTTGGCCGCATGCAGGCCATATCACCCTGCAACGCGGCGAGCGTTCACGACTTGCCGATTACGCCAGCGAGGCCCTTTAGCACCGGCCTGGCCGGCTGTTTACACCATAGCCATGACTTCCACCTCAACGCTGCCGGTCGGCTTTACCATGGGCGACGCGGCCGGCATAGGCCCCGAAATCATCGTCAAGCTGTTTGCCGCGGGGCTGCCTCACCCTGCCCTGGTGTACGGCGATGCCGGCATGCTGGATACTATGATCGGTCAGCTCGATTTGGCCGATACGCTGAAGGTGGAACTCATCAGCAGGCCTGACCAGGCCCAGGGGCGGGTGGGCGTCATTCCAGTCCTGAATCGCTGGCGGGAGCTGCCCGCCGATCTTCCGGTCGGCCAAGTCAACGCCCTGGCGGGGCGCGGCGCCTACGAGTACCTGTGCCACGCCATCGACGATGCGCTGGCGGGACGGCTGCGGGCAATTGTCACGGCGCCGCTGAACAAGCAGGCCATGCAGGCGGGTGGTGCCGATTATCCCGGACACACTGAAATTCTGGCCGAGCGCAGCGCCACAAAGCACTACGCAATGATGCTGGCCAACCAGGAACTGCGCGTGATCCTGGCCACCATACATATCCCGCTCAGCCAGGTCAGCGCCGCCCTTACCCCTGACCTGGAACTGGAAACGATACGACTGGCGCATCGCGCCTGTCTTCAGGCGGGCATTGCCAGGCCGCGCGTGGCCGTGGCCGGGCTGAACCCGCATGCCGGCGAGGCGGGCCGATTCGGACAGGAAGAAACGCAGGTAATCGAACCCGCCATTCGGCAAGCCCGGGCCGAAGGCGTGGATGCCAGCGGCCCGTGGCCGGGCGACACCGTGTTCATGCGCGCCCGCCGGGGCGACTTCGATATCGTGGTGGCTCAGTATCACGACCAGGGCCTGATACCGGTAAAGTACCTGGGCATCGACCAGGGCGTGAACGTCACGGTGGGCCTGCCTTTCATACGCACCAGTGTCGACCACGGCACCGCCTTCGACATCGCGGGACAGGGCATCGCGGACCCCGGCTCCTTGCGCGCCGCCTATGATTTGGCGCTGGCCATGACACCAAGCCGATGACGCCTCGTTTTTCCATTGACCCTTTCCTGGTCAAGTTGTTTCTTGCCATCGTGCTGGCCAGCCTGCTGCCTGCTCACGGTATCGGCGCCACCGTATTTTCATGGGCGGCCAATCTGAGCATCGTGCTCCTGTTTTTCCTGCACGGAGCGCGGCTGTCGCGCGACGCCATTGCCGCCGGCGCCGGCCACTGGCGCCTGCATGCCAGCATTTTCTCGGTGACCTTCGTCGTTTTTCCGATACTGGGCCTGCTGGCCGGGCCATTGTTCGCGCCCTACGTCACGCCAGACCTGCATACCGGCATCCTGTTCCTGTGCTGCCTGCCGGCCACTGTGCAGTCGGCCATCGCCTTCACGGCCATCGCACGCGGCAATATACCCGCCGCCGTCTGCAGCGCCTCGGCATCCAACCTTCTGGGCGTTTTCCTGACCCCCTTGCTGGCCGGCCTGGTGCTCGCCGGCACCAGCGCGGCCGACGCACCAGTCTCGTTTGATTCTGTCGGCAAGATCATGCTGCAGCTGTTGCTGCCCTTCGTGCTGGGGCACGCCGCCAGGCCTTGGATAGGCGCCTGGGTCCTCAAGCGCAAGCGCTTGCTCAAGAACGTGGACCAGGGCTCGATTCTTCTGGTGGTCTATAGCGCCTTTTCGTCCGCCGTGATGGGCGGATTATGGTCCACGACGCCGCCCTCGGCGCTGGCGGCCTTGCTGGTGATCTCGATTGCCCTGCTGGCCGCCATTGTGGGCTTTACCCTGCTGCTGGGCCGCATCATGCGATTCAACCTTGAAGACCGCATCACCCTGCTCTTTTGCGGCTCCAAAAAAAGCCTGAGCACGGGCATTCCCATTGCCAATATTCTGTTTGCGGGCCACGCGGTCGGCGCCATCGTCTTGCCCATCATGATTTTTCATCAGATCCAGCTGATTGCCTGCGCCGTCATTGCCGGCATGTACGCAAGGCGTTCGCCAGCCTCGCAGGCTGCGCAGCAGGCCAATTAGGGCATTTTTGGCCGAGGTGTTTACAGGACTCGCGGCAGCGCAAACATGCCAAGAGGCTGAAGCGGTGGAAATCGAATCAGCATTTGCGCTCAAGATTGTGCCAAGGTCGTGCTGTAGCGTGGGGCGTTGGGGGGGCAGCCTTCCGTTTTTGAAAGCAATCGGATTTATTGTGAGTCGGTTTGGTTCTTGAGCAGGCGGCTTGGCGCTTGGACCAGGCGTCGTTCTTTAGAAAGTCGGGTGTGGCGCGGGCTGTTCCGGCTTCGCGCGCTACGGCCCAGGCTCTGCCTGGGTTGGCCTGAACCGGCGTGCGCGAGGCGCCTGCATAGCCCGCGCCACACCCGCCTTTTTATGACGGCGAATGTTGGGCGGTTTCACTTGTGACCCGGATTGTTTTCTGTAATGCAGATAATCGCGATCAAGAAGGCCACCGTAAACAAGGTCCTCTCTTGCACAAGGCCATCGAGATCAACAAGCCTGTGCCAGGATCGCCAAGTTTCCCCTGCCAGAGTTGCCCGGGTGCTGGGCCGGTGCCGGGCGACTTTGAGCCAGCCGCGGCACGGGTTGGCAGGGGCGGGCGTAAGAGGCCGCGCTGTCCGAAGCCTAAAAGCGTCCGGGGGACGGTTTTAGGCAAGTTCGCGGCCGACCGCGCCTG
>JBATWU010000146.1:0-4096 GCA_049672825.1 Pusillimonas sp.
GTTTGGACGCCGGCGCAGTGCGTGCTGGTGGCCTCGCGGCCGGCCGAAGGCGGCTCGCACTACCAGGCGCTGGCGCGCATGCCGCTTGAAGCGGCACCCGATTAATGCTTAGAACTGATACGACACATTCATCCCCGCGGTCCAGTTGCGGCCGGGCGCGGGCTCGTAATAGCGGCCGAACCCCGCATTGATAATGGCTGATCCGGCATAGTGGCGGTCGAGCGCATTGTCGATGCGGGCAAAGGCATCCAGCGTCCAGTCTTGCCAGCGCCACAGATAGCCCGCATGCACGGCGGCCGTGAAATAACCCGGCGCCGCTTCGCTGTTGTGGTCGTTCACATAGATTTTGCTTAAATACCGCCCTTCTATCCCGGCGCGCCAGCCCTGCGGCGGCGCCCAGGTCAGCGCGGCGAACAGCGACTGCCGGGCAATGCCGGGAATCTGATTGCCCGACGGCACCAGATTGGCCGGGGTTTGTTCGCCGTCGTAGAAGCTGTCGCGATAGCGGGCGTCCAGCCAGGTATAGGCCAGGTATCCTTGCCAATCGCGCGCCACCTCGCCCGACCAGCTCAGTTCGAAGCCGTTGCGGCGCGTGCGGCCCGCATTGCGGTAGGTCGTGCGGCCGCCGTCGGCATCGGCCGCGACGATCTCGTTGTCGGTACGAGTCTGGAACAGGGCGGCCGTGAGCAGGCCCGTGCCCAGGCGCGCCTTGGCCCCCACTTCGACGCTGGTGTTGACTGAGGGCTGCAAGGCGAAGTTCAGGCCTGGAAGCCGGTCGGCGCGGTACGAAAGCTCGTTGAAGGTAGGCGTTTCAAATCCGCGTCCCACCGTGGCGTAGAGGTTAAGGTCGTCGGTCGCCTGGTAGCGCAGGGCCGCCATGGGCAAGGCCTTGCTGTAGCGGACCGAGCCGCTGTCGTCGCCATTGCCATCGTTGATGTAATGATCGTCTGAATTGAAGCGTACCGTGCTATAGCGTACGCCGGCATCCAGCGTCCAGCGTTCGGCGAACTCCCACGAGGCCTGAAGGTAAGGATCGATATTCCAGATCTCATTGCTTTCCTTGCGGCGCAGTTTGCCCTGCACGCCCAGCTGGTTGCCGACGAAGTTTTCATAGCCGCGCCTGTCTTCGGTCAGGGTGTCGTAGGCGACGCCGCCGATCAGTGTCAGGGGCTTGTGCCCCAGATTCAGGCGCGAAGTCCAGCGCGCATCCACGCCGCCATAGTCGCGGCCCAGATTGATGACCCCGCCCGAATGGGTGGGCGCTTGCTGTGCGGCAACGGGAATGGCCTGGTATTGTTCCGTCTGCCGCTGGCCGTAGTAGGCCATCAGGCGCAGTTCGTTGTCGGCATCGATGCGGCGTTCGTATGTCAGCCCGCCCTGGGTCTGCCTGACGGTCTTGCGTGTATTGAACAGCAAGGCATTGGGCGCCGCGTCGCGCGGGCTGTTCATGAACTCGTCGTAGGTCAGGCCTTGCGGGTCGTCGGCCTTGACGTCCACGCTGTTCATGACCAGTGTCAGCTTGCTGTCGTCATCCAGCAGCAGCCCCAGCTTGGCATTGGCCAGGTTCTTGCGCGCCCCGCTGTGGTCGCGATATCCCTGGGTCGTATAGCGGCTGGTGCTCAGCAGGTAATCCAGCGCGCCCGGCTCATCGCCCGTCGATCCGCTGGCCTTGAGGCCGTAGCGCCATTGATCGTCACTGCCGGCTGCCAGACTGGACGAAATCGTGGGCGGGCCGTCGCCCTCTTCCGTAAACACCTGAATCACGCCGCCCGACGAGTTGCCGTACAAGGCCGAGAATGGTCCGCGCAGCACCTCGACACGGTCGATGGACGCAATGTCCATGCCCGATGTCTGGCCCTGCCCATCGGGCATCGTGGCGGGGATGCCGTCCACATACAGGCGCAGGCCGCGCACGCCGAAGGTTGAACGCGACCCAAAACCCCGGATGGACACCTGCAGGTCCTGGGCATAGTTCTGCCGGTTCTGGATCAGCAGCCCCGGCACGCGGCCCAGGCTTTCGGACAGATTTACCTGAAGCTGGTCGGCGCGCATCTGTTCGCCGGTGATAAGGTCCACCGACGCCGGAGTTTCGAAGGCCGTCCTTTCGATTTGGGTACTGGTCACGACCACGGGAGCGAGCGTGTCCACGCCCGCTCCCGGGTGGGCCGCCGACTGTGCCTGGGCGGGCCTGGTCGGCACTGTGCAAATCATGACGGCGCAAGCTAAGAAGAGTCGTGGCATGGTGGGATTGCAAGCAAGAAACGGGCCGCCAGCCATGGCGGCGATCAATGGCGCATCTGGAAGGTCCAGGGTAACGCAGTTCCAGAATCAAATGCTAGACTGGTTTCCTGCTTATGACTTTGTAAAGGCAACCGATATGGCGGTTTTTCTACCCGCGCTGAAAATTGCGCTTCCCTATATCACGCAGGTCGTGACCGCGGCCGTGCCCATGTTCACGTCCCGGCCGGCCAACGGCAAGCTGGATGAAGTCGTTCCGCAGCAAATACGCGAACTGCAGGACGCCGTTACGCACAACGCCGAATCGGTCAAAGGCCTGGCCACGCAGTGGAAAGACACCATCGAAAGCATCGATGCGGCTGCCGGCCGAATGCAGAAGGAAATCGTCGTGCTTCGGCGGCTGGTCTACTTTTCAACCGCCATCGCGGTGGTGGCCAGTGTGCTGGCGGTGATTGCCGTGGCGGGGCCTTAAGCCCGGAGCGCGGCTTCGGCTTTATTTACCCTGCGCGTCTCGCCAGTCCAGCGCCCAGTTGCCCGAGCGGGCATTTTGCAGCCACAGCATGCAGGTCAGCGTCTTGGCGTCAGTTACGGCGCCAAGGCGGCAGGCCTCTGCCAGGTCTTCCACGGTTTCCGTGCGCACCTCAAGAAATTCATCGCTATCCAGCCGGGCCGGGCCGGCCCGAAGATGGCGCGCAAAAAAGATGTGAATGATCTCGGTTGAATAGGCAATGGCCAGGTGCATGGCGCCGGCGTAGGCCCACTGCCCGGCCACATAGCCCGTCTCTTCCTGCAGCTCGCGCCTGGCGCAGACCAGGGGATCTTCGCCTGGGTCCAGCTTGCCCGCGGGAAACTCCATCATCACACGGTCCACCGGGTAGCGGAATTGGCGCTCAAGAATGACGTGGTTGTCGTCCAGCAGCGGAATAATCACCACCGCGCCCGGATGCACGATGTATTCACGGTCGGCGCTGCGCCCGTCGGGCAAACGCACTGTATCGCGGCGGGCTTTCAGGAAGCCGCCGTCCAGCACTGTTTCACTGTGAATCCGGGTTTCGATCAGGTGGGCGTCAGCGGTTTTGGTCATGAGGGCGTGGGTGGTCAGTGGATCGGCATGACAGCATACTGCGGAATTGTGTCGAAACGATGTGACTGGCCCGTCAGGAACCCCTGATGGGCCGCTTCCATGCCATGACGGACAAAAGCGTCAGGCAATACTCTCGACAATACCGCCTTCCACCCGCAATGCGGCGCCGGTGGTTGCGCTTGCCTGGGGCGATGCCGCATATATGCACAGGTTGGCGACTTCCTCCGGGCTGGCAAAACGCCGCAACAAGGTGGACGGCCTGTTTTCCTGGAGGAACAAGGCTTCCATTTCAGACGGCGATACTCCGCGTTCGGCGGCCAGATCGGCCATCATGGTGATGGCGCCCTCGGTGCGGGTCGGACCCGGCAGTATGGTGTTTACCGTGACGCCGGTGCCTGCCAGCACTTTCGCCAGCCCTCGCGACAGGCCCTGCAGTGCCGCCTTGCTGACACCGTAGTGCACCATTTCCGTGGGGATGTTCAAGGCCGACTCGCTGGAGATGAACTGAATCCGTCCCCAGCCTTTGCGTCGCATGCCTTGGGCGTAATGGCGGGCCAGCCGCACGCCGCTGAGTACGTTGACCTCGAAGAAGGTTTCCCACAGCGCGTCGTCGATCTCGAAGAATTCGCGCGCGCCGTAGATGCCCAGGTTGTTGACCAGAATGTCGGTCTCCGGCTGCGCATCGATGAGTGTTTGGCAGCCTTGCGCGGTGCCGACGTCGCAGACCACGCCGGTGGCGTCGCTGCGGCCACTGGCTTCGCGCAGCTGCGCCAC
>JBATWU010000147.1:0-20152 GCA_049672825.1 Pusillimonas sp.
CGGGGCGTCCGCGGAACTCGCCCGGTCGGGCCAGTGGCCCGACACCCGCCGGGCTTGTATAGTTTTTTTGCGCCTTCAGTGCAACACTTAAGGCGCTGGGGTGGAGGGACCACCGCCGGGATCGACCGTATACGCGGATCGACTGTTTGAGAAAGCTCCCACCCCGCCTGCTCATCGTCGATAAGGAATCTAGCAGCCTAGCCCTAGGACTAGTACTGCCGATTGGTTGCAAGCTTACGAGTTCAAGCGGATCTACACCCCAGCATTTTCTATTGTCTAACTCTAGGAGCTGTCATGCAAGACGTTCTTAATATCGGGGTTGACGTGGCCAAGGCCGAACTGGTTATCGCCGTGCAGGATCATCCTGAATGCAGCGCGACGATCTCCAATCACGCTGCGCCCATCACACGCTGGTTGCGCACCTTGCCCACGGGATCACGGATTGCGGTCGAGTCCACGGGTGAGTATCACCGGGAACTGGTCAGCTTGGCGCAACAACATGGATTTAGCACGTATGTGCTCAATGCCCGTGATGTGTATTTCTATGCCAAAGCGCTGGGCCAACGCGGTAAAACCGACCGCACCGATGCTCAGGTCATCAGTCGCTATTTGCGAGAGCATCATGCACACTTGTATCGTTTCGCACCAGGCGGGGCCACCGAACAAGAGATCAACCGTTTGCTGCGGCGCAGAGTAGTTGTTGTGGCACAACGCGATAGTCTGGAACACGCGTTGCAGGGCCTGCAATGTCTGGACAAACCGGTGCGTCAACTGCTTGCGCAGTTCGATGCCGTATTGACTGCGATGGATCAAGAGGTGCAGGCCTTGATTCAGGGCCAGGCGGAGTTGGCGGCGGCGTCCACACAATTGCAAACCGTGCCCGGAATTGGGCCGCAAGGGGCCGCCTTGTTAACGTGCTTATTCCGACGTATCGGTTTTAGCAACGCCGACGCCGTGGTCGCCTTTAGCGGCTTGGACCCACGCCCCATGGACTCAGGGCAAAAGCGCGGTCGGCGCCGCTTGTCTAAACGCGGTCCCGCCTTGTTGCGCCGCCAGTTGTATATGATGGCTTTCTCGGCCAGCCGAACGCGTGCCTTCAAACCCGTGTACCAAGCGTTGCGGGCACGAGGCGTGAGCAGCACGGCCGCTTTCGTGATACTCGGACGTAAGCTGCTGCGCATTGCTTTTGCGCTTTGGAGAACAAAAACGGATTTCGAGATGCAGCGATGGGAAAAAAATACTTGCACTCAACTATAGAATCTCACACAACCGCGGACTTGCATCCCCGCCAGGCTGGCCTGAACCGGCGTGCGCGAGGCGCCTGCACAGCCCGCGCCACACCCGCCTTTTTGCATAGGCGAATGTTGGGCGATTTCACTTGTGACCCGGATTGTTTTCTGCAACGTGGATCATCGCAATCAAGACGGCCACCATAAACAAGGCCGCAATAAACAGGGTCCTCCCTCCCGCAAGGCCATCGAGATAAACAAGGCCGCATCAGGATCGCCAAGTTTCCCATGCCAGAGTTGCCCGGGTGCTGGGCCGGTGCCGGGCGACTTTGAGCCAGCCGCGGCACGGGTTGGCAGGCGCGGGCGTAAGAGGCCGCGCTGTCCGAAGCCTAAAACCGTCCGGGGGACGGTTTTAGGCAAGTTCGCGGCCGACCGCGCCTGGCAGCCCGTGCAAGGGTACCCCCGCAGGGGGCGCAGCGATGGAGCCCGGCACCGGCCCACCACCCGGGCAACGTCGCAAGAACAACGCTGACGTCAATGCCGCCCAATTCCACCGCATCAACATCACACCCCATCGATGGCATTGCCATTGCCTGAAACGCTGCTCAACCGCAGCCTCAAGCAGCCGCAAACACTTGAACCGAAAATACGCTAGGCGGAGTCATGGCCAAGGCTGGTGGCCGCCGCGCTCTTTTCAGGCCAGCCGGCTGTCCAGCATGCGCGGGCCCGAGGGTGTCTGGATGTGCGCGATCAGGTAGGGCTTTTCCGCAGCCTCTGTCGGCGATACCGTGACTGGACCGGTGAAGCCGATGCGGTCCAGCAATTGCTGAACGGTCGCCGCATCCGGATGAAAGGCCTCCAGGCTCAGCAGCGCGCAGCCTACGTCTTCCAGGCGGCTTGCCGGATGCGGCGGCGCATCCCACTGTATGAGCGCGGGCGCAATGCCGTCCATGACGAGTGCGCCATCGTCGGGAATCGTGATTTTCCAGGTGAGCGACCCGCGCGCCATGGAGTTGATGGCGCCCAGGGGCACGGGCGAGGCTTGGGCGGCGGCTTCGATATCGTTCGTCCTGACAACCCAGGTCGCCAGCCCGGTGGGCTGATCATAGTTGTCGGTCAGCTGGAACCAGCGCGGATGTTTGGGCTGCTCCGCCTCGTGGTTGACGGCAATGACTTCCAGATAGATATCGCTGCCCAGCCGCAAAAGCAGATTGTGGGTGCCCATGCGGGGGTGCTCGCCGCCTACTTCCAGCGGAACGCCCAGGGTGCGATAAATATATTCCGAACCGTCCGCAAGCGCTGCGGCGGTGATGACAATGTGGTCGATGTGGGAGTGCGGCATGGCTGGTCCAAGTCTCCTTATGACGTGTTGCCGGTTGCGGCAAGCTTAACTGCTTGCTGGTTGCAGCGCGATGATCGCCATGCCCGACAGCGCGATGGCGGCGCCTGCGATGTCCCATCGGGTCAGCGCAATGCCATCGACAAGGCGCAACCACAGCAGCGCAGCAGCAATATACATGCCGCCGTAGGCCGCGTAAGTCCGCCCGGCGGCGGTTGGGTGCAGCGTAAGCAGCCAGGCGAACAGGGCCAGCGAGAGTGCGGCGGGTATCAGCAGCAAGGCGCTTTTGCCTTGCTTGATGACTAGCCAGGGCAGATAGCAGCCGACAATTTCAGCCACCGCCGTAATGGCGAACAGGAAAATCAGGCGTAGTAATTCCAAGGCGCTCAGTCCGGTGCGGGATCGTAAGATTATGGCACGGGCCGGCCATGTGCTTGCTCGTGGCTGGACAGCACGGCGTCCAGCCACCCGCGCAACGCGTTGGACACGCGTACGGCGGGGGCTTCCATCAAGTCGCGGCGGCTGATCACCGCCTCGCTGGCCAGGCCGCGGTCCAGCAGGGCCTGTCTTTGCACGCCCGGCAACAGGCCGCAGGAGACCGGAGGCGTCAGCCAGCGGCCCGAAGTATCTTGTATATAAACGTTACTTCGGCTGGCTTCGCAGACCTGATCTGCCTCGTTGCAAAATACCAGATCGAAGAAAGCCGTATTTTCGGCCAGCCAGGTTTGCGCCGCGTCGTACCAGGGCCGCCGGGTGGTTTTGTGGCGCAGCCAGAAAGGATCGGCCTGCAGTGTCCCGGCGTGCAGCGCCAGTCGCACGGGCTGGGGGGTGGGCGGTAATGGACTGGATGCCAGCGTGAAGCCGCCATCCCCGCTGACCAGAAGGCGGAGCCGGTGGGCCTGACCGGCATCCAGCCTGTTTATGTGTTGCCGGAGTGCGGCATCCAGGGTCGCGCCCGCCAGCACATAGCCCAAGGCCTTGCACGAAGCGTCCAGGCGTCGTCGATGGTCCGCCAGCAAAGGCAACTGGCGGCCCGGCTCGACCCGCATGGTCTCTATCAGTTGTATGTTTTCTTGTTCCATCATGATGGGTCTGCTGTGCCGCCGCCAGGGCTTGACGGTTCCAGGGTCGCGTGCGGTTCGGCCAGGCTTTGCCCCCTATGGTTGCCGGTGTCCAGTATCCGGGCCTTCCACAGGCATTCCTGCCATTCCAGCTCCGGATCGGAATCGTACACAATACCACCGCCGACACCGAAAATACCATGATGGCGGTCGTGCATTTCAATGGTTCGTATGGCGACATTCAGCGAGCAGTCGCCGTCTGGCGACAGCCAGCCTATGCTGCCGCAGTAGATGCCGCGTGGATGGTCTTCCAGTTGCCTGATTTTCCGCATGGCGGCAATCTTGGGGGCGCCGGTGATCGATCCGCAGGGGAAGAGCGCCCGCAAGAGCGCCTCCAGGCCGGTGTCTGGCGCTTGGGCGGTGATGGTCGACGTGAGTGTCCAGACGGAAGGGTATTGCTCCAGCGAAAACAAGGCCTCGACCCGGACGGAGCCCGGCGTGGCCAGCCGGCCCAGGTCGTTGCGCAGGAGATCGACGATCATCAAATTCTCGGCGCGGTTTTTCTCGCTGTGGAGCAGTGCCTGGCCGGATGTCCGGTCCTGCTCCGGGTCGGAATGGCGCGGCGCGGTGCCTTTCATGGGGCGCACGGTCAAAGTTGTGCCCTGGCGCGCCACAAACAGCTCGGGCGAGAACGACAACACGCTGCGCGCGCCGTCTTCGATATAGGCGGCGTGGGCCGACGGGTGCGCGGCGGCAATGCATCGATAGAGGTCCCGGGGGGGCGCCTGCGTTTCCACGGCAATGGGGAAGGTGTAATTGGTTTGATAGAGTTCGCCGCGCCCGATGCAGGCGCGCAGGGCGTGTATGTCGTCCAGATAACGCTGGGTGTCGATCAAGAGCCGGGTGTCCAGGCCGATGGCCTGCGTGCGGGCTGGCGCCGGCCATACCGCCGTATGCCGGGCTTGCTTGAAAACCAGCGCCGTTAAACGCGGTCGTGCCGGTATGGCAGCCTCCTGGCCGGCACCGGGCTTGGGCGCTGCATGGGCTGCAAAGACTGCGGGCTTGGCGGCAGCCGTCAGAAATGCCGGTTCCAGCCATTCTCCCAGTTCATAGTCCAGCAGCAGGGCGGTCCAGCAGCCGGCCGCCTGCGCCGCCTCGATGGCTGCGAAAGCCGAGCCCAGGTCCGCCGCCGAGCTGGCGGTGATGCGATGGCTGAACTCGGCCAGCTCCAGCGCTTGCCCTGACAAGCGGTTTTCAAACCGGCAAAGCATGTCAGCGCCGCGCCTGCTTCATGAACGCATCCAGCGCGGCGCCGGTGTGCGAAGCCGTCTTCAGGCTCATGACGTGTTCGGGCGATCCCTGGGCAACCAGGCGTCCCCCCCCATTGCCGCCTTCCGGTCCCAAGTCCAGCACCCAATCGGCTTCGGCAATGATATCCAGGTTGTGCTCGATGACGACCACCGTGTTGTCGGCGTCGACCAGCCGGTGCAGCACGAGGATCAGTTTTTCGACATCGGCCGTCGACAGTCCCACGGTGGGTTCGTCCAGCACGTACAGGGTGTGGGGAATGCGGGAGGCCCGGCCGGTCTTGATGACGCCCTCGGTCAGGCGCGCCTTGGCCAATTCAGTTACCAGCTTGATGCGCTGGGCTTCGCCGCCCGACAGGGTGGGCGAGGGTTGGCCCAGCGTCAGGTAGCCCAGGCCCACATCCTGCATCAACTGCAGGATGCGCGAGATTTTGGAATGGGCGGCAAAGAATTCCACGGCTTCATCCACTTCCATCTTCAGGATTTCGCCGGCGCTTTTGCCGCGCCATGTGACGCTCAGGGTGTCGCGATTGAAGCGTTCTCCGTTGCAGCCATCGCACAATACCTTGACGTCGGGCAGGAAGCTCATCTCGATGGTGCGCATGCCCTGGCCCTCGCACACCGGGCAGCGTCCCTCGCCCGTATTGAAGGAAAAGCGGGCCGCGGTCCAGCCGCGTATTCTGGATTCCCGCGTATCGGCAAACAGCTTGCGTACATCGTCCCAGAAGCCGACGTACGTGGCCGGGCAGGAGCGCGGCGTTTTGCCTATGGGTGTTTGATCCACTTCGAGCACGCGGTCGATTGCCTCCCATCCGGTAACGCCTGTGCAGCCATGCCATGCGGGATCTTTGCGCTGGGATACCGCCTGCGACAGGTTATCCAGCAGCACGTCGCGGGCCAAGGTGGACTTGCCCGAACCGGATACGCCGGTTACCACGCTTAGCCGGCTTACCGGAAGCCGCGCGTTGACATTGTGAAGGTTGTGCAAGTGCGCATTCTGGACGGCTATCATGGGTATGTCGTCGGTGACCGCCCGGCGTGCCTGCAAGGGATGCTGCAAGGGCTGTTTCAGGTAGCGGCCTGTGACGGACGCGGGACTATCCATGAGGTCTTGCGCCGTGCCTTGTGCCACCACCATGCCGCCGCGCGTGCCTGCGCCGGGTCCGATGTCGATGATGTGCGAGGCGCGCCGTATGGTGTCTTCGTCGTGCTCCACCACAACCAGCGTGTTGCCGTTGCCTTCCAGCGATGCCAGGGCATTGAGCAGTATCTGGTTGTCGCGCGCGTGCAGACCGATGGTGGGCTCGTCCAGAACGTAGCACACGCCCTGCAGATTGGAGCCCAGCTGGGCGGCCAGCCGTATGCGCTGCGCTTCGCCGCCCGACAGGGTGGGCGCGGCGCGATCCAGTGCCAGGTAGCCCAGGCCGACTTCCCGCATGAAGCTCAGACGCCCCTTGATCTCGGCGAGAATGTCGCGGGTGATTTCGCCTTCGCGGCCACGCATGACCAGGCCATCGAAGAAGGTCTGGGCATCGGACACGGGCATGGCCGCCAGTTCGGCAATCGACCGGTCGCGCCAGCGGAATGCCCTGGAAACGGGGTTGAGCCGCTCGCCATGGCAGGCGCCGCAAGTTTCTGTATTGCCTTCGTACCAGGCGTTCCAGGCCGTTTCCTCGCCCGTTTGCTCGGCATCGAAGCCAGTCAGTTGCAGGCCGGTGCCGAAGCAGCCGGGACACCAGCCGTGCTTGGAGTTATAGCTGAACATGCGCGGATCGGGTTCGGGGAAGCTCGTGCCGCAGCTGGGGCATGCCCGCTTGACTGAAAAATGCCTTTGTTCGGCCGAGGTGTCCGGATTCGCGCTGCGGCGTTCATCCAGGCTTGCCGACTGGGGCGGGGTCAGGTCCAGCAGCACGCTCATGGAGCCTTGGCCATGCTCCAGCGCGCTGCGCACAGCTTCCCGCAGCACTGGTTCATGTTTGGGGTCGACGACCAAGTCCGCGATGGGCAGTTCCAGCGTATGTTCTTTGTAGCGGTCCAGGCGCGGCCAGGGAGATACGGGGATGAACTCGCCATCCACCCGCAGGTGGGAATGGCCCTTGCCGGCCGCCCATTTGGCCAGGTCGGTGTAATAGCCTTTGCGCGCACTGACCAGCGGCGCCAGTATGCCCACATGCCTGCCTTTGAAGTCCCTCAGGATCTGAGCCACGATTTGCTCGGCTTTTTGCGGCTCAACCGCCACATTGCAGGTGGGGCACATCTGCGTACCCAGCTTCACATACAGCAGCCGCAGGAAGTGATGGATTTCCGTCATGGTGGCGACGGTTGATTTGCGGCCTCCGCGGCTGGTGCGCTGCTCGATGGCGACGGTGGGCGGTATGCCGTAGATGGCGTCCACGTCGGGTTTGCCGGCCGGCTGCACAATGGCGCGGGCGTAGGCATTGAGCGATTCGAGATAGCGGCGCTGCCCCTCGTTGAACAGAATGTCGAAGGCCAGGGTGGATTTGCCCGAACCCGACACGCCAGTGATGACGGTAAAGGTATCGCGCGGAATACTGACGTTGATGCCTTTCAGATTGTGTTCGCGGGCATTGACCAGGTCTATGCTTTGCCGCTGGCCGCGCTGATGCCGCAAGGCGGTTTGCAGCGGTGTGCCGGCATCGTCCTGGTAGCGGGGCAGGGGCTCGGCCAGTTGCATGGCTTGCCGGGATTTGTCTTCGTAGACGATGGCGCTGGTGTATTCGGCCAGGGCCTGGCCGGTATGAGAAGCCTTGTTGCGCGCCAGGTCGCCGGGCGTGCCGGTGCCAACGATCAGCCCGCCGGCGTCGCCGCCTTCCGGGCCCAGATCGATCAGCCAGTCCGCCGCGCGGATAACATCCAGGTTGTGTTCGATGATCAGCAGCGAATGGCCGGCGGCCAGCAGCTTGCGGAAGGCGCGCATCAGCCGCGCCACGTCGTCGAAGTGCAGGCCGGTGGTGGGTTCGTCGAAGAGGAACAGGCTGCCTTTCTTGGCGACCTTGGCTGACGAAATGCCGCTGCGTGCCGCGCTGGCAAGGTGGCCGGCCAGCTTGAGCCGCTGCGCTTCCCCGCCAGACAGCGTGGGTACCGGCTGGCCAAGGCGCACGTACTCGAGGCCCACATCGGCCAGCGGCGCAAGCCCCCACTGTACGTCCCGCAGGCCGCTGAAAAAGCCAAGGGCTTCACTGATCGTCATTTCCAGCACTTCGGCTATCGACGCGCTGCGGCCCAGGTGCTCGACGCGGACTTCCAGTATCTCGGGCCGGAAGCGCTTGCCGTCGCAATCGGGGCAACGCAGATAGACGTCCGACAGGAACTGCATCTCGACATGCTCGAAGCCGGTGCCGCCGCATGTTGGGCAGCGTCCGTCGCCGGTGTTGAAGCTGAAGGTTCCCGCGGTGTAGCCGCGCTCTCTGGACAGCGTGGCCTGGGCGAACAGCTTGCGTATTGCATCGAAAGCGCCGACGTAGCTGGCCGGGTTGGACCGCGCCGTCTTGCCGATGGGAGCCTGGTCCACCATGACGACTTCGGCCAGCTGTTCCGCGCCCAGGAGACGGTCGTATTCGCCCGGGGCTTCGGTGGGCTTGCCTTGCTGCTTGAGGATGGCGGGATACAGCACGTCCTGTATCAGGGTCGACTTGCCCGATCCCGACACGCCCGTCACGCAGACCAGGCGGCCCAGCGGAACGGAAATAGACACGTCTTTCAGGTTGTTGGCCCTGGCGCCCTCGAGAATGAGTCTGGGCGTGTTGTCGGCGACGGGCATGGGGCGCGGCGCCTCGACGCGCAGGCGGCCGCCCAGATAGTTGCCCGTCAGTGTATTGGCATTGCGCAGCTGCGCGGGCGTGCCGTCGAACACGATTTGTCCGCCTCGTTCGCCGGGGCCTGGACCCATGTCCATGATCCGGTCGGCGGCAATCATGACTTGCGGGTCGTGCTCGACCACCACCAGGGTGTTGCCGTTGGCGCGCAGCCGGTGCATGACCTCTACCACCCGGTGCATATCGCGCGGATGCAGGCCTATGGAAGGTTCGTCCAGCACGAACAGCGTGTTGACCAGCGAGGTGCCCAGCGCCGTGGTCAGGTTGATGCGCTGGACTTCTCCGCCCGACAGCGTGCGGCTTTGGCGGTCCAGCGATAAATAGCCCAGGCCCACATCGCACAGGAACTTCAGGCGTGTGCGGACTTCATCAAGCAGCAGCTCGATGGCGGCATCGATGTGCGCACCAAAGCTGATATCGAAAAAATAATCGCGCACCTGCTTGATGGGCAGGCGCATCAGGTCGTGGATGCCCAGGCCCGGCAGCGCATCCAACTGCTCGCGGCTCCAGTTGGCGTGCACTGGCATGAAGCGGGGATAGGCGCCGTCGCCGCCGGCCGTCTGGCTGCCTACTCGCCATAGCGTGGCATCGGGTTTGAGCCGCGCACCGCCGCAGGCGGGGCAGGGCGTGTAGCTGCGGTACTTGGACAGCAGTACCCGCACATGCATTTTATAGGCCCGCGATTCCAGCCAGTCGAAGAATCGCTGCGCGCCATACCATTGCGTCTTCCAGGCGTTGTTTCCGCCCTTCCAGTCGGGAGTGCCGTCGATGATCCAGCGCTTTTCCTGTTCGTCGAGATCTTGCCAGGGTGTGTCGAGCCGGACGCCGGCGGCCGGCGCATATTGCTCCATTTCGGCCTGGCATTCCTTGTAGCTGTTGGTTTGCCAGGGCTTGATGGCGCCTTCGCGCAGTGTTTTCTTTTCGTTGGGGACGACCAGGCCGTAGTCTATGCCCATCACACGCCCGAAGCCGCGGCAGGACTCGCAGGCGCCCAGGGGCGAGTTGAAGGAAAAGGTGCTGGGCAGCGGCGTGCTGTACTCAATGTCGCAGGCGGCGCAATGCAGCCGGTTGCTGAAGCGCCACACGGTTTCCTGGCTGGTGTTGTCTTCGGCGTCGGGCATGACATGAATCGCGATATGACCGTCGCCCTGCTTCAGGGCCGCATCCAGGGCCTCCATGACGCGCTGCGGCTCGGCGGCCCCATGGCGAAAGCGGTCTTGCACCACATGCAGCACGCGCAGTTTTTCAGCCTTGGCGGCGCGCTTTCCTTTGCCCTTGGCCTGGGCAGGCGTGTGCAGGCGGATTTCTTCGTGATGGATGCGTGTGTAGCCCTGTTGTTCCAGAAACCCGCGGACCTCTTCTTCCGTGTAGTTGGACGGTATGACAATAGGGAAGGTGACGATCAGGCGCGGGTCTCCGGCTTGCTGCGCGCGCACGGCCAGTTGCTGCTGTATGGATTGCGCGTCGTCGCGTTGTACCCGCTGGCCGCAGCACTGGCAATAAAGCCGGCCCAGCCGTGCAAAAAGCAGCTTCAGGTGGTCGTTCAGTTCCGTCATGGTGCCCACCGTGCTGCGCGAATTGCGCACCGGGTTCACCTGGTCGATGGCAATGGCGGGGAGGATGCCTTCGATGCGTTCGACCTGCGGTTTGTCCATGCGGTCGAGGAACTGCCGCGCGTAGGGTGAAAATGTTTCCACATAACGGCGCTGGCCCTCGGCATAAAGCGTATCGAAGGCCAGGGAGCTTTTGCCGGACCCTGAAACGCCCGTCACGACCAGCAGCTCGCCGGTATTGATGGAAACATCGAGATTTTTGAGGTTGTTCTGGCGTGCGCCGACAATGCGAATGTGTGAGCTCATGCCGCTATGATAATCGTTCTTCCGTTCCCGCCCTGGCATACCCATTTTTGTATATCTTTGTCGTTTTGGGTTAGAATCATGGGTTGACTGAAATTTTGGGGCCGCGTGTTTGCGAGCCTTGCATGCACAGATCGGAGATCATCATGGCAGAAATCAAACGTACGCGTCGCAACACCCTTGAGCGCCGTTGCCTGGGCAAAGCATTCAAGCGCCTTTTCGTGCGCTCGCCCAAAGGCGTTTTCAAGATGCTTGAAAAAGTAAAGCGTGTCTAAGCTGTAAAGCTTGGAGCCGAAGCGCGTTGGGCTGGCGTTAAAACGCGAGCCCAATGCAAGCCGGTATCAAGACGTAATTATGGCAAGTAATCCGCAGATCCTGGGTCTGCGGATTTTTTTTGACCTATGATAGACCAATTGGAATGAAATGAAGCAGCTGCGTGGCCCGCATGAGCCGGCCTCGGTGGCGGGGCTGCAGGGAAAACCGCCCGCGCATGGCTTCGAACACCTATAAAGAAATCGGTATGTCCACTTGGCGTCACCTTTTTACGGTTGTTACACCGACTTACAATAGGGCCCACACGCTGGAAAGGGTCTATTTGTCGTTGTGCGAACAATCGTTTCAGGACTTCGAGTGGGTCATCGTCGACGACGGCTCCACCGACAACACGCGCGCGATGGTCATGGCCTGGCAGCAGGAAGCCAGTTTCCCCATCCACTATATGTGGCAAAAAAACCAGCACAAGAAAACGGCGTTCAACCGGGGAGTCAGAAAGGCCAGCGGCGAACTCGTGGTTGCGCTTGACAGCGACGACAGCCTGGATACGAACGCCCTATATGCCATGGCCACGGCCTGGCGCGACATACCCTCCGGCGAGCGCGAGTCCTTCGTGGCCATTACGGGCCTGTGCGCGCGCCCCAATGGGCATATTGTGGGCGATATGTATCCGCGAGACCTGCTCGATGCCTCGTCTCTCGACATGACCTTCAAGTACCACGTCAAAGGCGAAAAGTTCGGCTGCATGCGCACAGACGTGCTGCTGAAGTTTCCGTTCCCCGAAGAGATCGCGGGCTTCGTGCCGGAAAGCCTGGTATGGCGCGCGATCGCCCGTGCCGGTTACCTGACGCGCTTCGTCAATCAGGTGTTCAGGGTTTATTACGATAGCAGCGACTCCTTGTCCGGCCAGGGCAGGGACGGGCAGCAGCATGCGCTGGGCCTGTGGCTGCTGGCGCACGATACGGTTGTCGAGTGCCTGCCCTGGTTTCGCTACCGGCCCCAGGCATTCCTGATGGCGGCGGCGCGCTATACCCGTTTTTCACTGCATCTTAGGCACAGCAGGCGGCCGCTGCCCCCGGGGCGCCGTCTGAAGGGGGTGGCATCGCGCACGCTGGTGGGCCTGATGTGGCCTCTGGGTCTATTGCTTTATATACGCGATCTGGCGCGTTAAGAGCATGGTGGCCTAGTGCAAGGTGCGCGGCCCTGCCGGGTCGTCCAAGTCGAGCACGTCGTCGTCCTCGTCATCTTCGTCAATATCATCGTCGTCGTCCACCGGGGCATCGTCGGCCATGATGAAGGGCAGAATGTCTTGTAGCGTATCCGCCCAGGCGACTTCATCGCCTTCCTGGTCCAGCTTGATATAGCGCACGCCTTCCAGGTCAGACAGCTGGATGGCCCAGAGGTATTCACAATCGAAGACATCGTCGTCGCCGATGGTCATGCCGCCGGTATTGCCCGCAAAGCGCGCGTTGGCGCCGCCGATCTGGACCACGACATGGTCGCTGGGGTCGTCCTGGATATCGAGGGGAACCGCGAAAATGACCCATTCGAAGCCCGTTTCTTCGGCATCCATGATTTCGGCCAGCACCGGCTTGCCCATATAGGCGCTCAGGGCGTCGGCGGTGCGGCCCAGCAAATCGAGTTCATCGGCGGTAAAGACCAGCGGGGACGTTTCTTCTGTGGACATGGCTGTCGATGGGGCAATGGTTAACACCTGATTTTAAAGCATCCGGAGCCATCATTCCCCGCAAGGCCTACAATCGAGCTTTATCCATTCTTTGTCTTGCTTGTTATGGCCCAATACGTATATACGATGAACCGGGTTGGCAAAATTGTGCCGCCCAAGCGCCAAATCCTGCGCGATATTTCCTTGTCTTTTTTCCCGGGCGCCAAAATCGGGGTGCTGGGCCTGAACGGCTCGGGCAAATCGACCTTGCTCAAGATCATGGCGGGCATAGACCGCGAGATCGAGGGTGAAGCCATCCCCATGCCGGGACTCAATATTGGCTACCTGCCCCAGGAGCCCGTCCTGAATCCCGAGCATACGGTGCGCCAGTCTGTGGAAGAAGGACTGGGCGAGCTGTTCAGCGCCCGCAAGCGTCTCGAAGAAGTGTACGCCGCTTATTCCGAACCCGATGCCGACTTCGACCAGCTCGCCACCGAGCAGGCCGAACTCGAGGCCGTGATCGCGGCGGCCGCCTCCAGCGGCGCCGACGATATCGAGCACCAAATGGAGATTGCGGCGGATGCCCTGCGCCTGCCGCCCTGGGACGCCGTCATCGGCAAACTGTCGGGCGGGGAAAAGCGCCGGGTGGCGCTGTGCCGCCTGTTGCTGTCCAAGCCCGACATGCTGCTGCTTGACGAGCCCACCAACCACCTGGATGCGGAAAGCGTCGAATGGCTGGAACAGTTCCTGCGCAAATTCCCGGGGACGGTGGTGGGCGTCACCCACGACCGCTACTTTCTGGACAATGCGGCCGAGTGGATACTTGAGCTCGATCGCGGCCACGGCATTCCCTGGAAGGGCAACTACAGCTCCTGGCTCGAACAAAAGGACGACCGCCTCAAGCAGGAAGAGGCCTCTGAATCCGCGCGGCAGCGCACCATCAGGAAAGAGCTGGAATGGGTCCGGCAAAATCCCAAGGGCCGCCAGGCCAAGGCCAAGGCCCGGCTGGCGCGCTTCGAAGAACTTTCATCACACGAATACCAGAAACGCAACGAAACCCAGGAAATCTTCATTCCGGTTGCCGAGCGCCTGGGCAACGAGGTCATCGAATTCGACAATGTCAGCAAGGGCTACGGCGATCGGCTGTTGATCGACAAACTCAGCTTCAAGATCCCGGCTGGCGCCATCGTGGGGATTATCGGGCCGAACGGCGCCGGTAAGTCGACCCTGTTCCGCATGATTGCGGGGCAAGAGCAGCCCGATGCCGGAACGGTCAAAGTGGGCCAGACCGTCAAGCTGGCCTTTGTCGATCAGTCGCGCGAGTCCCTGCCCGATGATAAAACCGTGTTCGACGCCATTTCAGACGGCGCCGACCTGCTGACGGTGGGGCGTTTTGAAATGCCGTCGCGGGCATACCTGGGTCGCTTCAACTTCAAGGGGGGCGATCAGAACAAGCAGGTCGGCAAACTCTCGGGCGGCGAGCGCGGACGGCTGCATCTGGCCAAGACGCTGATTGCCGGCGGCAACGTGCTGCTGCTCGACGAGCCGTCGAACGACCTGGATGTCGAGACACTGCGCGCCCTGGAGGACGCCCTGCTGGAGTTTGCCGGCAGCGTCATGGTCATCAGCCATGATCGCTGGTTCCTGGATCGCATTGCCACCCATATTCTGGCGTTCGAAGGCGATTCGGAAGTCGTTTTCTTCGATGGCAACTATCAGGAATACGAGGCTGACAAGGTGCGGCGCCTGGGGGAAGAGGGTGCCAAACCCAGGCGCTTGCGCTATAAAGCGCTTAAATAGCCTCTTTGCCGGAGCTCCCATGCCTACCCTGAGCACGCACGACTCGATGGTGTTGCTGGTTGATATGCAAACCAGGCTGCTGCCCGCCGTAGCCGACTATCCCGCCCTGGTGCAAACCGCCGCGCGGCTGGTACAGGCGGCGCAGCTGCTGGGTGTGCCCGTTGTCGCCACCGAGCATTGGGCTGAAAAAATAGGCGCCACCGATCCGGCGCTGCGGCCCTGGGTCGATCATGTCATTCACAAGCAATACTTCGATGCCACCCGCGAGGCCCATTTCGTGCCGGAACTGCCGCGCCGGCGCGACAAGGTGTTGCTGCTCGGCGCCGAGGCGCACGTATGCGTGTTACAAACCGGCCTGGGGCTCGCGCGACTGGGCCTGACGCCTATTCTGGTGAGCGATGGCGTCGGCTCTCGCCGTGTGTCGGACCACGCGGCGGCCTGCGCCCGCTGGGATCACCACAGACTGGAGCGGATAACTGCTGAAATGGCCATGTTCGAATGGCTGGAAACACCGGCCCATCCACAGTTCAAACAAGTACTGGCCTTGATAAAGTCGGTGTAGCGCCGCCAGAGTTTTGATACATTTGTTGCGCACGTTCACAAGGCGGTACCTACTGCCATCCCTGAACGGCTCTAAATCGGCTACTTTACATTAACGCTTGCAATCAGTAGGAGGTAAAAATGAAAGCAGCAACTCTTAGCAAACTTGGCGCTGTCGGTATTCTTGCACTGGCCATGGGCGGCTGTTCGTCTTGGGACAACATGAGCCATCGCCAGAAAAGCGCGGTAACCGGCGCCGGTGTGGGTGGTGTGGCCGGCGCGGTGGTTACTGGCGGCGGCGTGTTGGGTACCGTGGGTGGCGCGGCCATAGGCGGCGTCATTGGCGACCAGGTGGGTAAGAATAAATAAAAAGCGGCGCGGGCGATTCGTTCGCACTGCGCCGATGTAACGATAGTCTCCGTGAATAAACCCCAGGCAGCATTCGCTCCTGGGGTCTTTTTTTGAGTCAGCGTACCTCTACCTGCGGCATTTCGATCTTGACTTCAAGAATTTCCAGTGAATCCTGGCGTTCCAGATTGACTTTGATATCGTCCGGATTGATCTTGACGTAGCGGGAAATGACCTCGACGAGTTCTTTCTGCAGGCGAGGCAGGTAGTCGGGCGTGACGCCATCGCCCCGCTCGTTGATCAGGATGAGTTGCAGGCGATCGCGGGCGACGCTGGCGGAGGTTTTTTTCTGGCCACGAAAAAAAGAAAGCAGGGACATATTTATTTCCCCCCGAACAGACGCTTGAACAGGCCTGGCTTTTCGTAGTCGACAAAACGCAGCGGTTTTTCCTCGCCCAGGTAGCGGTCGATCACGTCCAGGTAGGCGGCCGCCACGTCGCTGTCGCGAAGATGGATGGCGGGAATACCCTGATTGGACGCCTGAAGTACCGATTCGGACTCGGGAACGACGCCGATGAGCTTGATGCGCAGGATATCTTCGATGTCTTTGAGCGACAGCATTTCGCCTTCGGCCACGCGCTTGGGATTGTAGCGGGTCAGCAGCAGGTATTCCTTGATGGGTTCCTCTCCTTTTTCGGCGCGGCGCGACTTGGCCGACAGGATGCCCAGGATGCGGTCGGAGTCGCGCACGGACGAGACTTCGGGGTTGGTGACCACCAACGCGTCGTCGGCGAAATATGAAGCCATCAAGGCGCCGGTTTCGATACCGGCCGGCGAGTCGCAGACAATATATTCAAAGCCCATGTCGGCAAGGTCATTCAGGGCTTTTTCCACCCCTTCCCGGGTCAGCGCGTCTTTGTCGCGAGTTTGCGATGCAGGAAGAATGAACAGATTCTCGAGCTGCTTGTCGCGGATGAGCGCCTGATTCAGCGAGGCCTCGCCCTGGATGACATTGACAAAATCGTACACGACACGGCGTTCGCACCCCATGATCAGATCCAGATTGCGCAAGCCGACGTCAAAGTCGATAACGACAGTTTTGTGGCCGCGCATTGCCAGTCCGGAGGAGAAGCTTGCGCTGGTGGTGGTTTTGCCCACACCGCCTTTGCCGGAAGTCACCACAACAATTCTCGCCATGACGATAGAATTCCTTTAGGTATTGATAAAACACGTAATCGTAATGCAAAACTGCAACAAAACTGCCCAAGGGTACGCTAATTTTGCATTGGCTTGGCAACAAAAGTTATCTGCCGCATAGCACTATTTGCTTAGCGGTGTGATTTTAAGGGTATCGTCGTCCAGATGGACGATGGTTGGCTGGTTGTGCAGGGCTTTGTCCAGCTGGGTTTCGATCACACGGTATACGCCTGCGATGGCCAGCAGCTCGGGGTCGAGCTGCGTGGTGAAGATGCGGGCGCTGGTATCGCCCCGGGCCCCGGCCATGGCTTTTCCGCGCAGCGGGCCGTACACATGAATATTGCCATCGGCGATGACTTCCGCGCCCTGGCTGACGACGCCGATGACGATCAGATCGGTGTTGCGCGCGTAAATGCGCTGGCCCGAACGCAGCGGCCGGTTGATGACCATGGCGGCCGGCGCCATCTCGGGCGCCGCCGGTGCCGTTGCGGCGGCCTTGGGCTCGCTGGAGGGCTGGGTATCGGGCCCGGCGTCTTGCGCCTTGGGTGGCGCCACCACCGGAACCTCTTGTTCGGGCGCGGGTTGGCTGGCTGGACGGGGCGCCGGGCTGCCCAGGTCCACCGCAGCCAGGCCTTGCGCCAGAGCAGCGTCCAGGTTGGCGTCGTTGGCCACCACACCGACGGGGTGCAGATTGTGGCCGCGCAGGGCCTGTATCAGGGCGGCCCAGGCTATGGGTTCGTCAATCAGGCTGGCATCGATGACGACGGGCTCATTTTCGAAAAAACTCCCGGCATCGGCCATGCGCCGATCGAGCGCGGCGAGCAGCTCGGCGTCGTCGTGGCTGTGCAGCACGACACGTAGGGCATACAGGGTGGCGCTTTTGAAGTCCAGCGCCGAGGGATTTTTGCGTTTTGGTTTGGCGTCGCTCACGGGTTCTTCTTTAATTACGAAAACATGACAAATTCCGATGGATCAATGGCGCTGCGCCCAGGAGTCCTTGAGCGTGGCAGTGCGATTGATCACCGGCTTTTCGGGTGTGGAGTCTTTGCGGTCGGCAACAAAATAGCCCAGCCGCTCGAATTGCAAGGGCGTGTCGGGGGACAGCAGGGTACCGGGTTCCAGCCAGCCCCTGACGATCTGGCAGGAGTCGGGGTTGATCGCGTCCAGGAAGTTCTTGTCACCCGAGTCGGGGTGGGCGTCGGTGAACAGGCGGTCGTACAGGCGGATTTCGGCGGGAATCGCATGGTCGGTGCTGATCCAGGTGATATTGCCCTTGACCTTGACCGAGTCGGCGCCCGGCGTTCCGCTTTTGGTGTCGGGCAGATATTCGGCATGCACTTCCGTTACCCTGCCGCTTTCGTCCTTGACGCAGCCTGTGCAGCGGATGATATACCCGTATTTCAGGCGCACCGTATTGCCGGGGAACAGGCGGAAATACTTTTTGGGCGGATCTTCGCGGAAGTCGTCGCGCTCTATCCAGAGTTCGCGCGACAGCGGAAACTCGCGCAGCCCCGCGTCCGGGTCGTGCGGGTTGCGCGGCGCGTGGCAGAGTTCAGTCTGGCCCTGCGGGTAGTTGGTCAGCACCAGCTTGACCGGATCGAGCACGGCCACGCTGCGCGCTGCGATGGGATCGAGGTCGTCGCGCAGGGCTTGTTCAAGCACGCTGTAGTCTATGCGCGAATCGGCTTTTGAAACCCCCAGGCGCTCGCAGAACAGGCGTATGGAGGCCGGCGTGTAGCCGCGCCGGCGCAGGCCGGCCAGTGTGGGCAGGCGCGGATCGTCCCAGCCCTCGACGTGGCCTTCGCGCACCAGTTGCAGCAGCTTGCGCTTGCTGGTCACGACATAGCTGAGGTTCAGGCGCGCGAATTCGTACTGCCGGGGCAGTGGGTGCTGCAACTGTCCGAGATCGGCCAGATGGTTGAGTATCCAGTCGTAAAAAGGGCGCTGGTCTTCGAATTCGAGAGTGCAAATGCTGTGGGTGATGCCTTCCAGGGCGTCTTCGACCGGATGGGCCCAGGAGTACATGGGGTAGATGCTCCACTGGCTGCCGGTACGGTGATGGGGCACGTGCCGTATGCGGTACAGCACGGGATCGCGCATATTGATATTGGGGGAACTCATGTCGATTTTTGCGCGCAAGGCCATGCTGCCGTCCGGATGCTTGCCGTCGCGCATCTCGCGCAGCAGGCGCAGGGACTCGTCGACAGGGCGGTCGCGCCAGGGAGAGTTCGTGCCTTTTTGCGTAAGCGTGCCGCGTGTATTGCGCATTTCGTCGGCGCTTTGCTCGTCGACATAGGCCAGGCCGGCTTGTACCAATGCCTCGGCAAACTGGTACATGTAGTCGAAATAGTCGCTGGCAAAGTAACAGTTGCTCTCGTCGCCGTAGTGCCAGTCGAAGCCCAGCCATTTGACCATCTCGATAATGGCGTTGACGTACTCGTCTTCCTCTTTTTCGGGGTTGGTGTCGTCAAAACGCAGGTGGCAGGCGCCCAGATAGTCGCTGGCCAGGCCGAAGTTCAGGCAAATGCTTTTGGCGTGGCCGATATGCAGGTAGCCATTGGGCTCCGGCGGAAAGCGGGTGCGGATCCGGGCCGGATCGGCATCGCCCATTTCCTGGGTTGAAGCCGGCCCCGGCTTGCCGGCCCAGCGTTTGTCGGCATAACGGCCTTGCGCCAGGTCGTTGTCGATAATGGTGCGCAGGAAATTCGAAACAGGTGCGGAAGAAGGCGCAGAGGTCATACAAAATTAATAAGCAAGAATGGTCGGCTGAAGTAAGCATTTTGCCACGTTCAGCGTTATTTGCCCGCTACACGGGTTTACAAATGCCGATCTGGCTCTAAACTAAGGCCTCTTCGCACAACTCAAGGAGACCGCGTTGGGTCCGGAGCGCTCATTATGACGCACGCGACATTGTGGTTATCGCAGATCCAGTTTTTTTCCAGCCTCGGCTTCATGCTGCTGTTCCTGGCCATAGAGCTTGGGCTGGCGTGGGTTTTGCTGTACTTCAAGCTTCGCTCGCTGGGCACGGAGCATGCCGCCTGGATCGCGGCCTACCGTTTCTGGGTGCGCGTGTTTGCGCTGGCATTTATTCTAAGCTTCGCCGCCAGCCTGCCAGTGCTGATCCAGTTCGGCGGCTTGTGGCCCTCGCTCATGGAAAAAATAGGCAACGTGGCGGGGCCTCTGCTGGCGGCGGCGGTATTGTCGGCCTTTGTGTTCAAGTCGTGTTTTCTGGGGGCCATGCTGTTCGGGCAGCGGCATCTGTCCGACAAGGTCCATATCCTGGTGGTTTTCATGGTCGCCGCGGGGGTTACCGTGACCGCCTTCTGGCTGCTGGCCCTGCTGTCATGGACGCACACGCCGGCGGGCGTGCTGTTTGTCGATGGCCAGTATCAGGTGCTCGACTGGTTGTCTGTCCTGTTCAGCCCGGCCTTGCCCTGGTATGCGGGGCTGTTTGTCCTGGCCGCCGCCTTGACGACGGCGTTTTTGCTGCTTGGCATGACCGCGGCCCAAAGCCTGCGCCGGCCCATCGACGAAAGCGGACGCCTGGTATTCAAGTCAGCGCTCTGGCTCGCCGCGGTGTCTGTCGTGCTGCAAGGGCTGGTGGTGGCCGGAACCGGGCACATGACCGCGCGCCATCAGCCGGCCAAGGCGGCCGCGACCGCCGCCTATTGGCAAAGCGGCCAGCCGGCCGATCTGGTGC
>JBATWU010000148.1:0-26616 GCA_049672825.1 Pusillimonas sp.
CACCCAAACCACGTATTATCTTCAGGCGGGCGCTTTCCGCTCGGAAAACGACGCCGAAGCCGTCAAGGCGCGCATTCTGCTGTTGGGCCTGCCCGCGGTGGTCCAAAAAGCCCAGAGCAACGGCAGCACGATCAATCGCGTTCGGGTTGGTCCGTTCAAAGGCATCGATGAAATGAATCGTTCGCGGGCCCGGCTGGGCGAGGAAAAAATTGAATCCTCGGTCGTGCGCCCCTGATCGGCCCGGCGTGAACTTGTTGCATCGCCCGCAGTCTTACTGATTTTTGTCCGTTCTGGAAATGAATATGTCGCTGAAAAACTTGCTGCTCCGTACATTTGCCATTGTCGCCCTCGGCTCGGGCGCCCTGTTCGCCCCGCTCTCCGGCGCGCAGGCCGCAGAGCGGTACGTCACGGTCGAGCCGGCCCAGCCGTCCGACACTACCGGCAAGATCGAAGTGCTGGAGTTTTTTGCCTATACCTGCCCGCACTGCAACACCATAGAACCGATGGTGGAAAGGTGGGCCAAGACGCTGCCCGACAATGTCGTGCTCAAGCCCGTTCCTGTTGCCTTCAATGCCAGCATGGCCGATCTGCAAAAACTGTACTATTCGCTGGAAAGCCTGGGCCGGCTTGATCTGCACGATGATGTGTTCAAGGCCATCCACGGCGAACGCAAGCGCATCTACGACGCCAAGGCCATTACCGACTGGGTGGCCGAACAGGGCGTCGACCGCAAGGCCTTCGAAGACGTGTTCAATTCCTTCGGCGTGTCATCCAAGGTAATGCGGGCCAACGAGTTGGCCAAGCTGTATGGCATCGACGGCACGCCCAGCATCGCCGTGGGTGGCCGGTACGTCACCTCGCCCACCCTGACCAACAGCTACGAAGGCACCATCGCCGAAGCGCAACGGCTGGTCGAGCTGGTCAACAAGTAAAGCAGAGCCTAGAAGCGCAGGCAGTAGATGTTCGTCATGAAAACATATCCATCCATAGCTGAAACGAGACAGGCTTGGATATGCTTCATGCGAGGCCTGCATGGCGCTTGCGCGGCGGCCGGGCGACTTCGGGCCACGCCGCGTCAAGCCTGACTGGCGGGGATGCGAGGGCGCAGCTGTTTGAGCGCCGGCTTTCGGGCCACCGGCCCGATGGCGCGAGTTCTGCGCCCACCCCGCCAGACAGGCTTGACGCGGGAAGTCCTGCGCAGCAGGACCGGGGAACGGAAGCCCGGCCGATGCGCAAGCGCCAGGCAGGCCGCTTCAGAAACCACACCCTCACGGCAGCGCCAAGCCCCTTTCCCCCCGCTATGCCCAGGCGCGCAGCAGCAACCGCTTATTGCTTATGCCCGCGCAGCCCGCTCCAGGGCCTGTTCGATGTCGGCGATCAAGTCTTGCGGCGACTCCAGGCCTATATGCAGGCGGATGACGGCATTGCCGGTGGACTTCCAATAACCGTGCGGCTGCAACGCGGCCTCGTCCACCAGTTGCACCAGGCTTTCGAAGCCGCCCCACGAAAAACCAATTCCGAACAGGCTCAGGCTGTCGACAAAGCGGCGGGCCGCGGCCTTGTCCAGCTTGAGTTCAACAGACAGCATCCCATTGGAGCCAGTGCAATCACGCTGCCACAAGGCATGACCGGGATCATCCGGCCATGCCGGATGAAAAATACGGGCCACCTCGACGCGGCTGGCCAGGAAGCGGCAGACCTCAAGCGCATGCTGCGCAGTCTGGCGCATGCGGATGGGCAGAGTGCGCGCGCCGCGGATGGCCAGCCAGGCATCGTCGGCGCTGATGGAATAACCCATGGCATAGTGGGTGTCGTTGATGCGCCGAATGATGTCCGGGTCCCTGGCCATGACGGCGCCCAGCATCAGGTCGGAATGGCCTCCCACATATTTGGTGCCGGCCACCACCGAGATATCGGCGCCCAGGTCCAGCGGGCGATAAATATAGCCTGATCCCCAAGTATTATCGGTGGCCAGCAGCAAATTATGGCGGCGGGCGAATTCGGCCAGCGCGGGCAGGTCCAGCATTTCAAACAACAGCGATCCGGGCGATTCCACATATAGCACCCGCGTGTTGGGACGCAGCGCCGATTCCAGTTCGGTCACCGTTGCGCGGCTGTAGCTCACCTGAATATCCATGCGCCCCAACACGGTTTTATCCAGATAGCGCACCGGGCCGTAGGCGCAGTCGGCCACGATCACGTGTTCGCCGCTGTTGAGCACGCTGAACAAGGCCAGCGTAATCGCGCCCATCCCCGAGGAAGCCAGGAAGGCGCGCTCCGCGCCCTCGAGTTCGCAAAACACCTGTTCCAGTGCGGCATGCGTATCCATGCCGACACGGCCGTAGGTGACGCTGCGCTCGCCCCTGGCCTTGCCCGCCTGCGCTTTGTCGAGCGCGTCCAGATTCTGAAAGCGGACGGTGCTGGTGCGCATGGAAGGCAGGGCCACCGGCGCCGCGCCCACGGCGGGATCGAACTTGGCAATGCCGGTATGCTGCAGTAGGGTATCCAGATGGGCAGAGGGAGTTTTGGCCATGATCTTGTGAATAAAAATTGGAAAACGTCAATCCACTTCCGATCGAACGTTGCCTTCGCTTTCAGGCTGGCTTCGGGAATGGAAGAATGGGCCGCAGGGACGCGGCATCCCTGATGATAATAGATAGTCAATCATCGCGTTGCCGCCCGGCCGCCTCGCGGCAGGTGATTCGTTGCGTTCGCCGGGCGTGCGATACTGGTGCCTGTTCGCCTCCCCCGGGCGTACCGCCATGCTTTCTTGCAGCACATTTTTCAACACGAACTCCATACGACGCGCATTCTTCATGCTGGCCTGCGACCTGGCCCTGTCTTTCTTCGGCATCGCCGTGCTGCTTGCGCTGGCGCCGGGGCCCGACAACCTCTTTGTGCTGATGCAATCGGCCATGTGGGGCCGCCGCTCCGGGCTGATCGTCGTCATGGGCCTGTGCACGGGGCTTATCGGCCACACGCTGGCCGTCGCGGTAGGGCTGGCGGCGGTGTTCGCGGCATCCCAGGCAGCCTTCACGGCACTCAAGCTGGCTGGCGCGCTGTACCTGCTGTACCTGGCATGGGGCGCCTTTCGGGCGCAGGGCCGGGCCAGCAGCAACGCGCAGCCCGAACCATTGGGTCCGGCCGCCCTGTTTCGGCGCGGCATCGTCATGAACCTGACCAACCCCAAAGTATCGCTGTTCTTCCTGGCCTTTCTGCCGCAGTTCACCTCACCCGCGCGCGGATCCGTCGCCTTGCAGACGCTCAGCCTGGGCGGCCTGTTCATGCTGGCCACCTTGCTGGTCTTTGGAATATTGGCCTGGTTCTCGGGTGCGCTGGGCGAACGCATGCAGAAATCGCAAGCCACGCAGCGCTGGCTGAATCGCACCGCCGGCCTGGTATTCCTGGGCCTGGCGGTAAAGCTGGCGCTGGCGAACCGCTAGCCCCAGCGCCCCGGCTCAAAGGCACAGGCCGCCGCTAAACCACGAAGGCTGCAAGGCCGATAGCCAACAACATGAACAATGAGATCCTTCTGACGCGCTCCTGATGCCTGCCCATCGACCAACGATGCAGATAAGCACCCAATAGGCTGGCCAAAACCGCCACTGGCAACAGCACCAAGGTATAGGTCGCCTGCCGCAGCGTCAGGGACCCGCTTAGCGCGAGCGGCACCAAGGTCGCCCCCTGGACCAGGCTGAAATAAACAAGGCTGACCGCGCGCATGACGACAAGCGGCAAAGCGCGGTCCGAGAGCATGTACAGGATGACTGGCGGCCCTCCTATGCCGGCGATGGCCGTCATGAAACCGCTGAGCGCTCCCGCACCCGAGTCCTGGATCAGGCCGCGCCGGCCTTTGTAATGCCATCCCGCCAACATGAGCAAGGCGACCAGTATCACAATCAAGGACACGGTCTTTCGCATGACGGCCGCATCGACCAGGTGCAACACGGCAAGACCGACCGGCAATCCTGCCAATGACGGAATGAACAATCGCAAAACAAGCCGCCAATTCACATGGCGCAAGGCGTCGGGCAGCAGCTGGACGGTGGTCAGCAGGTTGATGCCCAGCACCAGCGCCAGAACATCGGTGGGCGGCATTACCAGGCTGAACACAGGTGCCATCAGCAGCCCGGAGCCAAAGCCGGAAAAACCTCGCAAAAGGCTGCCAATAAAGGTAGCGCCGGCGAGTACGGCAAATATGGGCAAAGAAGGCAGCTGCTGCAGCGCCCAATCGGGAATCATGCTGTTCTGCTTAGCTTTGCATACCCCAGCGGCGAATAGTGCATTTCTCCAGGGAATTGAATATAACGTTTTCCACAAACAACCCGATCAGAATTACCATGAACAGGCCCGCAAAAACGCTGGGAATTTCAAGCATGTTCTTGTTTTCGTAAATGAACCAGCCTAGCCCGCCCGAGCCCGAGCTTACCCCGAAGACGAGTTCCGCGGCAATCAAGGTTCGCCAGGCAAACGCCCAACCGATCTTCAGTCCGGACAGGATGCTCGCAAAGGCGGCGGGGATGAGTATTCGCCAGACATACCGGAATCCGCTCAGGCCATAATTGCGCCCCACCATCCGCAGCGTCGGAGAAACCGACAGAAACCCCGAATGCGTGTTCAATGCAACGGCCCAGAGCACGGAGTGCACCAGCACAAATACCAGACTGCCCTCGCCCAGGCCAAACCAGATCAATGCCAGCGGCAATAATGCAATGGCCGGCAGCGGATTGAACATGGCGGTCAGCGTTTCAAGAATGTCCGTTCCTATCCGGGTGGTGATGGCCAGTACCGTCAAGAAAGCCGCCAGCCCGATGCCCGCCGCATAACCGACCAACAATACGCGTATCGATGTCCAGGCTTTAAGCAGAAGTCCCCCGGATGCAACGCCTTCGAACAAAGCCCTTACAGTTTCGGTAAAGGTTGGAAAGATCAATGGGTTGTTCAGATTAGTGGCGTACATCTGCCAGATCAGCGCCAGTACGACCAGGATAAAGAGCTTGCGTACGCCGCCAATATGGGTAATACGCTCCCACCAGGACAACGGCTTTTCGACAATGCCGAAGGACTCGGAGGCAACGGGCTCGCAGTAGATTTCCGGGCGGGCTCCCGCCATTTCATAGGACTCAGACATGTTGAACCTCCGGTTCCTCTTCGACCTTGTCGGCAAACAGCATGTTGTTGATCTTGTCTTCCAGCACCTTGTGCTGCGCCGCATCCTGTTCGTCGCGAGGCAGGCTGTTAAGCTCGGCCTTCACCTGCCCCGGATGCGGTGTCAACAGCAGTATGCGGCTGCCAATACGTATCGCCTCGGGAATGGAGTGCGTCACGAACAGGACCGTGAATTTCGTGTCGTCCCACAGCTGCAGCAACTCGTCCTGCATCTTGCGGCGGGTCAACGCATCCAGAGCTGCAAAAGGCTCATCCATCAACAGGATCGCCGGCTCCATGGCCATGCCTCGCGCAATAGCCACACGCTGCTTCATCCCGCCTGACAGCATATGGGGATGGCTGTCGGCGAACGCGGTCAAATTTACCTTGGCGATATATTCCATGGCTTTTTCACGCGCTTCGCGCTGGTTCAGCTTGCCGCTGGCGTGCAGCGGGAAGGCCACATTCTCGCGTATCGTTTTCCAGGGCAGGAGCTGGTCGAACTCCTGGAAAACCATCATGCGATCCGGGCCCGGCCGCTCTACGTCACGGCCTTGCAGACGGATTTTTCCTTCAGTCGGAGTCAGGTAGCCGCCCACAGCCTTCAGCAGCGAAGACTTCCCGCAGCCGGACGGCCCCAGCAGCACGAAGCGATCACCAGACCTGACCTGGAAACTCACCTTATAAGTCGCCGTGATGAGATGCTCGACGGTTTTGTACTGTAGTGTCACGCCTTGGACATCAAGCAGCGGAGTCTCGTTGTAATTCTGATTCATGTGCAACCTCTGTACATTGGGCGCGCCAGCGAACGCGCCGGGGTGACTTCAGCTTCCGTCCAAGTCGTGTATCTCGGGAAAGAACAGGTCAGACCAGGTCTCCGGACGATTCTTGAGCATGCCCACATCGTTCATGAACTGGGCGAAAGGCAGAATCCGATCCGGCGCAAGCTTATATTTGATCTGGGGATCACGAACCATTTTCTCTATGAAGTCGACCTTGTCTTTACCGCCGCTATCCTTTACGTAGAGCTCCGCCGCCTCGTGCGGGTTCGCATTGATCCAGTCCGTTGCCTCGTTCAACGCAGCCAGAACAGCCTTATAGGTTTTCGGATTCTCGGTTCGGAATTTATCAGTGCTCCAGACCATCAGGAAGGTGTTGGGCCCGCCCATGATGTCATAGGAGTCAAGCACGACGTGTACGCCTTGATTCTCCAGCGCTATGTATTGAAAGGGTGGGCTGGTAAAGGTTGACCGTATTCCTGCCGAGCCCGAAAGCATGGCGTTAAGCCCTTCCGGATGCGGCAAATTAACCATCAACGAGTTGAGCTTCTTGTAGTTGTCCAGCCCCCATTTTTTCGCGGCCGCCATCTGCAGATAGACCGTCTGGACCGATGAGCCGGCGCCCGCCATGGCGATCTTGTCCTTATCGGTGAAATCGTCAATGGTTTTTATTTCCGGCGCCGTGCTTACCAGCATGTTGGGCATGGAGCTCAGCGCAGCAACCCCATGTACTTTCACATTGTTGCGGGTTTTATCCCACAGGATAATCGCCGGGCCCGTGCCCCCCGAAGCAAAGTTAAGTTGACCGGAAAGCAGCGCGTCGTTAGCCGCCGAACCGGAACCAAACCTCGACCAGGTCACCTTGGTGTCATTCAGGCCGGCTTCCTTAAGGTGCTTCTGCACCAGCCCATTGACATTCATTACGGTCAACGGCAAATAGCCGATTCCGAATTGACGCGCCAGCGTAACTTCGCCGGTTTCCGCTTGCGCGGGACCTGCCATCATGGCTGCGCACAGTACGGCAGCGGCGTATTGCATTATTTGTCTCGTCTTCATTGCATGCTCCTTTGGATGAATAGGCTGCAGACCTCGCAGCTGCTTTTTTTCCGACTATGAACCGCGCTCGTCTGATGTAGCGCTTAATGCCTACTGCTTAAAGTACGTACTTGATGTAACGGGTCAGAAAGGCTTTGGCGTTGCGTATGTTCTTGCGCCGCAATTGCTCGGCGGCCATGGAATCGCCGCGGCGCATAGCCTCCAGGACTGCCCTGTGCTCGCGCACGCCGATCTCGCCGCGCCCGGGCAGAATGATGATGCGCCGGATAAGGACTTGAGTCTTCTCGTAAATGTTGTCCAGCGCCTGGGCCAGAACTGGATTGTCGGCGGCCTCGATACAGCGGCGGCGGAAGCTGTCGTAGATCTCGGTATAGGCGTCAAAATCGCCATTCTTTACCGCCTCCTCGACGGGACCCGAGAATTTGTCCAGCAAGTCTTGCCATGACTCGGGATCGGAATTCTCGCAAGCCAGACGCGCGCATAGGCCTTCCAGCACCTCTCGCATATCGTAGATATGGAATACCTGCTGAGGCTCCAACCGGGCTACCAGGGCGCCACGGTTGGGTATGCGCTCGATCAGCCCACGCTGCTCCAGCGCCGTGAACACATCGCGTATGCGCGTGCGGGGAACATCGAACTCCTTGGCCAGCTCGTACTCATTCAATTTGGAACCGGGCGGCAGCTCGTAGCGAGCGATGCGCTCCCGCAACGTGCTGAGCACGTCAGGCCGATCAGCACTCTTGGCGGTCGACCTGCGTAATGGTGTAACCGCCGTTGCCGTCGTAGCTTTTTTACTGGATGCCATTGTTTGATTCCACGTCGATAGATGCTCAAGCAAACCATATGGCTCGGCTTCAATTTTGTCAACTATTTTGTATCTTTAATAGAAATCAGTTTGTCGACTAAATTTCTTCCAAATGCTGCGGCAAGGTGCTCTGAACTAGCCAACCTTCTTCAACGCCTGGGCGCCACGAGCAATGAAGTTCCCCACAAAGCCCGTCGTTACACCGCCGGCCGCAAAGTCGGCATCTGACAGCACTTCGTGCAAAAAAATGGCATTGGTCGACAGGCCCTCGACTTTCAAGCCTTCCAGAGCCCGGCGCAATCGCGCGATCGCCTGCCGGCGATCCACGCCGCATGCGACCAGCTTGGCGATCATAGGATCGTAGAAAGGCGTAACGCGATCGCCCGCCCGAACGCCTGTGTCGATGCGCAATCCATCTTGCTGTGATGGCCATGCCAGGGCTTCGATCAGACCCGGAGAGGGCAGGAAATTCTTTTCCGGCCGCTCGGCATAAAGGCGGCACTCGATGGCGTGACCGCTCAGCACAATGGCGTCCTGGCTTACCGGCGGCAGTTCCCCGAGCGCCTGGCGTATCTGCCATGCCACAAGGTCGACGCCCGTGACCATTTCAGTCGTGGGATGCTCGACCTGTATCCGCGTATTCATTTCAAGGAAGTAAGCTTGCCGGCGTTCGCTGTCGTAGATGAACTCAACCGTGCCGGCGCCGCTGTAGCGCTGCTGCTCGACCAGGGCAAGCGCGGCGTGATACAGCTCGGCCCGGACGGTGTCGGGCACGTCCGGGGCCGGCGCCTCTTCGATAATTTTCTGGAAGCGGCGCTGAACAGAGCAGTCACGATCAAAAAGATGCACCCCGCGCCCATCGCCAAAACCAAACACCTGTACTTCGATGTGCCGGGCCGCCGCAACGTAGCGTTCGAGGTAAATACTGGAGTCCCCGAAAGCCTTGCCAGCCATCGACTGCGTGGCTTCAACGACAGCCAGCAATTGGGTCGGCTCGTCGACACGGCGCATCCCAATGCCGCCGCCCCCTGCAGCAGCCTTGACCAGCAGCGGATAGCCCACTTGCCGGGCAGCGTCCAGCAAGCCATCGGTCTGGCCCAGGGCAAAGCGTGGGCTGCCGGGCAGTATAGGCACGCCGGCCTGACGCGCAATCTCTCGCGCACGCTCTTTGTCGCCCATATCGATAATGGAGGCGGGCAAGGGGCCGACCCAGGCCAGTCCGGCATCCATGACAGCCTGGGCAAAGTCGGCGTTCTCGGACAAGAATCCGTAGCCCGGGTGTATCAGGGCTGCGCCGCTGCGATGCGCAGCCTCGAGAATGGCGTCTGTCTTGAGATAACTCTCGCGCGCAGGCGCCGCGCCCACCAGTACCGCCTCGTCGGCCAGCTCGACATGCATGGCATTGGCGTCGGCCTCGGAATAGACAGCCACGGTTTCCAGGCCCAGCTTCTTGCAGCTGGCAATAATTCGACAAGCGATCTCGCCGCGATTGGCGACCAACAGTTTCTTTGCCATAGTCTTAGCACTTCCTGTCTGGATACCTTCGTTACGGGCTAGGGCTGCACACCGCTGCGCGCCTTTGGCCCCAAATCACCGCGCAGCCGCATTTCGGCCAGCGCAATCCATTCGCACAGCACCGGGCGGGTTTCGCGCGGGTCAATAATCTCTTCCACCGCAAAGGCCTCTGCGGTCCGGAAGGGCGAGGCGTACGGCTTGAGCTCGGCCTCCATCTCTTTTTCTTTGGCCGCAGGATCGGGCGCTGCCATGATCTCGCGCCGGAACGCCGCCGCCACGCCGCCTTCGACCGGCAGCGAACCCCATTCCGCGGAAGGCCAGGCCATTTTCATATCCACATCGTTCTTGTTGCAGGTGGCCATGCCGGCCATGCCGTAACATTTGCGGATTACCAGGGTAAGGGTGGGTACCCGCAGGTTGCCGGCAATATAGACCGCCCGCATGCCTTCCCGCAGAGTGCCTTCCTCTTCGGCCTTCAGGCCCACCATGAAGCCAGGCACATCCACCAAAAAAACCAGAGGAATATGGAAGGTGTCGCACAGCTCCATGAAGTGGATCTGCTTTCGCGCCGAGTGCACGTCCATGGCGCCGCCATAGACCATGGGGTTATTGGCAATAATGCCTACCGGCCGGCCGTCCAGGCGTGCCAGCATGGTAATGACCGACTTGCCGTAAGTGGGCTGGATCTCGAAGTCGGAGCCTGCGTCGACAACCATGCGCACCAGGCGGTGCATGTTATAGGCTTGCGTACGCTTTTCCGGCACGATGCTCGCCAGGCGTTGGTCGCAGCGATCCTTGGGATCGGCGCTCTGCGCAACCGGCGGCAATTCCCACACATTGGACGGCATGAAGCTTAAAAAGCGACGGATCTGCTCGAACGCCTCTTCCTCGCTCGCGGCAGCATTGTGTATGGTGCCGGCCTTGTCGACGGCGACTTTTGATCCGCCCAGGTCGTCTTTATCGATGACCTGGCCCAGCGAGCGCTTCACCACCGGAGGCCCGGCGGCGAACACCTGGCTGGTCCCGCGCACCATGACAGAAAAATGCGACAGAATGGCTCGGCCGGCAGGGCCGCCGGCGGCCGTACCCAGAACGGCCGAAACAACAGGCACGGTACCAAGGAGGCCGACTGAACGTTCGAAACCATGCACGCCGGGAAAGACGCTGTGGCCGCGCCGCTTAAGCGACGTCACGCTGCCGCCCGCGCCATCGATCAGGTTGACCAGCGGAATACGATAATAATGCGCCAGGTCTTCGACAAAACCGCCCTGTCCGCCTTTGCGGCGCGCGCTGCCAAACGTCGTGCCGCCGCGAACGGTAAAATCCTCGCCACCCAATGCAACCGGACGGCCGTCTATTCTGGCCAGCCCCCCCACGTATGGCGCTGGTGTCACCGACACCAGACGGTTGTCCTGGTCGTACTGGCCTGTACCGGCCAGACTGCCCACTTCACGGAAGCTGTCCGTGTCGGTCAAGGCGGCTACGCGCTCGCGTATGGTCAAACGGCCTGCCTGATGCTGACGCTCTATGGCGGCTTCACCGCCCATCAGCTTGCCCTGCTCGCGACGAAACTGCAGTTCGGCGATCAATTCGCCATCTTGCTGTTCCGGCGCAGACGTTGAAGCGGGCACCGCCGTCATGATTCGATCACGCACAGTATTTGGTCCTCATCCACGGAGACACCCGGTTCGACGGTCAGTTCAACAATGACTCCGGCGCCGGCTGCTTCGAGCGGAATCTCCATCTTCATGGACTCCAGAATCATGATGACGTCGCCATCCTCGACCTTTTCGCCCACGCTGCGTTCCACTTTCCAGACTGTGCCGGTTACCGGCGAGCCAATTTCTATTCTTGCCATGTGTATTCTCCTTTGCTGTGCGGCGCGATGCCCTAGTAAGTCGTTGGCCAGGCGGCCAGATGGTGTTTTCCTATACCGCCCGTCCTGCGCAGCTCATGCACCTCCAGCATGCGGACCAGGTAATCACGGGTTTCCTGGGGTTCTATGACCGCCTGCACTGCGTACATCTCGGCTATGCCCCACACATCGCTGTCACGCTCCATGTCGGCGCGAAGCTTGTCTTGCGCGTGCTGATCAATCTCTCGCCCCCAGGTCACCACCTGCACGGAATAAGCGGGATCCATAAAGCTGACTTCAGCCGTTGGCCATGCCACGACATCGTCGGAATTGCGCCCGCCGCCCATGTTCAGGTAAGCCTGGCCGTAGCTCTTGCGCATAATCACGGAGAGCTTGGGTACGCTGCACATCTGCAGCGCCGTCATGAAATTCATGATTTTCCCGGGTGCCTTCATGCGTTCGCCTTCGACACCGATGACGAACCCCGGTGTGTCGACCAGCATGATGATGGGAATATTGAACGAGTCGCACATCACCAGAAAGCGAGTGATCTTCTCGCATCCCGGCACGTCCATCGCGCCCGCCTTGCCCATGGGATTATTGGCAACAATGCCGACGGTACGGCCATCCAGACGCGCCAGGGCGGTCACGGCGGTGCGGCCAAAACGCGGTTTCAGTTCAAAGAAACTGTCCTTGTCGACAATGGCATTGATGACCTTGCGCACTTCATAGACCCGCCTGCGATTCGCCGGTACGATTTCCGGCAGCTTGGCCGCCGCTTCCTTCGAACCTTCCGGCACCGGCAAGCGCGGCGGCGACTCCTGGTTATGAGAAGGCAGGTATGACAAAAAGCGCTTGACCATGTCTATGGCTTCTTCGTCGGTATCGACGACGCCATCGACCAGGCCCGTTACCTCGCTGTGCAGCTTCCAGCCGCCAAGTTCTTCCGGCTCGACAGCCTGGCCGATGGCCAGCGACGCCAGCACAGGACTGGCGACCGCCAGCGTCGATCCCTTGCGCATGACGGTAAAGTCAGACAGGCAGGCATACCAGGCGGACGATCCATAGCACTGACCCAGAATGGCGGACGCCCAAGGGCTTTCGCGATGGCGCACGTACTGCTGAGGGTCATTGCCCAGCAGGGCGCCCATACCGCGGGAGCCCATGTTGTCCGGCATGCGCGCACCCGACGACTCGCCAAAGAACACCAGAGGAAAGCCGCGCTCTGTGGCAACGCGCTTGACATGGCCCATCTTCTTCATGTTGGTCAGGCTGCTGGACGATCCCTTTACTGTGAAATCGTTGGACACCACCCCTACCGGCCGGCCATCTACGCGGGCGAACCCGGCGACCTTGGCGTCGGCCGGCGTTGTTTCCCTGTCTTCCGGCACGACGGACGAAACGCCCAGCATGCCTGTTTCAATATAGCTGCCGGCATCCACAAAATAATCGATGCGTTCCCGGGCATTCAACTGGCCCGCGGCTTTGCGGCGGGCCAGCTTCGCCTGGCCACCCATGGCCAATGCGCTTGCCTTCCGGCGTTGCAGCTCTGCGACCTGCTGGCTGATTTCAGCCACCGGTTCTTCCTGCTTTAATTCCTGTGCGCCCATGACTCAGACCTCTACCGCTTTGGTTGGTGAAGATGCGCCGGCACCGTAGATGACGTGCGCCTCGGATAGTTCGGCGATTTGTTCCGGACTCAGCCCCAGCTCGTCGGTCAGAATCTGGACAGTATCCTGGCCAACGTCGTGGCCAGACCAGCGCACGGCACCCGGTGTGCGCGACAAGCGCGGCACGACGTTGGCCATTGCCACCGGCCCCAGCTCACGATCTTCCGGCTCCACCAGCATGTTACGAGCGCGATAATGCGGATCCGAGAAAATGTCCTCGAGATTGAAGATGCGCGAAGCGGGGACACCCGCTTCGTCCAACAGGCGTTCCAGCGTGGCCATGGGCAAGGAGCGCGCCCACTCTTCGACCAAGGCATCCATCTCGTCCTCATTGTGGGATCTGGCGACGGGCGTGGAGAACCGGGGATCCTCGAGCAGACCAGGCTGGCCCATGGCCTGGGTCAGCCGTTTGAATACGGGCTGCGACCCAGCCGTAATGTGTATATGACGGCCTTCGGCGCTGGTGTAGAGAGAGTTGGGCGTGTGGTTGGGCAGGCGTGGGCCGGAACGCCGAGCGACGAGGCCCAACTGCTGAAACGCGGGTATATGAGGCTCCATGAAACTGAAGGCTGCTTCGTATAACGCGGCATCGATGACTTGGCCCCGGCCGGTTCTGTTCCGGTCCAGCATGGCCATTGTTGCGCCAAAGGCGCCATACAACCCGGTGATATAGTCGGTCATGGAGACCGCCACTCGCGCCGGAGGCCGATCCGGATCGCCGGTCATCTCTCGGATGCCGCTGAAGGCCTCGCACACCACGCCGTAGCCCGGCCGTTGACTGTAAGGGCCATCCTGCCCGTAGCCGCTGATCCGCACCAGAATCAGGCCGGGATTGACGGCGCTGAGTTCGTCATAGCCCAGGCCCCAGCGCTCCAGCGTCCCCGGTCTAAAGTTCTCGATCACAATGTCGGCCTTTTCGCACAAGCGCCTGGCAAGCGCGCGGCCTTCGGCAAGGCGCAAATCGATGGAGACAATGCGTTTATTGCGCAGAATCGTTGCACCATACAGCGAACGACCATTCTTGATCTTGCCCATCGACCGGACCGCATCGCCCTCCTTTTGCTCGACCTTAATCACATCGGCGCCAAAATCGGCCAGGAGCCTGGCGCAGAAAGGGCCTGCCACGGTTGATCCAAGCTCGACGACACGGCAGCCCTTCAAGGGCCCTGGGTCGGGGGTAGAGTCATTGACGCCATTGTCCTGATCGATCACCTTCAACCTCCTTCAAGCGCTGCAGCACATCTACAGCAGATATTTTTGATAGTGAGAAAAACTATCGCGCGAGCTGCGGATATTGGCTCGTTTCAGCCGTTCCGCCAGTTCAGCATTGCCGGCGGCCATCGCCTGCAATATTTCCTGATGCTGCCGCAAACCTTCTGCGGCACGGCCCGGAACCAGCACCAGGCGTTTGATCAATACTTTCGTCCGGTCATACAAGCCCTCCATCTGTTCCGCCAATATGGCGTTCTCAGCGACGGCGATGGATCTTTCCCGAAACAGATTCACGCAGTCGACATAGAAATCCAGATCGCCACGCGCCAGCGCCTCTTCCGCGGGCCTGCCAAAATGCTCGATCAGATCAGCCCACGACCCCGGATCGGCCTTTTCCGTTGCCAACCGTATTGCCAGCGCTTCAAGCACTTCACGGACTTCGAACAAGGCGAACACCTCGTCGGCTTCCAGCCGCGTAACGACGGCGCCCCGATTCGGAATTCGCTCGATCAGCCCACGATCTTCCAGCACACCAAAAGCTTCACGTATGCGCGGGCGGGATACGTTGAATTCTTCAGTCAACACCGCTTCACGCAGTTTTGAGCCAGGAGGAAGGTCGTGATTGACGATGCGTGTGCGCAGGATCTCGACGATTTCCTCCATGCTCAGGCTCGAGCCGCCAACACTGCCAGTGCCACGCGATTTGCCTCGAACTTTTTCAGCCATACTGCTCTCCTTGAGAGTGAGATAAGAATACAACTTTAAATACAAAATTGTCAACAATTTAACCGTCTATTTTGTACAAGCTACCGGTTTCCCGGTTTAACCTGCCAATGATAAGGGCCTCATAGCGATATGTTGCGTTAAAAATAACAACGCCGCCCAAATCGGGCGGCGTATAGATAAAACCGGCAAAGCGCACAATGCAGCGTGGATGCGCCTGTCAAATGGTTTGAAAGCGTATCACTCCATCCTCATCCATATGGCGCGTCAGCTTCCCCTCGAAATACAGCGCATGCAAATGCGCCAGCGCTTCGCCCATCGCAAACGTCAGCTGGTGCAGATCGAGTTGGCGCTTGAACATGATGGGCACGATGTCGGACGTGCTTTTGGGCTGGGCGCAGGCCTGCACGACCTCGTCCAGACGCTCGGCATGGTGGGCATGCTGCTGCGCGATGCGCTCGTGCAACCCTTTGAACGGCTTGCCGTGCGATGGCAGCACCAAGGTGTCTTCGGGCAGGTTGTCGTAGGCGCGCAGCGAGTTCAGGTACAGGGGCAGCGGGTTGGCGTCGGGCTCGTAGTCGAACACGCTGATATTGGTTGAGATGCGCGGCAGCACCATATCGCCCGAAATCAGCACACGCAGGGTGTCGCAGTACAAGGAAGCGTGTTCCGGCGCATGGCCATAGCCGACGATCACCTGCCATTCGCGTCCGCCTATCTGCACGCGCTGCCCGTCCATGATACGGGTGAAGCGCGTTGGCACGCTGGGCACCAGGCTGGGATAGTAGCCTGAGCGTTCCCGGATTTTTTCCTGCGCCTGCGGGTCGGACAGGCCATGCCGCGCAAAATGCTCGACCGCCGACTGCCCGTTGGGGCCGCCCGCCGCCACGCCATCGGCCGCCGGCCTGGACCACAGGCGGGCCACCGCATAGTCGGTCATGGTCATCCACAAGGGGGCATTCCAGCGCTCGCACAGCCAATGCGCCAGCCCGATATGGTCCGGATGCATGTGGGTGACGATCACGCGCAGCACCGGCAGGCCGTCCAGTGCATGCTCAAACACCTGCTCCCATAACGCCTTGACCTCGTCCCGGGCAACACCGCAATCGACGATCGTCCAGCCTTCGCGGCCGTCGATCTGATCGCGCAGCAGCCAAAGATGGATATGGTTCAGCGCAAACGGCAAGGGCATGCGCAGCCAGCGCACGCCATCAGCCACCGTTATGGCGCCGCCCGGCTCCGGCAGTTGGTCGCCCCAGGGGTATTCAAGTTTCTGCTCGTTAGGGTTCATGCGGTCTCCATGTCGATCTTGTTGCCATGCGCCCGGGCCAGGGCGCGGAACGTCACAGTATGCTTGATTCGGCATATTATGGCATCATAAGTGACGTTAACGTAAACGGCATCCGTCACCATGACCGAACCTACCTGGACCATCTCCGAACTGGCGCAGGAGTTTTCCATTACTCCGCGCACTATACGGTTCTACGAGGACCAGGGCATCGTCAGTCCCACGCGCGACGGCCGTAATCGCGTCTATCATGCCCGCGACCGGACCCGCCTGAAGCTCGCCCTGCGCGGCAAGCGGTTGGGCTTTCAACTGGCCGAGATCCTCAGCCTGATCGACATGTACGACGGCCCGGGCAAAACCGTGGCTCAACTGCAGCATTACCTTGCGGTCCTCGACAAGCACAGGCTCGTGCTCGAACAGCAGCGCCACGACCTCGATGAGACCCTGAAAGCCATCGACAAGCAGCGCAAGAACTGCGAATCCCTGCTGGCCCGGCACCCCCAGAACCAGTAGGCGCGGGCGCGGTTTTCCTATGTGCTGCCGCGGTATCCCGGCAAACTTTCCGAACCCGGATCTGCTTGCGCCATCCATGCCCACGCAACGTTTCGGCGCCTGCCGGCGCTGATTACCCTTCCCTGACCTTCCTCTTCCCCCGTCTTCCCTGATGCTCAGCCTATCCACCCAGGCGGCGGATCAGTGCCGGCCGCTAGTCGGCTTTTTTCTTTTAATTGTCTATATACAATTTAATAATGTATTTGACAATTTAATTTGAGGCCGGTAGAGTGATTCCATCCGAAACATGGCGACGACGACAATGAAGAAACTTACGGACTACACCGCATACGCTGACGCACAACAGCACTGGAGCCCCGAAAAGCTGTGGGAACTTTTCGACGGCGATGAAAGCGCGTTGAACATCGCTCACGAATGCATAGACCGGCATGCCGCCGACGCCGACCGCGTCGCCATCACCGTGGTGCATGCCAAGGGCCGCGACGAAGTCCTCAGCTTTCGCGACATATCGCAAGCGTCTTCGCGCTTTGCCCATTACCTGATCGCTCGGGGCGTGGCGCAGGGCGACCGCGTGGCTATCATGCTGGAACCCTCGAAGGCGTTCTACGCCGCATTGTTCGGCGTCATGAAAACAGGCGCCATCGCCGTACCCATGTTCACGCTGTTCGGGCCCGACGCCCTCAGGCTTCGTATCGAAGACTGCCGCCCCAAGCTGCTGCTCACCAACCCGGAAAAGGCCGAACTGGCCAATGGCCTGCCACAGGTGAATACCGTCGTGGTCGATGATGCCTTTCTGGACGGGCTGGACGATTTTCCGGACGTATTCACGCCCAGCACGCGGGCCGGCGACCTGGCCATCTTTCAGTACACCTCGGGCACCACTCGCGAACTGCCGGACGCCATCCGGCACACCCACAAGGCGGTGGTCACGCTCATGGTTGCGGCGCTGTACGGCACCGGCCTGCGCCCGGGCGACAAATTCTTCTGCCCCTCGTCGCCCGCATGGGGGCACGGGCTGTGGCACGGCACTTTGGCCCCGCTGGCTCTGGGCCTGAGCATCGGCGCATTCTCGGGCAAGTTCAATGCCAGCCGCCTGCTGCAAGCCCTGAGCGAGCATAGGTTCACCAATATGTCGGCCGCCGCAACGCATTACCGAATGATGCGCAACAGCCCCGAGATCCAGCAATACTCCTACCACCTGAACAAGCTGTCATTCACCGGCGAGCCCATCGACAGTTCAACCGAAACCTTTATTCAAGCGCTGTTCAACACCCCCATCTGCAGCATGTACGGCACTACCGAAATCGGCGTGATCCTGGTCTCTTATCCAGGCGCCCCCGACTTCGCCGTCAAGCACGGCTCGCTGGGCAAGCCGATTCCAGGCGGCATTGTCGAAATACAAGACCCCCAGGGCCAGCCTTGTCCGCCCAATGTGATTGGCGAAATGAAAGTGAAGCGGCGCAACGAATGGGTTGCCACCAAAGACCTGGGCCGCATCGACGAAGACGGCTATTTCTATCACGCCGGGCGCGCCGACGACGTCATCATTTCCGCAGGTTGGACCATGAGCGCGGTGGAAATCGAAGACACGCTGCTCAAGCACCCCGATATCCGCGAGGCCGCGGTCATCGGCGTGCCCGATGCCTTGCGCGGGCAGGTCGTCAAAGCCTTTGTCATCAGCACACGGCCCTGCAGCGACGCCTTTACCACTGAAATCCAGGATTTCGTGCGCACCCAGCTCAGCCAGCACGAGTATCCGCGGCATATTGCCTACCCGTCCGAACTACCCAAAACCCCCGCGGGAAAAATCCATCGCAAAAAGCTGCGCGAACTGGAAGCCGCATCAACCACGCAACCCGAACAAGAAAACATCACACAATAATTCTCTGGAGCAACCATGGACATGAAAGTACGATCCTTCCCGAAAATCACCGACCACGATCTCGAAGACCTGAGCCGGCGCATAGGCGTGAAAATCGGCGACACCGCCGAACCCTGGTGCCATGAAGCCACGCGCGACAATATCCGCCATTACGCGCACGGTATCGGCGACGACAATCCGCTGTGGTGCGATCCGGCCTACGCGGCCGACACCGAGCATGGCGGCATCATTGCACTGCCCAGCTTCCTGTTCGCCACCAGCCGCATTGTTTCGGGTTACGTCGGCGGCCTGCCGGGCGTGCATGCCATGTGGTCCGGCGCCGACTGGACCTGGCACAAGCCGGTAAAGCGCAATGACGAGATCTCCACCGAGGCATACTTGAAGTCTCTTGTGCCGCACGAAACCCGTTTCGCGGGACGGGCCGTCCAGCAGACCTATCACGTCGACTTCTTCAACCAGGAAGGCGACAAGGTCGCCGAAGCCGATAGCTGGTGCTTCCGCACCGAGCGCGACCACGCGCGCGAGCAGGGCACCAAGTACAAAGAGGTCAGAAGCCGCAGCCCCAGGCGCTACACCGACGAGGAACTGAAAGAGGCCTATAAGCTGTATGCTCAGGAAGAGATCCGCGGCAAAACGCCCCGCTACTGGGAAGACGTGAAAGAAGGCGAGGAACTGCCCGTGCTGTTCAAGGGGCCCATGACGGTTACCGGCTTCATTGCTTATGCGCAAGGCTGGGGCGGCCTGTATATTCGCGCCAACAAACTGGCATGGCAGTTGATCGACGCCCATCCGGGCGTGGGCATCAAGAACCGCTTCGGCATTCCCGATGTCCCCGAGCGGGTGCACTGGGAAGAAGAATTCGCGCTTGAAGTGGGCGCCCCCGGCGCCTACGACTACGGGCCGGAACGCAACTCATGGCTGACGCATCAACTGACCAACTGGATGGGAGACGCCGGCTTCCTGCGCAAATCGCATTGCAAAGTGCGCCGGCACAATCCCGAAGGCGACATGCTGTTCATCAAAGGCAAAGTCATCAGGAAATTCCAGGATGACGGCAAGTATCTGGTTGAAATCGAACAAGAGGGGCGCAACCAGGATGACGAACTCTCGGTCGTGGGCACCGGCATCGTGGAACTTCCCTCCAGAACATGAACAACGATAGCAACAACCCGCCGCCTTCATTCTGGAGGGACAGGCAGGAGCTGAAGGGGGCGCTTGCCGGCGTTCGTGTCGTGGATCTTTCCCGCGTGCTGGCCGGCCCGCTATGCACGCAGATGCTTGCCGACCACGGCGCCGACGTGATCAAGGTCGAGCCGCCATTCGGCGACGAGTCCAGGCAACTGGGGCCGCCCTTCGATGCGAATGGAGATGCCGCGTACTATTCCGCGCTCAACCGCGGAAAACGCGCCATGGTGCTCGATCTGTCCAAGGAAGAGGGGCGCGATGCACTGATGGCGCTGCTGGAAGGTGCGGATGTGCTGGTCGAGAACTTCCTGCCCGGCACCATGGAAAAATGGGGGCTGGCCTATGAAGGCCTGTTGAAAGAAAAGTTTCCCCGCTTGATTTACTGCAGCATCAGCGGGTTCGGTCCCACGGGACCTTTGGGGGGCTTGCCCGGATACGATGCGGTGCTTCAGGCCATGTGCGGCCTGATGAGCATCAACGGCACGCCCGAAACAGGCCCAACCAAGATCGGCGTGCCCATCGTCGACCATCTTACCGGCTACACGGCTTTTTCAGGCATTTTGCTGGCTCTGCATTCGCGGGCTGTCACCGGGGAAGGCCAGCATGTCGAAGCCGTGCTTTTCGATGCCGCGCTCAGCCTGCTGGTGCCACAGGCCGTCAACTGGATGCACTCCGGCGTCTCGCCCGTGCCGCTGGGCAGCGCGCATCCCAATATTGCCCCCTACGACAGTTTCAAGACACAGGACGGCAGCGTATTTCTGGGGATTCTGAACGACGCGCAGTTCAAAAGGCTGTGCCATTGCATCCAGCGCCAGGACATCCTGGATAACGCCCAGTTTGCCTCCAACGCCAGCCGACTGCAGCACCGGGACCTTTTGCACCGCGAAATAGAAGGCGCTTTCGCCGCCTGGACCCGGGACGAGCTGTGCGCGGCGCTGATGAAGAACGGCGTGCCGGTAGGCCCGGTCAATACCGTGCCCGAGGCGCTGCGGCAAAGCCATGCGGCCCACCGGAATATGGTCATCGAACATGCCGAATACCGGGGCCTGGGCATCCCCATCAAGCTGTCTGCCACACCTCCCGTCCCGGGGAGCCCGCCTCCCCGATTCGGCGAGCACGACGCGCCGATAAAACAGCAGATAGCCCGACATGCAAATAAGAAAATCAAGGAATGACAAGCATTCGTTCATGCACTCAAACCACTGAAGGAGACCAACCATGCATAAGCTTAAAAAGTTCGCCGGACTGCTGACACTCTCGCTCGCCGCGGCAGGCACCACGCTTGCCGCCGGATATCCCGAAAAGCCCGTGAAAATCATTGTTGCCTACCAGGCAGGGCAGGGCACCGATATTGCAACCCGGTACTTCGCCGACCACCTGACCAAGGCCTTGGGGCAGACCTTCATCGTCGAGAACCGGGGCGGCGCCGGCGGCAATATCGGCACGCAGGCCGCCGCGCGCGCCGAGCCCGATGGCTACACGCTCACCATGGGCACCAACGCCACCCACGGCCTGAACAGCTTCCTGTACTCGTCGCTGGGCTTCGATGCCGTCAAGGACTTCGAACCCGTCATTCTCGTAGGCACCTTTCCCATGGTGGTCGTAACCACGCCCAACTCGGCATTCAAGTCCATTCCCGACGTGATCAACGCCGCCAACACCTCGGGCCGCTCAGCGGACATCGGCATGCCCAGCACCACGGCCAGGCTGGTCTACGAGCTGCTCAAGGACAAGACCGGCGCGCCGCTTTTCGGCGTCCCCTACAAAGGGTCTTCGATGGCCATCACCAACCTCATAGGCGGTGAAATTCCACTGTCCATCGACACCGTCACGGCCGTGCGCTCGCAAATATCGGGAGGCAAGCTTCAAGCCATCGCAGTCACCAGCAGCAACGAAACCGATCTGCTTCCGGGCATCCCCACCGTGGCCAGCCAAGGGGTCGATGACTTCGAAGTCATCGCCTGGAACGCCCTGTACGCGCCCAAGGGCACGCCCAAGGACATCGTCATGAAGCTCAATCTCGAGCTGCAGAAGTTTCTTGCCCTGCCCGAAACGCGCAAGCGCCTGCTCGAGCTGGGCTATGACGCAGGCGGCGGTTCACCCGACAAGCTGGCCTTGTTTGCCCAGGCGGAACGTGAAAAATGGGGCCCCATCATCAAGCGGGCCGGAATACAGATTCAGTAGCCATCCGCCACCGCCGGCCCCTCATCGCCGGCGGTGCCTATGCGGCGCAAGCGGCGGCTCCGTTATCATCAAGGCTTGGCTCCATTCACAGGCATTCCATGACAGCGACACCCAGCACTTCCACCCCGCCCAAGCCGGCCCAGCGTATCCGGCCGGTTCCCGCTGTGACACGCGCCATCGCCATACTGCGCCTGCTCGGCAAGACCAAAGAGCCCATGAACGTCAAAAGCATTTCCGACGCGCTTGATCTTGTCCCCAGCACCTGCCTGCATATTCTCAGGGCCCTGACCGCCGAGAAGCTGCTCGCCTTCGACAGCGCCTCCAAGCGATACCGCCTGGGCACAGGTATGCTGGTATTGGCCCGCAGCGTCATGGACACCAACTCCTTTGCGCAGGTCGTTCAATCCACACTCGATCTCATCTCTGAAAAATGGGGTGTTACTGCCATAGGCGTCGAGGTGGTCGACTTGCATCAAATGGTGGTGACCGCCCTGTCGCGCTCTAAGCTGCCCTTCCGGCTGCACGTCGATGTCGGCAGCCGATTCCCGGGGCTGATCAGCGCAACCGGAAGGCTGGTCGCAGCCTATAGCCAGTATTCCCGGGAAGAGGTCGATCAGCAGTTCGCCGCGCTGCGCTGGCAACAGCCGCCCAGTCTCGATGCATGGCGAAAAGAGGTCGAAACCGCCAGGCAGAACGGCTACAGCCTGGACACCGGACGCTATATTGCCGGCATTACGCTTCTTGCGGTGCCCGTGCTCAATACCCACCAGCACATCACCCACACCATCGTCGCCGCGAGTATCGCCAACCAATTGGCCCAGAATGAAATCGAGGCATTGATCCAGGAACTGCAGGCCCACGCCCGCAGGATTTCCGGCCAACTCTATTCCGGAGAAAGCGTCGCATGAAACACGACGGCGGACAAGCCGGCCCGCCCTGGCGGGAGCATACTGTGCCCGGGCTGCTGCAGACACTGGGGCCATTGCTCAGCAAAAAGCAGGGAGATCAATGGCTGTACGGCTTGCACGTGCGCCAGGCGCACCTGAATCCGGCCAATGTCGTTCATGGCGGAACCCTTGCCACGCTGCTGGATCATGCCCTCAGCACGATCGCCTGGTCGGACAGCGGCAAAACACCTTGCATGACCGTGCAGCTCAACGTCAGTTTCCTGGGCTCGGCCGTGCTGGGCGATCTGCTGGTCGCCAGCGGCCAGATCGTCAGGGGAACGGGGTCGCTGCTGTTCGTCACCGGAAACATAGTGGTGAATGACGCGATCATCGCCACGGCTCAAGGCATTCTGAAATGCATGCCCGCAGCCAATGCCGCCACAGTGCCCGCGCACTCTTGACCATCGGCTTTGCCGATGGAGAGATAAAAGATTTATTATGGTTAACTCTATTTGACGTTTACGTAAACGTCAATATAATATTTATTCTGGCCAAATTCTGCTAAGTTAGCCATATTGATCCAGCAAGCTACCCGAACAGTCCAGGCCGTACCCTGCCCCCCCAGCCTCATATGGAGACCGTCATGAATCTTCCCGGCTTGAACTTCGATCTGGGTTCCGACCTGGATATGCTGCGCGATGCTGTCCACGATTTCGCCCAGGCTGAAATCGCGCCGCGCGCGGCCGAGATCGACCGCAGCGACGAATTCCCCATGGATTTATGGCGCAAGTTCGGCGAACTGGGCGTGCTGGGCATGACGGCGGACGAGGCCTATGGCGGCGCGAACATGGGTTATCTGGCCCACATGATCGCCATGGAAGAAATTTCGCGCGCCAGCGCGTCGGTAGCCCTTTCCTACGGCGCCCATTCCAATCTGTGCGTCAACCAGATCCATCGCAACGGCACCGAGGCCCAAAAGCAAAAATATCTGCCCAGGCTGATATCGGGCGAGCATGTGGGTGCCCTGGCCATGAGCGAACCCGGCGCGGGCTCGGACGTGGTCAGCATGAAGCTGCGCGCCCAGAAAAAAGGCGACCGCTATGTACTGAACGGCAACAAAATGTGGATCACCAACGGCCCCGACGCCGATACCCTGGTCGTCTACGCCAAGACCGACCCCGAGGCCCGCCAGCGCGGCATCACCGCCTTCATCGTCGAGAAGGGATACAAGGGGTTTTCGATTGCGCAAAAGCTCGACAAGCTGGGCATGCGCGGCAGCCACACTGGCGAACTGGTCTTCCAAGACTGCGAAGTTCCCGAAGAAAATATCCTGGGCGAGCTCAACGGCGGCGTCAAGGTTCTGATGAGCGGCCTGGACTACGAACGCGCCGTGCTGGCGGGCGGGCCGCTGGGCATCATGCAGGCCGTGATGGACGTGGTGGTGCCCTATATCCACGATCGCAAGCAGTTCGGCCAATCCATCGGCGAGTTCCAGCTCATACAGGGCAAGGTGGCCGACCTCTACACCACGCTGCAGGCCAGCCGGGCCTTCTGCTACGCGGTGGGCAAGAACCTCGATCGCCTGGGCAGCGGGCATGTGCGCGAAGTCCGCAAGGATTGCGCCGCCGTCATTCTGTACTGCGCCGAGAAAGCCACCTGGATGGCCGGCGAGGGCATACAAATTCTGGGGGGCAACGGCTACATCAACGAATATCCCACAGGACGCCTGTGGCGCGACGCCAAGCTGTACGAAATCGGGGCCGGCACCAGCGAAATCCGCCGCATGCTGATCGGCCGCGAACTGTTCAACGAAACGGCCTGAACGCGGGCACCGGGTGGGCGCCATGATCTTCACCGCTGACCACCAGCATATCGAGCCGGTGCGGCGCCACGGACTGACACCGCAGGCTGTGGCGCAAACCATGCTCGACGGCTTCAATCGCCACTACGCCCTGTTCCGCTACGGCGCGCAGCGCGCCAAGGCGCTGTACGAATCGGGCAACTGGCGCGGCATCCAGCAGCTTTCGCAAGAGCGCATCGAATACTACGACACGCGCGTGCACGAATGCGCCGCCATGCTGGCCTCGGCACTGAAAGGCAGTGACGCCAGCCCCGAAGGCGCTTCGGCCCTGCAAAGCCTAACCGCCGCCCAAACCGCATTCTGGCAAGCCGTCAAATCCCACTACGTGGCGCTGCTGGCCGATCACCGCCAGCCCGAATGCGCCGAAACCTTCTTCAATTCGGTGTCCTGCCGCATCCTGCACCGGGATTATTTCCACAATGATTTTCTATTCGTGCGGCCTGCGGTGGCCACCGAATACCTGGACAGCAAGCTGCCGTCCTACCGCGTCTACTACCCCGCCACCGATGGCCCGCACAAGACGCTGATCAGCCTGCTGGCCGACTTCGGCCTGGCCGCGCCCTTTGCCGACCTGCCGGCCGACGCGCGCGGGGCCGTGCGCAGGGCCGTCCACCAATTGCGGCGCATGATACCCAGGGATGCGGGCCAGCGCATAGCGCCCGACTGCCAGATACATGTACTGAACTCGCTGTTCTTTCGCAACAAGGGCGCCTATGCCGTGGGCCGCCTGATCAACCAGGGCAGTATTTATCCGTTCGCCATTGCCCTGCTGCACGCGCCATCGGGCCATATCCGCCTGGATGCCCTGCTGCATACGTCCGACGATCTGAGCACCTTGTTCAGTTTCACCCGTGCCTATTTTCTGGTCGACATGGAAACCCCGGCGGCCTATGTGCATTTCCTGAATACCTTGCTGCCGCGCAAGCCCAAGGCCGAAATCTACACCACGATAGGCCTGCAAAAGCAGGGCAAGACGCTGTTCTATCGCGATTTCCTGCACCATCTGGCGCATTCGCGCGATGCCTTCGACATCGCGCCGGGCATCAAGGGCATGGTCATGACCGTATTCACGCTGCCTTCGTATCCCTATGTGTTCAAGCTGATCCGCGACCGTATCGCCAAGCCGGGCATGGACCACGCCACCGTCAGGCGCAAGTACCAGCTGGTCAAAAAACACGACCGGGTCGGGCGCATGGCCGATACCTGGGAATATTCGCAGGTGGCGCTGCCGCGCGAGCGATTCTCCGCCGCCTTGCTGGCCGAACTGCGCAGCCAGGTGCCCAGCCTGCTGGACGAAACCGGCCCCAACATCGTCCTGCGCCATGTGTACATAGAACGGCGCATGGCGCCGCTCAATCTGTATCTGGCGCACGCCTCGGATACGCTGCTGGAAACCGCCATCCGGCGCTACGGAGACGCCATACGCGAACTGGCCGCCGCCAATATTTTCCCCGGCGACATGCTGTTCAAGAACTTCGGCGTGACCCGTCTGGGCCGGGTTGTATTCTATGATTACGACGAGATTCAGCGCATGACGGAAATGAATTTCCGACGCATTCCACCGGCCCCCTACCCCGAAGCCGAACTGTCCGGCGAACCGTGGTACCCGGTGGGCGCCAACGACGTATTTCCCGAAGAATTTCAAACCTTTTTACTTGGTGATCCACGTGTGCGGGCGGCGTTCTTGAAATATCACGCAGAACTGCTGGATGCGGACTGGTGGCAGGCCTGCCGCCAGCAGGCCGCGAAAGGCCGTATCGAAGATATCTTCCCCTACGACGACGATCGTCGCCTGCTTGTCGACACCGGCGCCCGCAGCCGTGGCACCTCACTTTTACCGCACCCTTCAGGAGCAAATCATGTCTGATCCTATCGTTATCGTATCCGTTGCCCGCACGCCCATGGGCGGCATGATGGGCAGTTTATCGGGCCTGGCGGCGCACGAGCTGGGCGCCACGGCCATCAAGGCCGCCATCGAGCGGGCAGGCATCCAGGGCGATGCCGTTGATGAAGTCATCATGGGCAACGTGCTGCAAGCGGGCCAGGGACAGGC
>JBATWU010000149.1:0-11949 GCA_049672825.1 Pusillimonas sp.
GGCCGGCCCTGGAAGCCGCCCAACGCGCGCTGGAAGGCGCACAGGCGAGGCAGGCTGATTGGCAGCGCGACTGGGCGGACGCGCTGACGCAAATGGGGCTGGATCCGGCGTCCAGCCCGGGCGCCGCCGAAGGCGCCTTGACCTTGATGGCTGCGGTGACGGACAAGCTTGACCAAATCCGCCGCCTGCGCACTGAGCGTCTGGACGTGATGCGGGCCGAACTGGACGGCTTTGCCGCGCAGGCGGCCAGGCTGGCACAGGCGGTGCAGCTGGAAAACGCGGTGATCGATGCGCTGTCGTATGCCGAGGCGTTTGCGCTCAGCCAGGCATTGGCGCAGCGGCTGGCCCGGGCGCGCCGCTCGCAAGAGCAGGCTGCTGATCTGGAGCGCGCGCTGGTTGCCGAACGCGCCGAAATCCGGCTTGCCGAGCAGAGTCTGCGCGAAGCGCAAGCCAGCCTGCAGCCGCTGTTGGACCGGGCCGGGGTCGATACGCTGGACGCCCTGGCCAGTGCCGTCGACAAATCCGACCGGCAGCGCGCGCTGCAGGATCACGTGCGGCAGGCCCGGGAACGCCTGCTGCAGGAAGGCGATGGACTGGACCAGGCACAATTGCAGGCCGAGCTGGACGATGTCGATGTCGGGTCGCTGCTGACGCAATGGACGGCCTTGCAGGGCGACATCGAGCAAGCCTCCCAGGCGCAGAGCGAACTGGCCGTGCAACTGGCCGATGCCCGGCGCGAGCTCGGGGCCATCGCCGGCGTCGACGACGCAGCCCAGGCCGAGGCCAGGCGGCAGGATGCCCTGGCGCGCATGAGCGATGCCGCCGAGCGCTATGTCAAGGTGTTCACTGCCGCCCGCCTGTTGCGCTGGGCCATAGACCGCTACCGCGAGGAAAAACAAGGGCCCATGCTGGCGCGCGCCAGCGCGATTTTTGCGCAGCTGACCCTGAACTCGTTCGAGCGGCTCAGGGTGGACTTCGACCGGCACCCGATGGTGCTGGAAGGGCAGCGCGGCGATGGGCAGCGAGTGGAAATCAGCGGGATGAGCGACGGAACGCGCGATCAGCTTTATTTGTCCTTGCGCCTGGCGGCGCTCGAGCTGCATCTGGAACAGGCGCCGGCGCTGCCTTTCATTGCGGATGATTTGTTCATCAATTACGACGACGCGCGGTCCGAGGCCGGTTTGCGTGCCCTGGCCGATCTGTCACGGCATACCCAGGTCATTTTCCTGAGCCATCACGATGCTCTGCTGGCGCCGGCGCGCCGCGTGTTTGGCGACGATCTGAACGTGGTCAGACTGTAGGATCGCCGATGCCGCGCCGCTTGCGCATGGCCATGCCGATGCGGGTGATGTCGGCATCGCCGAGCAGGCGCGCCGCCATGGGCAGCAGTTCATCTTCTTCGAGCTTCATGTGGCTTTCGTACAGGCTGACGAACGACTCCAGCGTGTCGGCGGGCAGGGTGGCCGGCTTGCCCCGGGCGACCAGGTCCAGCGTCTGGCGCAGGCGGCGCCAGTCCGCCTCGAGCTTGCGATGGTCGGCCGCCAGGCCTTCGGTCAGTTGCCGGATACAGACGGCGTCCGATCCGGCCATGGACTCGAGCAGGGCGGGAAACAGGTCTTCTTCTTCGTCGGCATGATGCTGCAGGGCCGAGGTGTCGAAGTAGCGCATGATGCGGGCGGCGGCTTCCCGGGCGTCAGGGTCGCTGCCGTGTTCCAGCAAATGCGGCGCCAGCCGCCTCAGGGTGTTGCATTGGCGTTCTATGCGGTGATGGCAGGCGCTAAGCATTTCCAGCGGCACTTCCGTACTGGCGGCGGGGCTTGAGAAACCGGGAAAGTCTGTGCTCATGGCGAGATCTCTTGCGTGCAACGCTTATGCTGGACTTGCCTTTGCTTCAGGGCGGGCCAGCCTGAATCATTGTCCTGTAAATAGCATTACATTAAGGCTACTTGGCCTTAATCATTATAGCGACCGGAGATTTTCATGCCGCAACCGAACCACGTGTCCGCCCTGGGCGTACCCAATGCCAGCAGTCTGGATGACGACATCCAGGCCGTGTTTGCCAAATGCGTTGAAAAGCTGGGCTTTGTGCCCAATGTACTGGCGGCCTACAGCTTGCGCCCCAACAAACTGCGCCACTTCATGGCGATGTACAACGAATTGATGCTGGCGCCATCGGGACTGAGCAAGCTGGAGCGTGAAATGGTGGCCGTGGTGGTGTCCAGCGCCAATCACTGCTACTACTGCCTGGTTGCGCATGGCCAGGCCGTGCGCGCCTTATCGGGCGATCCGCAACTGGGCGAGATGATGGTCATGAATTACAGGGTGGCGCCGCTCGCGCCCAGGCAGCGGGCCATGCTGGATTTCGCCTGGAAACTGACCAAGACCCCCGAGCAGGTCACCGAGGACGATCGCATGGCGCTGACGGCGGCCGGCCTGGAGACGGAAGACATTTTCGACCTGGCCGATACGGTGGGGTTTTTCAATATGTCGAACCGCATGGCGATCGGCATCGATATGATGCCGAATCCTGAATATCACGGCATGGATCGACCCGTGCCATTCGTGCCACCGCCCAAAAAAGAAAAACCTGTGTGATTTTGCAACATTTCGACAGCTGCTTGCCGGGCGAGGCTTTTTCCATACAGCGGCCCTGCGCCTGCCTGCTGTCTCTATATTTCTGTTGGGTATAAGCAAAGACGATAAAAATTCTTGTGAGGACAGAGGGCGGTCAGTAAAGTTCGATATAACCAAATTGCGAATCGAACACTAATGAAGCTGTCATTCCAGAATATAGAAAAGTCATTCTCGGGCTTGAGGGTCATCGAGGATTTCAGCCGCGACATCGACGACGGCGAGCTCGTGGCCCTGGTCGGGCCGTCGGGTTGCGGCAAGTCGACCTTGCTGCATATTGCCGCCGGGCTGGAAAAAACCAGCGGCGGCCGGATGCTGGCCGACGGCGTTCCCGTTTCTGGGCCGCATCCCGAGCGCACCCTCATGTTTCAGGAAAACGCGCTGTACCCATGGCTGACACTGGCGCAGAACGTCGCGCTGGCCCTCGAATTCCAGAAGATCGACAGGAAGAAGGCCCTGGCGCAGGCGGCCGAATGGCTGGCCAAGGTCAATCTACAAGGATTCGAAGACTACTTTCCGCATCAGGTGTCGGGCGGCATGCGCCAGCGCGCCGCGCTGGCGCGCGCCTTTATTTCGCATCCCAAGGCCTTGCTGCTGGACGAACCTTTCGGCGCGCTGGACGCGCTGACCCGCATGACGCTGCAAGATGCCTTGCGCCAACTGATACGCGAGGCGGGTCCCACGGTGCTGCTGGTTACCCACGACGTGGACGAGGCCCTGTTCCTGGCGGATCGCATCCTGGTGTTCAGCCCGCGCCCGGCAACAGTCCTGAAGGAATTCAATCTGGCCCACCATGAAAAAACACACGACCTGTCGGAATTCGCCGCCATGCGCCGCGAAATCCTGGGCTTGCTGGGCATACACGCCGAACAAGAAGAATCTGTTGCCTTACTAGAGGAAGTTGAAGCATGAAATTGTCACGTCTGTTGTTACCCGTCCTGGCGGCGTTTGCGCTGGCATCGCCCGCGTTGGCCGCGGACAAGTTCAAGATCGGTTATTTGCGCGTCATGGACGATGCGCAGGCCATTGCCGCCTACGAGGGCGGCTTCTACAAGAAACACGGCCTGGATGTCGAACTGGTCGAGTTCAAGTCGGGTACCGACCTGATCAAGGCCATTGTCGGCGGCCAGCTCGACACCGGCGTGCTGGGTTTCACCAATGCCGCCGCGTGGTCGTCCAAGGGCGCCGATCTGAAAGTGGTGGGCGGCGCCCAGCACGGCTTCCATTCGATCGTGGTGCGCGACGATTCGGGCATCAAGGACGTGGCCGGTCTGAAAGGGCATATCCTGGCTTCGCAGTCAGAGGGCAGCACGGCCGACACCGTGCTCAAGGGCGTGGTGCTGAAAGACGCCGGCCTGGTGCCCGAAGACCTGTCCATCATGGGCGTCAGCCCGCAGGTGGCGGTGCAGTCGCTGGTGGGCAAGCGCGTCGACGCCGCTTTCCTGTTCGAGCCGCAGGCGCGCATTGCTCAATTGATCGCGCCCGTTACGCAAATATATGAAATCGGCGAAGTCTGGCCTTTTCCGTGCATGGTGGTGATCACCTCGGGCGACACCGTCAAGAACCGCAAGGAAGATGTCTGGAAATCGCTGGATGCCCAGCGTGAAGCCATCGACCTGCTGCAGAACAATCCGGAAGAGGGCGCCAAGCTTATCGCCGGCTACTTCATTGCCGAGCCCACGCTCAAGACGCTGAAGCATGGCGAGATGCCGCGCGAAGATATCATTCGCGATGCCATCAAGAGCCAGACTTTCAGCCCCATCCTGACCGAACAGGAACTGGCGCGCATGCAGGAAATCGCCGATATCATGCAAGAGCAGGGTGCCCTGAAGACGCGCGATGGCCAGCCTTTCGATGTCGGCCAGATCATCGATCTTGAATGGCAGAAAGCGCGCAAGCTGTAAAATGTCGCCTGCCCCGGTTTCCTGCCGGGGCGCTGGACAGCGTTGTGCCGCTGTAAACATCTATTCCAGGATGGCCGGTACGCACCGGCCATCTTGCATTTTGAGCATTCATGAGTACTCAGATTCGCCTGACCGGTTTTAGAAAGAAAATAGCCATGGTGGTGGCGATTGCCGCCATTGTGTTGTTCTGGCAAGTGGCGGCATGGTCGCTGCCCGATTTCCTGATGCCGGGAGTTCCCACCGTCTTCGTCCGCCTGTGGGAAGACATACAGTCGGCCAATTTCCGCGCAGCCTTGTCGGGCAGCCTGCTGCGCCTGGGCTTCGGCTACGGCGCGGCGCTGGCCTTCGGGGTCGGCTTCGGGCTCGTGGGCGGCGTGCTGTTCTTCTTCCGCGAAGTGCTGAAGTCGGCCATCATCATCCTGCAATCCATTCCATCTATCGCCTGGGTGCCATTGTTCCTGATCATGATGGGCTTCGGCAATATGCCCATTATCGTGGTGATTGCCCTGTCGGCGTTCTTCCCCGCCGCGCTGTCGGTCATGAATGCCACGGAAAGCGTGCTGAACGTGCATGTGTCCGCGGCGCGGGTCATGGGCGCCAGCCGCTGGGACATGCTCAAGCGTGTCTACCTGCCCGCCGTCATGCCCGAGCTGATTACCGGCGCGCAACTGGCCTTTGGCAATGCCTGGCGCGCGCTGATTTCCGCCGAAATGCTGATAGGCTTCGGCCAGGGGCTGGGGCGTTCGCTGGCCTATGCCGGGGAAACCGCCGATATGGTGGGCGTCATGGCCAATATCCTGACGATCGCCATCCTGGCGACCCTGATCGATCAGGTCATCCTCGAAAATCTGAAGCGCCGCGTGCTGCGCTATCAATACGTGTGAACATGAGCCAGACCCTTGCCTTGTTGTTGTCCGCCTGCCGTCGCGCCGTCGCGGCGATGGCCTGCGGCCTGATGCTGGCGCCCGCGCTGGTGCTGGGCGGGCCCGGGCCGGATGCGGCAGCCGGCAAGCTGCAAGTGGGCATGGATTACGTGGTGCCGCCCTTCGTGGGAGGCGCCAAGGTTCGTACGCCCGAAACTCTGGACACCGCGCTGGCAGAGGCGCTGGCCAGCAAGCTGGCGCTTTCCGTGCAGGCGGTGGCGGCCGCGCCCTCGGGCAAAGACGCCGTGCTGGGCACTGATAAGCCCAGGGTAGTGCTGGCCATTGTGCCCGACGGGCAGCCGGTGCCCGGCGCCACGGTGGCGATTCCCACCGGCTATGCCGCCGCGCCCATGGCCATCATGCGCACCGATACCGATATCAAATCATGGGAGCAACTTCAGGGCCGCACGGTTTGCGTGTCCGAGGGCGGACGGCATGTTGGCACCATGGCGGCCCGCTACGGCGCCAAAGAAATGGTGTTTCGGGCGCCGGCCGACGGACTGTTGGCATTGCGCATAGGCGAGTGTGACGCGGCGGTGCATGACGATGTCATGCTCAAGGCCTTGCTCAAGCTGCCTGAATGGAAGAAGTTCTCGGCCAGTTTGACGGAAAAGGCCAGGGCGCCGCTGGTGTTTCTGGCCGCGGCCGACGACACCGAGATGGTGGAAACCCTGGGGCATCTGACCAAAGAATGGAAGTCCAGGCGCCATTTGGCCGAACTGACCAAGTCCCGGGTCCATGATATCGCCTTCGAGGTGTACCTGGACCAGGTGGTTGCCGACTGCCATTGAGCCGGGCTTGCCCCGGCTTCAGCGCCGGGACGACAGTATGATGCCGCCGACAATCAGGGCGAAGGCCACGGCGTGATAGGCATGCGGCGTATCGCCCAGGAAGGCCGATGACAGCAGCGCGGCAAACAGCGGCGTCAGGTTGTTGAAAAAGCCCGCAGTGGTCGGCCCCACGCGTTGCACGCCCTCGCCCCAGCAGCGGAAGGCCACGATGGCGGGCCCTATCGCCACATAGGCCAGGGCGGCCGCCAGCGGCCAGCTCCATTGTATGTGGGCGTCGGTCAGCGTCCATTCACCCGCGACAAAAGCGCCTGACCACACGACACCGAACGAGACCTGGGCCAGCAGCACGGTGGCCCAGTTGCGCTTTATGGCCTCGGTGTCGACCGATTGCACCAGCAGCCAGCTATATACCGCCCAGACGATGGTGGCGACGATCATGAAAATATCGCCCGGCACGAAGCGCAGGGCCAGCAACTGGCTGAACTGCCCCTGGCTCAGCACGACGAGGACGCCCGAGATCGACAGCACGGCGCCCGCCACCTGGGCGCCGGCGATGCGCGACTTGAAAAACAGCGTACCGATCACCAGCATCCAGACGGGCATGCTGGCGCCGACCAGGGTGACATTGATGGGGGTGGAGGTATGCAGGGCTATGTATTGCAGGGTGTTGTACAGGCCTATGCCCAGCAGCCCCAGTACCGCATAGCGCTTGCGCCGGGCCCACAGGCCGCTGCCCTTGCGGAAAATGGAATGGCCCAGCGGTGCCAGTATAAGCAGCGCAATCGTCCAGCGCAGGAAGTTCAGAGTAATGGGCGGTATCAAGTCGCTGATGGCCCGGCCCACGACTGCGTTGCTGGCCCACAGGGCGGGCGGAATGATGAGTAGCGCGACGGTGGCGGGGGAAAGCTTGTGATTCATACCTGGCCAAATGAACGGCGCGCGGACGCGCGCCTGGGCTGCTATCGTAGCGTATGCGACAGCGCGAGAGCGCGGGCCAGACCTATTTGCTGACGCCTTCGGCGGCGGGGTCGCAGCTGCGCGTACCCTGGGAGTCGGCCTGGGTGACGTGGCTGCCGGCCGGTACGTCGTCGATCAGCCAGACATTGCCGCCTATGGTGCAGCCGCGTCCAAGCGTGACCCGGCCCAGTATGGTGGCGCCGGCATAGATGACGACATCGTCTTCGACAATGGGATGGCGCGGCAGGCCTTTTTCCAGCTTGCCGTTGGCGTCGGTGGGAAAGCGCTTGGCCCCCAGCGTGACGGCCTGGTAGATGCGCACGCCTTTGCCGATGATGGCGGTTTCGCCGATGACGACGCCGGTACCGTGGTCGATGAAGAAGCAGGGCCCGATCTGGGCGCCAGGATGGATATCGATGCCGGTTTGTGAATGCGCCAGTTCGGACGACATGCGAGCCAGCAGGGGGAGGTCCTGCTTGTAGAACTGATGGGCGATCCGGTGGTGGATCATGGCCAGAACGCCTGGATAGCACAGCAGGACTTCATCGACGCTGCGCGCGGCCGGGTCGCCCTGGTAGGCGGCCAGTACATCGGAATCCAGCAGGCGCCGCATTTCGGGCAGGGCCGAGGCAAAGGCCTGGACCAGGCTTACGGCCTTCTGTTCGATTTCTTCGTCGTTGTGATGCTCGTGCCTGAGTTGATAGCGCAGTTCGAGCCTGACCTGCGCCAGCAGCGCGTGCAGTGCGGAGTCGAGTGTATGGCCGATGTAGAAGTCTTCGCTTTCCTGGCGCAGGTCGAGCGGCCCCAGGCGCATGGGAAAGAGCACGCCTTTCAGGTCGCTCAGTATATGGTTGATGGCTTGCGGAGAGGGGAACTCGCGTCCGCCGGGTTCCCGCGAGCGGCGCTGGGACTGGCGCCATTCCTGCCGAACGGCGTTCAATGAGTCGACGATGGGGTTGATATCGAAAACAGCCATAAAAACGGTTTCTCCAGCCTGGATCGGCGGCTTGGCCCGCGCGGGTGTTGGGCGCGGGCATAAAGCGTTAAGATCGCAGTAAGCGTTAGGGGGAGGCAAACGAATATGATACCAATCTATTCACCAAAATCGGAGTCGGAAGCCGCAGTGATCGTTTCACTGATGGAAGCCTACGACATTCCCTGCCTGATGCGGGGGGGCGCATTCAGCAGCATGTATCCGGGGCCCATGTCGAACAGCCTGAATGCGCAAACCCTGCTGGTGGCCGAAGAGCACGCCGAGACGGCCAGGCAATTGCTGCAGCCGTTTCTTGATGCCTGATCGCAGTTCCTGTCTTTACGACAGGATGCCGGGCTCGTGCCGCGTGGCCGTGTCGGGCAGCGTGAATGCCGAGAAAAACGCAGTCAGTGCTGAGCGCTCGCCCGTGTACCGGGCGGTGCCTGCTTCGACCGCCTCGTCCAGGCCGGACTTGCCATAGGCCAGGCTCAGCATGGTCTGGGGATCGGTGGACAGCGTTGCGGCCGGCCGCAGGGCCGGGCCCCGGCTGACACGCAACTGGCCGGCATCGACCGCAGCGTTGAACACTTCGTCGTTGAAGTGAAGCTCGATGATCACATTGACACCGCTTGCCGCCTCGGGGTTGAACATGGCCTTGAATGACAGCACGAGCGCATCCACCCCCAGCGGGGCACCGCGCAGAAATGCCGGAGACCGCACCCCCCAGTGGGCCAGTTGCAGCACCACCGGCTCCAGGGCTTTGCCCCAGGTGGTCAGTTCGTAGACCCAGGCGCTGAGAGGAGGCGGCAGTTTGCGCCGCCGCAGCACGCCGGCCGCTTCCAGCTCATTCAGGCGCTGGGTCAGGACGTTGGGGCTGATGGTGGGCAGGCCGGCGCGCAAGGCCGTAAAACGTTTGGGTCCGAGCAGCAGCTCGCGCACTACCAACAGTGCCCAGCGCTCGCCGATCAGATCAAGCGCGTGCGCAGCAGCGCAGCCATCGTCATAACTTCTTTTTGTCGTCTTCGTTGCCATGGCGGGAGTCTATCATGTTAATCCTAATTACATTTTAATTGATTGTTTTTTAGGACTAATAAATGATAAATTCACTACTCGGGCTGTGCAGGCGCAATCCGGGGCCGCCCTGGCCGGGGACGATTCCTCTGCGCCTGAGCCTTACTTTCAAATCAGGAGACTCAATATGGATGCAGCAGGAAGTCACCCGGAGCAGGACGAGATCAGGCAAGCGATGGATAGCTGGCTGACCGCGGTGCGGTCTTTGAATGTGGATGTCCTCATGGCGCATTACCATCCGGATGTGGTCGCGTTCGACGCCATCATGCAGTTGCGGTTCAAGGGGAGGGAGGCCTATGGAAAACACTGGGAAGCATGCCTGAACATGTGCCCGGGGCCAATGGTATTCGAGCCTGGCGATTTGGATATTCAGGCTGCCGGCGATCTGGCCGTGGTCCATGGCCTGATACGCTGCGGCGGACAGGACGAGCATGGCAAAAGCCATTCTTCGTGGATGCGCATGACCACCAGCTATCGTAAGACCGATGGCAAATGGCTGATCGCCCATGAGCACTTTTCCGCTCCCTTCGACATGGTGAGCACCAAGGCACTGTTCGACCTGGACCCCGACCATACGGACAAGGTCAGGGCGATTCCGCCCGACATGAATACAGTGACCCCTCATCTGGTTTGCGCCAATGCCGCCGAAGCCATCGATTTCTACAAGCGGGCGTTCGGGGCAACGGAACAGGGCCGATTGGAAGGGCCTGACGGCAAGATTGTGCATGCCTGCCTGCGCATCGGCAATTCGGCTGTTTTTCTGTTCGACGAAAATCCGCAATGGGGCGCGCTGGGGCCGCAGGCGCTCAAGGGCACGCCCGTGTCCATTCATCTGTATGTCGAAGATGCCGATGAGGCCGCGAAAACCGCCGTGGCGGCAGGGGCAAAACTCATTGTGGCGGTAGACGAAATGTTCTGGGGCGACCGCTACGGTTTGCTGGAAGATCCCTACGGCCATCGCTGGTCGGTGGCCACGCATGTGCGCGACCTGAGCCCTGAAGAGATAAAAAAGGGGTCTGAAGCGATGCTCGATTCGGAAGGCTGCGCGGGGCAGGCATAGGAGCCGTGGGTGCTTGACGCCGCAGCTCGTTCTTTGACTGGACTCCTGGGCTTATGCCGGGCCGGTTCAAGACAGGACCTTGTGGCCTACGCAAATGGGTTTTGACAAGACCCCGCAATAAGGCCTGGCGCAATATATGCGCCAGGCCTTTTCCTTGCACCGGCATTCGAATGTTGCGGGTTTCCCGTCGGGTGAGCTTATTCAACCCGGTTCGGGCGGCAATGTGCGGGTAATGACGCGCGATTGCACTGGCATCGCGATGCTTGTTGAGCCAGGCCTGATGACGGTGAAGGACAGGCGATAATACCGGCATCGGTCTTTTCGAGTATTGAATGAACCCTCCTTCGAGTCGCCTGAAAGCATACGCCTGCCTGGCCTTGTCCATGTCGCTGGTGGGCGCGTACGTGGCGCTGACCAAGCCGCTGGCGCTGGTGCTGCCGGTTTTCTTGCTGGGCTGGCTGCGTTTCGGCATAGGCGCCATCGCCATGCTGCGCTGGATACGCAAGCCTGCCACCGAGCCCGTCCTCTCGGTGTCGACCCGGTGGCTGATCTTCCTTGAGTCGTTCCTGGGCAACTTCCTGTTTACGCTGTGCATGATATTGGGCGTCAGCATGACCAGCGCCGTATCGGCGGGCGTGATCATGTCGGCCATCCCCGCCACGGTAGCGGTGCTCAGCCGCCTCTTTCTTAAAGAGGCGATCAACGCCAGAGTGTGGGCGGCGATCGCCTGCGGCGTACTGGGCATCGGCCTGCTGTCCCTGGCCCAGGCGCCGGATGCGGCCGCGGCATTGGCATTGCCGGACGGCGGCGCCGGGCGGCAAAAACAATGGCTGGGCAATCTGCTGATCTTTGGCGCCGTGCTGTGCGAAGGTGCGTATGCGGTGATCGGCAAAAAGCTGACCGCCGTGCTCAGCCCCAAGCGCATTAGTGCGGTAATCAATTTATGGGGGTTTGCGCTGATGACGCCCATGGGTGTGTATACGGCGCTCCGCTTCGACTTCACGGCGGTCGGCCTGGACATGTGGGTGTTGCTGCTGTTCTACGCGCTTGCCGCCAGTGTATGGACTGTCTGGCTATGGATGATGGGCCTGAAGTCGGTGCCGGCCGCGCAGGCGGGCGTCTTTACTGTCATGCTGCCCATCAGCGCGGCGATGGTCGGCGTGCTGGTGCTGGGCGAAAGCCTGGGTGGCCTGCAACTGCTTGCATTCGCCATCGCGTTGGCGGGCCTCTTGCTGGCGACCTTGCCGTCTCCGTCCAGGCGGGCCTGATTCCAGCCATGGAATGGGCGGCTTAGCCGTATTTTCGGTTCAAGTGTTTGCGGCTGCTTGAGGCTGCGTTTGGGTGGAGTGCCAGGCAAGGACAATGTCATGCCGATGGGGTGGAAGGCTGATGCGGTGAAATTGAGGTCTTGGCGTCAAGGCTGTTCTTGCTTCTTGCGACGTTGCCCGGGTGCTGGGCCGGTGCCGGGCTCCATCGCTGCGCCCCCTGCGGGGGTACCCTTGCACGGGTTGCCAGGCGCGGTCGGCCGCGAACTTGCCTAAAACCGTCCCCCGGACGCTTTTAGGCTTCGGACAGCGCGGCCTCTTACGCCCGCGCCTGCCAACCCGTGCCGCGGCTGGCTCAAAGTCGCCCGGCACCG
>JBATWU010000150.1:0-10942 GCA_049672825.1 Pusillimonas sp.
AAGCCTAAAAGCGTCCGGGGGACGGTTTTAGGCAAGTTCGCGGCCGACCGCGCCTGGCAGCCCGTGCAAGGGCACCCCCGCAGGGGGCGCAGCGATGGAAGCCCGGCACCGGCCCAGCACCCGGGCAACGTCGCAAGAACAACGCTGACGTCAATGCCGCCCAATTTCATTACCCCATCGGCATGGCATTGCCATTGCCTGGCGCTCTGCTCAAACGCAGCTTCAAGCAGCCGTAAACATAAAACACATGAGCCGAAAATGCGCTAGGGCCCCGTCGCATTGCGCCTCGGACGCGTCCGACCGTTATGGACGCGTTCCGGCGGGATCGGAGGGCGGTTCGGTCAGCAGCTGATTGACGGCGATGATGTCCTGGTCGGTCAGGATGCCGCTGCTGGCCTTCAGGCGCAGACTGCTCATCAGCGTATCGTAGCGCGCACGCGCCAGGCCGCGCTGGGTTTCATACAGTTGTTGCTGCGCATTGAGCACGTCTATATTTATTCTTACGCCCACTTCGTAGCCGGTTTGATTGGCCTGCAGCGAAGCCTGGCTGGATCGCTCGGCCGCCTGCAGGGCATTGATCTGCGCCAAGCCCGACGTGACTCCGGAAAAATACCGCTGTGTCGATTGCACCGACTGTCGTTTTGCGTCTTCGAGCTGGTAGCGCGCCTGCTGCAGGCGCGACGTTTGCTCGCGCACGACCGATGAGATTTCTCCGCCGGTAAAAATGGGAATGGAAAGCTGCAGCCCTATGCTGCTGTTCAAGGACCGAGGCCCGCCGTCGGTGTTGTACAGGCCGCGATCGGTGGCGCTGCCGGTGGTGGCCTGCAGGCTGAGCCGTGGGTAGTGCTGGCTTTTGGCAATGTCGATCTGTTTTTCAGCGATTTTGGCCGCCACTTGAGCGTGGGCCACCTCAAGGCTGCTTTGCGCCGACTGATCGGTCCAGTCGGTCAGGCGATTGGGCGAAGGGGCAGGCAAGACGGTGCCGGGTGGCAGTTCGGCCAGCTTCCCAGGGCGTTGATTGATGAGCCGGGCCAGTTGGTCGAGGCTGATCTGCAGCAAGTTCTCGGCCTGCAGTTCGCCGGCATTGAGCAGATCCAGCCTGGCCTGGGCTTCGTAGGTGTCGGCGATGGTCGTGCTGCCCAGCTCGAACCCTTGGCGGGCGGCGCGCAGTTGCGTGTCGACCGCCGCCTTTTCCGCCCGCAGTGCGCGTAAGGTGTCCTGGGCGGCCAGAATATCGAAATAGGCCTGGGCAACACGCAGTATCAGGTTCTGGTAGGCATTGGCCTGTTCGATATCGGCAAGGCTGGCAATATATTCGGCGCGCTGCAACCCGCCCCAGGCGCTGATGTCGATGATGGGTTGCGTCAGCGTCAGGGCCCAGAGGGCGCGCCGGTCGTTGTTGCTGTTGTTCAGGCCGCTGATGCGGCGGCGGTCGTCGACCTCGGCAACGCCATCGGCGGTAATGTAGGGCAACAACTGCGCGCGTGCCTGCGGAATTCTTTCCTGCTCGGCATCGCGTCCGGCCTGGCTGGCCGCGAACAGCGGGTCGCGCTGCAAGGCCAGTTGCCAGATTTGCAATAGATCTTGCGCCTGGCCGAATTCCTGCGCGCGTCCCGGCAGCGCGCAGGCCGCCAGCAGCAGTGCAAGTCCCAGCTTAGCGTACTTGCCTGCCTGTGCCATCTAGAACTTGAACTGAGGAACGGTTGCGCCGCGCAGCGGTTTGATGACCGTATCGAACAAACTGGCGGTTTCGAAACTGGCCGCGCTGGTGCGCGTTATGCGATATGCCGTCATGACGGGCGCCTGGCCAACCACCACCACCAGCCTGCCGCCTATGCGCAACTGGTACTTGAGGGCGTCGGGCACGGCGGGGACCGAGCCCGTGAGCAGGATGGCGTCGTATTCGGTCGTGCCCCATCCGGCATGGGCGTCGCCGGTTTCGATCTTGACGTTGTCGACGTGATTGCGCTGCAGGTTTTCGAGGGCGAAGCCGGCCAGGCGGCTGTCGACTTCGATGCTGGTGACTTGCTGAGCAAGTCTGGCCAGCAGGGCGGCTTGATAGCCCGAGCCGGTGCCGATTTCCAGTACGCAGTCGCTGGGCTTGAGCTGCAATTCCTGGGCAAGGCGTGCCTCGACCTTGGGCGTGAGCATGCTTTCGCGCGTGTCGACCGAATTGATGACAAGTGGGAGTTCGACGTCGGAGAAGGCCAGGCCCTGCATGGGAGCGGGCACAAAGCGTTCGCGCTGGACTTCGAAAAGCGCCTGCAGGACCCGGGTGTCCAGCACTTCCCAGGGACGGATCTGCTGCTCGATCATATTGAATCGAGCACGTTCGACTTCTGACAGGGCGGTAACGTTCATGGCTTCTACAAATAAAAACAAAGGTAATGAATGGTATTGTATAAGGCCGAGACCGACGCGGGCGCGGCCGGGCGCATTGTGCCTACTATAGCGTATTTGTATTACTTTGGCGCCGGCCACCAGGCATGAAAATGCTGCACCGGCCCATGGCCCGAGCCGACGCTGAGCTCGCCCGAGCGGGCGATGGCCGTGACCAGGTAGGCCTTGGCCAGGCGGGCCGCCTCAGGCACATCATTCACCTGCGGCAGCAGCGCAGCCAAAGCCGCCGACAGGGTGCAGCCGGTGCCATGGGTGTTGCGGGTATTGATGCGCTGGCCGGGCAGTTCTATCAGGCGGTCGCCGTCGTGCAGCACATCGATGGTGTCGTTGCCCGGCAGATGCCCGCCCTTCAGGAAAACCCAGCGCTCACCCGAATCGCTCAGGAGGCGGCGCAGCTTTTCGGCGCTGCGGCGCATTTCCTTCAGGGTTTCCACCGGCGAGGCTGACAGCAGCACCCCTGCTTCGGGCAGGTTGGGGGTGATGATACTGGCCAAAGGCAGCAGGCTTTCCCGTAATTCATTGACGGCGGCGCGTTCCAGCAAGTGGTCGCCGCTTTTGGCCACCATGACCGGGTCCAGCACCAAGTGGGCCGGCTTCCAGTGGGCCAGGCGGTCGGCCACGACCCGCGTGATCGCCTGCTGGCCCAGCATGCCGATCTTGACGGCATCGATGCGGATATCGGCGAACAGGCTGTCGATTTGCGCGGCGACAAAGTCGGGCGCTACCGGGGAAATGCCAGTGACACCCTGTGTGTTCTGCGCGGTCAGGGCGGCAATCACCGCCATGCCGTAGGCCCCCAGCGCGCTCATGGTCTTGACGTCGGCCAGAACGCCGGCGCCGCCGGAGGGGTCGACGCCGGCGATGGAAAGCGTATTCGGGATCATGGCTTGCGTTTACTTGCGTGGTTCGAGCAGGCCTTCGGCAGGCGAACTGGGGTCGGCGCTATAAAACTTGCGCGGCACCCGGCCCGCCAGAAAGGCGTCCCGGCCGGCTTCGACCGCTTTCTTCATGGCGCCCGCCATCAGGACGGGATTGCGGGCGCCGGCAATGGCGGTGTTCATCAGGACGGCGTCGCAGCCCAGCTCCATAGCCACGGCGGCGTCCGACGCCGTGCCCACGCCCGCGTCGACCAGTACCGGGACGCTGGCCTGGTCAATGATCAGACGCAGGTTCCAGGGATTGAGTATGCCCATGCCCGAGCCTATGAGCGATGCCAGCGGCATGATGGCGACACAGCCAATGTCTTCGAGCATGCGGCACTGGATGGGATCGTCGGCGCAATACACCATGACCTTGAAGCCTTCTTTGACCAGCGTGCGCGCGGCGTCCAGGGTTTCGGGCATATTTGGAAAGAGGTTGTCTTTGTCGCCAAGTACTTCGAGCTTGACCAGGTCATGGCCGTCGAGCAGTTCGCGCGCAAGGCGCAGGGTGCGCACCGCCTCGTTGGCGGAATAACAGCCCGCGGTGTTCGGCAGAATGGTGAAGGCGGAAGGCGGCAGGAAGTCGAGCAGGTTGGGCTCGTTGGCGTTTTGCCCTATATTGGTCCGGCGTATGGCAACGGTGACGATTTGCGCGCCGCTGGCATCGATGGCCTGGCGGGTTTCTTCGAAGTCTTTGTATTTTCCGGTGCCTACCAATAGGCGTGAAGTGTACTGGCGTCCTGCAATGTCAAGAGTATCTGCGTGGTTCATGTGCTTGCGGCGTGTTTGATGTGGTACGGACGCGGCGGGAACGCCTGGCGCCAAATGCCCTGGCCGGCCGCCTTGTCTGGCTTGCGGTCCGATTGCGGGACAATATGAAAGGATAATCCATTTGAGCCGGGCGTGCGTGATTTCGCGCGCGGGAAAAAGGGTAAAAGTTGGTGTTCAGCGATCAGGGCCGGATGGCGCCTGGCGCGCCAGCTCCAGCTGCTGGCAGAGCTGTTCGGTGGCGTCGATCAGGCGCGGGCCGGGGCGAAAGAGCTTGTCGGGATCGACGGCATAAACGTGGCCGTTCAGGGCGGCGGGCAAATGCACTGCCGCCCAGCGCAGCCTGGCTTCCTCTTGCGCGGCTTCGCCCCTGGCGGGGGTGATCACCACATCGGGCCGCTTGACCAGAACACTTTCCACGCTGGCCTGCGGCGCGGCGATGTTGGCATTGGCGTAGACATTGACGCCTCCGCACAGGCGCAGCGCATCGTTTATCAAGGGCGATTTGCCCAGCGTGTAAAGCGGGGATGTGCCCACCTCGATAAACACCGATACGGTTTTTTGTCCCGCATACCGCGCGCCCAGCGCATCAAGGCGCCGCGTCAACGCTTGCGCCATGGCCATGGCCGGGGTCTGCGTGTTGAACAGCCTGCCGAAACGGAGGATTTCGGCGGGAATGTCGCTCAGTTTTCCCGGGCGCGAAAAGATCAGTGGAATATCCAGCGTGGACAGTGCGGGCGCCAGGGTGGGCGCTGCGCCGTGGGCCAGCCAGGCAATGACCACTTCGGGCTGCAGGGAAATGGCATGCTCCACATTGATATTCAGCCCGTCGCCAATGCGCGGTATGTGCCGGGCCTGCGGCGGATAGTCGCTGCTGGTGACGGTGCCTACTATTTTGTCTCCCGCGCCGGCGGCATAGACCAGCTCGGTGATATGCGGGGCCAGGGTGATGGCGCGGCTGGCAAACGCGGGTGGCTGAGTGTCGTCCACCGGCGCCGGGATGGCGTGGTCGTGCTCATTTGTCGCCTGGGCCAAGGCCGGCCAGGCGGCCCAGGCGCCCAGGGCGAAACAAGCGGCGATGATGCCCGCCCTTGCCGCACGCGCCGATGCCCTGGGCTGCACAGGCCTACATCCTGAGGGAAAGATTCACAAAGATATTGGAGCCGGGCGTGTTGTAGCCCCGCGCCAGCGTGTAATCCTTGTTCAGTATGTTGTTCCAGCGAACTTGCACGCCGACGTTCTTGCTGAAGTCGTAGGCCGCGGTCAGGTTGACCAGGCTATAACCGCCCAATGAAACCTGGTTGGCCACATCGTCGTACCGCTTGCCCGTGAACTGATACTCGGCGCCCAGCGCCAGCCCGTTGATCCGATGCGCAAGCCCCAGCATATAAACCTGCTTCGCCCTTCGGTTCAACTGGCTGCCCGACTCTCCCTCGACGGGGTTGTCGTTGCGCGGATTCATGAAATCGGCGCTGGCGCGCAGCGTGGTATTGCCGTAGTCCTGTTCGGCCGTCAGGCTGAGTCCGCGGATGGTGGCGCTGTCTATATTCCTGGCCGTGCAATCGAAGTTTATGTCGCAGCTGTAGCCGTTGATCAGATCGCGTATCTTGTTTTGATAAGCCACCAGTCCCAGCCGCGTGGTGTCGGTCGTGTATTGCAGTCGGGCCTCGATGTTGCGCGATTTTTCAGGCTTCAGGTCCGGGTTGCCGCCGTAGGAACCCGAAGGAAAGCCATTCCAGTAATACTGCTCGAAGGGGTAGTACAAGTCGGCAAAGGTCGGGGCTCGAAAGCCGGTGTTGCCGGAAAGGCCCACCGTCCATTCCGGCGTCAGGTCGAAATCATAAGAAAGGCCGCCCGTGGTTTCATTGCCGTAGCCGGTGATGTTGTCATTGCGGACACTGGCCTGGACGTGGTGCCTGTCGAAGTGGCCGCGATACACCAGGCCGGCGGAATTCGTGTCGCGCCTGTCGGTGGTGTAGGTGGAGGCGGCATCCGGCCTTTCTTCCGCGCGTTCCAGAATAATGGAAATATTCTGCTGCTCTGAAAATTTCAGATTGTTCTGCCACGAGTAGGACCGCTGCAGCGAGCCATAGGTATAGGCGCTGCCAAAGCTGCGGCTGTCGCCATATTCTTTCGAAAACCCAAATCGCAGCACGCTTTGCCAGACGTCGTTGATGTCGTCGGTACTGGTCAGGGTGTAGGCTTGCTGGCGTGTGATGGCATAGGCGGGCAGGGTGTCGGCCCCCATGTCGAAATCGCCGTTGATATAGCCGTTGTAGGCCGTCAGCCCGATATGATGCCCGGGGCTCCAGCGGTATCCCAGCGAGCCGGACAGGGCGTGCTGGCTGTAACCGTCCCGGTCGCTGTTGTACGAGCTGGAATAAAGATTGGTGGCATTGAAGCCCCCGCTGTCCGCCATGCTGGCGGCCAGCGCGTAATCCCAGCCATCCTGCGCGCCTGAAATGCCCACGCTGGACTTGAAGGTGTCGTTGGAGCCATAGCCGATATTGCTCCATGCGCTCAGGGGCCGGTCCTGGCCCGGACTCCGGGTAATGATATTGACCACGCCCCCAATGGCGTCGGAACCATACAGGCTGCTGGCGGCGCCCCGCACGACTTCTATCCGTTCGATCACGGCGGGATCGATCGCGTTCCAGTTGATGGCGCCCGTGGTAATGCTGTTGACGCGAACGCCGTCGACCAGCACCAGTGTCTGGCTTGCATTGGCGCCGCGCAGAAAAATACTGGTTTGCGTTTGCGGCCCGCCACTGTTCGCGAACTGAATCCCAGGTTGCTTCGCCAGTATTTCGGCCACGCTGTTCTGGCCCTCTTTCTGAAGTTCCGCCTTGTCAATGACGGTCACACCGCCAACCACGTCTTTCTGCAACTGCGGCGCGCGGCCGGGTGTGACGACGATGCTGTCGAGACGGGGAGGGGGGCTGGCGGTTTGGGCGCTTGCCGTGGCGGCAAGAAAACAGGAGAGCACGGCAAGCGTTTGCCGATTTAATGTGAAAGGCATGATAAACCCTGAATGACGCGCGTCCCCGCACGTCGAAAGCAATAAAAGCACACCTGGGCCAGGGCCGGTGGCGTCTGCTGCGGGCGCCGCCCGTACCTGGTCCTAGGGGTGGACCAAGGGATGAGCAAGGCTGGTGTCGGGCTGGCATGCAATGCACGCCTACCGTTGCGGGGGCAGCACAGTTTGTTCGCGCGGTGTTTTACCGGCACCGGCGCGGACACTGTTTCCCATTTGACTTTCGCAGAGCCGCTGGCCTGGCCATGGGTATGTGGCCGGCCTTCGCGCTCCGAAAGCACCTCTTTCGTGACGAAATATATCACAGCCCGATGCTTCAAGATCCGGGGTGTTCCCGAGGCATTCAGGCATGGGTAAGAATTTTCTTGTCACATATTGAAGTAGCTGTTAATGTTCGCAAAAAAAAGCGGGCGACCTCCGGGAGGCGCGGATCATCATGTACCCCACGGCAGGTGCCGGCGCGTTGTATCTGGGGGGGCATCCGTCCCGCGCAAGAGCAAAAGGGAAGATGATGAATACAGATGCAATGCGGTGTTATTTCCGTGGGCGGCGGACTGCCGCGGGCCCGGGCGCGGCCATCGGTGGCGCGATATCGAGGTCCGCCCTGCTGGGCGCAGGCATTTTGGCTGCCGCCGCGGGCCTGATCGCCAACCCGGCGCAGGCGCAGGAAGCCCTCAAGTCCCTGGGGCCGGTACCCGATCCGACCGCGGCGGCGCTGGCGCCGCGCGCCCTGGCGGACTTGAATCGCATGATCACCCAGGGCGATGCCTTCTTCGATGTGAATCAGGGCACAGCCTGCAAGGTCGATCTTGATCAACTGCAAAAAGAAACGGACAAATCGGCGGCCGCCATGGGCAGCGGAGCCTCGGCAACCATCAAGGACGGTGCCCGTGCCATGCTGTCGGGGGCGTGTCCCGATGCCAATGGTGTTTTCATGGGGCCGGCCGAACATATCGAGGCCATCACAAGCCATACCGAACTCAGCAATATCGTCATGGACTTGCACGAGGAAACGCGCGTGAGCGGCGTGTACGCGCAAGGCCGCCTTGTCGGCGAGAGCGCCCGCTACGTGCGCCACAAGAGCACGACGTACCACAAGTTGTCGTCGGGGGAACTGGTGGCGCCGCAGGGCCCGGAGGCGCTGCGTGTCAGCTATTTCGTGACCTATGCGGTCGAGGATCAGAACGGCAAGACGATCAAGCCCAGCGTGAGGTTTGCCTGGAGCGGGGCGCAGAAGATCGTGACGGTGTTGGTCAAGGAAAGCCCGGACGGACAGCGGGAGGTCGATACTTTTTATAACAACGGCGAGCTTTTCATGCGCATGCGGACCAAAAACGGCGCCTACCATGGCTGGATGGAGTATTTTGATCCCAACCTGATCCGCTTGAAACAGGACAAGGTGTGTTATCAGAACGGCACGCAGATCAAGGCCCTGCAATGCCCCGATACCTGACGGATATGGCGCGTTGCGGTCTGGCCGTTGCGGTGTCGGTCGCTCTGGCGGGCTGCCTGGCAACCACGGTGCCCGATCCCTACAGCGAGTACAGCCCTGAAGACAGGCAGAAAATCCTGGACGACAACCTGCTGCGGGCCCAGCAATACCAGCAGCAGATACAGGAAAATGCCTGGCAGGATACGATTTCGCCCGACATGTTGCGCCAGCGCCTGCGTTCGGGCGACACCGGGCCCATCGAAGGCATACTCTCGCGCGGTACCGATGCGTTCGAAGGCCAGATGGTGGTGACGCGCAATCCGTATACCGGGCGAACGACCTACACCTACGGCAGGGGCGCCTATCTTTCCAGCGTCAGGGAAGGCGTTCCGGTCTGGTTCAACGGGCTGTATCGCGGCGATTTCAAATATTTCCACAACCAGGCGGCCGAGGGCGCGCGGCCGCGCGGCACGGTGGTCATGATAGGCACCTTCACGCGCCACGACGGAATCGAGGACAAGGGCATCTACGTGGTCGAGAACGCCACGGCAGCCGTACCGCTTCATTTCATCAAGGCGACGCCCGAGTACCTGGCGCGCATCGAGCAGCGGTATACCGCTCAGGTCGCGCAGTTCCGGGAAGAGCAGGTACGCGCGGCGCGCGAAGCTGAATCCTCTTCCAGCTTCGGGCCGATGCTGGCGCTGGGCTTGGGGGGCCTGATTCTTTCGGCCGCGAATATTCCCAGCGCGGACGTGATGAGCATAGGGTCGGCATTGTTCAGCGACGTCATGACCGACGGGCAATCCAATGCGCTGGCCACCCTGGTCCAGCAAAAAACCGGCGGCTATTTAAGTACCTCGCTGGGAGGCGCGCAGGGCGGCAACCCGGTGCAGGCCGCGGTTGCCCGCGTCACCCAGGTGGCCGGGGCGTCCTCGCCCAGTGCCGTTGCTGCGGGGTTGCCGCGCGCGGCGGGCGGCACGGCACCGTCCAGCACCAGCCAGTACAGCTTCAGTTGCCCCAGCGGGCATGCCAGCACGGTGCCCATTACCTACAAGACGTCGTCCTGCCTGGCGGCCAAGCAGGAAATGACCCGCATCTATTCCTGCAATCTGGTTGGCGAGTTCCAGCGGGTTGCCAGCGTGTGCAGCGCCGGTTGCGGGTCGCCGCAATGCAACGAGTAGGCCTGCAGCAGCCCGTATCCGGGCAAACCCGCTACGCCGTAAGGCGGACCAGCCGTCTGGTGCCGTGGTTTTGCGCCGCGGCCGCGGGCGTCCTGATGACAGGCTGCCTCGCGGTGCTGGACCCGCTCATCCCGTCGAATCGCCCGGCTCCTGTCGCCACGCCGGGCCCTGCCGCTGCCGCGCCCGCCATAAGCACTGCTGCGCCGGACGAGGGTAGCGCCACCGTCTCCGCCGTGACGGCCATGACGCGGCCCGGACCCGCCGACGCCCATGCGCCGGGCCATCTGTATTTCGTCATTGCCGACATGGCGGGCCGATATGCCGACGGATGGCGCATACAAGTGCTGGCCGCCGCATCGCAGCAGGGTTTCATGCCCTTTCTGTCGGCAAGCATGGGGGCGGGCATGTACTTGACGGCCCAGCTTTGGCCTGACAGTTATCGCGTGCGCGTGCTGAAAGAGAAAATGCATTACGACGGATGGGTGCAGATCGATCCGGAGGGCGCCACCGTGGTGCAGGTCGACCCTTCTTCCGGCGCGATTTCAGTACTGCGGGGAGACGATGCCGAGCACTTGTTGGCGCAACTGGGCCAACCCGCGCGCGAGCTGCGTTTGCGCCAGACCTACCAGCCTTTGCGCATCGCCCTGCATGCCGGGCTGGAAGGGCGCTATTACGGCCCTCGCCAGAGCGGCACGCCCGCGGGCAGCGGGCGGCTCGACCTGTTCCAGGGGCCCGACCGCATCGCCACGGTCGAGGAAGCGGTGGCGGATGGGCAGGGGCGATTCACGGGTCAGCCCGTGTTTGTGGATGGCCGCAAGGTCGACGGCGCGCTGCAGCAGGGCAAGGGCCTGGCGGACGGCGCTACCACTGAATATCAGGATGGCCGCGTTTTCACGGGGCGTTACGAGGGTGCAGAACCGCGCGAAGGTACCATGCGCTATCCTGACGGTACGTCATGGACAGGCACGTTTGAAGAAGGCGAGCCGGTGGGCGAAGGCCGGTTGACGCTGGCCGATGGTACCGTGATCGAGAAGGCGCCGGGGCCGGATGCCGCGCAGCTCGATGGCGCCTACGATTGCACCATGCCCAATGGGCGGAAAATGCAGTGTCTGTACTTCGAGGGCGGGCGCATCGCCTCCAAGGTCGACTATGCCCGCCGTACCGAGGCCCGCCAGCGGGCCAGGGCCGCGGCCGAGCAGCCCCCGCC
>JBATWU010000151.1:0-59097 GCA_049672825.1 Pusillimonas sp.
GGCTGCCGTCCCCCCGCTCGATGTTGCCCAGATCTGCCCTGCCCTCGTAACGGAGTTGCGCGGGCGTTGGACCCCAGATTTCCCGCGTATAGACGAACCCGCCAGATTCATGCCCCACTTGCGCCAGAAATGCTGCAATGCGTGCCGGGCCAATAATGTCGAATTCGATACAGGCGGCTCGAACGTGCTGATACCAGTCGATCGCTTTGGCGGCGCCCAGGCCTGTTGCGCGACGAAACTGCTCGAGCGATATCCAATCCGGGATGGGAGCGGGCGGAATCTCGAGCACAGGCTCATTTTTGGCCGGCGCCCGGCGCAGGCCCGACAGGAACATCAGTACCTTCTTGATTATCTCGGTCACGATACGATCCTCACGACACATGCGACATTGCCAAGGACGCGCCAGAACCTCATCGGCGCCCAGGTAGTCCAGCAATATGGACACGATCATGTAAACCATGCGCTTCATGATCGTCAAGTCTTTTGCATGGAAAGCAAGTACGGCCGTGCCAACCAAGGCGGATGGATAGCCGCTGCCCCTGGGTAGATTTATTTTTATAGCATGTGCTATACAGTAGCCCTAGGGCGAGCAATGACTGGCGTCTCGGCCGCAATGTGGGATGTGAGGTGCCGTTGGGATTCCTGGTTTGTTTAGCCCGCCAAGTAATGAAACCTGAGTTTGATATGACGTGTAAGGTGAGAGATACGCAGTATGAGCAAGGCAGTTAACAAACTATCTTTTCGCGAAGCGCAGCAAGACGATCTGCCCACTATTGCTGGGTTGCTTTCGGATGATGCTCTAGGTGCCAAGCGCGACGGTATGCATCTCTTGCCTAGGTATGCGATTGCCCTGGAAGCAGTCAAAGCACAGATCGGAAACTCAGTGATTGTCGCGGTGCTCGATAACGAAATCGCGGGCGTGATGCAATTAACGCTTATCCCAGGGCTGTCACGCGGCGGCATGCTGCGTGCGCAAATCGAAAGCGTGCGGGTGAGCAGCCAGCATCGCGGTCAGGGCATAGGCCAGCAGTTGCTTGAACACGGGATAAACCAAGCTCGAAAAGCCGGATGCGGCCTCGTTCAGCTAACCAGCGACAAACAACGCTCCGAAGCACTACACTTCTATGAGGCGCTCGGCTTCAAAGCCTCGCATGAGGGACTCAAGCTGGCGCTTTGACGCTACCTGCGGCCATGCGGCAGTGATTTGACCTATGCAGGTCGCGTGGCAACCACTCAGCGCTTTGGCTTCTCGGGCTCGGTAGCTGTCAGGCTTTTTTTCGGACTTTCGATCGCATTATCTTCGTCCACGTTGATATCGTCGGCTGTCGAGATATTGGCGCGCGTGTCGGGCTTCGGGGACGGAGCGGTGGAAGGGTTTGCGGCAGCGCCGCGGTCTTTCTGTTTGCTCATGGGGCACCTATCAGGTTATGTCGGCGCAACACTGCGCCGAAGTATGCCGAAAGCAAGCCGCGTGCCCACCCGAACAACCGAACCAAGAGATCTAGGCATCCCGGAAAAGCGATGTCACACTTGCGCTCCGTTCTATAGCGGCGAGGGTTCTTAAAAAGCGTAGACCACGCCGACGACGCCCTGCAATTGCGTCTTGCGCTTGACCAGCGGGCTGTCGGCCGCGTCGCCCAACAGGCGGCTGGCACCCACCGCGCCCGTTACGCTCCAGTTTTTGTTCACGTCGTAGCTGACCGCAAGACGCACCGAGGCGTCCTTGAACCCCGCCGAGGGCTTGTACTGCCCCAATCCCGAGGCGGCCGACTGCTCCGCACTCACGCCAAAGTAGCTGCCCATATACTTGGCGTTCGCCCAGTTTACGGCAACACTGGGAATGATCTTGAATCGCCCAGTGACTGAATAAGGGTAAGACAGGCGTGCATTGGCGAGCAGGCCGCGCTCGCTCTTGGTCATTGCCTGTGTGGCGGACAGTGTCAGCACCGCATCGGCCAGGCGCGTGGAAACGAAAATCTTTCCGCCCAATGCATCGGACAGCTTGCCAATGCCATCCGGTACGTCCTTGCGGCGGTAGCCGGGCATCCAGTTCACCCCCGCTCCAACCGTCAAGCCAGGCGTCCGGACAAGATTCAAACCGATGCCATCACCCGTTCTGGCGAAGAAGCGCCCCGACTGATAATCGATCAAAGGAACAGGCCGCACGCGATACTCGTCCGAACCCTCGAAGCGAGGACTGACGGCCGCCCCCGCTCCAATCTTTATCCGGTCGTTATCCGCGGCGTAGACTGCCTGCCCCGCCATAAGTCCCAGCGCAATCAGGACAATACTACCTTGCAAGTAATGGCCTGAGCAGACAGGCGTGGGAACAAATCGATTCATACTGGAACTCCACATTAAGATACGTTGGCGAATCTTAATGTGCGAATCAACGATTCGTCAAGATACATTTATGTATCTTATTTATGGCCAGATTGTGACATTGCGATATTGTCGAAGAAAGCGTCAGACTGGGCAGCATGGCCGCGCGCGCCGCCAGCACGTCGATATCGGCTTTTACGGAATCTGGACAGCGTCGTGGCAGCCATGGGGATGACGAGGCGTTCGCCGCAGTCATGCGTCTGCCGCGTGCCCGCATCGAGAATCACACTACTGTCCGATCAATCGGGTTGAACAAGCGGCAAGAAGATCTTGTCAACCCAGGCAGCGCGCAAGCTTTTTGACGGCGCAGATCGGTTCATGAGAACGTGGTGCCGAATAAGATCGTTCAACAGCGTTTCAATCGGAGCAGCCAGCTTGGCCGGGTCTATTTCATGGCGCTCCACAGCGCGACGCAGAATCAGGCCTAAATTGTCAACCCGACCTTCATTCAACGCCTGGCGCAGCGCCTGGGGCGAGGCATAAGTCTCACTGAAAACCCCATTCAAGGATACAGAGAAGATCACCCCAAGAAGCGGCGCGAGGTCGCTGAGGCGATCGAGATACTCCAAAAGCTCCTTGCGTATACTGCCCCGATCAGGAACATTCAGCGGGTGCTTGGCCAACTGATGCCGAATCGCTGCGATCGCAAGCGCGGCTTTTCCGTCCCAGCGCCGGGCAAGCACCGAGCGGCTCGTGCGCGCGCGAGTCGCCACCGTTTCCATCGTCAAACCTGCATACCCGTGCTCGACGAGCTCGGCCCAGGCGGCTTCAATGATCGCCTCGTCGAGCCCAGCCCCGCGGCGGCGGGTCTTTATCGAACTGGACGGTTGCATCGGTCTGGACTCCCAAGGATTTTTTCCTTAGTGTACGTCAGCAGGATTGGGGGCTTCTTCAAAATAATGAGGTCTCCCACCCACACGGCTCATAGTGACAGCTAAAATGGCCAAATCAATCAACTGCGGGATGTTATTCATGATCGGCCACCTGGATCACTTAGTTCTTACCACAGCAGACGAAGAAGGTTGTATAGCCTTTTATGTGGGCCTGCTGGGAATGACCTTGGTGAACTTTGGCGAGGGACGGAAAGCATTCGGCTTCGGACAGCAAAAGATCAACCTCCATGTCAAGGGATCAGAGTTCGAACCCAAGGCGCACCTGCCGGTGCCCGGCTCGCTGGACTTATGCTTTATCGCGGATCGGCCTTTGGATGATGTGATTGCCTCTCTGCAACGGAAAGGCGCGAAGATCATTGAAGGCCCCGTATCACGCACCGGTGCTGCCGGGCCGATACGTTCAATTTACCTGCGCGACCCTGATCTCAATCTGATTGAAATATCTGAACAAACCGCTGCCCAATGATAGCGGCAACAAAAAACCGTTCGGAATGAACTGCACCCCAAAAGTTGGGCATTAATCCAACCTTTGGGGTGTTTTACATGGCTAATACGATGAGCAATGCTCAGTCGTTATCCGTGTGAAGGCACCGATAGATAATCGCGCCCACCACCCCGCCCACTAAGGGCGCCAGCCAAAATAACCACAGCTGCTCAATCGCCCAAGTCCCCTGGAACAGCGCCACGCCCGTAGACCGCGCGGGGTTAACCGAGGTATTCGTGATGGGTATGCTGATAAGGTGTATCAAGGTAAGCGATAGGCCAATGGCAACTCCTGCCAAACCGACATGGCCACGTTTATGCGTGGCTCCCATGATAATGAAGAGGAAGAAAGCCGTAAGGACGATCTCCGCTATCAGCGCCGCGGCAAGACTGTAGTTGTCGGGAGAGTGTTCCCCATAGCCATTCGAGGCAAAGCCGCTCACCGGATCGAATCCTGTTTTCCCGGTTGCGATTAAATAAAGCACCGCGCCGGCCAGGATGCCACCCACCACTTGCGCCACGACATAAGGCAGCAGCTCGCGGGCAGGAAAGCGGCCACCCGCAACCAGCCCGAGCGTGACCGCCGGGTTAATGTGGCAACCGGAAATATTTCCAATGGCATAGCACATGGTCAGCAAGGTCAAGCCGAAAGCCAGCGCCACGCCCGCAAAGCCAATACCGAGCTCGGGGTAAGCCGCTGCAAACAGAGCGCTTCCGCAGCCCCCGAAGACCAACCAGAAAGTGCCCAACGACTCTGCGGTACACCGCCGTACTAAAGACATGACATTGTCCCGTGATAGTTTCGATGCACATGAGTCTATCGACTAACATCGGGAACCACCACTAGGTAAACGCAAACAATTGTCAAGCTTTTATCAATCGACGTCCCATGCGGAAACGCCTATGGCAGCAAGCGCAAACCCGTACGCCTAACAAATTCCTCATAGCTGATCGGCGCTCCCGCCTTGGCGTCGGGGCTATTCGCTTGCCAGTGCACCCATGAGCGGCCCGTTGCGGCATCGGAGACCACCTTGAACAAATGACTCGGAACAGCCACCCGCCCCGCCCCCATCGTCTCCGGCCCGCCCTCATATACCGGCCCAGTGAAAACATAAACGTCGCCCTTGGCACGCATCACGTACTTGCGTGTGTCATTTTCAATTCGGTTCCAGGCGCCGGCGTTGTGCCGTTGGTTCTGCGGGACCATGTTGGCCAGGCTGAAACTCTGTGCCATCGCCTCGGGGCTGTGCATGTCGCCAGCAGGCGCCATATGACCACGCGAATAGCCTGAGCCGCGGTAGTCGGCCAGCTCGGCGCGCTCGGCGGCAGGTAGGCGGGCTTCGGGGTAGAACCGATCTGTGCGCCCTATTCCCTGCCCTTGCACAAGCATCTGGCGATTCAGGCGCTGGGCGACAAAGACAGGGGTCTTGGTCTGGCCGCTGTGCAGAACCGCAAACGCCGAGAAGCACAGCTCACGCAAGGCCTGGCCAGCCGGTACTATCGGAGGCCGCCCGCTGGGGAAGAGCTGCCGGCATTGCGCAAACTGAGTCTGTACCTGCGCCCCTGCGGGCGCCGTCCGGGGCTCAGCCTGCTCGTGGCTGGGCAGCCCCAGTTGCGAAAGGATGGGTTCAAGCGGGATCTGATCGCGCAGCTGCGGGCTCAGGGCGCAGCTGGCAATGCTGAAAGCGGTAATTGCTGTTGCGGCGAACGCCCTCAGGAACCTCTTGAGGCGACCAGCCGGCTGCCTCGCTTTGGATCTTGATGCGCGCTGCTTTGGGGTGGATCTTTTTCTCATCATGCGCCGCCATTGTAGGCGACGGCGAATGCGGGCACGCAGCTTGCTTCATGCCGGTATATACCGCCTGAAAGCGGCCTGCCCCAATGCCGAGGGCGCGTACTCCCGGAGAGACACCATGACGCAAAATCAGAAACCTAAAACCCCATCGCAACAAGACCCGGAGCAAGGCAATGAGATAGATCCCCGCCTGAAAGAGCCGGTCGGCCCTGGACAGCAGCAGTCAGCCCTGGACGAGCCTGGCCATCCTCGCAAGAAGAATCCCGGCCATGCCAATCCGGCCCACAATACGCCGGGCCATACCCGCCAAAATCAGCCAGGACAACAAGACCCTGGCCAGGCCGGCCAGGGTCAGACACAAAGCTATCCTGGCATCAAGGGGCCTAAAGCGCGCGCGCTTCAAGAAGATAGCCCACCGGACAAGCAACAAGTACACAGCAAGGCCGAAAAAGATCCTCGCTCGGAATTGGGATTAAAGTCGCCAACCAAGGACAGTGCACCCAGGACGCCAAGCAAATCCGAAGGATCCGGCAATGATCAATAGCGGCATCGCGAAGCGATACCCAGCCCGTATCGGGGCTGCTTCCGCCGCTTTTTAAACGCGGCGGTCAGCGCCTGACTTTGGCACTCACCCGCATGTGTGCGTGCCAAGGCAGTATTGATTAAATGCGGCGTTTAATGCGATCGCGATCTTCGCCGCTGGTGGTACAGTGACCTGATGTCAGCCATTCCAGCCTGCGCACGCCGGCGGCCCCTCTGACCTGGTCCAGAACGTAGCCTGAACAAACTATGCGGCCCTCATCATCCTGTCTTGCAGACTCCAGGAACGCAATGTGCCCCGAGTTCGTAAGATAGAGATCGATCTCGGTAATGATTCCTCTTTCCGCGGCAAGCTTTTCGTCCCAGATTCCGTGGTCGGGTTTATACCGGAACGGCTTCGGGCGATGCGTGGCCCCCCCTTTCATCAGGGCAGTCACATCACGCATAACAAGTACCACCTGATTCTCTCCCCCTGCGAAGCCGGGTACCAATCGCGCGTTAATTTTCATCCAGGCATGGTCGCCCGCTCTCTTGCGCATCCGCAGCATGGTGGGTGATCCACCTACGCCATCTTTTTTTACCGCTTCGTGTGCGCCAGCAAATACAGGCAGATCGTCTTCATGGACAAAAGAGCCGGCCCCCTTTCCGATCATCTCTTCAGGGTTCCAGCCAAGCAGCTGTTTGCAAGAGGGCGAGGCATAGGTCAGTACAAGGTCTGAATCCGCCAGGCAAATCAGGTCAAGGGAGTGCTCAGCCAAAAATCGGAAATGTGATTCATCCATCAACTCTCCATGTTTTGCTCATGACACACTCAATATACGCATCCTTGTGGCGGAAAAGCAGCACACATCGTCAAGAAATGCAAAGACTGATTGAGGGTTATCCACAAGTGCGCTTGTTTATGGCAGCGGACAGCAGGACGAGATGGGCGGCAAGGCGGCGTTTCGTTGAAAAGCTGCCAGCGAAACGACACGCAGAAGACTAGACGATGCGTCGGGTGATCGTGTCGCGAAACGACTCGATGTGCCGTCGCGCACTGTCGGCGGCGGCATCGGGATCCCGGCGCTGGATCGCGTCCAGGATTTCCCTGTGCTCCTTGCCCACGGGAACGTGCCGATGAGGCTCCCGCATCGAGATGACCCAATAACGCAGGGATCTGTCATAAAGAATTGACAGTATTTCAGCCAACACCTGGTTGCGCGCGGCTTTCGACATGAGCAGATGAAACTGCCGGCCCAAGGCGCGCCTCTGGCTTACCTCGCCGCGGCTGATCGCCAGATCGCTCTGATCCAGCAACTCCGCCATTCCCGCTATTTCCTCGGGTGTCGCGCGCATGGCGGCCAGGCGCGCGCACTGCATTTCATTCACCAGCCGCACTTCAGTGATATCAAGGATTTCATCCAGAGACAAAGGCTTGACCATGCTGCCTTTGCGCGGCACGACTTCGACCAAGCCCTCGAGCATCAAACGGCCCAGCGCAAGGTGGATCGGTGTACGGCCCAGGCCCAGTTCTTCGCTCAGGCTCAGTTCGTTCAGGTATTCGCCCGGCGCATAGTTGAGATTGATGATTTCGTGCTTGATGCGTTGATACGCCCGTTCCTGCATCGGCAGTTTCCTAGATTCGTCCCCTGGGCTGATTACTGGCATGTTGACGCTCTTTAAAGGCGGTTTCACTGTTTTTGATGGCAGTTTGGCGCTTGTTATAGACATATTGAAAGCAATTTTAACATCTGAATCCCGGCAATCAGACGATGGGCGGGCGACTTCGATGATTGACTAAGCCTCGAAAAGAAATTACGATGTGACACATCACAGCAACATTACAACAATATTACTGTAGCGGCCAAGAGAGCATCGCTCATCCGCGCACAACAGGCAAGGGCGAATTTTCCTTTCAGGCCTGGCGCAGACTTTTTACAGAAGGACTTCATGGCAAGCAACCCGACTATTTCCAAGGAATTCGCACCGGCGGGGAAGTTGCGCGCAGCGTTGAACATGGGCAATCCTGTGCTTGCGCGCTACTGCGCCACAAGCGGGCTACCCGCCGGCGTCAGCGTCGACCTATCAAAAGAGCTGGGCAACACACTCGGCGTCGACGTGGATTTCGTCTGCTTTGCGACGGCGGCTGAATCAGTGGATGCGGTCCTCGCCCAGGAAGCCGACATTGGCTTCATGGCGATAGACCCGAAACGCGCCGATGGACTCCACTTCACGCCGGCCTATCTGCTGATTGAAGGTTCCTATGCCGTTCCCCGGAACTCGCCCATCCATGCCAATGATGAGGTCGACAGGCCCGGTCATCAGGTCGTGGTTGGATCGGCCAGCGCATACGATCTGTTCTTGACACGCCACCTGCAGCACGCCCGCATCGACAGGGTCCCCCTTTCGGAGCAGGTCATAGAAACCATGCTGCAGGACGGCTGCACCGCTGCCGCCGGCGTGCGTCAACAGCTTGAAATGCTGATTGCCCACACTGATGATGCGAGGTTGCTTGATGGTGGCTTCATGGTCATCAATCAAGCCAGCGCCATATCGGCCACGCGCAGCCTCGAGGCCAGGCAGTATCTCGATGCCTTCATAGAAGGCATGAAGGCGTCTGGCTTTGTTGCCGCCTCACTGGCACGCCATGGCGTCACCGGCGTGAAGATCGCTCCACCCGCCTGAAACGAGGCGCCAGACCTCCATTACCCACCCCCTTCCACGCGGTATCCCCGAAACCGCGTGGCAATCATAAAGAGAGAGCGCAATGAAAATTAAAACCCTGGCGTACGCAGCAGCGATTCTCGCGATGACGTGCGCAGCAACACAAACCGTACACGCCCAGGAATACCCCAGCAAACCCATCAGGCTGGTGGTGCCTTTTTCCCCCGGAGGCGGCAACGATAATCTGGCACGCCTTTTTGGCCAGAAGCTGACGGAATCCTGGGGCGAGGCGGTAGTCGTCGAAAACCGGCCCGGCGCGGGAACGACCATAGCCGCCGCACATACCGCCCGCGCGGCGCCCGATGGATACACCCTTATGCTGTCTTCAATCGCCAGCCATGCGGTCAGCCCCAGCCTCTATCGCAACCCGGGATACGATCCCATCAAGAGCTTTACGCCCATCGCCATGCTGGGGATAGCACCGGTCATCATGGCCATCAACCCGAGCAACCCGGCCACGACCGTAGCCGAATTCATCGAGCTGGCAAAGGCCGATCCTGGAAAATATACCTATGCTTCCGGAGGGGTGGGCTCCGTCATGCACACGTCCGCCATGGTGTTCAGCCAGGTTGCCGACGTTGAGCTGCTCCATGTCCCGTACCGCGGCGCGGGTCCCGCCTATGTCGCCCTGCTGGCCAATGAGGTGGACCTGGTCATCGACACCGCCGCGGCGCTTATGCCTATGATTATTTCCGGCAAGGTGCGTCCGCTCGCCATCGCCAGCAAGACCCGTTCGAAAGAGGCACCGGATATCCCCACATTTGCCGAAGCAGGCTTACCCGGCTATGAAGCAAACGGCTGGTACTCCATCCACGGCCCGGCGGGCATCCCTCCCGCAGTGGCGAATAAGCTGAACCTGGAAATCAACCGTATCGCCAACTTGCCCGACGTTCAGGAGCGTCTGCGCCAACTCGGCACCCAGACGGTCGCCGACAATACGCCCGAGCGCCTGACCGAGTTTGTCCAGAGCGAACTGGTCAAGTACACCGAAGTTATCAAAGCGGCGGGAATCGTGCCCGAATAAGGCCGAACACACCGCACTGCACCACACCTTTAACAGAGAAATTCATATGCCTCCAGTTGCCACCCATTCCACGGATGCCCGGTACTTCTATACCGTCACTTTTGAAATCGATGCCGCCGACGAAGCCTTGTTCAATGAAATATATGAAAGCGAGCACGTGCCCAACATCCTGAAGGTTCCCGGCGTATTGGGCATTACGCGTTTTCGCGATCATCTGCCCAACGAGAACGGCTGGCTGGTCTATACGGCCATGTACTTTCTTTCCCAGGCCGACCTCCCCGACACGCCGGAGTGGAAAAAGCAGTCGGATCTGGGGCGCTGGGCTCCCCAGATCCGACCCAAAGTGAAATCGCGCCAGCGACGTTTTGGCGAAATCGTGCAAGTGGTCACGTAGCCAACCCTTGGACCTCACCGGGTAGGAGTAAAATGCGTAAGCTTCAAATAACAAAAGGAACTACACGTGTTTCCCTCCAGGCTTACCTCTGGCTATCAATCTTTTTTGAACGGCCGGCTCGCGCGTGAGCGGGCGCGCTATGAAGAACTGGCCAAATCCGGCCAGCATCCAGAAATCATGGTGATTGGCTGTGGCGACTCTCGGGTTGCGCCAGAAACGATTTTTGACGCGGACCCCGGCGAAATATTTGTCATCCGCAATATTGCCAACCTGGTGCCGCCCTGCGAGCCCGACACCGAAACGTCCTTTCACGGTACCAGCGCAGCCATCGAATTTGGCGTGAACGCGCTGAAGGTCAAGCATATTGTGGTGCTGGGCCACGCAAGTTGCGGCGGTGTCGCCGCCTTTGCAAATAAGGCCGCCCCCTTGTCCAAGCGCGACTTCATCGGCAAATGGATGTCGCAAATCACCCCTGTCGCCGAACGCGTTGGCCCACCCTGCGCCGACCGGCAAGGCTGGATACAGAAACTGGAATGGGGAGTCGTCGACTATAGCCTTGAGAACCTGATGACCTTCCCCGCAGTGCACGAGGCCGTGGAAAACGGAACTCTCACGCTGCACGGCGCCTACTTCGGCGTTGGCACCGGCCTGCTTTTCATTCGTGATCCCAATACGGGACGCTTCGTTCCCTACACCGAGGACAGCTAGCTACAGATGGAACCGATCATACCGGCAGCGGCCAGCACACCCACCATCGACCCGGCGGAACGCCAGGACGAGGCCAGCCCGGTTCCACTCAGCGCCATCGCTCCAGAATTAGCCGGCCGCACCCCTGTTGGCGGGCTGCCTCTGGCCATATTGGCGACGATTGCCATCATTTTTACCCTGCAGTGGGCCAAAGCGTTTTTTATCCCGCTCTTGCTCGGCATACTGATTGCCTTTACGCTGAACCCCCTGGTCAGTTGGCTGGAACGCATGCGTCTGCCGCGCATCGTGGCAACCAGTCTTGTCATGCTGGCCTTGCTGGGCTCAAGCACCATGGTCGCCATCTCGGTCTACAACGAGGCGGACGCCATCATGGACGAGCTGCCGGTCGCCACCTACAAGCTGGCCAATGCCTTCAAACGCATCAACAGCGGCGAACTGGGCACACTGGAAAAGCTTCGAAGCGCGGCCAACACCCTGAAAGAAGCGGCCAACCCTGACGCGCCGGAAACGGCTATTGCCGGCGCTGCGCCGGCTGCACCAGCGGCTCCCACCGCGCCGTCCATCAATCTGAACGACCTGCTCTGGACCGGATCGCTGAACGCGGCAGCTTTCCTGGGCCAGATGAGCATGGTGCTCTTCCTGGTATTCTTCGCCCTGCTTTCGGGCAATACATTCAAGCGCAAACTCGTCAAACTGACAGGGCCATCACTATCCCGAAAAAAAATCACTGTACAGATCCTGGACGACATCAACAGCTCCATCCAGAAATATATGCTGATGCTGCTTGTCACCAACGTGGCGCTGGGCCTGATCAGTTGGGCCATCTGGCATCTCATCGGCCTGGACAATCCAGGCGCCTGGGCTGTGGCCGGAGCTCTGCTTCACGTCATTCCCTATTTCGGATCATTACTGGCGGCGGCGGCCACGGGCTTTGCCGCATTCATGCAGTTCGACTCCTTTTCCATGATGCTGCTCGTCGCCGCGATAACCCTGGGCATCGCCAGCTTCGTGGGCATGCTGGTCGCAACCTGGATGACAGGAAGAATCGCAAAAATGAACGCCACCGCCGTTTTCGTCGCCCTGCTTTTCGGCGCGTGGCTATGGGGCGTATGGGGCATGCTGCTGTGCGTGCCAACCGTCATGGTGGTAAAAGTCGTATCACAGCATATCGAAGATCTGGAGCCTCTGGACGAACTGCTTGGCGACTAGACAGCAGCATTTTTCGCATAGAATGGGCACACTGGGCCAAGCGCCGCGCTTCTTGAGTACTGGATGAATCATTCCAATCTTTATTTCCGCTCATTCCTGCTGTTGTTGGCGGCGGTCACCATCGCTTTCATCTGGATTTTGCTGCCCTACTACGGGGCCATCTTCTGGGGCGCGATCCTGGCCATCATATTCATGCCCCTGAACCGGCGGCTGCTGGGCAAAATGCGAGGCCGCCGGAACCTGGCGGCCCTGATCACGCTGCTGGTCATTATCCTGATCGTCATCATTCCCTTGATATTGATCTCCGCCTCGCTGCTGCAGGAAGGGGCGGCCATCTACAAGCGCATCAGCGCAGGCGAACTGAATATGGGCAGCTACTTCGAGCAAATCATGAACGCGCTGCCTGCGTCCGTTCACGACATCCTGATTCGTTTCGGCGTCGGCGACGTATTCAGCCTGCGCGAGAAACTGTCGGCGGGCGCGCTGCAAGGCAGCAAGTTCCTGGCGTCGCAAGCCGTCAACGTAGGCCAGAATACCTTTGAGTTCCTGATCGGGCTGGGCGTCATGTTGTATTTGCTCTTTTTCCTGCTGCGCGACGGCAGCAACCTGGCTCGCCAGAGCAAGCAGCTTATTCCCCTCAGCGACGAGCACCAACAGCACCTGTTTCGCAAGTTCGCCACCGTGGTCCGGGCCACCGTCAAGGGCAATATTGTTGTCGCGGCAACGCAAGGCGCGCTGGGCGGATTCATGTTCTGGTTCCTGGGCATACAGGGCGCCCTGCTGTGGGGTGTGCTGATGGCCTTCCTGTCGCTGCTGCCCGCCGTGGGCGCCGCCATTATCTGGGTGCCTGTCGCGGTCTATTTCCTGGTTACCGGCGCCATCTGGCAGGGCGTGGTACTGACTCTGTTCGGTGTGCTTGTCATCGGCCTGGTCGACAACGTTCTGCGCCCGCTGCTGGTGGGCAAAGACACCAAGATTCCCGACTACGTCATTCTGGTTTCCACCTTGGGCGGCCTGGCCGTGTTCGGCCTGAACGGTTTTGTCATTGGCCCTCTATTCGCAGCCCTGTTCATTGCCTGCTGGGACCTGTTCCCCTCTGCCATCAGAATGAATCAGGAAGAATAGACAAACGGCCCGGTCCACTGCACCAGGCCGTTTGTATCGGGTGTGCTGGCTTACCGCTGCGCTTCAGCGCGCCGCCAGCAGTATGGCGACATTCACCGCAAAGGCCAGCGCCCAGATTATCGTGCGCACCATGCCGTAACCAGCAATATAAATACCCAGGTAAATCAGCCGCAATACAATCCAGGCAAGCATCAGGCTGAATAGCCAGCCCTGATCCGCCTGACCGTGCAGCGCAAACAAGACGGCCGCAAAAAAGAACGGCAGGCCTTCGAACAAGTTGGCCTGGGCGGCATTCGCCCTTGCCCGCCACCCCTCCTGCCGCGCCAGCCACAGTCGCGGATCGTTATTGTCATAGGCTTTTCCACCCGCCTTGGATGCCGCCGCCGCAACAACTGGCAGCAAGGCGGCGATCAGCAACAGCCATGCGATCTTGTTCATGTGTACTCCTCTCTCTGGGTTTCCGGCCAGCGCCAGCATGGCGCAAGCCATCGAATCCAATATATGTATAATAACGGGCTTGGCGCAGATCGCTTACTTTTTTAGCCTGCTGTTCAAGCCAGTAAATGTTCACAGCGCCGATGTAGCTCAGTTGGTAGAGCAGCTCATTCGTAATGAGAAGGTCGGGGGTTCGACTCCTCTCATCGGCACCAAGAACTCAATGTTTATGCGGCTTCCCCATAATTTTGGGGCATTTTCGGGGCCTTGCATCAAAATACGATAGCCCGCCAGGAAACTGCGCGGGCTTTTTGCGTTTGGGTACGATCATGCCTGATTAGGGTTTACGCGGCCTCTTTGATCATGTCGTAGCTGACCGTGATCCGGCCCACTTCCCCATAGCTTTTATGGTACGTGATCACTTTGGCGTCCCTGCCAGCCAGCCAGCCGCCCCTTGCCGCATAAGCATCCGGCGCGGCTAGCGTCCGATGTTGCTCGACAATCATCAGGTTGTTTTCCTTCACGTCCGTATGGTGCAAGTGCCCCATGTGCGCGTAGGCGTATTTAGTGCGCCCGAACATTTCCCTAAATTGCGCCGCGAACACTTCAGCCACGTTAGTAACCTTGCGCTTGTGGCCGTGATGGGTAAAGATCGCCACCTTGCCGAACTCGTATGCGTTGTAGGGCGATGGGCTGGTATCGACCGTTATGCGCGGGTCATCCTCATACAGCACAGACAGCCATTCCCGCAGCCATACTTGGCTTACCGGATCGTGGTTGGCGTCGGCCATGATGATATGCAACTGCTCATGCTTGGCAAGAAGCATACGAATGATCCGGCGCAATACGCGAATCGCGACACGAACGAGCTTTGGGAATCGACCGTCAGCATCCAATAAGTGTTTCGATGCAGGAGTGACCGCATCGAAGCCATCCCAGTGCAAAAGATCGGAAATTTGCGCCAGTAGCGCGGTTTTGGCATTTGGCGATTGCTCGATGGCTCTTGCGAACCATGCAACAAGTGTCGTCTCTGCTATATCTATGTCCCACGATGCGCCTGTCTCTGGTGCCCAGGATAAAGCGCCCAGGTGAAAATCGGTAATAACGTAGCAATTCAGAAGGTCGCCATTGCAAGGCCCACCAGAGAAAGGCGCGGCTGGCTCGCGGGGCAATTCTTCGGCCATCGCGTCAAAGGCGGCTTGCCGGATAGCTTGCAACTGGTCGTCAGCTAGGCTGCTTTTCACCCACTGCGCCGTAACCTTGCCGTCCTTGTTGTAGTAGGTACTGATGCCCTTCGCCACGTGCGTCGAGGGCACGGTGCGCGTCATGTCGAACTCAGGCGCGTACCCCCGTAGCGCGGCATTCTTGCGTAGCAGCGCAATCCCCTCGTCAACCGTGCGCCGATTCAAACCCAACGCCGCCGCCGCTTTCTGATTGCTGCCATGCTTCTCGACGGCATCCAGGTATTCCAGTTGACGCGGTGTTGCGAAACTGCGAAGTTCTGGATCTATTTGCAAAGTCGGCTCACTGTCTCGTTATGATCCCTGATCTGCCTACGAACGTCAGGCGGGGTTGCATCAACACCATCAGCGGAACTGAACCAGATCGGGCTGGCTACGTCGCAAAAATTACCGCTTGTCGCCGCGCACCCACTTAGATTTAAGCTCGCTAGAAACAGCGTCGTCAGACATACCAGCCGTTTTGTTCTGGACATTCTTAGCCTCTTTGATGGAGTTGATTCTGTCCGAAGCCTGCCTACTTCTTTCGGACGCCTTGCCAGACTGACGAGCAGCGATGTAACCCGCCACAAGTGCAGCAAAGCCAAGCAGGTACGGCCAGATTTGAGCGATTAGTAGGGTCATGCCGTGTTATCCCCGATGTTGATGGCTGACGCCGCATCCCCGCCCAGGAACAGCATCCGTTCCGCTGCCCGACGCTTGCGTAAGCCCTTAATGGATTTCTTGGCGGCGTAGTGCCACACTAGGAATTGATCGGCGGCTGCGCTTATGTCGCCCTCGTTGAATCGCTTTAGGAGCGTCGAGCGCTGGAAAGCCGCAACGCCTATGTTGTACGCAAGGCTGGTCATTGCATCGAGTTGATGCTGAGTCGGAGCCTGGGTAAGCGCAGTAATGACGCCAGGCACAAAGTCGCGGGTAAGCCGGGTTTGTAGGCGTTGCTCTGCTTCTGCTTCGGTGATCCGCATTCCCGATGTGACATTCTCCGTATCCCCGTAGCCGATGGTTAGCACCCCAGCCACGTCACGGTACGCAGTCAGTGATAGCCCCTCGTAATGCTTCAGGAGCTTCAAGCCATTGGCTGACATGGTTGGGCGCTTGACTCCACTTGTGGGTAAATTTTCCTCCACATCCGGCCATTCGAACAGGCTAAGTATCCATTGGATGAACTTCATTGCGACACCTTCGGCTGCTCAATCAATCGGCCAATCGCGCCCAGGCCAAGCACGGCGAACGTGAGGATACGCATCCAGCTATCGGGGATGAATGCTTGCATATCGTCGGGCAAAGCGATGTACGCGCCCTGAATCGCGCCTGCTGCGAGCATCGCCTGTACGCTGAACATACGTAGCGCCTTTTTCCACTCCGGTATCAAAGTCATAACCGCTCCTTTAGTGCTTCCATTCGCGCCCGACTCTCTGCCGACTCGCGCCGGTCGCGCCGAACCTGGAAGTAGATATTGACGGACAGGCCGACAATGGCGACGAACGCGCCGATTACGCCCAGCCAGTTGACCGAAGCCACGAATCCAAGCAGGCCGGTCGCGGCCCCCACGCCCATCGACTTGTTGGCGATAGTGATACCAGCGGCCTCTACCGCGACTTCATCAAAGCGCATGGCTTATCCTTGGACGTAAAGAAGCCCCACTGAAGGGGCGATAGGCGAAAATAAGGCCGCTGGCTAGGCGGCTGGCTCGCCCCACTGGATCGCGTCGAGCTCCTGCTGTGTCGCGGCCTCGTAGACCAGATTCCGCAGACGTTGCCGCTTGCCTACCAACGACTGGCTGGCCTGCATAAACAGTTGCGTCTGAGCCAGCGTCTTTTCCCGCATTTCCTCGGCATCGATTCCGCGAGCCAGGGCTAGACCGTCAAGGTATGGCGTCGGCGCGTTTGCGTCTGCCGCCCATGCCATCGCTTCGGCTTGTTGCGTGGCCCAGGTCATGCGCTCGGCTTCGGGATAGCCTTCAGTCAGCGCTGAGGCGGCTTGTGTAAAGTCGCTGTTGATCTGCGCGAGCTTGGCTTCTTTCGCCTGCTCGAACTTCATTTCGGCAGTGATAAGCTTTGAAAGGTCGATTACCATTGCAGCATCTCCAGTGGGCCATCGCCAGGGGTAAATGGATCGGGATCAGACGCCCATCCCGCTCGGTCTGTAGCTACGATAAGCGGTACATGCAGGATTCCGCCCACTCGTTCTATCGAGCCTACGATCAGGTCACAATCAACAGCTTCGCGGGGCAATGCTGCCCCATCCGGGATGACACTGAAATCATATTCAACGCCGCCAATAATAAGCGTGTCGCCTTGCACGAAGATTGCGTCGCTGGGGCGAAGCTGTGGGTATGGATGGATAACCATTAACTTCTCCTTATTCGAACCACCGGCCTACCGCTATAAGACCGCAGCCGGTGCGCGTTGTGCCGCCCGAGATTGAATCACTTCCTGTAGCAAAGAGCCGGACAACAGCAGAGGCGTTTGTGGGCGACGAGCCTGCTGTCGTTTTTTGCAAAACGGTGTCTGCGCCAGCGTTATTGATGAGGAAAACCACGGGGCTTGATGAAAATTGAGCTGGATATGTCCAGGTATATGCTAGCCGTTGTGTATTTTCCTGCGTGAGCGTGATATCGCCGCGAGTGCATATTTGCAGACCAGATGCCAATCGAGCCACAAAGCCATTCGTGGAGCCTAGCAATTGCATCGCCGCGCCAGTGGGAATGCCGGACGAAACGGACAGAGCGCCTAGAATATTCCCCCTCGCAAAGTAAAAATCCAACAACGGCCCAAGCGTCACCCACGCCGTATTCGCCTCATTGCGACGCTTTAGCAGCATGTTGCCCGTGTCGGCCCAGGTCATGAGCGGCCATGTGATCGCGGGCTCTGCGCCCGGATGATCCGCATCCGTGTATCGCGGGTATGACAGGCATCGCCAGGCCCCCGACGTTTCGTTAATGAATGCCGCCACATCACCAGCGACTGTCACGACATCCGCGCCTGCTGGCATAATAAGGCTGGACGAGTGCTTGAGTGTTATCCCGGCCTCGAATTTTAGATAGACGATCCGACCATTGAAGTTATCCGTAAACGCATTGATCGTCGAAACCACCTTCACGACATTGGCATACGAGCAGTCAGGCGGGATCGTCGTCGTCGAGGCGGAATTAACATCCGCCCCTTTTGAGAACTGACGACGTATAATGGCCGCGTGGGAGCGTAGAAAGTTGTCGAGTGTACCGCCGACATTATCGGAACCAGCCGGGCTATTTAGCGCTTCGCTGGTGTCCAGGTCAGTAATGCTGGTTGGTATTGCCATTTTGGGTATCCATTAAAAAGGCCCGCTACGTGAGCGGGCGGGAGAAGAGAGTGGAATTTACGGACTACATGCTGATAAAGCTCGGCGTGCTATGCGTCATCGTCTTTATCGTCGGCTACTTTAGGGGCCGATATCCTCACTGATTGCCCAGCAATGGCGCGGTACGGTTAAGCAACTGCTGAATTTCCTGGCTTCCGAGTAGGCCGCCAACCTGCGAAGGCTTGACGCTCGCAGGCCTGCTAAGGCCTCTCTGAAAAGCCGACGAAAGCAATCCCGATCGAACCATTGGCGGAACCACGAACGGAATCGCGCCAAGCCCGATCCCAAGGGGTCCAGCTGCAACTGCACCGGCTCCTCCCAGTAGGGTTGACGCCGCTGACGCTAGTTTGCTAACCCCCGGCCCTGCCACCTGAGCTGACGGCTGAGCTGCTTTCGGAAACGCATTAGCGAACTTTCCGATCAGCGCCAACTCATCAGATAGCGGCTTCCCTTTTTGGAGTTCCCGCGCGATCTTGACGGCATCAACGCTCCCGCCGCCCGCCCTCAGCGCCTTTTCAATCGTGTGGCTTTTGGCGATATTTGCCCGCGACTGGCGAAAGGCATTAAGCAGATCGGGCGAAGCGCTCCCCGCCGCACGCTCTAGTTGGGCTTCTAGTGAATCTGCGATTGCGCGGTTGGCCTTAGCGAGCGCCCCGTCCCCTTTTCTAAACGCCTCGGTCGCGGTTTCACGAAGGGCCCTTATGGCGTCTACCGCATCACTAGAATCGAATCCGGAAAGGCGATAAGAGTCTGCCAAGTCCGTAATTTCTGGCCTAGCCATTGCGGGGATCGTCCCCTTTCCGGTGTACTGCTTGACAATATCGTCAAGGGATTTTGTGAACAGGCCATCCACCTGAACTGGCCCGATTTGACGAAGGGGTATATACCCCGCATCGTAAGCAGCCTTACGGTATTGGGCGAGCATATCCGCTGTAAGTGGAGCGTCATCACCCAAGCCTAGAGCTTTGCGAGCCAGGGCATCCGTTACCGACTGATTCCGAACAGATGCCGACTGCGCTGTAGCAATCTTGCCGGAAATGCTCTCAAGAACGGTGTTGCGCATCGACGGATTTACGCTGCTAGGGGGAATCACATACCCTGCCTCGGTTGATTCTTTGATGGTCTGCATGAGCGGGGCGTTCCTTGCTTGAGCCGTAGCCTGGGCCGACCTTCTTCCCCCGATTGCCTGCCCAACCCGGCCAGCAACTCCTAGCACCAATGGCCCTGCGGCCCCTATTGCCGCGCCAGTTCCAACGTCGTTAGGATTCACCAGGCCAGCGGTTGCGCCGCCAGCGATTGATCCGCCGGTGGCTCGTAAGGCCACGTCACCGGCACGGCTTCCGGTGGAGCTGCCTAAGCGAAGCCCGCCAGAGCCAACCGACTCCGCTAACCGCATAACAGAAGGCGCTGCGGATTTCGCAAGAGGCGCGATTCGGCTGATGCCTGACGCGATTGCCAAAGGGGCCTTATAGACGGACGCAAGGTTGCCCCCAAGTCTTCCAATGCTGCCCGCGTAAGGGGACTCGGATTTGTATTGGTCTGCCCAATCGCCCACGCCACGCCGGATATCAGATGCGTTTTTAACGAGCGCTTGCCCGGATTGATCAGCGCCAATAGCGTCCAGCCCCTTGCCGAGCCAATGCCCCGCCCCGAGAATCGTGTCGGTCAGGCCTTGAGCCACTCCCGCGCCCAGCGACCTGGTGTTTTGTCCGGGGCTCGGGCTATTTGGGAATGGGCGCAGAGAATCATTCACCATCTGCGCCGGATCAAACTTCCGGGATGGCTCGGCAGCAACGTGCGGATGAACATTGTGCTGATTCAGCGGCATGGGAGCATCATTCCATGTCACCGAGTCGCCATTGGGCGCAACGGATTGCTGCTGAACCACTGGATCGCTATCCCAAGGCGCGGAACCTTGATTGCCGACAACTGGATCAGATTCCCAAGGCATGGCTCCGGTGACTGTACCCGCTTGTGCTGCCGGTAAGATGAAATTCAAGGCTTGCTCCGTCCATGACGCGCGCTTGTCGTAAGCGGGAACGCCGGGGCGCAAGAACCTATCGGTAAAGATGCGTCCTGCGCTTTGTGCGTCCTGGGCCTGTCGGATTTGATCCAATACGCGAGACTCCGGGGTGTTGGTAAGCTCGTGAACCAGAAACCCGTAATTGGCTTCAGGGGTCGCCACATCCATACTGTTCTGCCCGGCCCAATCCTCAAACTGACGCCGACGCGGCCCCGTCCATTGCGACCAGCCATACCCACCACGCGAGCCGGGAACGACAGGCTTTCTTTCATTGATTGCCTGTAATCCTTCGGACTCGTATCCAAGCTGCCCGACAATGCCAGCCGCCTGCTGTGGGGTTAGATTCAAGTCTTTCGACAAGCGAGAAATCACCTGCGGGGCCAGAACGTCGAAGGTTGCCATTAGCGTTTCGTCCTTAACTGTCCGTTAGGGTCAAGATACTGCGCCCCGGAAGGAAGGCGTCCGTAGTCGTCCGCGCCAGTGACGCGCACGGGGCCGGATGGGCCGGTATTGAAGGGCTCGATTGCTGGTTGAGGCGATACGGGGCTTGGCTGCGCTGATGGGCTGAAGTTTCCCTCAGGAGCCCCGCCTTGATACTTCGACACTATCTGCCTCATCGACCGGAGTGTCGCCAAGCGGGTTTCGATAGGGATCAACGGATTGGCTAGGTCGCCCGCCATCTCGCGGTATGCCTGAACGTCCTTATCTGATTGTGGCCCTTCAAAGCGTGGAACCATGCCCAGCATCTGGCCTGCAATGACGCGCAACTGGGCGTCGGCTTTGGATGCATCGGTTGATAAACCGGCGGCATCACCTGCGGCCGTCCACAGGTTGCTCAATGCTCCGTTTGATGCTGTTGGCAGTAAACTTTCTGCCTCGTCAAATAATTGCAGGCGTTGCTGATTCTGCCGATCACGCTCTATCTGAGCGTCTGAGCGAGCTACGCCGGATTTGGCTGTCTCTTTCGCGTAAGTGATATCCCCTTGCCTCGTCGGGTCTTGCGCGAGCGCGGATACAGGCATGAAAGGCTTGCCATCAGGGGCGCTCGGAACCACCATGTTTCCTTGAGAGTCCCGATAGGCGTACCCTTGTTGAGTCGGGACAAGTCCAGACATGCCGCCCGTCTGCTGTAGACGCAGCCGCATAGCATCCAGCGCCCATTTACGCACCTCTGGATTAGGGCTAGTCAGCCCCGCTTCGATTCGCGCTTGAATATCATCGCCGCCCGCGCCCATCGGATTAGCCTGCGCACCACTCGGTTGAAAGAAGCTCGACGCCCCACTCTGCTGCGCAATCTCATTTTCAAGTTGCTTGGCTTGCAGAGCACGCAGCTTCGCCTGCTGTCCGATTTGCTGTTGCTGCATCTGAGTCTGCTGGGCATTCTGCATCCCCTGCCCGAACCCCGCGAAACCTTGCCCCAATGCCGGCCCGAACTGCCCGTAGTTACCCGTTGAGCCTTGCAGCAAGCCTGAGGCCATGCCCAGCAAGCCGCTACGAAGCGCTTCGCCCTTGGCGTCTTGCGCGAAAAGCGTATCAAACATTCCCATAGATGCCTCCGAGTAGACCGGCCAGCGCCTGCGCGGCAGGGCGTGCCTGATAGGCCTGCTGAGTTTGGTAGAGCGGCGCAAACTGCTCGCCGCCCGCCTGTAGCCGTTGCATGGGCGCGGGTTGCATCATCGGTGCATTTTGGCTATCGCCCTGGCTCGCGAGTCCGGACATTGCCGAGAGCATGCCGGCGTAGTTCGGCCCGCCGGGCATCGCAAAGTCAGACGACACATTCATCCCAGCCATGGACGTGCCAAGCTGGCCCATGTTCATGCCAGGTAGGGCGGACACTTGGGACAGATCGGGAACGCCAAAGAAGTTTGAAAGATTGAGCATGGTCAGGAATTGCCCATCATTGCGCTAAGCTCACTGCCCCGATTCTGCTGCATGTTCATCAGTTGCTGCAGTTGTTGCTGCATCTGTTGCATTTGCATCTGGTTCGCATCGGGCGGGGTTTGGGTTTGTGGGGCGAATTGCTGCAATTGCTGTGCAGCCCACTGAGCGTAAGGCGCGGCCATTTGCTGGTATTGGTCTTGCGGCTTTTGTTGGCCGAAGGCATTGCCAAGCAGCCCGCCTTGCATCGGCGGCATTTGCTGCATTTGCTGCTGTTGCGGAGCAAAAGCAAGCATTTGCTGCGTCAATGGATTTCCGAACTGATTCATAGTAGACCTCCAAGTAGTCCAAGCCCTGCGCCAATCGCCCCGCCCATCGGGCCGCCAAACTGCATACCGAGCGTGCCCCCGCCAATCGCCCCGCCCAAGGCCGAGGCCGTGCCGCTACGCTGATAGGGGTTCGGCCCGGTTTGCGTTTGCGTACCGCCCCCGCCCATCAACGTCCTGATCGCGTTACCCATCACGTCGAGCGATTGGTACGGATGATTCTGCTGCTGCATCCAGTCTTGATACGCCAGATCCAACGCCCCTTGATTCTGGGCCTGCTGCGCATCCCCAATGCCGAGCAAGGCTTGCGAGTTGGCATATCCAGCCTGAGCCATGCCCGGCACCATGCCGGCCGCTTGAAGCTGACGCAGACGCTCGTTCTGGAAGTTCGAGTTGGCCATATCCAGCCCAGCTTGCGACAGGGCTGCGTTACGAGCAAAGTCGGTTTGCTGAGCCTGCAACGAGCGATCCAAGTCTTGCCCCGAAAGTCCGGCGTTGCGGGCCAGGTCATTCTGTTGCGCCTGTAGCCTACGATTCACATCGGACTCGCTAAGCTGCGCTTGCAGTCCATAGTCGGCCATACGCATGTCGTTCGATGTGCGCCCCAGCTCATTGCTCATTTGACGTGCATTTTCAGCCTGAGCCTGTTGCCATGCTGAGCCTCCAAACGCCCCGGATCTGGCCATCATCGCATCGGTATTGTTAAAGACCGAATTTTCAAATGTACGGGAAATGTCGCCGTGCGCCGAGTCTATGGCCGAGTTTAGGTAAGGGTTGTTCTGGCCCAAGTGGGTATTCTGCCCGACAGACGTAGTGGCCCCGAGGTACGCATTCTGCCCAGCGTTTGAGGTCGCGCCCAGGTACGCATTCGTTCCGGGCGAGTAACCCATGTACTGACCGCCAATGGTCGAGTTAAGCTGACCGCTCGCACCTGCAAGAGCCCCTTGCGCCTGATTGGCGGTATTGCGCGCCATATCAAAGCCTGCAAGCTGATCCGGCGTAAAGCCTGCAATCTGCTGTCCGCCATACGATTGGTATGGGGTCATCGCCACCGATGAGGCTTGTTGCATAAAAGGCGCAAAATAGGGCGCCAGTTGAGGTGGCGGCTCCATCTTGGTCGTTTGTGTGGTGCTGCTGCTACCGCCGCCGCCTCCGCTCATGGCAACTCTCCTATGTATTCGTCAAGTGTTTCGTGCGTAAAAAAGTGCCGAATATCGACACTGACCGAGCGCACGTAATCAAAACCGTGCAGAAGCTGCGCAACCAATGTGATCAGCTCCATGTACCAAACACGCAGGACGTAGGCGTAGGCCTTGTCGTTCGCATCGCCCTTTTCCAACTTGTTCGCGTCCAGCCATGCGTGAATGCCCGACACCATGACGCCCGCCAGTTGCGCCATGTGAGCGCGATAAAACGGGTTGCCTGGCAGCGTGATCAGCGCGGTGTAAAAGGCCTTGTTAATGTCGTCAGCCGACACGGGCTTGTCCTGGTCGATCAAGTCGTCCCACACCTCGCCCACGTTGAAGACGTCCAGTAAAAAGGCGACCGCATTTGGGTCGCCTATCCACTGCGCGAGCTTCTGATTACGAAGGGCGCGCCATTCACTGCTATCGTGTTTCATAGTTCCTACAGGCTGTAGCCCGCCCCTAGTTCGTCATACGTCACTGGTGCCGTGATCGCGGTTTCAATCGCCACGATGCGCGCCAGAAGTTCCTCGATGGCCTCTTGGACTTCGGTTGCGGCAAGGCCGGTTACGGGGTCGATAGGTACAAGGTCGGCACTACTGGCACCAGCCGGGCCCGTATCGCCCGTATCGCCTTTGTCCCCTTTGTCGCCCTTATCGCCTTTTGCTCCGGCGCTTCCGGTATCGCCTTTATCTCCCGTATCGCCCTTAGGGCCTTGAATGCCCTGTATCCCCTGCTCACCCTGGGGGCCGACCAAAGAGTCCAGCCACTCAGATTCGGTGCCAATAAACCCATCGGATACAGCGACCTCATACGCGGAATCGCCGTCATCGCCCTTGGCTCCGGCGTCACCCTTGACCCCTTGAATTCCCTGGATTCCCTGATCGCCTTGATCGCCTTTTGGCCCGGTATCGCCAGTCGCACCAGTAGCCCCGGTGTCGCCTTTGGGTCCAACGTCGCCCTGGTCGCCTTTATCTCCTTTGGGCCCCGTCTCGCCCTGGATGCCTTGATCTCCCTGCGGCCCTTGGATGCCTTGTATGCCTTGGTCACCCTTCGGCCCCTGCTCTCCCGTATCGCCTTTTGGCCCGACTAGAGATGCAAGCCACTGCGCCTCGGTGCCAATAAACCCTTCGGCAAGCGCCACTTCATAGGCTGAATCGCCGTCGTCACCTTTGGGCCCGGTATCCCCCGTTGGCCCCTGGATGCCTTGCGGGCCTTCAATGCCTTGCTCGCCCTGATCACCTTTAGGGCCTTCTGGTCCGACTTCTCCTTGCGGCCCGGTGTCGCCTGTAGGTCCGGCGATGCCCTGTTCGCCGACATCACCCTTGTCACCTTTATCACCCTTTGGGCCTTTTTCGCCTTCGGGGCCTTGGATGCCTTGGATTCCCGTATCACCTTTTGGACCTTGAACGCCCTGTTCGCCCTGGGGCCCCTGCGGCCCTTCTGGCCCCTGAATATTCCCCACATTCAGCCATTGAGCGCCATCCCACACATACAGATCGCCTTCAACAAGATATGCATCGCCCTCATTGCCGGTAGGGTGCGCGGCCACTAAGTCAGCGTAGGTATCGTAGGAGCCCAGAATATTGATGCCGGTTCCGGGATCGCCTTTGTCGCCTTTTTCCCCCTCGACGCCGCCGTTGTTGTAGACGGTCGCAATCTGTCGAAACAGCTCATACAGGCGCGTATAAAGCTGCCTGTCGTAACCATTTGACCCTGCGAATATTGGCAGGCGCGGGTCTTCGGGCAGCTTCACCGGTCGCCATCCAATGTTAACGATGGTTGTACTGCCGTAATCTCTACCGGCCCCGTGAGGTCGATCCTCAGCCTATGCCAGCGCGAAGACCATAGAAGATCGAACTTCCCATCGTCAAACGTAGCCGCCTCGCCGTTATGGATCGCATCGCCTAGGCCGTTTTTCCAATGAGCCTGCAGCGTGGCCGACTCGGGCGACTTGCTGAACCGGCAGCGTAACCGCGTGATCGTGGTAAACGCGGCATCGTCGCCAATATCCCAGGTCGTCAAAGCGCAAGGCATGGGCGTATCGCCGATCAGCTTTAATTCACCACCCCCATCAAACACCGCTGGCGTAACCCCGCCCGCGAACCACTGGGGCGAGTCGTAGGCAATGCCCGTAATGTCGTCGTAGGTCGCGTATAGATCGCCCAGATCGTCGTAAGTCACCGCTGTAGCGATGTACTCGACCGTCGCCTGAATGGTTCGGCTAACCTTGCCCCATCGCTTTGTCTTGGTGTTGTAGAGGATGCAGCTATCTAGCTCCCCGGAAGACTGTTTCGAGACGAAATACCATGCCACGATGCCGCTGACACGATCAAAATAACCGTGCGTTCGGTATAGGAACGAAGGGTTCGCGTTATCAAAGAACCAGCCCCGAACGGGTGCGCCAATTGGCTCAGGGCGCGACCCGTCATAGACCCAAAAATCATCCTTGCCAACGAAAACGTGCGCGGTGTCGATGTCCACCACCGACTCCTGCGAAAGCGCTCCAATCTCACCCGGCACGGGCTGCCAGGACCAGATAAAGGGCGGGCCCACGTACTGGCCGATGTACATGGAGCTTTCTTTGTAGACAACGACTGGTAAGCCCAACGTCTTGGCAGCGCGAATCTCACCCGGCGTATCCAAAAACCGGCCGTTTGCCGACTGCTTCGCTACGTCAGGCGTCCAGGCTGTGTGATCGTATAGCCCTGAACACCACCACATATCGGCCATGTCGCCGTAAGTTGCATCTACCGTGGCGAAGGCCATCACAAAACCCGCTGTGGTGATAATGATGCGTGCCTGCGGGGCTTCGGCAATGTCATCAAAGCCCGCCCCGGTCGAGGCCTGAATCTTGTCTGCTTGGTTGGTGGCTAGCGTCACGTTACCGAACTGGGCGAATCTCCATCTGTTTTCAGCGCCCGAGGTGTAATCGCCGGTTTTAGAGCGGTCCACCCATGCATTTGAGACGCCCTCGTACAGCTTTGTCGGCGTGCCCGCAAAGAACCTGCGTTGGTTATCCAAGCGAAGTACGGAGACTGCGCCACGGCACTCATTGGGCAGTGCCGGATACGCTACGTCCTGCAATTGTCCGGCAGCACGAAACCCGGTGAGCGTCGGAACCAAATTCTCGCAATCCAGCATGATCCCTGGCGTATTCGACGGCAGGTCAGGGGCAAAGCCTAGAAGCTCTTGCATTACATCACCACCAATGAGCCGCCCGAGTATTTAGCTCGGTCGCTAGCGGCTTGCAAGTCAGTCAGCGCCACCTGTAAAAGGCCGCGCCATGTCTCGACGCGCGGATCGTCTTTAATATACGGGGCCGACTCAAGCAGGGCGCCATACAGGTAGGCATCAGGGCCATCGGCAAGCAGCCAATTAGTCGCGGCTTGATCAGACAAAGAAGGCATCTTTGCGTAGTAATCGGCGGTAATGCTCGTTGGCCCGTCAGAGACGTAAATCTGACTGCCCATGATCGTGTAATAGCAGCCGTATTGCCGGTAGTTCTGCCATTTGTCGCGGGGCACGAACTGTAGCGGCCTGTCGCCATCCATAGGCGAACCGACAAATTCGATCCAGTCGGCAGGCAAGGAGGCAGCGCCATCCGTCAAGACAAGCGTCTCCGACTTTTCCATCTGACGAACACGAAGATTCCGGTTAAAGCGAACCTCGGCCAGCATGATTAGATCGGGAACGACATTAACGAGGTCAGACCGATGCAGCCAGCGGGATATCGACGCCTTTAGGCCGGTATAGTCGTTAATCATACGTTGCCCTTGTAGACGCGAAACGCCGCGAGCTCTGGGTCGTTCACCATCTCGCGAAAGAGCGCAATGTCCTGCATGACGGCATCGAATGTCACGCCGCGCTTGATTGCCCAGGCATTAACCACGACAAGCGGGATGCTGGCCACGTGGTGATCCCCTGTTCCCGTCTTTTGATGGCCCTCGTTATGCAAGGCCGTCACACGTTCGATAACCGGCTCCACATCCGCAGTCGTCTGGATGTGGAACTTATCCCCGTCCGAATGAAACCGCGTCACTTTGCCTGGTTCGGCAGTGAGTATTTGTCCTGACATTGAATAACCGCCCGAGTTTTCCCCGGGCGGCTCCGTGGCTTAGGCCGTGGCCTTCAGATCCCTGATGGCAAAGTTCATAAGCGGGTTATTGCACTTCAAGGTCCATTCGGTGTTCACCATCTTTTTGATGTTGTCACCGGTTTTTGCCAGTTCCTGCGGCTTGAAGGGCCGCAAGGTCAGGATGGACCAGCCTGCCGGGTCAATGCCGAACACATCGCGGTCACGCTGATGGCGCGAGTTCACGACCTTGTACAGGCCAAAATCGCCTTGGTAGGCCTCGACAGTGGCCACAACCTCTTTGTCCTTGATTGCGTAGTTACGCGTGGCGTTCGCGTCGAACGTCGAGAACAGCGCCCGTAAAGCGGCAGGGATGTACAGCGAGAGGTTGTTTTTTGCCCCGTTGGTCCATGCCTTCTGGCCTGCGTCCTGCAGCATGGTTTCGGCCCACTGGCGCGTGGTGCCATCCGTGGGCGCGGTATTGGTCACCGGATCAGGGTCTGCGCCGTCCGCCGTGGCAAAGTTGGTATTGGTGTGAATGAAGCCCAGGACGCCCCGAGCCTGAGGGGCCACGGCGGCCGCCGCAGCAATGGCGGTCGTGTTCTGCAGGGCCGCGAAGTCGATGTCCTTCTTCAGCTCGACCATCTTTTTCACGTCCTGATAGGACACTTCGGACTTGCGCCCGGCCTTGGCTACCGCTTCCTGCGTGCCGGTGACCGCGTAGACCTTTTCGGAAATCTGAGTGCGGTTGCCCAGGCGCACGGTAGGCGTTACCGCAGCTACGGTAGCCTCGTTGCCCTGCACAACCTTGTTGTTGGCAGCGGCTGCCAACTCGTCGGTCTGCCACTCTTCGAGCACAGCCGAAGCTTTGCCTTTGCCGATGGCTGACACAAAAGGGGTTTCCTCGGGCGAGATACGGTATATCTTGTCCGAGAGGGATTCGCGGTTGCCAACCGCATCAAATGTAGCGAAAGAGTCTGCCAGTTTGGCCATGATATTTCCTTTACTTTGCGGCGTTCCACATCGCTGCCATCGACTCTATCGAGGGATTGACGGCAAATGATTTGGCTGCCTTTTGAATAGTGGAAGGCGAAGCGGATCGCGTCTGGCGTGCTGGTTTGGCTGCCTGCGCTTTCCTGACCGCCTGTGGTTTCTTTGCCTGCAGGTCGCGGTACTTCATCGCGTCGTGCAGGATGCGGATGTGCTTGGGCTCAGTGATCTGGGCCAGCTCTTGATCGGTCAGGCCATAGGCTTTACCCGTCTCGTTCATCCGCTTGACCAGATCAGGACCAAAATCCGGCAGTGCGTTCGGGCCAGACGCCAGCTCGGCAGCCGCTTGTTGTTGAGCAGCGATAAAGGCCTGCTGCTGCTCGACAGTGCGGCTTTGCTGGAATTGCGCGACTCGGGCGGCCAACCCGTCGCGCTGACGCTGGGCCATCATCAGTTGGTTTGTGGCTGCGTTGTAGCCGACAGGGTCATCCTGCGCAGACATTTGCCCGATATGGGCTTCAAGCTGCTGGATTTGCATGTCGGCAAGCGCGAGCTGTCCGAACTGTGACGCGTATTGCTGAACTTGCTGGAACTGCTGGGCTACTTGCTCCTGAGCATTCTTTCGCTCGTTGGCCAGGCTTTGCGCTTTCTGGGTGTAATCCTGATTGCGCATGTACCCGGCTTTCAGCTCCGATAACGGGGCCTCGAAGTCCTCACCTGCTGCTGTTTTCCACTTCACGACGGCGGCATCATCGAGCGAGTCCCCTTCGGATTGTTCGCTCTCGTCGTCCTCGTCCGTTTCTTCCTCTTGCTGCTCAATGTCGGATTCGTCGTTTTCGGATTCCTCGGTGGGTTGATCCTCGCCCAACTCATCATCAGGCTCTTGAGCCTCATTCATTGCGCCAGCAAGCTGCTGCAGATCGATTTCGTCTTGGTCCATATCTCAGGTGCTCCCGTGACTCCACTAGGGTTGGTCACAAAAAAGGCCGCTCGAAGGCGGCCTGGTTGGTGGTTCTGCTGTCAAAGGGCCGCAGAGCGCCCGTAAATCAGTGTTTCGAGCCGTCGCTATAGGTCGCTGACAGGTCGCCTTCGAAGATGCGTATACCGGCGTACCGGCCATCGTGGATGCCTGGGCTCGCGAACGGGTGAACAATCGCCGTTACCACAAGATTCATCGCCATAGCCCTATCTTCATGCTCTCGAATGTGGGCACTCAGAAGCGGAAGCTCAGGGCTATAGTCAACCCCGTGCTCGGTTTTCACCGGATCGGATTTAGGCTTTCGGGTTGCCATTGATGTATTCCTTGATTCGTTGCATGAAGGTCTTTTCCTCTGGCTCCAGGCACAGGATTGACCGCGCTTCGGCCCCGCCCTGCAAATAGCCCTCGAACACGCCTACAAAGCGATTCAGGGTCATCTGCATGCGGTGCAGCTCTTCCCGTTGATCCGGCGTCAGTTTTTCATCCCGCCAGACCTCGAAGATATGGGCCTGCATGGTGGAAAACGCTTCAAGCACGAGCGGGTCTTCGGTGATGGTCTTGGCCGCCACCGCCCGGTTATGCTCGTCGCGCTGCTCGGGGGTCAGGCTCACACGTCATCCTCCGACAGCGTATAACCTTCCGGAATCGTGACCACCCCATCAACGACAGTCAGCGGCAGGGAAATGCTTTCGTCGCCGCTGACAACCGTGACCGCCGTGCCATCAGGCAATGTCGGGGTGAACTCGCCCTCGGCGCTGTAAACCTGCAGCCAGCCCGAGGCGGTCAGTACGTACTTGTCGCCTTCTGGGGTCACGGCAGTGCTGCCAACCTCAGCGTCTTCCGTACCGGTCAGGGCAGATAGGCCGCGAATTGCCACGTTGGGGCTGTGTGTAAGGTATGCCATGGTCATGCTCCTGAAAAAGCGCCTTGCGGGCGTAGTGCTTCGTAGTCTTTGCGCTGCTGCTCGCGTTCGGCCATTTGAGCTTCGTGCTCGGCTTCAGCGCGTTTTAGGGCGAGATCCTCCTGCTTGATAGCAAGATCGATCTGTTTCATTTCCAGATCCCACCGCTTCATCTGCATATCGGCCTGAATTTCCTGTTGCTTGACGGCCGCCTTGATTTCCTCAACCTTGACTGTCGCATCGGCAATAGCCTGCTCCGGGCTAGGCTGGGGCGGCTGCGGTTCCTGCTCCGGCATCTGCGATGGATCGTTGAAATACTTGTCGATGTTTTTAATGCCCGCCGCTTTGAGGATCGACTCCATCGAGTTGTAGATTTTCTGCTCGTCGGCCAGAGACGAGCCAGCCATCAAAGCCTCTTTCTGGGCTTCGACAACCATCTGCAAGATGCCGATAAGTTGCGTCTTGTCGCCCGACCCGCGCCCGGTTTCGATGGTCACGTCCATTTCCGGCGACCAAGGCGAAGGATCGACCGGCACCCACTGCCCGCGCAACTTAACAGTCGCTTCTTTGCCCTGATTGTTCACTACGAGTCGCAACAGCAGGCGGAAAAGGTCTTTGATTCCCGTTTCCGCCATGATCCTGGCCATCATGCGCTTGCGAGCGTCCCCAGCGGACATGATCTTGGTCAGGCCGCCGTAGGTCTTGTTCAGGCTGTCAGCGTCCAGACCCTGGTTATAGCGGGTGACGCCGGTACGAACTTCCCGGCGCGAGTCCATGAACTCGATGCCTTCCAGGGCAGATTGCGCAACGTTGGTGGTTTGCAGCGGGCCAACCGCCTGGGCGCTTTTCACCCGCACCACGCCGCCAATTCGATTGTTCAGAAGATCATCGAGATTGACCTGATCGGCGATTGCGTAGGTGCGCGGATTGTTCGCCAACATGAGTGAGTCGATATACTGGCGCTGCATCGCGGTCGATGACTGCTGAATCGGCGCGACAGTATCCGCCAAAGCCATGCCAATCAGTCGATGCGGCAACAGGATGGGGCTGATCGTGCAAAAGTCCGGGCAATCGGCCTCTTCGTTCAGCAGCGTGACATTGCCAGCTCGCACGACATGGCGCCACTCGGCCAAGCCGTCGCCGTCGTAGTCCAGGCGGATGAAACCATCGAATACGCGGATTTCCTCGGTGGAATCATCGGTGGACTGTCCATCAGGCCAGCCGGCGCTTGAGTCGTCATCTGCGATCTGCGCAATTCCATCACCATCAATCAGCGCCTCGAAAGAGCGCACGTTCTCGACTTTGGTCTTGTCGTAGCCAAGTTCCAGCATGTCCGAGCGCGTGAGCATCTTGAACTCGCCAGCGATATCAGCCGCGGCTATTGTCTTGGCCCGGGGTGTAATGACGAAGTTCTCGGGCTGGACGTTGTCGATATACACCCGGCCCTTGGTCACCGTGCGGCGCAGCTTCACGTCAAACAGCTGCGCAACAGGCTGGGCCAATTGCGCCATGACCTGCTGCTGCGCCTCGGGGGCCAGCGTATTGATCGCGCCTTGCGCCTCCTTGCGTGCCTGAATGTCAGCCGGATCGTCGTACATGCGCCGCTCAACAACTTCAATGTCGCCATCAAGCAACTGGGTCAGTTGAAGCTCGCTGATGCCCCGATACTGCCGGTCAATAACCTTGTCATGCTCAGCCCAATAAGCCCGGACAATACCGACCTTGGACAGCAGCGCGTCCTTGATCCACGTAGCGAATATCAGAAATCCCGGGTTTTGCTTCTGGACGATGTAATTGATGTAGTCCGTGGCCTGCTCGGCAAACTGCTCGTCCTCCATGCCCACCGGCTCGTACTCGGCGATATTGTCCCCGGATAGGAAAATTTCAATCAGGTCCGGCATCATCGACTCAACGGTTTCGAACACGTCCCACGACACTGCCTGAGACCGCCCGGCTGGGGCGGCGTCCATATCGCCCAGGTAGTATCGGTAATTGCGCTCGCGGTCCGCCTTCAGATGCTCTTCCTGCCAGCTTGAAGCATCCGCAATGCTGGCGTCGAGAATCTTTTCGAACTCGTCTTGGTCAATGGCCATTAAAAGGTTCCCAGGGGTGGGTAGCTAAGCTCGCCGCCCCATGTTTCATTTGTCATTGTCTCGGCGTTTATCGCCACGTACCGAAGGTTGTCCGCGCCGTGGCTCCACTCGTCATGCATCGGGGCGCCGGGCTCGTTGGTTTGCTGGTTGATTGATCGCCTGTAGCGCTTGGCACACTGCACTAGGCGCTCGGTCTTGGTCTTGTCGAAATACATACGGGGAAAGGTCATGCGGGTCAGCCTGATACCGTCCTCGATGCTCATGTTCGGGGTGATCTTCACGTTCCACCCAAGCGCAGTCATGATTTCCTCAGCGCTCTTGCCGGTCTTAAAGTCCCTGTTGCGCCCATCGTGAGGCAAGTACAGGCTGCCCCAGTTCAGATTCTTGCCCTTGAGCAGGGCGGAATAGTGATCGAGCGTCTTGTGGCTGTCCTCGATGTACTCAATCACCCGGATATCAGCCGGGCCTTTCTGGATCAGGCTGATCGCCATCGCATCGTTCCAGCCCAGATCAAAGACCGCGTGCACCTTCATGAGCGGGTCATACGGGACGTTGGTGATGCGCTGGCCTTCCTCGGCGCTGGCGACCTCGTCGTAATAGATCGCGCCAGACACGGCGGGCTTGCACTTGCCAAGCCAAATGTTGTCGTAGTCTTTCGGGGCCGTGAGCTGGCAGTGGATGCGCTCGGCTTCTAGAACATCGGGAAAGAACGGGTTATCGTGGTAGTTGACCTGCGCAACCTTAGAGTTGGGCGGCGGGTTAGCTACGAAGCGCTGGTACGTCTCGTCTGTCTCTAGCTCAGGATTCATGCTGATCCAGATTTCCGAGCCTTCATTACGAATCGTCGGTATCAGCACATCCCATGAGCGCTTACTAACAGATTGGCCCTCTTCGACCCAGCAAATATCACAGTTGGCAAATGACTTGATCGAATCGACGGTTTGCGTGGAGAGCCCTGTAAAGACAAAGCTCGTACCGTTCGCTCCGCGTATCTCTTGGTCTAGCGATTCATAAAACGCCGTCATGCCCATCAACTCGATTTCGTCATCAAGCAATGCCTTGACTGAATCGCGAATAGACTTTTGCACTTCCCGGCCGCACAAAATGCGAATCGGCTTTTGCATGCCGAGTATCAGCAGCGCCTTGACAATGTTTACCGACTTGCCTGACCCGCGCCCACCGTACAGAACCTTGTACCGATACGGGCTGAACAGAAACCCCAGCTTCTCGGGGATCTGAACATCAATGCTTTGGGGCAACAAGGCTTACCCTTACGTCAATTCCGCCTGTGTGCTTTGTCTCGGTCTTCTCTACTGCCACACCGGACGCTTTGCCTCGCGCTATCTCAGCCGTAATGGCCGCGCTGAACTGGCCTTCTTGCTCTGCCGCCTCGCTCAGGTCCGCCAATCGTTTTAGGTGGCTCTCTAGGGTGATCTGTGCCTTTTCCACTACGGGAGCCTGCAGCTCACTCACCCTTGACCGTATCTTGACCATAGCCAGCATTTGAGAAGCTTTCTCGTTTACAGACTTGTCCGTCATTGCCTTGGGCTTATATGCCCGCCGATACGCTTCACTCGCATTGCCTGTTTCTATGTAGGCTAGGCAAAACGCCTCTTGTTTTGGGGTGAGCATATCGCTTGCGACTCCGTTACGGTTGGTCGCCCTAAAAAGAAAGCCCCAGCGAATCCGAAGACTCAGCCGGGGCTAAATGCCGCTTTCGCAGCAGGAGGAGGAGACAGCAGGGAAAATTGGGTTAAATCTGACTGCGCTCGGGCCAGTGCTTGCGCCACTCGTCTGTATCCATGAAGCTGTTGAGAGCCTTCGCTTGATCTTCCGTGTATGCAAACAGCACAACACGCGGCTCGCGCTTTTCTTCAATGGTCGCCATCGTGGAGCCGGGCGTCGTTTCATGCAACGCCTTGGCTACTTCCTCAGCTTGGTAGACATTGGGGAACTCACCGTACTGCTCACATCCGCCACTCATTCGGTCGTTGCCGTAGTGCGTAGCCGTAAAGTGCGTCACGACATACCGGGTGACCGCTCGAACTCGAAATTCATTTTCAACGATATTCATATTTACCTCATCTACCCCCACAGGGGCATAGAGTTAGAAATAAGAAAACCCGCCGATCTTTCGAAGGGCGGGCGAAATGGCCCGAAGGCCAGGAGGAGACAAACGAAAAAGCCCGCGAACCTTTCGGTGGCGGGCTTCATAAATTTTGGACGCAACTAGGGCGCCTCACCTGCAATTCTAAGCAATACTTCGCAAAGACACAAGCCCTTTTCTTTTCATTATCGGGAAAATCTTCTCTTTCGCGTCAAGGTATGCTTGATGCTGCTGCTCTGGCGTTCCAAGTCTTGGGTTTCGATGCACCCTAGCCGTCTTGTTGCGCAGGTGAACCTCTATCGCGGCGCGCTCCAATACCTTCAGTTGGGACAAGCATGCCTCTACCATTTCCGATGTGATGCAGTGCAGCCGGTCATCAATATCGGCGCCTGAGGCATGAACGTCGCCTGCCGTTGCATCAACGCCACGGAACATAGGCGAAACCCGACTATGCCCCAAAAACTCGCGCTGCGACCTCGCCCATGCATACCATCCATCAAGCAGGCTTTCCACCTCGTCGCTTTGATCTTGCGTCATGATCGATTTTCTCCTAAGTGCCATTTCCTGCTTTCTCTCCAACACTCTGGCCTGGTCACCCATCATCCAGCGCTCCATTACTCATCCTCGCTAAACTCGGCGTCAAAGTCACTGCCCGACAGCCCTGACACCAGCCAGTTGCCGGCAGCCCACACAGCCGCCACGACAGCAATGCCCAAAAGCGCCCAGATCATCGGCGCCACACCTTGCTGTTTTCTTCGCCATTTCCCGCGATGCCCTTGGGCGTCATGAATGGCGGTTGGGCGGCTTCGATATCTGCCTGGCGTGGATGCGGCCTGGTGGACATGGGGCGAAATGGCGGCACCCACCTTGCCGGCCCGTACTCACGCTTGATGCCGGCGAAGTCGCGCAGGAAGTCGAATTGGTTCTGCTTGTAGGGCTTGCGCTGGCCGGCGTGGTCCTCGACCTTCTTGCATAGATCGTGCATGGATAAGTGTCTGTTTACCCATTCTCCGGTAAGGTCTGCGAGTTTGTCTGCTACTGCTTGCTTGAGTTCGTTGTTGGTCATGATTGGGCCTTTGTATTCCAGTCGGCTTGATCTTCGTCGGATAGCTCGCGCCATGCGGGCGCCCAAGGGCGGCCCCACATTGCATCGATGTACAAGTCGCGCCCGGTCTTTGTGGATGGCTTGGCGGGCGCTTGCTGTGCCTGGCCGACAATCATCGGTATCATGCGAATCATGCCGTCCGCTTCTTTAACGAAACACCAGCCCGCAAGACGGGCGGCGGTATGCATATCTAGAACTTCCTTCCGTTGCTCATCATCGGAAGCCTCCGCTGCAACGCTGACAAACACACGGAAATTCCGAAGCCGAAACACTGCACGGACAATCCGTTGACGCTCTGAGAACATTGGGCGAAGCCAAGTCCAAGAAATAAGAAGGCCGCAAGTCCGAACCCATCCTCCGATTGGCCTCCCGAAGTTCTGATATGTCATATCCCTATCTCCACTTTTACAAATCCTCGTTTTTGGGTGTCCCGTGCCGCGTCAATGGTGATGGGACGGAAATGCTTGTCGTCTATGCCTAGCGCGTCGGCCACGCCATCTAAAGCGGCCTTGCTGGCGGCCAGCATGTTGTCTAAGTCCCTGTGTCGGCCATCAGGCGCAACAAAGGTGATCCGTAGCGGGTATCTATCAGCCTGCGTTAATGCGTTGCGCCCTAGTGCTGCCTGCGTGCTGTAGTGGCCGTCCTGCTTGGCGCGAATCTTTACGTTATTGGTCGATTGCCATGCTTTTCCGTTTTTGTTGTTCGGCATTAGGCGTGAGTCGATCCAGGGCAGGATGATGGTTAGGCGGTCGAGTTGCATTGCTTCTCCTGCCTCAAAATTGGTAGTAGGGCTGATGGGTGCAGTTCATTTAAATTTCGGCGGGGGTCATGCGGCCTGCCTCCGGTACGATGGCCAGTCAAATACAACCATCTTCCCGCCGCCTTCGCGCAACCTGTCCACCACGCGCTCGCCCAGGTACTCACTAAGCTTGTCCATCGCCAGATTGCTGATGACAATCGTTGACTTCATGTTTTCGTACCTGCCGTTGATGATTTCGAACAGAATCAGCTTTTCGGCATCGCTGCCAAACTGCACGCCCACCTCGTCAAGAATGAGCAAATCAGGCTTGATAAGCGCATCCAGGGCTTCGCGCTCGGTAGCATCGCTATTGCGGCTGTAGGTTTCCTTCACGCTGCGAATCGCGCCGATGACGGATGTGAAGATGCAAAGGCATTGGCGCTCGATAAGCTCGTGGGCAATGCCGACGGCAAGGTGAGTTTTGCCAGCGCCTACACCCCCGCAGAAAATGAGGCTTTGCCCGCTGGCCTTGTCGAACTCGTTCACGTACCGCTGCGCCACGCCCAGCGCCTTGCCCTGCCCTTCGCTCTGCACAATGAAGGTATCCAGCCGACGATCAGCGAAACGTGGCGGTATGGCGGCTTTCTTCAGAAGGAATTGAGACTGCGCAGTAAGACGCTCGGCATGAGCTTTTTTGCCAGCCTCGGAAACTTCATAATCGATTTGTTTCTGTATGCATTTTGGGCATTCCGACCAGTTGCCGCCGATCTTCCTGGCCGTGTAATCTTCGTGATAATCGCAGCCGCGTATTTTCGTTTCCATGTCAGAAACTGCCATCCGCTGCAATCCCGGCTCGGTAGTCCTGCTTTGCAAAGTTTCCATGCTGTGATGCTCCAGTGCTGGCCTCTGGCTCTGGCAAGCCATCCTCCCAGCGGCGTTGATTTAGGTATGTCAGCGGCGCAGGCTCGTAGCCGTCCTTCCACTGTTTCGTAGCCTTCATGGCGATTACGTGCGTGAGAATTTCACCTGCAACCGGCTCAAGCTTTTTGGTTTTCCAGAGATCGTGGCATTTCGACTTAGCAACACGCCGCGATGTGTTTGGGTACGCATTCCAGAATTCATCAAACCCGTCAGGCTTCGCGGGTAATGGTGGTTCTATGGTGGTTCCTAATGGTGGTTCTGATGGTTCTGTAGAGGATTTTGGGACTGCTTCGGGTAGTTTTTGGGACTGCTTCAATGACTTTTTGGGACTGCTTACCGTACTTTTTGGGACTGCTTCATCTTCGTAAGCTGTACCAAAATCGGTACCGCTAAGCGGTGTATCTTTTGGGACTGCTACTGGGAGATTTTGGGACTGCTTAGCAGTGTTAATTTTGGGACTGCTTTCAGGTTCATTTAGGCGATAAACAACAACAGATTTTGTCTGCCCGGCGCGCTCGCCTGTGTCGATCAGGTAGCCCATTTCAACTAAGCGCTGCATGTTGGCAAGCACGGTCTTGCGGTTCTGACAGGTAGCTTCGACTAGCGCCGACACAGAAGGCCATGCCGTGTTTTCCTTGCCGGCACGCTCAGCAATGGCGACCAGCACGAACTTGGCTGGCGAATGCCCCACCGGCTGCTTCATTGCCCATGCGACGGCCTCCCAGCTCATGCAGCCATCCTCCCGGCGATCTTCACCGCCCGCACCGGCTCCCACGCCTCATACGCCGCATCCCAAAATGCAAACTTCTGTTCGCGCGTGAATCGACTGCCCTGGTCTATCTCTGCATGGCACGCGAAACAGGCCGGCACACTGAATTGATCGGCTGCCTTCAAGCCCATTGCCTTGCCATGCTTGGCCTGATTGCTGTGCGCCGGCACTGTCGTATCCATGCCGCCGATGCAGACGCCGGGGATACGCAGGTAGCACAGCTCGCCCTTGCAGGCCGTGAGCATGGCTTTGTCGTGGCCGGAGCGCTTCTTTGGGGTGCTGCGTTTGAAGGCTGTCCGCTTTAGCATTAGTGCAGCCCCTTGTATGCGCCGACAACCTCGCGTGCCAATTGACGCTGCGCGCTGTCTACAGGCGCTAGGCCACGATCCGCGCGACCATTGCGCCAGCCGTGCCAATAGGACCGGCTCTTGTCGCTGCCGGGCTCATAAGCGCCAGATAGACCCGCTAGGTACCCTTGGACCATTTCGTCGTCGTTCAATAGACCCAAGTCTGCTTTGGTGCGCACTGGCTGAAACTCGCTCATGCCGTCACCTCTTGCTCAGCCATCCACGCATTGATGTACTCAATTAGGCTGGTCATGCGAGCTATGCTCATGCTCGCGGAAGACTCGCGGATATTGACGAACTCGCCTTCAAGCCCAGGAACCATGTCTGCACCCAGGCCTGTTGCGATAGCGTGGCCGGAAATGAATAGAACCTTCCATTGAGTAGCGGTCAGCTTTCGACCGTGCCAGGTGTGGTTCTTAGCTACCTCAGCGAACAAGGCGTGCAGCATTGCGTTTTGATCTAACGACCGAGTGCGCGGCTTAACCTCAACCATGAAGTTTTCAGGCGCCGACATAACCGCGTTGGCGGCATTGCGTCGGGCTGTGCTGTGGGCCAGTTGGAATACTTGACGCTGCATTACGCTACCTTCCGGCCCATGAACTCGGCCACGAAGTCGGCCTTGATGCGGGCCTCTTCTTTAAGCTTGCGTATTTCCTCTTCAGCCTGGCGCAGCTTGCGTTCCGTTTCTGTCTCGCGCTTGCGAAGGCTATGCAAGTCGTAGCCGCGTGAGTGCAGCAACCAGAGTAAAGGCGCTTCGTTGCCCGCAATGTCCATAAACAGGTTCAGGCTGTCTTGCGGGAAATTGTGCTGGCCGGCTGGCCCCATGATGCGCGACCATTGCGCCTGACTGGATACCACGCCCTTGCTGCCGTAAAACATCTTGTCGTCCAGCCCCGACAGGTTTTGGCACAGCACCAGTGCCTTGGTCATGGTGGGTTGCGCAGCAACAGCGGTGAAATCAACCTTTTGCATTTCTGGTTGAATATCAAGTACTTGCTGGATCGATGTAGGAGCGTTCATTTTTTATGCGCCGTTATGAGTCGTTCTTTTGGACAAAAAAAAGCAAGATGTGGGCATGGACACAACAAATAAATTACGCATGAACAACTACCTTCTTGTCCGTCTGCTGCAAGTAAGCATCGAGCTGGCGCAAAGTCCTGTACCCAGGGTTCGGAATATGTCGATTAACGAATTTGGACAGCCACGAGTAGCTGACGCCAGAACCTTTGGCGATTTCCTGCCACTCGCCTCGGCGCTGAATCAACTGTGTAACTAGATGGGATTCAAGATCATGTGTGCTCATAAGCAAATCTTAGCAAAACTTTGCTATGATTACAAGCAACACTTTGCTCACGGTTGCGTCGAAACTTGGCGCATGAGTAAAAAACCTATCAATGATGTGCTCGCTGAAAACCTAACGGCTTTCATGGAAGAGAGGAATCTCACCCAGGCGGCATTGGGGAAGTTGGCTGATATCGGTCAAACAACTGTTGGCCTGTACTTGAACCCGCACAGGAGAAGCCCAGGAAAGACGGGGAAGCCGCCGTCAGCGAAACTAAGTGAGGTGGAAGCGCTTGCAAACGCCCTCGACGTAGAGGTTTGGGAGATGCTAAGGCCGCTCACAATCTCACAGAGAGACGCTTACAAGAAAATCGAAGCCGCTTTCAACTCCCTGATGGAGGCAAGCGGAAACGACACCAAAAGCCACGACGAACCCAAACGGGCCAACCAAGCCTAAGTTAGAGCTGGTTTGGTCTAATGGTGTTTTTTTAGTCAACAAGTAACCAAATGAGAATAACTTATCTATTTAAGACGGGAGGGCAATCAGAATGGACATCGAAACCAAAAACCTTCAGACAGAGATGCATATTATCCGCCTAGAGGAGAGCGCCGGCCTCCCTGCATTATCGAGAATGGTGGTTCGCCTGATGATTCGATCTGCGAGGATTTTATGCGGCTGCATACTGCTCGGCATATCGTTATGGGCAGGATTTAAGGCGTGGGATATTCTGTCGACACCGTTTGCGGCCCAAAGCCTGACCGGGATACTAGGAGGCGTTTCGTTGGGGGCGATATTTCTATGGCTCCTTTCCGCTTCGGCGTCCTGTGCTTTTGGCCGAGGTCCTGAAGAGGAAGATGAGAGCGAGCGAGTTCGGCGGCTCGCCATAGCGCGTCTAGGAAATAGAATACATATGACGAACGCTCAAGGCCACCTAGACGAGAACCACTAGAAACTGATAGACACCAAGCTGTTAAATATAAACACCCGCTTCGGCGGGTTTTCTTTTGCCTGCTTCAAATAAATAGCAAACTTTTGCTTGACTGGATAGCAAAGTATTGCTACTATCTGTCTAACGACTCACCCAACGCAAAGAACGACTTTAGGCATAGCCAGGTTTAGTACGGCCAAGGTGAAGCAGCAGTACCCCGGCATAGCCGGATTGCTCTTTAACAAAATGATGGAAAAGCACCCGGCCCCTCAGGGGGAAATGCGACCGGGAGGCGCGCAACGAATCCACTCCGCGCCAACAGCAATAGAGTGAAAACTGGCGACCAGTGCCTGCGGTGTGAGACCGCGTGAGGGGTGCTGCGAGCTGGGGACTGGCGATAGATGGCCAGCGCCAAACCGTGGGTGGCGAGGTGATTCACGGAAAGTAGATCGGGAGCCTGCATCGCAGGGTGTAGCCCGACAGTAAACCCAAGGGCCTGGCAACAGGCCGCTTTGGCAAGCCCTCAGCCGAGGGTTTACTGAAGCGAGGATAAATGGACAACCAACATAAGCAAATCAAAGGCTATCGCGATCTCTCGCAAGCCGAAATCGACGCCATGAATGAGGGCAAAGAGCTTGCCGCACAGGTTGGCGCCTGGATCGAAAAGCTGCAGGAGCAAGACGGCATGGATCATCGTGCCATAGCTCTCGGCAAAACAAACCTGCAACAGGGCTTTATGTGGGCTATTCGCGGCATAGCTCAACCGACAACTTTCTAACCCAGTCGGCCTAGCAATAGGCCGCACCCGCAAGCGTTACGTGTAGCGCTTACGTGTGAGAACTAAAAGGAGAATGGAATGACCCCAGCGCAAAAAATCAAACACATGATCCTCGCCAAGCGCAGCGTATGGACCGACGAGGCGCTACCGGAAATAACGGCAGACAACATCGATGCTTTATACGACGAGGCCGACGAGAACGACGACGGCAACCTGCAAGACGCCCGAGCCGAGGTGCGATGCAGCGGAATTGAAACCAGCCTGCCCTGCCCATCGTCACGGCACTATGAGTCCGACGCGGTAGCGGCACAGGCGCCTGATGGATCATGGGTGGGCTGGACTTACTGGTATGGCGGCGGCAAGCACGGAGAGCCAGAGGCAATGGACTGGATTGAGGATGCCTATGCCGTCGAGTGCGCAGAAGAGCAAAAAATGGTCACTGTTCGCACCTTCAAAGCAGCCGCCTAGCCCCCCCCAACCACCCAATCGCCACTTTTGCAGTGCTGCGATTTTCATGTGAGGACAGTATGTTTAACGCAAAACGCACCATATTCGACGGCGCCCTGATCGCCTGGTATGCCGTCTGCATCGCCGCCTTAATTGGCTGGGTGATGAACATCGTCAAGATATTCCAAATCCCGCTTTCTCTTGGCGACTGGGGAGCCTTTGAGATTGCCCGTGTAATCGGCGTCTTTCTCGCCCCGCTTGGCGCTGTGATGGGCTGGCTGTAATAGGGCCGGATGATAAGGAGAACAAGATGAAACACAACGACGGCGGCCCAGCGTTTCCGTTTGGGCAAACCGACGCGGAGAGCGGGCAATTGGTGAACGGATGGGGCGGCGAAGGCATGACCCTACGCGACTACTTCGCTGCGAAGGCGATGACACGAATCATTGCCCACGATAAAGACGGCTGTATGTCGCCCGACATCACTGCTATGGCAGCTTACTCGCTGGCCGACGCCATGCTCAAAGCAAGGAGCCAGCCATGACCACTGACGCAGCGCTTACGGACGAACAGATCGAAGACATCATAGAAGACATAGCGTGGCCGAATGAGGAAGTAATGCAGTTCGGCAAGACCGTTGCTCTAACCGTCGAGCAAGCCGTCCTGCAATCGCCTGAGATACAGGCGCTGAGGAAGGATGCGGAGCGCTGGCAGAAGATCGCCGGGCATGTCTACGAAATCAAACGCACCCATGAAAATAGCCCCGAAAATCGCGTTCGACGGATACAGGTTGATATACGAAAGAACAGTCCAAGCCCGTCAAAATGGCTTGAAAGTGTCGTAGACGATCTGGTTGTTGACGCCGCAATGGAGAAACAACCATGAGCAAAGACGGGTGGAAGGTATACCACAAGCCGATAGAGGAAAACGGAGTTTGGACCATCAAGGAGGTTAATACGGTGACGGGCGAAGAGGCGTATCACGAGTATGCGTCCGAGCTGGTTGCAAATGGCGCGTATCAATCGCTTAATCAGTCTTTATGGGAGTCGAGATCATGACGCAGCAAACGAAGATGCCCGAGCCGGTGGCGTATCTGTCCTGCAACACGCAGACGGGCCAGCCGGAATGGAGTGAAGATTGCGTCTGCCAGGACAACGTGTACTCCGTAATGGAGACTGGCACTATTGGCAGGCCAGTGATATTTGCCGACCAAGCCGAGGCCTACAAAGACGCTTGTGTGCGGGAGGCTTTGGAAGAGGCAATCAACCTTTCTTCAATGTACGGCGCGACCATTGAGCCTGATGCTGCCATCCGCGCCCTAATCCCAAAGTAACCCGGCCCGGCCAGCCATAACCCAGCGGCCAATCCCCTGCTCGCGTCGGTTGCGTGGCAGGGCCATCAAGTAAGGCGGCTGACTGCGAATACGACGGCGTAGCGCTGCGTCGCCAGTAGCTGGAAGTGATGAAGCCAAGTGACTCGGTAAGCTTTCGCGAGCAACCCCGATCAGCAACGGAATCACGCAGTCGCCTTTCTTGATGGCAGCAGTACGCGCAGGCGATGCGCAGCGGATCATAGTCGCGGGGATGTGCCGCAAAGCCGGGATCGCATCCGGTGCCATCAACCGCTAGGCAGATGCGTACTCTGCCGCTGCCCTGCGTACGGGCCACCCTATAACCAGAGAGGATAGATATGCGAATCAAGAAAATTACTAGCTCGCATCGTCGCGACTTCACTGCTGTCTATGAGTGCCAGCACTGCGGCCATGAACACACCGGATACGGTTATGACGATGCAAATTTCCACAGCAACGTCATACCGGCAATGGCTTGCCCTGAGTGCGGCAAGGCTGGCAACGAAGTGACTAGCGAGGCAAAAATACCTGCCCACGCTGTTCTGTAACGCCCCTCAGAGCATGGAGAAGAAGAAATGGAAACAGTAACGGTAGATGCGAAGGCCCTGCGTTCCGTGCTGGCCGCGCTTACTGGCCCAGGCCACCTAATCCGAGAGCTTCAGGTGTTGCGCGGGCTTGGCGATGCGATGGACAACCCGATTGACCTGCTTATTGGCCAGTACAACAAAGCAGTCGAGAGCCACAACGCCGCCCTCACCCCCTAAGCCTTCGGGCCTTCCCCTGCCAGCACTTCAGCGATGCTGCCCTCTTCGGAGAAACCCATCATGCAAACAACAACCCACGACTCCGATTCAGGCGTCGTAGATCAAGACTGCCGCCCGCTTAATGCCGAGACGGTATTCACGCAACTGGCCTTTCATGAGCGGCACGGCCTGTTCTTCATGGGCAAACCGCCGCACTTCTGGCGCGACCTGGTTGTGGAGCAAGCCCAGCAAATAGCCGACGAAGCCGACCCCGACGAATACGAGTTTTGGGGCATCAAATATATGGAGCAACCATGAAAGTCAGCGCGACAGTAAATGTGTTTATGAGCGACAGACCGTATAGCCAAGAGCGCTTCTTGGCTGCGGCCAAGGCGGGCAATGGCGCGGGAGTTATCGACGCGGCAACGCTCTACAGCAAAGACACGTTCGGAGATGACGTGAAGGTCGGCACAGCCACCGTCACTATCACCATCATGGACGACGACGCCATCAGGCTCGGGCTTATCGAAACGCTGAAAATAAAAAAGGCCATCGTCTTAGCCGACGCCCAGCGCGAAGCCATCCAAATCGAAGGCCAGATACAGAATCTACTGGCTATCGCCTACGAGGAAACGGTATGACAGCACGATCAAACTGGCCCGGAGATATCGATCTGAGCCACACAAACTTCACAGGCCGCGTTCCCCGCGTCAGCCGATACGCAGGCATGGGCGGATGGAAAGAGGATAGCGCCCGCATACCAAAGAAGGCATGGGCAGGCGGCGCCCTCGTCGTCGCGCTGGTGTTCGCGCTGGCTTATGTCGGGTCGTGGTCTGGATTTTAGGAGAAAACAATGAGCGAAGTAATCGAACAAGAAAGCACCGAACTGGTCACCCTGCCCCCGAAAGAATCAGCGCTGACCGTATACAGCAACGTTGGCGGCCTAGATCCATTGATCGAGCAAATCCGCGCCAAGGTGGCGGGCACTGTCTACAACATGTCTACCGCCAAAGGCCGGGACGAATGCCGCAGCGATGCCGCCAAAGTCGCCCGATCCAAGACGGCCATCGAAAAGCTTGGCAAGGCCCTATCTGCTGAATACAAGGAAATCCCCAAGAAGATCGACGCCGAGCGAAAACGGGCTTTCGATGAATTGGAGGCGCTGCAAAAGCAAGTGCGCCAGCCGCTGACGGAGTGGGAAGAAGCGGAAGAGCGGCGGGTTGCCAAGCACCGGGGCAACATTGAGACCCTGAAAGCCTATCGTGACCCGGAAACCCTACACGGCGCAGACGTCGCAGTGCTGAAGCAGTGCATAGGCAGCCTAACCGCCGTCGTAATCGACCAGTCATGGGAAGAGTTCGAGGCCGAAGCGCACCGCGTCAAGGTAGCGGCCCTAGAATCATTAAGCGAGGCCCTGGCCGTCCGCAAGAAATACGAAGCCGACCAGGCCGAGCTTGCCCGCCTGAAAGCTGAGGCCGAAGCCCGCGCCAAAAAGGACGAGCAAGACCGCATCGCCCGCGAAGCTGCTGAAGCCGCCACCAAAGCAGCCGAGGCCAAAGCACAGGCAGAGCGTGACGCAGCCGCCAAGCGTGAAGCCGACGCAAAGGCCGCCCAAGCCAAGGCCGAGCAGGACGCCAAAGACGCCGCCGAGCGTCAAAAGCGAGCCGAAGAACAAGCCGAAACCGAGCGGCTGGCATCTGCGGAGCGGGCCAAGCAAGCAGCGGAATCGGCACGGCTGGCAGAGATCAAGCGCCAGGCTGACGAAGCAGCGCGGATCGAGGCGGAAGCCAAGGCGCGGGAGGCTGACCGGGCGCACAAAAGCAAGGTTCTTTGCGCCGCCAAGGAAGCAATCATGAAGGCTGGCATCACCGAGGATCGGGCGCGTGATGTGGTCAAGCTGATTGCGGCTGGCAAGGTGCCGAAAGTCAGCATCACGTATTAGGTGGCTGCGATGAGAGCTGAAGAGTATTTCCTGCCCGACTATCCCGACCCATACCTGCGCGGCCCGCAAGGCATGCCCATCAAGTTAATGAAAACAGGAGAGAGCAATGACAACCAAAGTATCAGCGGCTTTCGTCAAGGCGCAGGCCGAGATCGAGAAAGCCTGCAAAGACAGAACAAACCCGCACTTCCGCAGTAAGTACGCAGACCTGGGGGCCGTGGTGGACGCAATCAAGCCAGCGCTCGAAAAGAACGGGCTGGCGTTTATGCAAAAGTTTCACCACGACGACAAGGGCATCACTGTCGAGACGATCATCATCCACGAATCAGGCGAGACACTGAGCAATGGAACGCTGAATGTCCCGGCCAGCAAGATGGACGCGCAAGGCTTCGGGTCGGCATGCACCTATGCCCGCCGCTACAGCCTGCAAGCCGCCTTTGGGGTTGCGCCAGAAGATGATGATGGGAACGCGGCCAGCCAGCAGCAGGCGCAAAAGCCAGCCAAGCCGCCCGCCATATCCGACGAACGACTTAGCAAGGCCATCGAAACCATCATCGCGGGCGAATACACCACTGAGAAGCTACGGGCAGCATTCACGCTTACGGCGATGCAGGAAAAGAAACTACAGGCAGCATTAACCGAATCGCAACCAGAGGCAGAGCCAGCATGAACAAAATCACCATAACTGGCCGCTTGGCCGCAGACGCCGAACTACGCTACTCGCCATCCGGCGATGCGATATGCGGCTTTCGTGTGGCGTCCGATATTGGCTACGGAGAGCGCAAATCGACCAACTGGTTTTCATGCCAGGTATGGGGCAAGCGCGGCGAAGCCCTGGCCCCGCACTTAACCAAGGGCCAGCAAGTTACGGTCTTTGGTTCGCTCACCCTACGTGAGTGGAATGATAAGGAAGGCAGCAAGCGCCTAAGCCCGGATGTGCGCGTGGACGAGATCGAATTGCAGGGCGGCAAGCGTGACGATAGCCAGCCGGCGCAACAACGACAGCAGCCCCGGCCAGCGGCCCTGCAAGCAGCCTCTGTTGCCGATCTCGACGACGATCTAATCCCGTTTTAGCCACGAGGCCGGGCGGCCTAATAAGCTGCCCGGATAGAACATGAGCACACCCGCGCTTTATAACTTAACAGCCGAATACCGAGCGCTGGCCATGATGCTGGCAGATCGTGACTTCGACCCCGATACCATCGCCGACACCATCGAGGCATCCGGCCTGCCCGAGCAGATAGCCGACAAGGCGCAGGGCTGCGAAATGGTAGCCCGCACGCTCGAAGCTGATGTGCCAACCATCGACGCGGAAATCAAGCGCCTGCAAGACCTGAAGAAGTCCCGGATTGCCAAGGCCGAAGCGCTACGAAAGTACGTGCTGGACAACATGCTGGCCTGCGATATTCAGCGTATCGACGCGCCGCTGTTTTCCATCAGCATCGCCAAGAACCCGCCCAAGGTCGATATCTTCGACGAGCGCCAACTGCCCACCCACTACCTGACCGACCCGCCGCCACCCGCCCCGGTGCCTGACAAGAAGCTGATCGCCCAGGCGCTGAAAGACAAAGCTGACGTACCGGGCGCCAGGCTCGTGCAGGGCTTCAGACTGAGCGTGAAGTAACCAATTCCACCACCAAAGGCCCGCCCCTCTAATAAAGGGGTGGGGTGAATTATGCAAACCATCCAAGTAAGCGTAAAGGCGCTCAAGGCCGCATCCCGTGTGTCAGCCAAGTACGACATTCGCTATTACCTGAATAGCGTCTATGTCGAAGCCGCCGGGAACGAAACTGTATGCGTTGCGACGGACGGCCATCATTTGGTCGCGATTCGACGGCAAGCATCGAACGAAGTTCCGGAGGCGACAAGCGTCATCGTCCCCAATGAGATAGTCGCCATGCTCACAAAGGGGCGAAAAAAGAAAGACGCGCACATGATCGATCTTGTGTTTCAGGACGGCAAATGGGTCGCGCCGCTACCTACGTGTGGGCACATCCAGTTTGAGGGCATAGAAGCCAAATACCCCCACTGGCGCGGCGTTACGCCCAAAGAGACATCCGGCGTGGCTGGCAACTATAACACCCGCCTATTAAAGAACCTTCAAGACGCGGCCAGCGACTTGGGTGCTAGTGGCCACTACTCGGTTTCCATGTCTCAGAACGGCGAAGGGGCTGCTCTAGTCACATGCAATAGCCTGAATGATTTCGACATGGTGGGCATCATCATGCCGTACCGGGATGATTCGAAGGGGGCAAAAACGGCTCCCGTTTGGGCGATTGCGGTAGCGCAGGAGGAAGAGGCAAAAGAAACCGAGGCCGTCGCATGACCACCCTCCTAATCCTCTCCGGCCTTGCCTGCACCTCTATCTGGAGCTTTCATGGATAACGAAAACATTACCGATCACGATCTGCCCTGGATCATCATGACCATAGTGGCCTTCTTGATGGGCGTCATAACCGGCGTGGGCCTTCTCTTTGTTGTGGCGGGGCCGCTATGAGTGGCGGATATGCAGATTTGCGGGCGGCGCTGGGTGCCGGGCCTACGCCGGGGCCGTGGGTGGCTAAGGACGTCTCAGGCGCTGGGCTAGAAATACACATGCAAGGGCCAGAGCCTTACCAGCATAAGCAATGGCCAGCATTCAGCACAGCGAACGCCGATATCAAGAAAGACTTGGTGGCTTATGAGGCTTGGGTGCAGTTCCCGACAGAGAAGATGCGGAACGTTCAAACGAGAACCGCGTTCTACATCGCCGCCGCCAACCCCGAAGCCATCCGCGCCTTGCTGGCTGAGCGAGATAAATTCTTTTTCGCCCTGCAGGAAATTTCGCACCCAGAGGCGGTACGTGGAGACGCCACCAAAATTGCCCGCGCCGCACTCGCACAACAGGAGCAATCATGAGCACCAAGACTGACGAACAAGAGCGCGAGGCGTTTAGGAAACATTACGGTGCGCTATTCGATCTTTCAGAAACTCCCGACGTTTGGGGCAATCCTAGATTCGTTCATGAGTCCGTTGAAGCGATGTGGTATGGGTGGAAAGATCGAGCCGCCCTGCAATCGCAGGATTGGGAGGATGCTGAATTCGAGCTAATCCAAGACGGCACACCGATGGCCTCGACCTTTGGCAAGCGTGAAGATGCTTTGCGGGAAATCCAGCATTACGCAGCGGTATACAGCCAGGATGGCCCGGTTGAGATTTACGAAATTACTCGCCGCCGCATTGAGGGGGATGGGAAATGATTATCACAAAAGTATGGCTACTGATTGCTTTCGCATCGGGCATACACGGCACACCAAATACGTTGGCGCATTTGAGCAGCCAAAAAGCCTGCGAAACAACAAAAGCTGAAATTCACCAGCAACTTGGCAGGACATACAACAGGTTTATTTGCGTGCCAGCGGAGTTAAAAGAAAGGGAGCCACAATGACACAAGACTACAAACTACCGCCGCTGCCCGAGTGGTCGAAGATGGACAACCTTGCAGGATTGGTGCCGTCCGAAATAAGGAAATGTTTGAACGAACATGCCCGCGCTGCCATCGCCCTTGACCGGCAGGGGTGGGGTGATCAGGTGAAGGCGCTATTACAGCAAGCCCGTCGCGTAAGAAACTATAGCGACCCAGGCCAAGTGTTTGACGCCGTGCCAGTCTCTGCATTTGGTTCAGGGGTCGCCCCCCAACCCGCCGCCCCAGCCGTCAAGGATTCCTTGACAGCTGCCGAGCCATGACCCGCTACGCCCTAATCAACGGCGAGCTAGTCGCCATCACCATCGTCAACGGCCAGCGCGTATTGACAGCGCCCGTTGATCAAACGTTTGAGGAGCCTGCATGACCGCTACCGCATTCTTCATGGGCCTGATTCTGGGCTTCTTTGCATTCCCGACGGCGCTGTGGATTCAGCACTGGTTGCGTGGGTCGGCTGAGTGATTTAAAGGAGGGATTATGTTGACAATCGAACGACACGAATTACAGTCTATGCTTGTCGAAGCGGCCCGCATAGGGGCGAATCACGCAATCGAGGATATGGTGTGCTACCACTACAAAGACGCCTGTGAGCGCCTTGGGGTGAGCTACAACACGCTACAACGGCGCATCGCAGAGGGCAAGATTCGTCCGGTAGATGGCCGCATCACTGGCGCTGAGTTGCGTCGCTATTTAACCAAGCATGTCGGCAATTGAATTGGCGCTTGGGTTGTAGTAAATCATCGCCATTCGGGGATCTGACCACCCGAAGATTTTGCACAAGGTCAAAACGTCTACTTTCTTTGAAACCATAGTCGCAGCCGTATGCCGGGTGTCATGCCACGTAAAGCCGGACATATTTAGCGACTCGCGATACTTCCTAAAAAGCGCATCGAGCGATGCCGCAGTGATCCCAAAAACCAATTCTTCATTCCAGCCGCGCATCCGCTCGATTTCTGCCTTTGCCTTTCTAGACAATGGTACGTCCCGCGCTTTACCGTTCTTTGTCGTTGGCAAGTGCACGTATCGATCATGCACGTTGCGCCAAGTCAGCGAACACAATTCCCCCGCCCGCATTCCCGTCCTAAGCGCTACCACCATGCAGACCGCGATGGCCTGCTTTGGTATTTCAACTCGCCCGCCTTTGCGCGGATAGTCGAGCCGGCGCAGCATTGCCCTGATCTCTCGCCACGTCAATACCCTGTGACGATGGCGTGGCGCTTTCGGGCGTCGAATGTCCTTGCATGGGTTATTGCTCATCAACCCCCATTCACGCTTTGCGGTTTCAAACACCGAACTAAGGGTATTGAGTTCCCGCAGAACGGAGGACGGTTGCACGGCCTTTAGCCTGTCGTCACGAAAGTCTGCAATGTGCTGCGCCGTCACCTGAGAGATCGGGAGATCCAGCGGCAGTTCGTATTTCTCGAAGGCTTTCAGGCGGATAATTTCCTTGTCCTTGCCACGTTTTGTAGGCGACACGTCCGCAGCATACTGCCGGAGGACTTCGCGCAATGACGTACGGTCGCCTTTTGGGGTATTCTTCTTAGTGACGATTTCCGATTCCCGCCTTGCCGCCCACTCAACGGCTTCGCGACGAGTCGGGAAAATCTGACTGTCGCGAACGCCCATCTTTTTAATTTGGACTCTGTAGCCCTTATCGATCTTTTGGATGCTTGCCATGTCGAAATGGGGCATTTATGGGGCCTGAATGGTGGAATATTTGATATTCGGCAATCCAAGCAACCCCACCAATCCCCGGAACCCATTGATTTTGATAGTTATTGATTCTATACGATCAATGGATTTCAATGCTTAGGTGCTTCTCATCGGCACCATGGAATTTGGCCAGAAACCCCACTAATCTATTGATTTTTTGGGGTTTTTTTTAATCTTATCCGCTCTGTTCCTTGGGAACAGTCCCCAAAAAATTCCCGACAATCACCCTATGAAACCTGATTGTCATGCCCCCAGTTTGTCCCCTATACGGTCCCCAAGATTCGACATTAAGGGGAAAGGTGAATGGCTTCGTTTGAGCTGCGCGGCGAGGCCTCTAGCCGCACACGAGTACGGGTCAACCTACGGCCGGCGGACCGCCAGCAAGCGATAACACTCAGCGCCGCAGGTCTAGGCGCCAGCCCGCAGTTGCGAGCGCAGCGCCACACTGGCGCGGCCCTCTTCAATCAGGAACTCCACTAAGGCCGGAAGCGCCCCGCTCATGGGCCGGTGGCTTTGCTGACGCATTACATAGCCCCATGAGCCTGCCATCCGTGCCTGCGGCACCAATGGCACAAGGCGACCACTGTCCAGTTCTTCATCGATTAACGGGGCTCGGCCAAGGGCAATGCCAACGCCCGATGCTGCCGCCGCAACCAGCGTACTCATACCGCTCATCACGATCGCTTCCTGCGGTTGACTATCGTCTATGCCCAGGTGGGCACACCATATGTTCCAGCTCGTTTCGGGACTTTCGATATGGCGCTCGAGCAGCCAGCGATGCTCCAGCAGTACATGCGGATCGGTACGCCGCTGCAGCGGCACCAGCGCCGGGCTGCACACTGGCACCACTGTCTCCGCCAGGAATGGCAGGTCACCCGGCACCGGCCCAAGCGTTCCGCTGTCGCGAACATGCAGAATAGCCAGATCGATGTCCTGCGTCTGCCAGGCTGGATCGAGATTCGCGTGCAGAAACACCTGCACATCTATGCCCGGATGGAGCGCAATGAACCGGCCTATGCGTGGTGCAAGCCACAGCGAGGCAAGCGAAGGGTTGACCGACAGATTGAGCGTCTGGCGGCCGCGGCCAGCCGCCGCCACGCGAGTATTACGACAAGCGCTGGCAAGCAAGGTCAGCGCCTGCCGCACGGAAGCCAACAGATCGGCGCCCGCCTCGGTCACCTCCGCCCTTCTGACGGTGCCGCCACGGTGCAGAAGGATTACACCCAAATCCGACTCCAGCGCGCGCAATTGATGGCTGACTGCGCTCTTGGTAACGTGCAGTTCAGCCGCCGCCCGACTCAAGCTTCCCAGGCGGGCCGCTGCCTCGAATGCACGTAAGGCCGCCAATGGTGGCATATGCTGGGACAGATAGGTGGGCAGACGTTTGGGCATGAGTTGAGTATAACTTGACCCATGATTGAAAAACTATCGATTTTCGCTTGTTAATTGGGCAAGTAAGATGCAATGATCGAAAGGAGTCGTCATGTATTTTGATTACCGCCTATGGCGCATGACCGCCGGCTTGCGTGCGCGGATGGCTGGCAGCGTGCTGCTTGGGCTGCTGGCCCTGCTGGCCGGCATTGCCCGCTATGTCTTCCTGGGCCAACTGCTGGCCCGTGTGTTCGATCAGCAGCCTTGGCAGCAATGGCTAATGCCCGCCACGTGCGCGGCGGCAATGGTGCTGGCACGCGCGTGGCTGGACCACCTGCGTGCCGTGCAGGCCAACCGCAGCGCGGCCACGATCCAGCAAACCCTGCGCGCCGGTCTGTACGATCGTATTGTCGCCCTGGGCCCGGCCTGGTTTGCGAGCCAGCGCACCGGCGGTGTGATGCTCAGCGTCATCGACGGTGTGGAACAGCTGCAGACCTTTTTCGGTCGCTATCTACCCCAGGTCGCAATCTCGCTGATCGCGCCGCTGGCTATCTTTGCCGTGATCGCATTCTGGGATGTGCCCACGGCGGCGGTACTGCTGGCCGCCGCCCTATTTTCCCTGTTCGGACCATCGGTGGTGCATGCACTGGATCGGCGCGCCAGCCGGGCACGCGCTCGCGCACTTAACGAATTCGGTGAAGACTTCCTCGACGCCGTGCAGGGTCTGCCCACGCTCAAGGCCTTCGGGCAAGGCAAAAGCTTCGGCCGGCGCCTGGCCGAGCGGGCTCGCCGGCTATCGGACCAGACATTCTGGGTACTGTCGGTCAGCGTGCTCACCCGCGGTATCAGCGACCTGGGCGTAGCCCTGGGCGCCGCGCTCGCCATCACGCTGGGCGCTACACGCGTGCTGCAAGGCGAGATGAGCCTGGAGGCACTGCTCATCGTACTGATGGCCGGCACCGAGATCTTTCGTCCATTGCGCGACCTGCGCTCGGTGCTGCATCAAGGCATGCTCGGACAATCGGCGGCTGCCAGTATCCATGCGCTTAACGATGCGCGTCGTGCCGATGCGGCGTCGGAGCAAGGGTTGGCGCCCAAGCAACTCGAACCCAGCATTCATTTCGATAATGTGGTGTTCTCATACCAATCCGACCGTGCGGCGCATCACGGCCTGAGCTTCGAAATCGCGGCGGGCGAGCGCGTGGGCGTGGTCGGCCCCAGCGGCGCCGGCAAATCCACCATCGTGCGGCTGCTCTTGCGCGAGGCCACCGCGCAGAGCGGCGGCATCCGGGTGGGCAGATACGACGTGCGCGAACTTTCCACGGACGCATTGCTGTCGCGCATCGCCCTGGTCAGCCAGGACATTACGCTATTTCACGGCACCTTGGACGAAAACATCCGTCTTGGCCGTCCCGACGCTACCCGCGAACAGGTACGCGCCGCAGCCCGTTCGGCCAATATCGACGACTTCATCATGTCCCTGCCCGACGGCTACGAAACGCAGTTGGGCGAGCGGGGCTTGCAGTTGTCGGGGGGACAGCGCCAGCGTGTCGCCATTGCCCGGGCGCTGCTGCGCGATGCGCCCATTCTGATTCTCGACGAAGCGCTGTCCTCGGTCGACTCGGAAAACGAAGCCTTGATTCAGCAGGCATTGGACCGGCTCATGGTCGGACGCACGACCCTTATCCTGGCGCACCGTCTGGCCAGCGTGGTCAACGCGGACCGGACATTGGTGCTGGACCAGGGCCGCGTGGTTCAATCCGGCACTCACGAGGAACTGATGCGGTCCGGTGGCCTTTACTACCAGTTGATGCGTGAGCAGGCCGCCGGCCGCCAGGCGCCGGCCCAACCCGAAGCAAAGCGGCAACCCGCTGTCGCAGCCAGCAATAGCGCAGGCCCGGCGCCGCGTGCGCTCGATGACGACGCCATCCTGGTGGGCTGGCGTACCGTGCTGGCCACGCTGATGTCGGTGGTGCGGCCCTGGCGCGGCACGTTGGCAGTCACCATCGCGCTTGGCGTCGCGCGCGTGGCCGCCTTTATCGGCGTGGGCGCGTTGAGCGCGCTGGTGGTCGCGGCGCTGCGCAACGGAGAGCCTGTCGGCCTGCTGATCGGTGCGCTGCTGGTCGTGGCTCCGCTGGCCGCCCTATTCCACTGGCTGGAGTCGTGGCTGGCGCACGCCATGGCTTATAAGCTGTTGGCCAACATGCGCATCGATCTTTACGAGAAGCTCGAACAGCTCGCACCGGCCTACCTGCTGGAGCGCCGCTCCGGGGATCTGGTCGCGCTGGCCACGCAAGACGTGGAGATGATCGAATACTTCTACGCGCACACGATCGCGCCGGCGATCGTGTCGGTGGTGGTGCCTGCAACCGTATTGGGGTTCCTGGCGGTCTATAGCTGGCCGGTGGCGTTGGCGCTGCTGCCCTTCCTGGCCTATGCCCTGTTCTCGCCGGTGCGCGGCAGGCGGCGCATCGACGCGTTGGGCGAGCAAGCCCGCAGCGCGCTGGGAGAGATGAGCGCGCACATGACGGACACCATCCAGGGCTTGGCCGATCTCACTGCCTTTCAAGCCACGGCCCGCCGCCGCGCGCAGTTTCTGAAGATTGCCGAACGTTATGGTATTGGGCGCCGGGCTATCCTTGATGATCTGTCGGCGCAAAGCGCCTGGTTCGAAGTAGCCACGGGACTGGGCGGCCTGGCTGTTGCCATCACCGGCGCGCTGCTGGCCGGCGCGGGCGCGCTCGATCCGGCCATGGTGCCGCTGCTGGTGCTCGTTGCGGTTGCGACCTTCCTGCCCGTGTCCGAAATTTCCCAGGTGAGCCGGCAATTGGCCGATACGATTGCCGCCAGCCGTCGCCTGCACGTAGTGGCGCACGAACCCGTACCCGTCACCGATGGGCCGCAGCGGCTGGCGCCCGCGCAAGGTGGGCTGCCGATCGAGTTCGACGCGGTCGAGTTCCGCTACGCTCGCGCCTCGCGCCCAACGCTGGATGCCCTTTCGTTTTCAATCCAACCCGGCACCACCACGGCACTGGTGGGTGCTTCGGGCGCGGGCAAGAGCACGATCGCCAGCCTTCTGCTCCGCTTCTGGGATGTGCAGTCGGGTGCGATCCGCGTCGGCGGCACCGACATCCGGGAACTCGAGCTGGACAATCTGCGTGATCATGTCGCGCTGGTGACACAGGACACCTATCTGTTTAATGACACGCTGGCAGCCAACATCCGGCTCGCCCGTCCCGAGGCAAGTGAGGCTGACGTGCACACAGCGCTGCATCGCGCAGCGCTGTCCGAGTTCGTGGCGACGCTGCCACAAGGGCTTGAAACACGCGTCGGCGAGCGCGGCGTCCAATTGTCGGGAGGCCAGCGCCAGCGTATTTCGATTGCGCGCGCCTTCTTGAAAAATGCACCCATTCTGATCCTGGATGAAGCCACGTCGCATCTGGATACCCTGAGCGAGTTGCAGGTACGCGGCGCGCTTGATGCATTGATGCGCGAGCGCACCACCCTGGTGATTGCGCATCGTCTATCGACTGTCCGCGAGGCCGATCAAATATTGGTGCTGGACGAGGGACGGCTGGCCGAACAGGGCACGCACGCCGACCTCTTGGCTCGGGGCGGAACCTACGCGCGCCTGATTCGTCACCAGGCCCATGGCGGCGTGGCCGCCTGATGGGATGCGGCCCTGCGCCAGGGCCATACCCGTGCTGATCCGGCATTAGCGGACTGATCCGATAAGGACGAACCATCAGTGGGAATCAGAATCTTCTTGAACATAAGTATTTGCTCCTGTCTAAACTGTATTCCCGTCCAGAATCCAGAGAGCTCGAGACCCTCATTCGATGGGCTTGCGCTGACGGCAGGGCAACAGCCCTGGTTCAGACGAAACGATTGACACGAACCACCATATGCCCAAAGCGATGGCCAGCACATGCTTTCGCCTTTACCATAGAGCTATCCGCGTTCCAGTCCCGCCAAGGAGATTCCCATGAGCGAATTTGCCAAGAAAACCGAAGCAAAGTACGAAGACGGATATATCCGTTTTGTCTGGGTCAACAACGACGAAAAGCGTTTCTATGCAATTTCGGCCGATGCGCTGCTGCAGTCTTTCGGCGCGCGGGACGCAAGCGGCAGTGCTCTGCTGGACGCCTTCGAGCGGGGACGCGACAGGATTATCCAAGCGGTGGAGCAATCGCTCAATACACCAACCGATGGCGTTACCGAATTGGGCAGCGGAGACTTTAAGCAGAAAGAAACACGCGCAGGCATGTCCCCACCTTGACTGCCGCCGCGGCACCGGCCGGGTGTTTCACGACCCAGGCGGCGCATCAATGCATGCGCGAACCGGGGCATCCTTGATGGTGGCATCAGGATTCAGTATCTTTACGCTGTGACTCATCACGTCTTTAAGCTATTGCATTTTTAGCTTCTTGTGGTTGAGCTTCCGAAGCAGCAACTGCCATGCCGGCCGACGTCTAAGGTGTCATCAGGGCGGCAAACCCGCCGCCGCCCTGATGGAGTCAAGCCTTGATCAGAACGTGGCGAGCTTGTCGCTGTTCAGCACGTCGGCCGTCAGGTTCTTCTCGATCCACTCGAAGGTGTTGACACCGGAAGGAGGCGTTACCAGCTCGCCCGGAATAATCATCATGTCTTTCAGGACCTTGAAGGAATGGTCGCTGGAAGATGTGGTGATGCCGAACAGCTGGGCTTCAAGACCCTGGCCATCGGCACGATCGATGGTGACCTCGCGGCCGTAGGCCTTGAAGCTGACATCGTGCATGGCGGCGGCCGCCTGCTCGGTGGTGGGCCATTCTCCGTTGTTGTCGGCAATGGCTTTTTCGAAGCCCGCTTTCAGGCCAGCCAGCGCCTGCGCCATGTGATACACGGAGTAAATGGGATACGAACCAGTCTTGTCGTGGAATTTCTTGACGAATTCTTTATGAGCGGGGTCGTCCTTGGTTTCGGGATGCAGCCAGTAGTGATCGCCGCGGGCACCCACGATGACGCCCTCGGGCAAGGCATTGCCCAGGCGCTCAAGCGAGCTCTCGGCCAGGGACAGCACGAAGGTCGAGTTCTTGAACAGGTTGCGCTGCGAGGCCTGGCGCACGAAGTTGTCCAGATCGCCACCCCAGGAAGTGGAAAGAATCACATCGGGGCGCAAAGCCTGCAGGCGGCTGATTTCCGTCGAGAAATCGGAAGCGCCGAATTTCGGGAACATTTCGGCCACTACTTTGACGTCCGGCTTGAATTTCTTCAGGGCGGCCAGGAAGATATCGCGCGAGTCGCGACCCCAGGCGTAATCCTGGTTGACGATGGCCAGGGTCTTGAAATCGGGATTGACCTTCATCAGGTAAAGCACTTGGGCGACCATTTCGGTTGTGGCGTTGGCCTGCGTGCGTACGACATACTTGAGCTCTTTTTCTTCCAGGGCGTTCTGCGTGCCGCAATCCCAAAGAATGTTCAGGACTTTGAGGTCTTCGGCCACGGGAGCGACGATACCGCAGTGGCCGCTGGAAATGGCCGACAGCATGACGTCTGTGCCGCCTTCGGCCAGGCGGCGGTATTCGGACAGCAGTTTCTCGCTGCCGCCGCCTTCGTCGATATAGGTCACCTTGACGGGGACTCCGCCTATCCCGCCCTTGGCGTTGATGTCTGCGATGAGGATGTCGGCCCCTTCCTTGGCGGGGACGCCAAACACCGAAGCCGAGCCGGACAGATAGGTGGAAATGCCGACGTTCAATGCAGCGGGCTTCTCGGCGGCGATGGCAGCCGTGCTACCAGCGGCCAGCATCATGGCGGCAACCAGGCCGCCAATCTTATTCTTCAAAAACATGGATTGTCTCCAGAAAGATTACAAAACTACAAAACGATGGCGTCACGCAGACTGCTGCCCGACGCCAGGTGATCAAAACCTTCATTGATTTCATCAAGGGTGAAGGTTTTACCCAAAAGCTTGTCGACCGGCAGGCGGCCGGCCTTGTACAGATCTATGTAGCGCGTGATGTCGACGGACGGTACGCCGGAACCCAGGTAGCTTCCCTGTATTTCACGCTCTTCGCCCACCATCTGCGCCAGCGGCAACTGGAATCGCGCACCGGGATTGGGCAGGCCCGAAGTGATGGTGGTGCCGCCGCGCGCCGTAAGCTTGTAGGCGGTTTCGAAAGCCGGCACCGCGCCGGCCATATCGAAGCCATAATCCACGGGGCCGCCCGCGGCATCCAGAAGGTCGGCGTCGCTGGCGATGTTCCGCGGATTCACCAAATGCGTTGCCCCCAGCTCTTTGGCCAACTGCAGCTTTTCGTCGGAAAGATCGACGGCCACGATACGGCGCGCGCCGGAAGCGGCGGCCGCCAGCAGCGCGCTCAGGCCCACGC